>JBFMGK010000063.1:0-3456 GCA_040752575.1 Candidatus Bipolaricaulota bacterium
GGCCAGCTTCCACGAGGTGGAGCACACTGTCGTCGGTTTGGTCTTCGCGTTGGGGCGACTCCTGTTGGCGCTGTTCCTCTGCACACGCCACGATGACTTGGCGACGCCCGCCTCCGAGAGGCGCGAGGAGAAGCGCTACGTGCGAGGGGATCTGCGCAGGCGAGTATTGGCGACGTTCTTCGGGAAGGTGTGCTACTGGCGCGCGGCGACGCGGCGCGAGCGTGGGGGCGGGGGCGATGCTGGCTACTTCCCGCTAGACCGCGCCCTGGGTCTGCCAGCCGATGGCTTCAGCGCGTATCTCGCGAGCCTGATGGCGCGCGTCGCGACGAAGGTGAGCTACGCGCAGACTACCCTGCTTCTGCGCTGCTTCCTCGGCTGGGCCCCTGCTCACAGGACAGTGGAGAAGGTCGTCCTCGGCTTGGGCAAGCATACGCAGGCATGGTTCGCACAGGCGCCTGCGCCGAGGGGCGATGGCGATGTTCTCGTCATCCAGGTGGATGGCAAGTCTCCACCCACGGCAACGGAGGCGGAACTGCGCAAGCGGCGTGGCAAGAGGAAGAGGGCACGAGTCGAGGCGTCTCCACGCCACCGCGGCCGTGCACGACGTCGGCGGCGGGGACCGAAGAAGCGGCGGAAGAAGGGTGACAAGTCGAAGAACGGCCGCATGGTGACGACGGTGGTCATGTACACGCTGCAGTCCGGCTACGACGTGAACGGGAAGCCGGTGCTGAAGGGGCCCATCAACCGGTGGGTCTACAGCTCCTTCGCCCCCAAGCGTCACGCCTTCGCCGTGGCACGCCGAGAAGCCGATCGTCGGGGGTTCGGTGCGGGCTCGGGCAAGCGCATACAGATCGTCACGGACGGCGATGAGGACCTCGCTCGCAACGCAGGAGAGTTCTTCCCGGAAGCCATCCACACCCTCGATGTGATCCATGCCATCGAGAGGCTGTGGACCGCTGGCCGGTCCGTTCATCGTGAGGGAAGCAAGGCTCTCGCGAGCTGGGTGGGCGACCAGAAGAAGCGCCTCCTGCAAGGACACTCGCGGGCGGTGCTCCGGGAGCTGGGGAAGCGCCTGAACGAGATCCCCCGCACCGGCCCAGGCAACAAGGGCAAGAGGAAGCGCCTCAAGGACTCCATCACCTACCTCGAGAAGCGTGCCCACATGATGAAGGGTGCATAGTCAGAAAATCTTCAAGTCCTGCCGCCCCCGTGCCGATACGAGGGCATGGCAACAACCCAAGCGCGGCGGGCAATCAGATCTGCTCCAACCGAACGTCCGGCAGTATCCATCTCCCCAGGGCTTCGGGAGAGGATCGGCCAAATCGCACAGGCGACGGAGAAGGCGATCCTGGAAGCGCTCGGAGCGGAGAATCTCCCCGGCAGACCAGAGGAGTTCCAGGGGTTGGAGGAGCGTTTGCTCAAGGTATGCCGCGGCGAGCTGGTCGGAGCGGTGCTGAGCGAAGTGCTGGAGGCGATCCACGCGTCCCAGGAGTTCGTGCTCTGGTCCATGCGAGACGCGCGTCGCCGAGAGGATCTGGGCAGCCGGGGCGACCGCGCGGTCTCCGTGCGAGTGGGCGGCGGGAGGGAGGTCGCGGTTACCACGCCGTACATGTCGCCCCTCACCCCGCGCGGGGAGCCTGGCCGGCCTCGCCGGAGAGGTTCCCGCGGCGAAGGAGGCGGGGGCCTGTACCCGGTTCTTGCTGCTCTCGGCTTCGTCTGCGACGTGTCGCCGTATGTGGCCTCTCTGACGGCGCTGACCGCGGCCTTGGTTGACTCCCACGAGGAGGCAGTAGACACGCTTGGCCAGCATGGCCTCAAGATGGACGTGGACACCGTCCGCAGGATTGTAGCACGTGTAGCCGACGCCGGGATCGTGGCGCGCGAGCAGGGAGAGCCCGGAGATCCAACAGCACTCGCCGGCAAGCGGGTCGTAGTCGGCATCGATGGGGGGCGTCTACGGTACCGTATACCGAAGGCCGGTAGACCAAGAAAGTCGGGGCGCCACGGGTACTCAACTCCCTGGCGCGAGCCGAAGGTGGTGACCATCTACACGGTCGACGAAGAAGGGAAGATGAGACCTGGTGAGAAGCCGATCTATGAGGGCACATTGGCTCCGTGGGATGACGCCATCAGCCTGATCGCGTCCACGCTCGAGCGCAACGGGGCGAAGGACGCGGAGCTTCTTGCGATTGCGGCCGATGGCTCAGACAACATCTGGCGAGACATCGACCGCTTGGTGGTCGGCATCGGCATTGACCCATCGAGAGTCGCGAAGTTCGTGGACTTCTGCCATGTCGTAGAGCACTTGTCCGCAGCGGCAAAGCTCGTCTCGAACCTCGAGACGGATCAACAGAGGCAGCAGTGGACCACCAAGCTCTCGAAGCGCCTGAAGAAGGGGCATGTTGAGGAAGTGATCCACACACTCGAGGCAGCCCCAACGGCGAGCAAGAAGGACCGCGAGGCGCTGGAATCCGAGATCGAGTACTGTCGCAAGCGGATCGACATGATGAGATACCACTACCTCAAGCAGCGGGGACTGCCAATCGGCAGCGGGGCTGTCGAAAGTGCCATCCGTAGGATCGTCAACCTGCGCCTGAAGAACCCTGGGACCTTCTGGAGGCCCGACAACGCTGAACGGATGCTGTACCTCCGGTGTCGAGCCAAGGCCGGACGCTGGGCCGAGGTTGAAGCGGCTCTCTATCGGGCGGCGCGCAGACCGGCACGCAGCGTGGTCCCAGAGATCTTCCCGCGCCTCACAGAGTGACGTATATAGCGATCTTTTGACGATGCACCCGAGCACGTCTTCCATTCGTGCGACATACTCGCCGTCCGCCTTGGGTGGCATTACCCACGCTACCTGGAGGTGAGGCTGAATCTCGTTTTTTTTAGAACCTTCCGCACGGTTTCGTGGCTAATCGAAGGGGCCACTTCCAGCTCCACCAGCTTGCCCGCCAGAAGCCGCAATGTCCAACGGCCACGTCCTTCGGGAGCCTTGCCCTTCGCCATCGCAAGAAGCTCCTCCTCGCCGGGTTCGTCCAGCACTCGCCTTCGTGACGGCTGGGCCTGCTTCTTGCGGCTGAGTGCGGCTTCGAGCCCTTGCTCAACGAGCCGGCGGCGGATGGCCCGAACAGTATTCTCATGCACGTCAAAGGCCTTCGCGGCCCGCGCGTCGTCCCACGCCGGACCGTGGTCGCCCTGATCGATCTTGAGAAGAACCTGGGCGTGCGTTCTCTTCCGGGCCGCCACGCGCCTCTCGGTCTTCACCAGCGCGGTCAGGGTAGACCGTTCCTCCTCGCTCAGCCGAACCACGTAGCGCTTCTCCACTCTCATCCCTCCTCAGCCGCATCAAGCGGCTAGGGAGTTCATCGGCAATTCACTCGTCCGACTGAAACGAAATTGACGGACCACTAGGGGGTATCGCACCACTCGGGCCAATCGGTCCGTGTCGGAGCGGGC
>JBFMGK010000064.1:0-7597 GCA_040752575.1 Candidatus Bipolaricaulota bacterium
TGCGTAGCGAGGCGGCTTCTTCCCTGAGATGCGCGGCGCGGGCGCTCGTCGCATCGGCCCGCGTGGAGTTCACCGCATTGCACCTCGGCCGAAGCCGCTCCTAGACGGCCTGCCGTTGCGTCAGGACCCACTCGCGAGTCTCACTCGCGCGTCGAAGCGCCTCGCCCACCGCTTCGGTGGCTTGGCTGGGGCTCACGTGACTCGATCCTGCGTAGATGTCCTTGTTGCGGAGGTCGCGAAGGGTCTGGAAGTAGTCGATCCGATCCATCGAGATGCCGATCGTGTCGGCAAGCGACTCGAGTGCGACGATGTGGTGGCCGGGCCGATCGGACACACGGAATCCGCGAGTGCGGAGGCCAATGACCGCGCAGCCGAGGATGGCGTGGTAGGCCTGCTCGAGGCGCGTCTCTGGGTGCAGCGACGCGTGCGCGGCGTCTTCGAGGCGGCGGCCGACGGCCGCGAGAAGCCGATCGATTTCCCCGGGAGCCGGCGTCTCCCGGACGATCTCGTTTCGGAAGGAGAGCTCCTGGAGGCTCACGCGGCGCCTCCGGCGACGTTGAGTCGGGGACCCTGGGCGACACGATCGACAAACGAGTCCGTGACAGCTCGGGCCTCGCTGTACTCGTTCAGCGTGTAGAGCGTCGGGTTGATCGTGCGGCGAAGCGTTCGGCCCGCGTCACGGAGAACCGGGGACAGCTCGAGCAGCGACACCGAGCCGACCACCATCAGATCCACGTCGCTGTCGGCGCGTTCCTCGCCGCGGGCATGGCTGCCGTAGACGTACGCCTCGTCGATGCGGCCGGCGAACGGCGCGAGGGCGGCGGCGAGAACGCCCGCGAGGCCGGCCGTCTTGCGGACGATCGAGCGCAGTTCGTCGGCGATCGGGCAATCGGGGTTGAGTCGATAGACCACCTGGCGGCCGATGGGGCGGGAGACGAGGATACCGGCGTCGCGCAACGCGTGCAGTTCGCGCATGGCGGTCTTCGAGTTGAGATCGGCGCGTCGGGCGACTTCGCGCAGATGCAGGCCGTCGTCGCCGGCCGCGACAAGGGCCGCGAGGATGGCGATGCGACTCTGCGGGAAGAGCGCGCGGGCGAGGCTGCGTGTAGGCATGGCAGAAACAATTGTAGGCGTAGCGTCTACAGTGTCAAGAGGTGCTCGCTGTAGGTCTGGAGTCTACATACGTAGGCAAAGGGCCAACACGCTCTGTCCCGTACTGCGGGCGCGAGGAGGGCTCGCGGCATGCCACACCTGGAAGTAGCAGGTCGTCCACTGGAGCTGAGCCCTTAGCTGTCCCGCTGATTCGAGTTGGGTGCACGCACGGGGTCGCTCGGCCGGCCGGCGATGACCTACAGCCCGCCGGGCGGCCCGGGCGCGTCGTAGATGCCCGTAGGACTGACGTCTTCGTCGGCGGACGCAGGCCTCAGTCCGTCCAGCGCCCTCTTCAGCAGGATGTGAAGCGTGTCCGCGTCGCCCGCCCCCATCACGCCGCGGAGTTCGGCTTCGATGCGCGAGCACTCCTCTTCGACAGCGTCGCGCATCGCTTTCCCCTGTTCCGTCAGGAAGACGCGCGAGATTCTGTAGTCGAACGGATCACGGCGGCGTTCCACCCAGCCGCCGCTGACGAGGTGCTTGAGCATGTTCGACGCGCTGGCCTCGCTCGACCGCACCGCCTTCGCCAGTTCCGCCTGCGACAACCCGTCGGCGATCCACAACTTCTGGAGGATTCGCTTCAGGCCCCAATGTAAACCGGTTCCTGCGAAATGGGTCAACAGGCGCCGCTGGATGCACTCGGTCAGGGCGTACACCGTTTGCGTAATGCCCTCCCCAGGGAGGGGTGAATGCCGCTGCGTCATCGGGCGATCACGCGTCCACCCTACTCGGCCGGGGGCTAGAGGGCAATGACGGGCTGTGATCCGGACCCTACAAAACCGAAACCTTCTTGTCGTCTCGGGCTCCGTGCTCTAGGATCGGGTCCTCCGATCGGAAGTCAAGCAGTCTGAAGCAGTTCTGGTCTACGTGTGCGTCGTGCCGCCCGGGCGTCGGCTGCGCCGTGTGTCCGGCGCAAGGCGCCAGCGGCGCGTTGGGACGCTCCAAAGGGGGAAGCATGATATCGAAGCCGTTCGGTTCCGCCGTGACCGCAGTCGAGCGTATGTTGGACGAGCGCCACCGCCAGGGGCTCGGCCCCGGCTTGTCGCTCGCTCTGACGACACGCGAGGAACTCCTGGCGACGAAAACCTATGGGGTTGCGAATGTCGATCGCGGCGACCCCGTGACCGATCGGACGCTGTTCCAGATTGGGTCGATCACTAAGCACTTCACCGCCGTCGCATGCCTTCGTCTCGCTGAGCAGGGCAAGCTCGATCTCTCGGCGCCGGTGACGCAGTACCTCGACTGGTTCGAGGTTCGATCTCAGTTCGCGACGCCGATCACGATCCATCACCTTCTGACGCACACGGCCGGACTTGTCATGATGATGGACTCGCTCCCGTCCTCATGGGCACAGGCCTGGATGTTGCGCGAGACGGAACTCGGGTTCGAACCGGGGACCCAGTTCTCGTACTCGAATGTTGGATACAACGTGCTGCAGTGCGTGATCCAGACCGTGACCGGCCTTAGCTTCGACAAGGCACTTCGCGAACTCGTCTTCGCGCCGCTCGCAATGGCTGACACGTGGGGCGAGGTGCTTTGGGATCTCTATCCCAGGCTTGCCGACGGGCACAAGTACGCGAGCGTTGACGATCACCCTGTGCCGCGGCCGGAGAGGCAAACCGCAGTGAACCGCTATCGCGTCAGCCAAGGCTGCGCGAGCGTGGTCACGACGGCAGCGGATCTCGCGAAGTTCCTCCGGATGGAACTTCGGGGAGGCGTCGGCGACGCCGGCTCGGCGTTCCTGTCCGCTGATGCGTTTGCGAAGATGGTGCATCCGCATGCTCCCTTCGACGGGTTCTTCGAGGGAACGACGCAGGGCTACGGCGTCCTGATCGAGCAATCGGAGAAGACCCGCGGGCACCGACGGATCATCGGCGGCGGGGAGAATCTCGGGTTCGAGGCGCTGATGTACGGCGACGTTGAGGCGGGCGTCGGCGTCGTCCTCTTCTGCAACAGCTTCGACGTCGCGTGGACCGAAGTGCGCTGGGGTCTTGACGCTCTGACCGCTGCTGCCGAGGGTCGTGAGCTGCCGGCGCCGCCAACGCTCGGATCGTTGTTCGAGGAGGAACTCGGCAAGCGCGCGAAGGACTTCGTTGGGACGTACACGTCTGTCGAACGCAGCTTCACGATCTCCGAGGAAGATGGCGGCCTGCGCTTCACGGCGCCGGGGACGAGCGTCCTCTTGAAGCTCTTGTGGGGAGACAGCTTCATCTCCACTGGAGTGGGGTTCGATTGCGGGATGCTCTCGTTCACGCGCGACGACGCGGGGCACGTGATCGGGGCTGATCAGCTTGGCCACGTCTATGCCCGCGACGGTGCTTCGCTGCCCGAAGCGTCCAGGTGCCCAGACGATTGGCGCGCGTACGTCGGCCACTATCGATCGTTCGGCTCGCTCGTGACGAACTTCCGCATCTTCGTTCGCAGAGGACAGCTCTGGTGCCAGATGTACTCAGGATACGGAGAGCAACCGCTGACCCACCTTCGAGATGGCGGATTCCGCCGCGGTGGAGAGACGTCGCCCGAGACGTACTCGTTCGATTGGATCGCGGACGGGAAAGCGCTGCGCTGCCGCGCCTCAGGGTGCGACTTCTACCGGGTCGATGGCTGAACGGGCGGACGGCCGGCGCAACACGAAGCCGAGCTACGTGGTCTGCTTGCGCCGACGATCCGCTTCAGTTGACTCCGCGGCGGGCCGAGGGCAGAGTGCCAGCTATGGAAAGGGCACTCGCGGAGTACTTCAGGCAGCCGATTGATGAGATCCGATACGCCGACACGGATCGCCAGGTGCACGTGGACAAGGCGCTGTTTGCGACGTTCCTCGAGACGGGGCGTGTCGAGATCCTCTACGATCCCGGCCAGCCATTGGCCGCAGACGGCGCCGAGTTCGTCATTGCGCGGCTCTCGCTCGACTTCCGCGGCGAACTCCGCTGGCCGGGCTCGGTGACCGTGGGCACCGCGGTGCGGAAGATCGGGAACAGCTCACTCGAGCTGTTGCAGGTCATGTACCTGAAGGATCGGTGCGTGGCGCTCGCCGAGACGGTGATCGTCCCGGTCGATGGACGAGAACGTACGGCCTGCCCGTTGACGTAACAGGCCCGAGGGAAGCTTCCGGCCCTGCAACTCGGCCAGCGCGATGCAGCGACCCAGTTGTGCAGCGAGAGGGCGACGGTGACGGCACGGCCGGCGAGCGCGACAGATGGACGCGGAGACGAGGAAACGCCGGAGCCCGTCCGGTCGATCGACGACTACGTCGAGCAGTTCGCGCCTGAGGTCCAGATGCTGCGCACGCTTCGAGAGGCGATCCGACGCCGTGCGCCTGCGGCGGCGGAGCGGATCTCCTACTGAAGGCCAACCTTCACGAGGAACGGCGAACTGGTTCACTTCGCCGCCTAGGAGCGGAACATGGGCTTCCATCCAACCCCCAGTGCGGTTGCGGCGTTCGAAGATGAATGGGTCGAGTACGGGCATGCAAAGGGATCGATTCGGTTCCCGCTAGACAAGCCTTTGCCGCTCGAGCTGATCAAGCGAATCGTCGGCTTCCGAGCTACGGAGAACGCGAGGCGAGTGCCGCGATGGCAGCGGAAGGGGTGATGACCCCAGGGATTTGAGCGAACGGCCTTTCGGCGTAGACCGCGCGCCTCGTCTGGGGCTACGCCCTTCACTCCGCGGGCCGAGTGTCCGCGGAGAGTGCTGTCGACCAGAGACACGTCCGCGGGCGAGGTGTTGCTCAGTCTGCACCAGGCGGCGGCGTTGGCTCCGCAGACGCCACAGCCGTACGATGAACGGCGCAGTATGTGCAATGCCACGTCTTGGGAGTCGACGTCATGTCGACTGCCCTTGTGGCGCAAGGGGTTCGCTACCGGGCACCTGCAGGGGTGTCCACAGGAAGGGAGGAGCTGTGCGCGACGCAAGCGGCGCAGGATGGAAGGCGACGCAAGCCGGGATCCTCGGGGTCGTTGCGGCGCTCCTATCCATTGGGGTGCTCTGTCTGCAGGGGAGCTCGCCATCGGCACAGCCGGTCGACATCGTCCGCGACACGTGGGGAGTCCCGCACGTGTTTGCCGCCACGGACGAAGCCGCGATGTTCGGCCTGGGCTACGCGAGTGCAGGGGACCGAATGCTCCAGATGGAGTACTCCCGCCGCATCGTTCAGGGGCGGATCGCCGAGATGATCGGTTCCAGTGGCACAGACGGGAAGACGCCGGTCGACTCCGACGTGAAGTACCGCCACATGGGAACCTACGCATTCCTCGAGCAAGTTGCTGAGCATCTCGATGCGCAGACGCGGGACCTCCTGCAAGCGTACTGCGACGGCGTGAACGCCTATCTTCGGTCGACCGATAGCCTGCGTCCGCTGTTCGCCGAGCTCGCCCTCCGCCCGGAGCCGTGGCGGCCGGTCGACTGCCTGGCCGTCTGGAATCGCGTTGCCGCCTACTTCAGTCCCGCCTGGACGGGAGAAGCCGGGTTGCTCCACGATTACGAGGAGTTGATGCAGGACGGCCTGAGTGCCACGGCCGCGGCGGCGCAGCTGTCGGCGAGGACGATCGACGAGTCCGCGGCCGTCGTCCAACGTGCCGACGTGGACCCCACATTCCTCGATGCGCTGGACGTCTATGTGGAGTCCCTCGGCCTCAGCGGTCGGTCCGTCCCATGGGCGGGCGTCGACGTGGTTCCTTCGTTCAGTCACGCCTGGGTTGTCGGCGGCATGCGAACGACCACGGGTGCTGCCGTCCTTCACTCCGATCCTCAGACCACGGTGCGAAACCCGTCTGTCTGGTACGAGGCGCACGTGGTCGGAGAGACCTTCGACGCTCGCGGGATCGGCGTGGCGGGGTGTCCGGGTTTCCTCATCGGGTGGAATCGCTCGGTCGCCTGGGGAGCCACGGCGCTGGGAGCCGATCTGGCGGATCTGTTTCGCCTGGAAGTCTCGACGGAGGAACGCGACAGCTACGTTTTCGACGGGGTTGTCTACCCCATGGCGTCCCGACAGGAGGTCGTCGCCGTTCGCGGGAGCCGTGGCGTGCCGCTCACGACCCAGCGGACACACATGGGACCCGTGGTCACCCCGCTGGTCGCGGATGCACGCCCGCGAGAGGTCTACGTCTTGCGGACGATCGACCAGTACTACGAAGGGCGGCACACGGTGCAGACGCTGTTTCAGATGATGAGAGCGACAGGGGCTGAGGAGTTTGCGGTGTCGCTTCGTGATTGGCTCTCCCCCGGTGTGCACATGCTGTTCGGCGACGCGGAGGGGGCTATCGGGTACTGGACCACGGCAGCGATTCCCGTGCGCTCCGCATTGAGTCCGCTTGGCGGGGCCGCAGCGCAGGACGGAAGCACACTGGCGGCTGACTGGGTCGACATCATTCCCCACGAGCTCTTGCCGCACGTGATCAACCCGTCCTCCGGGGTCTTGTTCTCCGCGAACCACCTCCCCGTAGGAACCTGGTATCCGCTGTCTTTGGGAATCGGCCAAGGAGGCACGGGGGACTCGCAGCGGTCGTGGCGTTTGCGCGAGCTTCTCAGCGGGACCGACAAGTTCGCGCCCGAGGATGTCCTTGCCCTGCACTTCGACGACGTGAGTGCGGCGATCCGCTCGATACTTCGTGCGGGGTACCACGCTACGGGCCTGGGGCAGTCGCTGAGCCGAGAAGCCATGCAGTGCCTGGGCAGCCTCTCGGACTGGTACGAAGACGGCGCGCATTGCGACTCCTCGGAGCCCCACTTCGCGGCTGCGTATCACATCGCCCGCGGGTTCCGGCAGCCCCAAGCGGGCCAGCTCCACGACCGGTACGGCGGCGGCGAAGGCGGTCTGTGCGCGTTCCTCAAGGATCTGGACGCCGCGATGGACGCCGACAAGGACCGACCACTCGATGAGGCAGAGCTCGCGTACATCGACGCCTCGCTCGCCGCCGGCTGGACCACGGCTGTGCAGAAGTACGGACGGGATCCGGCGGGCTGGCGGGAGGCGTTCCGCTCGAGCACGGCCACGCTGGCCATTCCATACGGTGTGACCCTAGAGGGGTTTCCACCGCTGGATCGGAGTCTGGGCATCGCGAGTGCCCCGCTGATCGACCCCGAGGGCTCGACTCTCTGGGCGCAGGGCGGCAACTCGTACTCGCAATGGGTCAACCTCGCCGACGTCGACGCCTCGCTCGCGCTTCTTCCGCCGGGAATCCCCGAACATCCGGGGAGCGTGTACTACCTCGCAGAGAAGGCCGAGTGGGAGTCGGGAACGTTGCGGGCTGCGCCACTCGACCGCGCGGCGGTGGAGGCCATCTCGACGTCTGTCGTAACGTTGGAGTACCGTCCCTAGAGGACGGGCGGAAGCGCCGGCGCGGCCGCGTTGCCTGGGGCGTCTCTCGCAGAGCAGCTGGGGGACGGATCTCGAGGACTCCGGCAGGTACGTTGTGTATCCGTTGACAGATGGTGGCACGTACGTTAC
>JBFMGK010000065.1:0-3146 GCA_040752575.1 Candidatus Bipolaricaulota bacterium
GTGGCTTCTCCCCGCGCGCGGCTCGATGCGGGTTCCCGCGAGAATCTTCGCCGACCGCGAGACGGTCGAAGGGTTGCGGAGGGAGACGACGAGGCAGTCGCCGTGGAGCGCGCTACGACAGATCCACCATGTCGCCTGTCTGCCGGGTGTCGTCTCGGCCGCGCTGGCTCTCCCTGACGTCCACCCGGGGTACGGCTTTCCGATCGGTGGCGTCGCGGCGTTCGATCTGGACGACGGGGTCGCCGTCGTCGGCGGCGTGGGGTTTGACATCAACTGCGGCGTGCGCCTTCTGCGGACGCCGCTCTGCCGCTCCGATGTGCAACGCAGTCAAGAAAGCATCGGGCGCGCGCTGTTCTCCGCCGTCCCGGCAGGACTCGGCTCGACGGGGAACGTTCGGATTGGCGAGCGGGAGATGGATGCCGTTCTCGTGGAGGGGGCGCGCTACGCCGTCCGAAAGGGGTTTGGGCTGGAGCGCGACCTGGCGTTCATCGAAGAGCAGGGATGCAGCGACGGTGCTGATCCGAAGGCCGTCAGCGAGGTCGCCAAGCGACGCGAGCGAGACCAGGTGGGAACGTTGGGCTCAGGGAATCACTACTTGGAAGTGCAGTGGGTCGAGCGAGTTCTGGACGCCGTGGCGGCTCGGGCGTTCGGGCTGAGCGAAGGTCAGGTCGTGGTCTCGATCCACACGGGCTCGCGAGCGCTCGGCCACCAGATCGGCCAAGACTCTCTGCGCGACCTCAAGGCCGCGTCCTCCAGGTACGGCCTCTGGATCCCCGATCCCGAGATGGTCTGCGCCCCGATCCGCAGTCCCGAGGGCGCACGGTTTCTGTCCGCCGTCGCGGCGGGCGCGAACGTCGCGTTCGCCAACCGACAGGTCATCGCCCACCTCGTGCGGTGCACGCTTGCCAAGACGTGCGGCATCGCCCAGGAGGAGATCGACACGGTCTACGATGTTGGGCACAACCACGCGAAGATCGAGGAGCACACAGTCGACGGCCAGCGACGCCGGCTGCTTGTGCATCGAAAGGGGTCGACTCGCGCGTTCGGCCCGCATACCCGGGGCCTTCCCGAGGCGTACCGCGAGATCGGACATCCCACCTTGGTGGGAGGCTCGATGGGGACGGCCTCGTATGTCCTGCGAGGCACGGAAACGGGGATGCAGCGGGCCTTTGGCAGCGGGATCCACGGCGCTGGCCGCGCGCTGTCGAGGACACAAGCCGTCAAGCAGTTCCGCAGCGAGGACATCGTGGCCGCCCTGGCGAAGGACGGAATCCAGATCTGGACGCACAGCCGCCGCGGCATCGCGGAAGAGGCACCGGGGGCCTACAAGGACGTGGAGAGGGTGGTTGCCGCCGTCGAGTCGGCTGAGCTCAATCGCGCGGTAGCTCGCCTTCGGCCCCTGATCGTCATCAAGGGTTGAGGGGCGAGGAGGAGACCTCCTCGCCCGAGATGCGACGCGAGAAGGTCTGCGTGTGGCGAACGATGGCCTTCGCCACCTTATCGGGATCGTGCTTGATCGTCGTTTTCCCGTCCCATGCGGCGATGCCGACGAGATCTTCCCGAACCACAACAAGGCCGTAGGGATGGGTTTCGTCGACGTCATCGCGAACGGGTTCGGCGGACTCGCTGCGGTACCCGTGCAGCAGCGACTCGACGGGCCGGGCGCTGTTCACGAGCAAGAGGTCGAACGTGCTGACGTTGACGTATCCGTTGAGCACCCGCAGATGATCCAGGAGAGTAAGGCCCGTCGTTTCGCCGGGCTGCGTCATCAGGTTGGCCATAAGAACCTTTTCCGCCGAGGAACGCTCCAGGGCTTCGGCGATGCCGTCGACGAGGAGGTTTGGAATCAGGCTCGTGAACAAGCTCCCAGGGCCCAAGAGGATGAGATGCGCGTCCCGCAGCGCATCGAGGACCCGGTCGTATGCGGGGGCCGGCGCGGGGTGAAGCCAGAGCCTCTCGATCCGACGAGGATCCACCCCAATGCGAGCTTCTCCCTCGAGGGTCTCCCCATCGGCCATACGGGCGACCAGCCGCGTCTTGGCAAGCGTCGCCGGAAGAACGCGGCCTTGCACGTTCAGGAAGTGACTCATCGCCTCGACCGCCGCGTCGAAGCTGCCCGTCTTCTGTTCGAGGCCGGCAAGAACGAGATTCCCCAGCGAGTGACCCGCGAGTTCGCCGGGGGCCGTGAATCGGTGCTGGAAGAAGTCGGCGAACCGAGACTCATCCTCGGCAAGCGCCAGGAGGCAGTTGCGCACGTCGCCTGGAGGGAGCACGTCGATCTCGTCGCGCAGCCGGCCGGACGAGCCGCCATCGTCCATGACGGCCACAACGGCGGTGAGGTTCGCGGTAATGCGCTTCAGGCCACGCAGCAAGGTGGACAGACCCGTCCCGCCGCCGATGGCCACGACGCGCGGAGCCTTCTCGAGAACGCGGGTTCGGTAGACAAGGGCCGACGTCTTCTCGCGCGCGTCGGGAACCACCGCCCGAACAACCGAGCGGACCAGCCGAAGGATCGAGAAGACAAACAGCGCGACGCCGAGCGCGAACAGGGATCCCATGAGACCGTAGCGAACGGGCCGGGCGAGCGGGAACGCCCGGTAGAGAACGCGCAGCACCTCGACGCCCAGCGCGTAGAGGAACGAGACGGTGATCGCTCCCATCGAAACAAACGATAGCAGGAGCCAACGTTTGACTCGCATGCCGGGAACAAGCCAGCGCAGGCCGCCGCGCGGCGACCACCTCATGGCGTCCCTCCGGAGGTCAAGGCCACGCGAACGACGCCGGCCAGCGCCACCAACGCAGCGCGGAAGGCCGTCGTCATCGCAACGCAGTACTCGGATGCGGCCCGGACCAGCACGTCTCCGTCCGGGCTCTCGAGTTCGAGCAGAACGGGCGTCGGTCCAGGGTGGTCGCGCATGACCTCCCGAAGCTGACCGAGTGCCGTGGGCTCGACGCGCTCGGCGTCGAGGACGATCGTGACGCACTGCTGGCTGCGCTCGGCGACGTCCTTCAGGGGATACGCGTCCTCGGCAATGAAGCCCATCTCGCCGTTTCGGCGGCGCGCGGAGACCAGCATGCCGAGCATCGCGTCCTCTTTGAGGAGATCGTTGACGCCGTCGAGGGTCCGCGCGAAGACGGTTACCTCG
>JBFMGK010000066.1:0-14629 GCA_040752575.1 Candidatus Bipolaricaulota bacterium
GAAGCCCGCGTCGACACCTCGCACTTCTCCGGGTTGATCAGCAAGGGCGTCTACGTCGACACGAACGATCCGGTTGCGCCTCACGCCGTCCTGACCATTACCGGTACGGTGATCCCCCTGGCGGACTATCAGATCACGCCCGGCGACGTCAAGTACCTGTTCTACGTGCTGCTCGACGTCCGGTCTCCCGATGCCTACGCCATGTCTCATCTTCTTGGCGCGATCAACGTGCCGTCCGGGGAACTCGCCGACTGGTTCCAGCGTCTCCCGCAGAACGCCATGATCATCGTTTACGACGACCGCGGACCGGCGGCCGACGCCGCGGCGCAGTCGCTTCAGGAAGCCGGGTTCGCCGACGCGCGGAGTCTCGCCGGGGGGCTTGAGGGTTGGATCGCAGCGTTCGGAACGTCGTTCGTCCTCTTCCCGTAGGAGTCCAGCGTGCAACGTAGGATCGCCACGAAGTCTCTTTTCGTCGCCGCTGCGGTCTGTGTCCTCGGAACGACCCTTGGAGCCGCGGCTGAGTCTCCGGTTGTCCTCTTCTTCTTCCAAGACGGCTGCCCTGACTGCGAACTGGTCGACGAGCTCCTCACGGCGTTGGCTCTGGACCTCCCCGAGGGGGCGGTCGAGCGGCACGAGATCAGCGAACGCGAGGCCGGGCGTCTGTTCCGGCGCCTCCGAACCGCCTATGCGGTCGAGGTCGCGACGGTCCCCATGGTGTTCATCGGCGATCAGGTGATTTCGGGAAGCGGGCGGGCCCAGGAGTTTCGCCTGCGCGACGTTGTCGGGCGCTGTGCGACGCTCGGTTGCCCGTCCCCTCTGGAACGCATCGCGCCGCAGGGCTTCGCGTGGCGAGACACGCTGGAAGTCGTCCTCGTCGCCGCCCTCCTGTTTCTGCTCGCGAGGCTCCAATTGTCCTAGACATACGCCGCTTCTCGCCCTACGCTAGCCGCGGAGGCGATCGGGATGCCGGGTGACAGCCGAGCGGCGCCGTCTTGGGCACTGCCGCCCGACGCAGAAAACGAAGAGATCCTTGCTCGGCTCGCCTCCGCCACGGGACCCGAACGAGCCGCGCTCGAAGAGCAGGTCGTCGCTCGAAACGTTGGACTTGTGAAGTCGATCGCGCTTCGCTTCACGTACTCCGGGGAGCCCCTGGACGACCTGATCCAAGCAGGCTACATCGGGCTCTTGAACGCCATGGCGAACTTCAACCTCGCACGCAACACGAAGTTCTCGACCTACGCCAGCCACCTCGTACAGGGAGAAATCCGGCACTACATCCGCGACCGGCACACCACGATCCGCATTCCGCAGTGGGTGCAATCCATGAACCGGCGCATCAAAGAGGCGGAAGAGGCCTTCTTCCAGGACGCCGGCCACCCGCCGACGCTCGAGGAACTGGCACGATCTCTGGATCTTACGCCGGAACAGCTTGCAGCCGTCCTGCGCGGACGCGATGCGATGACCTACGTCTCCATTGATCGGGAGCGGCGAGCGTCGGATCCCAACCCCACGCCCCCGACCCTCGAGGAGGTGCTTCACGACAGAGCCGGTGACGGCATGCCTCACGACCTAAGACTCCGGATCGCCGCCGCGATTGAACGGCTTGCCACGCTCCAGCAAGAGGTCGTGCACGGCCTCTTCTACCATGGGAAGAGCCAGAGCGAACTGGGCGAGGACCTTGGCATCTCCCAACGACAGGTCTCACGCATCAAGGAGAAAGCGCTCGACGAACTCCGTGAAGCTCTGTTTCTCGTTTCCGACACCGTCGAGGATCGCCGCCGAACTAACGGAGCGTCTCATGAGGCATAATCGGAGCATGGACGGCCGGGAGAGAGAAACCCAGTGCGACTCGGTCGACCTGCTTACGCTGATTGCCCGTGCCCTCGATCAACTTCGCGCGGCGGTCGACACGCTCGAGAGCCATCGCCCCGAGGCAGGGGCCGCCCACCTTGCAGCGACCATTCGTCAGATCGACCGCTACGTCGACGGCATGGATGACGACCCTCTCCTCCGGCTCGCTCCCCTCGAAACGACCACCGTGCGAGAGAGCCTTCGGTCGGTTCGCGCTGACCTCAACGCCGTCGTGGAGAGCATCGCCAGCCGGGCGACTCGGAACTCCGCCGTTCCCTAGCCGTCGAAGTCCGCCACGTACTGACCGTCTCGTCTCTCGATCGTCACGGTGGTCGTCTGTTGCTCGCTTACGACGACGGTCCCCGTGATCGCGGGCTGCGTCCCGATGACGACCTGGTACGTCCCCACCGCGAGCTCCGGCCCGGACGCCTCCCCAAGGCGTCCCGTGTAGACCAGATTGCCTTCGAGGTCGAAGACGGAGTAGCTGAACGGAGCCGAGAGACTCAGCGCATCGCGAAGCTCGTCTCGATTCTCCGCCGCCAGGAACGCCCCTCCGGTCGCCGCGGCAATCGCCATGAGCTGGTCCCGCGCTTCGCTGTCGCGACCGATGTCGAATCCGACCACGTTGATCTTCAGGTCGTAGCCACCCTCGATGAGAGCCTTCGCAGATTTGACGGGATCGCCCTTGCAGGTCTCCATCCCGTCCGTGATCAAGAGGACGAGCTTGGTCTCGGTCACCGCGGCGAAGTCGCCGCGGACCTGATCCAGCGTGTAGGCAATCGGCGTCGCTCCGCGTGTCACCAGCCCCTGGACCGCGGCGCGGAAGGCGGCGCGATCGTTCAGAGGCACCACGGGAACGAGGATCTGGCTATTCCCGCAGCCCTGGAAGTAGCGCAGCCCGACGTTCGATCCGGTGGGCAGGTCGTCGAGCAAATCGAGGATGACGTCCTTGGCAATCTCGATCTTCACCTCGCCGTCGACCTCTTCGGCCATGCTGGACGAGCAATCCATGACAATGAGCAGGCTCGTCGGCCCGCCCTGAAGAGCGAACGCCAACTCGCCGACCGGCTGGACGTTCAGGGCTCCCGACGCCGTGCCAGCGAACGTCTGCTGCGCCGGGCCCATGGCCCCGATGGCGTCGACACTTGCGCCGGGGCAGTTCGAGTGATCCTCGTCGGCAGGGACATCGGTCAGGCGCACAAACCGGAACTCGAGTCCCGCCGGAACGAAGGACTGGATATCGATCCCCGTCGGACAGGACGACGCCTCGCCGACGCCGTAGAACTGGAAGCCGTCGGCGCTCACCTCGACCCGGCAGGGGCGCCCGTTGGTGATGTACACGAAGAGATCGTTCCCAACGCCGTCGACCAGGACGTTGTCGACGAACTCGACGACAAGGACCCCGCGGGCGTCCAGTTCACTGACGCGAAAACCCAAGGCGACAGCGTTGGTGTCACAACCGTTGCAGCCATGACATCCGTCGGGGTACGCATCCGGGGGACCCAGTGCCGCCTCGGGGTCGTCGTGTGCGTCCCGGACGCAACTCGCCGCAACGTACTCGATAACGCGGTCCGCGAAAGCAGCATCTCCTGTCGGGAAAGTCACCCCAGCGTACGTCGCTGACTCTGCCCACAGGATCCCCGCAACGGCCGCCAAAAGGGCCAGGAGGGCGAGGCTCCCAACGAACCAGACGGCACTTGCCCTGCGTTTCATCCCGTCACCTCCGCCATGGACTCCCCCACACCTTCCGCGTGTTCATCATAGTTCGGCGCACAAGGGAAGGCAAATGGACACGCGGCGAAACCGTCCCTGGCCTTCCGGCCTCGCGTTGCATCGCGCTCGATCGGGCGCTACACTGCACCCCTGTCGCCGAGGTGGCGGAATTGGCAGACGCGCATGGTTGAGGGCCATGTGGGCATACAACGTCCGTGCGGGTTCAAGTCCCGCCCTCGGCAGTACCTCTTCTCGGCGGATGGAAGACACGCAATGCGAATTCTACTCGACGTCATGGGCGGCGATCGTCCGCCGGGCGAGTTGATCGCGGGCGGGGTCGCGGCAGGTCGTCGCCACGGAATTGAGATGGTCTTCGCGGGCGACGAACTCGTTGTGCGCCGCGCCTTGGATCGAATCGGAGTCTCTCCACGCGACACCGCCTTCAGCATCCTGCACGCGCCCGACGTCGTGCGCATGGACGACGCCCCGGTGCGTGCCGCCCGGGAGAAGCGGGATTCGTCCCTCCTGCGTGGCCTTGGCGCTCTTGCTGAAGCGAAGGTCGACGCGTTTGTGTCTCCCGGCAACACAGGCGCCGTCGTCGCCGGGTCGCTGTTCACCCTCGGCCGTGTCGCCGCGATACCTCGGCCGGGGATCC
This sequence comes from Candidatus Bipolaricaulota bacterium, assembly GCA_040752575.1. Lineage (GTDB taxonomy): Bacteria > Bipolaricaulota > Bipolaricaulia > UBA7950 > UBA9294 > CAIOGO01. The sequence goes on from JBFMGK010000066.1 coordinate 4,220, forward strand.
TCGTCGCGCTGCCGACTCTCGAGGGCAGAGACCTTCTCGTGATCGATGTGGGTGCAAACGCCGATTGCTCCGCGGAGCACCTCGAGTCGTTCGCGCTCATGGGCGTAACCTACGCGCGCTCCGTTCTGGGCATAGCCCAGCCCTCTGTGGGCCTTCTGAACATCGGGGAGGAGGACACCAAGGGAAACCGTCTCACAATCGAAGCGTTCCGGGCATTGAGGGAGCGGCCGCTCGACTTTCGCGGCAACGTGGAGCCGCACGATCTGCTGACCGAGCGCCCCGTCGATGTCGTCGTCTGCGATGGATTCGTCGGCAACGTCCTGCTGAAATCCGTCGAGGGCGGCGTCGCCGCAGTCACGACTCTGCTCAAACGGGCCGTCGTGCGCAATCTCATCACGAAGCTGGGGGCCTTCTTGCTCCAGCACAGCTTCCGCACCTTGCGCGCCACCTTGTCGTACAGCCGCCGAGGCGGAGCCCCGCTCCTCGGGGTGAACGGCGTGGTGGTCATCGCGCACGGTCGCTCGGATGCCGAAGCCATCGGCAGCGCCATCGATGTCGCCGTGCGCGAGGTTCGTGGCGACGTCGTCGCGCGCCTCGCGCGCGGCTTCGAGGGATGGGCGGCCGATGGGATCTAGGATCGTCGGCACGGGATCGTTCGTACCCCCTCATCGCGTGACCAACGCCGAGCTCGCGGCGCGCGTCGATACGTCGGATGCCTGGATTGTCCAACGAACTGGGATCCGCGAGCGACGGCTTCTGGCCGACGATGAACTCCCGTCCGACATGGGCGTTCGCGCGGCGGAGAACGCTCTCGCCGCCGCGCAGCGGGATCCGGCCGATGTTGACCTTCTTCTGGTCGCAACCACATTCCCAGACTTGCCGTGCCCGGGGACCGCGGCGTTCGTTGCGCAGGGCCTACGACTCGGACAGACCCCGTTCTTCGACCTCTCGGCCGGCTGCACCGGCTTCGTCTACGGCCTGGCGATCGCCGACGCAGCCGTCCGGTCCGGGCTCGCTCGGCGCGTCCTGCTCATTGGAATGGAGGCCCTCTCGCGCGTCACCGATTGGGGTGATCGTCGGACTTGCGTGCTGTTCGGCGATGGCGCTGGCGCCGTCCTTCTGGAGTCTGGCCGCGGCAAGAGCGGCGTCCTCGGCGTGGCCCTGCGCGGAGAGCCCGACAAGGCTTTCCTGTTGCACGTTCCCGCCGGCGGCACGCGACTCCCCGCTTCCCCGGAGACCGTGGCCGGGGGAGAACACACGCTGCGTATGGAAGGCTCGGGGGTCTTTCGTCGCGCCGTTCCCCTCATGAAGGAGGCGATGGACGAAGCGTTGTCCGCCGCCGAGCTGACCGTCGCGGACGTCGACTGGGTGATTCCCCACCAAGCCAACATCCGGATCATCGACGCGCTGGCGCGCCGCATCGGTGTGCCCCGCGATCGCGTACTCGTCAACCTTGACCGCGTCGCGAACACTTCGGCCGCCTCGATCCCCATCCTCTTCGACGAAGCCGTTCGCGACGGGCGCATCGGTCCCGGCCAAACGGTGGTCATGACGGCCTTCGGCGCCGGGGTAACGTACGGCGCCGCCGTCGTACGCACAGGCCGGACATGACGAAGACGGCCCTTCTCTTCCCCGGCCAAGGGACCCTTCCGAGTGACGTCGCCACACTCTCGGGGACAATGGCCCGGCTCTATGACCGCGCGGCGCGTGAGGGTCTGCCGATCGAGCGCTGGATACGGGATGCCGACGCAACCGCGCTTCGTCCAACGGACGCGGCGCAGATGGCCATCTTCCTCGATGCGCTGGCGCAGGCCGAGGCGCTGGAAGCGGCTGGCATCTCTCCCGATGTCGTGGCGGGCCATAGCCTCGGCGAGTACGCGGCGCTGGTCGTTGCGGGCGTCCTCGATGCGGACACGGCCTTCGGCCTCGTCCTGCGCCGCGGAAGGCTGATGTCGTCCGTCCGCGGCGGCATGGTCGCCGTGCTCAAACTTGAAGCCGAGCGCGTGGCAGAGCTTTGCCGGAGCCAGAGCAAGGTGTTCGTCGCCAACCGCAATCTTCCCCTGCAGACCGTCGTCTCCGGGCCGCTCGATGCTCTGGATTCCCTCGCGGAGGCGGCAACGCGTGAAGGCGGCCGCGCCGTGCGTCTCGCCGTTGCAGGTCCGTTTCACTCTCCGTGGATGGCGGATGCCGCTTCGCGTCTTGAACCGTTCATCGACCGCGCGCGTTTCGCCTCACCGACGTGCGAGTTCATCTCGTCGGTCTCGGGCCGGAAGGAGTCAGACCCCGAGACCCTGCGGCGTCTGTTGAAGACGCAGATGACGGCCTGCGTGCGCTGGCACGACGTCGTGCTATCCCTCCTCGCGACGTCCGTCACCCGCGCCATCGAGGTCGGGCCCGGCGAAGTCTTGACGAACCTTGGGCGACGGGCGACCGACCTCATCTCCTTTCAGCCAGCCGAGGAGGTTCTCCGTGGGTGAGTTCGACGGAAAGGTCAGCCTCGTCACTGGGGCAAGCCGGGGCATCGGGCGCGCGATAGCTGGTGCCCTCCAGCAGGCCGGAGCAACCGTCATCGGGCTCGGGCACGACGCAGCGGCCGGCCGACGTTTCGAGCAAGAGCTGCCCGGAACGCACTTCCATCTCGTCGACGTCAGAGACCGGAATGCGGTGCGCGGAGCCGTTGACAGAGTGACCTCTGTGTGGGGAGGGATCGATCACGTCGTCTGCAGCGCTGGGATCGCACGCGATGCGTTGGTGCTCAGGACCTCGGAGGCGGACTGGCGTGAGATCCTCGACGTGAACCTCACAGGGACCTTCTACGTCGTGCAAGCTGCGCTTCGCTCGCTTCTGCACCGTCCCCATAGCTCGATCGTCATCGTGTCGTCGGTCATCGGCAGCACGGGCAACGCGGGTCAAGCCGCCTACGCAGCATCCAAGGCGGGACTCGATGCGTTCTGCCGCAGTCTCGCCAAGGAGGTCGCGTCGCGCGGCGTGCGCGTGAACGCGATTGCCCCTGGCTTCGTGGACACGCAAATGACCGAAGGTCTTCCCGCCGCCACCCGCAACGCCTACCTTACGAGGATTCCACTCGGTCGCGCCGCGCGCCCCGACGAGGTCGCGAGCGTTGCCCTCTTCTTGCTTTCAGAAGGGGCATCCTATATAACTGGGCAAGTCATCGGTGTGAACGGGGGGCTCTTCCCTTAGCGTCTTGGATGCAGGAGGTTCTTTTTCATGAGCGACATCGGCGACAAGGTCAAGGCGATCATCTGCGACCAATTGATGGTCGATGCCAGCGAAGTGTCCGACGCGTCCTCGTTCGTCGAGGATCTTGGGGCCGATTCGTTGGACACTGTTGAACTCATCATGGAGTTCGAGGACGAGTTCGGCGTCGAGATTCCCGACGAAGAAGCCGAGAAGATCTCGACGGTTGGAGAAGCCATTTCGTTCCTCGAGAAGCTCCTCGCCAAAAAAGCCTCCTAGGTTCTTCTTCTCGGAGCCGCCGGGGATCCTGCGATCCACCCGATCCGCTTCCCCCTCGTCCGCCGGAAAAGGGAGCGGGATGATCGGCGAGTCCATCGGCAGTTACCTCGATCGCCTCGGTTCTCGCGAGCCGACCCCAGGTGGGGGCAGCGCCGCATGCCTGTGCGGCGCGGTGGCCTCGTCCCTCGGACGCATGGTCGTCGATGTGGCGGCGCTCCGAGAGCCAGGCACGGCAACGGAGGATCTGCGTAGGGCGTTTGACGCGCATCGCGAGGAGTTCCTCCGCCTGGCCGGGGAAGACGAGACCGCTTTTCGATCCGTGATGGCCGCGCTGCGCCTTCCGAAGACCGACCCCAGGAGATCAGAGGCCGTGCAGGACGCCCTGGAGGCGGCAGCTCGCCCGCCGCTTCGAGCCGCCGAGGCCGCCGCTGCACTCCTCGACGACCTCAGCACGGCGACAGCCTTCGCCTCGCGGCACATCGCGAGCGACGTCGTCGTGGCCGCACACATCGCGCTCGCTTGCCTTCGCGCATCGGTCGCAAATGTCGAGGTTAACCTCAAATCCCTACGTCCTCCCGAACGTCGCGCCGCGCCGGCTGCGCGCTGCGCGGAACTTCTCCAGGAAGGGGCTCATGTCCACGCGGAAGTCCTCCGCCGCGCCGAGTCGCCGCCCACGGCGTCCTGACGGCGCCTCCCCCGCGTCGTCCAGCGTTCGTTCGCTCGATCGATACCGCGAAATCGTTCCGGATTGGCCTCTCTTCCTCGCTGCTGCAGACCGTCCCCTTCCCTACGACGGCCATGTCAACTCGCTGCGCGCGGAGCCCACCGAGGTTCTGCGCCGCCTCGCAGGACGCGGGATTCGCGCCGTCGCTATGGAATGGGACCCCTGCGCGTTTCGCGCCGATCGCCCCCTCGGAACGACGCTCGAGCACTGGCTCGGCCTCTACTACGTCCAGGAGGCGGTCCAGGCCGTTCCCGTTCTCGCCCTCGATCCGCAGCCGGGAGAGCGAGTGCTTGACCTGTGTGCAGCGCCCGGGGGGAAGACGGTCCACATTGCCGGGCGAATGGCGAACTCGGGGGTTCTTGTCGCCAACGAGCCCAACGGCCGCCGCCAGCAGGCGTTGTTGGCAAACCTCAATCGTGCCGGGGCCTGGAATGCGGTCGTTACGGAGTACCGGGGGCAAGATCTGCCCCTCGGAGATTCCTTCGACCGCGTCCTCATCGACGCTCCGTGTTCGGGCGAAGGGACCTTGCGCAAGGAGCCGACCCTGCGCGACGGCGCTTCGCCCTTCACGATCGAGCGGCTCGCTCGGCTACAGGTCCGCCTTATCCTCCGTGGCTTCGACCTCTTGCGTACAGGAGGAACGCTCGTCTACTCGACCTGCACGCTCGCGCCCGAGGAGAACGAGGCCGTCGTCGCTTCGTTGCTCGCGGCTCGTGACGCCCGCGTCATTCCCGTGGAGCTTCCCTTCCCCCACGCTCCGGGCCTGGCAGGATGGCGTGACGCCTGCTTCCCCGATGCCGTACAGGGTTGCACCCGCATCTACCCGCAGCATCTCGACAGCGGAGGTGGTTTTGTTGCCCGAGTCCAGCGCGTTGCCTAGCGAGGAGGTGACGAACTACCTCGCCACGAGGTTCGGCGTCTCGCGAGACTTCCTCGCCCGTCTCGCGTTTGTGGAGAACCGCGGGGAGATCTGGGCCTGCCGGCCGCCTGCTCTCACGCTGCACGTGCGCGGCCGCCGACCGCCTGGCCTGCGAGCCCTGCGCCGCGCGCCCGACGGGCTCAAGCCGACGAGCGCATTTCTGGTTGCTCTCGGCCCGGAAGTTACGGCGGGGCTCGCCGACGTCACGCGCGAGGAGCTTCGCCTTCTCCTGCTGGGGCAGCGCATTCCGTCGACCCACGCCCCGGGGTACGTTGCCCTCGCCTATGGCGGCGACGTCCTGGGGTGCGGTCGCGTCGCCAACGCCGCTCTTCAAGCCCTCATCCCCACCGGACGTCGCGGTGAGCTGCTCTCGATCCTGCGCGCCGATTTCGCTGCGATGTAATCCAGATCACAGATTTCTGCGATCCCCATCGGCTAGAATCGCGCCCGGAAGCTGGATCAATCGACAAGGAGGTACGCAGAATGAAGATCACGTTCCTCCTGCTCGCGGCCCTAGCTCTCGGGCTCGTGATTCCCTTGGCCGCCAGCGGGACGCCAGCGAACCTTGTGATCATCTTGGATGCCTCGAACAGCATGAACAAGCCCTTCGGCGGCGAGACGCGCATCAGCGCGGCCCGCGCCGCTCTGTCCGACTTCGTGACGCGCATGCCGGAAGAGGGAAACGTAGGGCTTCTCGTCTTCGGGCATCGGATCAACTATCAGAACGAGGTGGAGAGCTGTCAGGACATCTCCTTCCTTTTTCCCCTGGCTCCATTCACTCGCGCTCTCGGGGAAGACATGGCGGCGGCGGTAGTACAGGTGACGCCGCAGGGTAAGACACCGCTTGCGGACTCTCTGACCCAGGCCGCGAACGCTATTGCGGCCGACGGACAGGGCGGAGCGATTGTGCTGATCAGCGACGGCGAGGGGAACTGCAGTGGCTTGGATGTCGTCGCCGCACAGATGCTCGCGACGATGACGCCGCCGATCGCGCTGCACGTCGTCGGCCTCGACCTCGAGATCGAGGCCAGCGAAGCCCTGCGCGCTATGGCGTTGGAGACGGGCGGGGAGTACTGGGGCGTCGCCGACGTTGAAGCGTTGATTGCAGCCCTCTTCGCCGCGATTGCCGCTCCCGTGGACGCGCCGGTCACTTCTCTCTCGGATTCGGTTCCCCCGGAGTACGCGTGCTTCAACATCACGAACGTCGTCTACGGCACCGAGGGGGATGACGTGATGTACGGCACGGCGGGAAACGACCTCATCTACGGTCTCTCGGGAGATGACTTCATCATCGGACTCGGAGGCCACGACATCCTCGTCGGAGGGCCCGGCAACGACATCATCGAGGGCGGCGTGGGGAACGACTTGCTGGACGGCGGAGAGGGAGATGATCTCCTGCTCGGCGGTGTCGACAACGATCTCCTGTGCGGCGGTGCCGGCAACGACTCTCTCGAGGGTGAAGCCGGCGACGACGTGCTCGACGGCGGGACGGGCTGCGACGTCCTCCTCGGAGGACGGGGGACGAACACGCTGTACTCGGTCGACGCTCTCGACATTCTGCTCGAGGGGAACGTCGTCCAGGGAGCTTGTCCCCAGTGTTCTGCGGCCTGCGGAGCTCCGACGTGCCCGACGCCACCCACCCCACCGACGTGTGCGCCGATGCCGGCAACGACAACGTGCACGCCTCCCAGCATCGCGAAGGCCGTCCGCGAAGGGGACGCGCTACAGCTCCACGGAACCGTCTCGGACTACGACTGCAACGTCCTGTCCGTCCACTGGCAGGTTTCGGCGGGCACGCTCAACGACCCTGCTTCCCTGCACCCCGTGTTCACGGCCCCGATGCTCACGGGCTGCGAGGACCTCGAGGTGCTCGTAACGCTCACGGCCGTCGACTCGTGCGGTGCGTCCGGAACCGACTCGTTCAGGCTTCTCGTTGTCAACGAGAACCATGCCCCGACGGCCGCGGCAGGGCCGGACCTTGTCGTCAACGAGGGCGATGCGGTGGCCCTCGCCGGCACGGTCGGCGATCCCGACGGGGACCCGCTGAGCGTGAGTTGGGTCGTCAACAGCCCCCTCGGCGCGATCGCAGATCCTGCATCACCGCGCACGACGTTCCACGCTCCACGGATCGACGCCTGCGACGGGATCGACATACCTGTTACCCTCAGCGTAGTTGACGCCTGCGGAGCCATGGTCTGCGACACGGTCGTCATCCGCGTCCTCAACGTCAACAAGGCGCCGACCGTCGATCTAGGACCCGACTTCGCGCTGACCGAGGGTCAGACCATCCGCTGGACGCCGGTCGTATCCGATCCGGAGTGCGAAGCTCTGACCTACTGCTGGTCGGCGACGGCGGGAAGTCTGGAGTCGACGACGATCCAGAACCCTGCGTTCGTGGCGCCTCTGACCTCACGCTGTGAGGGCGAGAGTATCGTGGTCACGCTAACGGTCACCGACCCCTGCGGACTCTCGGCGACGGATTCGGTTTGCCTTCACGTCGGCAACGTCAACGGCGCTCCCAGCGTCGACCTCGGGCAGAACGCGTGCGTCAAGGAGTGCAGCACGATGACGCTCTGCCCGATGGTCAGTGACCCCGACGGGGATCCGCTGCGCTTCGTCTGGTCGGTCTCAGCCGGCCGACTTGACAGCACCTGCATCCCCACGCCCGTGTTCATCGCGCCGGCCACGGAGTGCGAGGGTATGGACGTTACCGTGACCGTGACGGTCACCGACCCCTGCGGGCTCACGGCGACGGACTCGTTCGTCATCCACGTCGAGAACGTGAACCAGGCACCGTTGGTCGTCGCGGATCCCTAGCGGAGAATCTGCGAACCCCTATCGATTGACCGGGGATCTGCTCCGCGCCTAGGTGGCGGAGCAGATCCCTTTCTTCGTCGCACACTCGCGATGTGTCAGGATCTGGAGGACGGCCTCGCCGATCGGATTCGAGCGCGCCAGCGCGTGCGCCACGTGAAGATGCAGGCATTTGACGCGGCGGGCGTCGGCCGTCCCCCCGATTCCCCGGCGTTCGAGACTCGCGCGCTCGCGCGGCGACAGACTCCCGGCGGAGCAGGCGCCCAGTCTTGCGCTGCGTTCGTTCACGTACTCGGCGTGTGCCCTCCGCACGAGCTCTCGGAAGGCCTCATCGTCCGCGATGCGCTGCTCCAGCGCCTCGATCCATCCCGCACCCTCCAACTCGCTCACGAGGTAGCGAAGGTGTGGACACGTCAACCAGAACAAGGTCGGAAACGGATGGCCCTCCATCACCGGGTCGACCGACACCACTTGCGGAGCCCCGTGCCGGCAGCGTGTCTCGACGCGCCAGATTCCGCGAGGCTCGCGACCGAGCTGAGAGGCGACGATCCGGCGATCGCCTACCGCAACGCGGTCCATGAACGGCTCCCGTACTTCTCGCGCGCCAGGGCAGCGGCTGCCGCGGCCTCTTCGCCCGACAGACTCGAGGCGCGAAGCTTCCCCAGACGACGCTCGATCTCCCGGCAGATGGCCTCCGCAACGCCGCGGAGGCAAACGCCGCCACCCAGGATCTCGTAGAGCGAGCTCGTCCGCGCCGCCTCCGATCTCCTTCCCCGTGGCAGATACCCCAGGCGCAGGGCGCGCAGGACGTCAGCCATCGGGAAAGGCGGCGGCTCGACAAGAACCGTCCAGTGATACAGGAGAGCCCCTGCGCGCCTTGCCTGCGCGGCTCCGGAGACCTTCGCGCCTCCAAGCGCGAAGAGCGAGGAGCCAACCAACGACACGGACGCGCCGATGGACCGGAGGCTGCTCATCCCAATTCCGCCGAAGATCGATGTCGCCTGTGCGACCGAGAGTCTCTCCCCGCCTGCGATCGCGACCGACGCGCACAGGTTCCCAGGGTAGTGCAGCACGGCCCCTCCCCCCGACGCGCGGCGCACGACGTCCACACCCCTCAACGCCGCGGCCTCCTCATCCACTTCATCCGCAAGGCACTGCGAACGGCCGACCACCACGGCCAGATCGGAACTCCAGAGGCGCAGCGAGTTCTCCCCCTGCCGCGCACGGTCGAGGAGGACCTCGTCGACGGACAGCCCGAGAGCGGCGGGGCGGGGTGCTAGGTCGACGATGCAGCGCATGGCGGCAGGAGGAGGGCCTCAGCGTGGTACGAGCTGCGCACTCGAGGGCCCGAGAGGACGTGAGAGAAGCCCAACGCGCGCGCCTCCTCGGCGTACATCGAGAACTCCCCTCTCGATACCCAACGTACGACGGGGGCCGCGGCGCGCGACGGCGACAAGTATTGCCCCAACGTGACCGCGGCGACGCCTGCTGCCCGCAGGTCGCGCAGAGCGTCGACCACTTCCTCGGATCGCTCTCCGAGACCGACCATGAGGCCGCTCTTGATGACTCGCCGCTCCGATGACGCTGCCAGGAGTTCGAGAACGCGCAGGGATTGGTCGTAGGAGGCGCGGCGGTCGCGCAGTTTCGGGGTCAGCCTCCGCACGGTCTCCACGTTGTGCGACAGCACCCGCGCCCCAGACTCGGCAATCGCCTTCACGGGTTGGGGAGAACCGCCGAAGTCGGGAATGAGGACCTCGACGGCAACGTCGCGGCAGGTTCGGTGGATCTCGGCCACGGCCGTCACAAATCCCGACGCCCCGCCATCCGGAAGGTCATCTCGATCCACCGACGTGAGCACAACGTGGCGCAACCCCAGTTCGCGGACGGCTTCCGCCAAGCGCCTCGGTTCATCGGGATCCAGCGGCGCGCCGACCAATCCCCGCGTCACGGCGCAGAAGCGGCAGGAACGCGTGCACACGTCGCCGAGGAGAAGGAACGTTGCCGTGCGCGCGGACCAGCATTCCACCGCATTGGGGCACTGAGCCCCTTCGCAGATCGAGTGGAGGCGAAGCCGCAAGAGAACACTTCGCACCTCCCGCATTCCAGCCGCCTCGCGCGGGGTCGGTACGCGAACTTTCAGGTCCTCGGGTATGCCGCCCATGGTCCCTCCCCAACTTCGCGCAGACTGCGTTCGACGAGTCTACGGCCGAGCAGATCAGCGGTTTCGCTCGCCAGTCGTCGCTCGACGTCGTCCCATGCCGCCGGGGCCGCCAGCCGCTCGTTCATCGATACCGCACGGACGGGCAGCCCGCAAGGGCGGATCATCGAGAAGTGCTCGGCCTGGACGGCGACATTGAGCGCCACCCCGTGGCGTGTCACCCAGTTCCTCACGTGGATGCCGACCGAGGCGATCTTGTCATCGCCAACCCACACCCCGGGAAACCCAGGGCGTCGCCGGGCCGCCAGTCCAAACGAT
>JBFMGK010000066.1:14639-121184 GCA_040752575.1 Candidatus Bipolaricaulota bacterium
TGAAGATCCCTCCCGCAGCGCCGGAGATCGACCACGGGATACTCAACCACCTGTCCCGGCCCGTGATACGTCACGCCGCCGCCACGGTCGGTCTCGTAGACCTCGATTCCCGCGGCCCGTATCTGCTCGGCACTCGCGAGGAAGCTATCGGCGCGGCTCCGTCGCCCACACGTGAAAACCGGATCGTGCTCGACCGTCATGACAACGTCCGGAATGCGCCCCGAGACCCGAAGCGCGTGCAAGCCCTTCTGCACCTCCAAGGCCATCGAGTACGACATCCGCCCGGCGCGAATCCAGAACGCCTCTTCAGACACTGCGGTCCATGGCACCCAGGATCTCTCCCACGGCGATCTCGCATCCCTCGACGACTCGGATCTCGGCAAGCCGTCCTGTTACCGGCGCGGGGATCACGAACGTCGTCTTCTCCGTCTCGACCTCCACGAGGTCGTCGCCCTCCACCACAGCGTCGCCGACCTGGTGAAGCCAAGCCACAACCACTGTGGAGTCTACGTTGCCGAGATCGGGCAGCTCGATCAGGACTCTCCCACTCGTCATGGGGCCTCCCTTTCTTGAGCCAGTCTAGCCGATCTCACCTCACCCCTCACCTTGCCCCCGCGCCGCGGGCCCCCTATAGTGTCGGCGAGGAGGCGCCGTGGGCTTCTCGTGCGGTCTAGTGGGTCTTCCGAATGCCGGCAAGTCGACGATCTTCAACGCCCTGTCCAACGCAGGGGCCCGCGTCGAGCCCTATCCTTTCTCAACGGTCGAGGCCAACGTCGGCAGTGTTGCCGTGCCGGACGAACGCCTGGATCGTCTCGCCCGTCTGTTCCCCGACAAGGCGAAGATCCCAACGCATCTTGAAGTCGTCGACATCGCGGGCCTCGTCGAACGGGCCAGCGAAGGCGAGGGCATGGGGAATGCCTTCCTTGCCCAGATTCGGGCCGTCGACGCAGTGTTCCACGTGGTCCGATGCTTTGACGACGGCGACGTCGCGCACGTCGCGGGAACCGTCTCGCCACAGCGGGACATCGGCGTCGTGGAGACAGAGCTCCTGCTGAAGGACCTCGAGACGCTCTCCCGCGTAGCCAAACGCTTGCAGCAGGAAACCAAGGGAACGGATCGTTCCGCGCCGGCGAGGGCCGCGGCCTGGAACTCCCTCGTCGAGCATGTGTCCCGCGGAGGCCCTGTGCGAACGGCTTCCGTGCCCGCGGTCATCGAAGCTCTGGTCCGCGAAGCGTCACCGTTGACCGCCAAACCCTACCTCTTCGTCGCCAATCTCGGCGACCAGGGAGAGAACGCGCTCTCGGATTCCGTTGTCGTCACCGCGCGCGAGCGCGGCGTTCCCGTCGTGTTCGTGCGCGGCCGTCTCGAGGCGGAGGTCGCGGAAACGGCATCGACTGCCGAGGAACGGATGCAGTTTCTCGCCGAGTTCGGCGTGCCCGACACGAGCCTCGCGCGGCTTGTCCGTGCGGGGTACGAACTCCTTCGTCTGGTCACCTTCTTCACCGTCGAAGGCCCGGAGGTCCGGGCATGGACGGTCCCTCAAGGGACCCTGGCGCCGGCAGCCGGAGCGCGCATTCACACGGACTTCGCCGACAGATTCGTCCTCGCCGAAGTCATGGATCTCGACGCCCTCGTCGTCGCAGGGACAGAAAAGAGGCTCCGCGACGAGGGTCGCATCCGCCGAGCTGGACGAGACTACGCAGTTCGGGACGGCGACGTGATCCACTTCATCTGCTCATGATCCCTGAAGTCCTCAACCACGACGACCCGCGTGCCGCACCGCGGCTGCTCGAAGCCCTCGAGACGGGACAAGTCGTGATCTTTCCCACAGACACGATCTACGGCATGGGCGGCAATCCGTGGGACGACCGCGTCCTGGAGAAGGTCCGCGAGGCAAAGCGACGCGACACGGCACAGCCGGTCACGATTCACGTCGCGACGACGGCGGAGGTGGAGATCTACGCCGAGGTGACGCCTCGGGTGCGCTCCCTGTTGCGCCGACTCCTTCCCGGACCCTATACCGTGATCCTTCCCGCGCGGCCAGCCGCCCCATCCTGCGCCGTAAGCTCGCTCGGCGTCGGCCTCCGCGTCCCCAGGCATCCTTTCTTCGCCTCCATCGTCGCGCGCGTGGGGAGGCCGCTCTTTGGGACCAGCGTCAATGAGCACGGCGAGCCCCCGCTTCGCGGCATCCACGAAATGATCGATCGCTTCCCGTTCGTCGATCTCGTGTTCGTCGGGGAGGTCCGCGGCGCCCCATCGGACGTGCTGGACCTGACGGACGCAGCTCCCCGCGCACTCCGCGGGACCTTGCCTTCTTGGCTAGCCGAGGAACAGGAGGGCCACGCCTCCCACGGCCAGGGCCGTACCGATGGCTCCTCGCCACGTGACCCTTTCGCGAAACAGGACGGCTGACAACGGGAGGAGGAACACGGGCGAGAGCGCCATAAGGGTCGAGGCGACGCCGACCGACGTGCTCGACAGCGCGACGAGCGACCCGGTGACGCCGAGGAACGGCCCCATGAAGGCTCCCAGGGCAGTGGTCGTCATGGCCCTGCGGTCGTGAGCGGCCCGCCAAGCTTCGCGCCACCGGCGGCGCGGAAGCGAACTCGCCCACGACGCCGCCGTCGCGGCGAGAATCTGGATCACGTTGGTCGACAGCGGAGGGAAGCCGCCTTCCATCCCCTTGACCGACAGCAAGTAGCGCGACGCCTGGGCGATGACCGCGATGAGCGCAAAACCCAATCCTCTCCAGTATCTGGACGCCATTTCGGGCCCGAGCGGGGCACGTCGGGCGGAGATGACCAGGAAGAGCGCCGCCACCGTCAGCGCGACGCCGAGCCACTGCGTGGCGAGGAGCCGCTCTCCAAACACCGCGAGCGCGAACAGCGCGCTCGTGACGGGAATCAGCGCCGACACGACGGACGTCCGATGGGCCCCCAAGTCCCGCAGCGCGCGGAAGAGAAAGGCGTCGCAGAACGCGAAGCCCACGATGCCCGACAGGGAGAGCCAGCCCCAACGAGACAGGGACGCTGACGGTGGCAACGGAACCCCGTAGACGGCCGTGTGGGTCATGAGAAGAAGGACCAACGCCATGGCGAGCCGAAGTTGATTCACGGCGTCCGCGCCGATGCGGCGAACCGAGGACGTGAAGGCGAGGTAGCTCCCGGTCCAGAGAATCGAAACGCCGAGGGCCGCCAGTTCTCCCATCACGTCGGGCCTACCCGCGCTGGAACGGCTCGAATCGCGCGAAGAAGTGCCGTAATGGGCCCGCTCCCTCCACGATTCGGTATCCGGGAAGGCGATCGGCCGTCCGCGCGACACCGCCGGCGGCCGCAGCGACGTGATCGAAGTGCGTTCTCGTGTACATCCGCCTCGGGATGGCGAGCCTGACGAGTTCCATGCGCGGGCGTGCGGGAGGGTTCGTCCCGTCTTCGGAACCGAACATCACGCTCCCGATCTCGACCCCACGCACGCCGCCTTCCAGGTACAACGCGTTGGTCAAGGCTAAGGCCGGAAACGACATCGCGGGGAACCCCGGCAGGAGCTCCGCCGCGTCAAGGTAAACGGCATGGCCTCCGATGGGTTTAAGAATCGGAACACCCTCCGCTTCCAGCCGAACTGCCAGATACCTCGTGTCGGCAACCCGGTCGGCCAGGTAATCCAGGTCCAGGGCTTCGTAGAGACCCACGGCAATGGCCTCGAGATCCCGACCGGCCAACCCTCCATATGTGGGGAACCCCTCAACAAGAATGAGGCGCTCGCGAGCCCGCTCGAACAGGATGCGGTCATTCAGCGCGAGGATGCCGCCGATGTTCGCGAGTCCGTCTTTCTTGGCGCTCATCGTCATCCCGTCGGCCAAGGCGAACATCTCGCGCGCGATGTCGATCGGCGCCGTGCGCGCGTACCCCGGCTCGCGCTCGCGGATGAAGTACGCGTTCTCGGCGTAGCGACATGCATCGATGAACAGCGGGAGCCCGTGACGATGAGCCATGCGACTCACGTCCCGCACATTCGCCAACGACACCGGCTGCCCGCCGCCGCTGTTGTTCGTGACCGTGATCATCACGAATGGGATCCGGCCCTCTCCCGTCTCCTCGAGGGCCCGTTCGAGCTTCTCAAGATCCATGTTCCCTTTGAAGGGATGATCGGCACGCGGATCGTAGGCCTCGTCGATCGCGAGGTCGACGGGCCGTCCACCGTTCGCCAGGATGTTGGCACGCGTTGTGTCGAAGTGCATGTTGCTCGGCACGAGGTCGCCTGGCTTGACGCAGACGGAGAAGAGTACGTTCTCCGCTCCGCGCCCCTGATGCGTGGGCAACACAAACCGAAACCCGAAGATGTCGTCGGTCGCGGCGCGGAAACGCTCGTAGCTGCGGCTCCCCGCGTAGGACTCGTCGCCGCGCATCATCGCGGCCCACTGCTCCTGACTCAACGCCCCAGTACCCGAGTCGGTCAGCAGATCAACGTACACGTCCGCCGCCCGCAGGTTGAACACGTTGTAGCCGGCCTCGGTGAGCCGCGCGTGACGCTCGGGAGCGGTCAGAACGGTCACGGGCTCGACGACCTTGATCCGGTAGGGCTTGTGACCTGTCGACTCGTGCATCGGGCTCCTCTCCGCCAGACGGGATTCGGGAAGAGTAGAGCGTCCGTGCGCTCACGGCAACCTGGTTGACCTCGACGCTTCCCGCCCCTTACAGTTGTGCTCCCGGGAGGCGGTCCGTGACAACGCAGATCGACGCGGCAGTACGCTCGGCGAATTGGGGACAGCTCGACGAGGTCCTGGCTGACCTTCCCCGGGCCGCCGCGCGACGTACCGCGCGCCGCATCAGCGAGATCCTGACCGACCACCCCGTGGCCACGCCGCTTCGCTGCCTGAGTCAGTCTCGGTCTCCGGTGACACGCGCCGTCGCCGCCCACCTCGTGGCTCGTGCGCTCGACAAGGACCTCGACGCCGCGTTGTCGACCTTGCGGGATCTTCTCACCGATCCGGAGGTCGCCGTTCGACGAGCCGCTCAGGGGGTCGCCTCGACAGCACTCGATCTCTTCTTCACCGAGGCCCTGCCGAACATGCGTCTGTGGCTTCCCGACGACCACCCCGGCCCGCGGGGAGCTGTCGCCTCCGCGGTCTGCCGCGCCGCCGACCCGCGTCATCTGGAGCGCGCCGTGCACCTCGTTCGGCTTGTCGAGCCGCTTCTCGCGGACGCGGATCGCGACGTTCACCGTCTGGCCGCGGAGTCCGCGGCGGCGCTTCTCGCTGCCTACCCTGAACCCACGTTCGAGGCTCTCCTTTCCTGGTCCACTTCCCACGACCAGGCCGTCCTTCGGGGCGTCGCCTCGGCGCTCGCGTCGCCGGCCGCCGCGCGTCTGGCGCGCAAGGCGCTCATCGTCTTGCGGAAGCTCGCGGTGGACGAGCGAGCCGCCGTTCGGCGGGCCGTGGCCTCCGCCCTGTGGCGGCTGGCACGGCATCGGCCGGACGTCGTCCGGCCTGAGATCGACCGGTGGCTCGCGGATCCGTCTCGCACTGCCGTCGCACGCGAGGCCCTTCGTCACGTCTGACTCCCCACCTCGAGCCCCGTATACTCAAGCTCCTATGGGTAACGAACCGCTCCTTCGCGGAGCTCTTGTCACCGGGGCCTCTCACGGAATCGGAGCCGCCACAGCTCGAGAGCTCGCGCGTCTTGGCTACGGCGTAGGCGTCAACTACCTCACCTCAGACGACGCGGCCTTCGAGCTCGTCGCGGACATCGAGCGAAGCGGCGGAAGGGCAATGGCTCTGCACGCCGACGTGCGCGATCCCGATGCGGTGCGCGAGTTGGTCGCGCGCACAGCGGAGGCGTTCGGCGGGCTTCAGGTCCTGATCAACAACGTCGGCTCTTCGAAGCACTCGGCTCTCGAGGACCTGAGTCTCGAGATGTGGCACGACGCACTGGCCTCGAACCTGACCTCGACGTTCCTCGCCTGCAAGGCCGCGCTGCCCTATCTTCGACAGGCTCCCTGGGGGCGAATCGTCAATCTCGCTTCCTTGCGCGCAATGAGCGGATCCGACCACGGCGCACATTACGCCGCGGCCAAGGCTGGCGTCATCGGCCTCACGAAGTCCCTCGCCCGCGAACTCGCCCCAAGGATCACGGTGAACGCCATCGCGCCAGGCTACACGCGTACAGAGATGACCCGCGCCTCGCTCGCGCGCGACGAGAGCGCGATCGTAGCGCAGATTCCGGTCCGCCGCGTTGCCGAGCCAGAGGAGATCGCACGGCTGATCGGCTTTCTCGCAAGCGAGGGCTCGGGCTATATCACGGGCGAGACGATCAACCAGAACGGCGGGATCTACATGCAGTAAGCGGAGCACGCCATGAGCCTACGCGCGTATCGGCAGGACGATCTTGCGGCGTGGCGACGAGTCGCATTGCGAGACGGCGTGGTCTTGCCGCGCGGGCCACGGCCCGAGCGCTGGCGGACGAGCCCGCGCCCACGAACTCGCGGCATGAACCTTTGGACCGCGGCGCGCGACTCATCTACCATAGGACCGGTCGTCACGGTCGATACGTGACCCTGGGGGAGGACCAGCATGAAAGCACTGCGGAATGTGATACGCGGCGGAGGCGTTGGGGCGTTTTTCTTCTTCAGTTGGGTGATTCAACTTCTTTGGAACAGCATTCTGGTCGATCAGCTGGCTCTCGTGCCGGTGAAAGTGAACTACTGGCAGGCTGCCGCCCTGTGGTTCCTATCGATCATCCTCTTCGCGTGGGCGGGCATCGGCGTTTCGCCGCGCGTACGCAAGTGGTGGTCCTCCGACTGAGGCCGGGGGCTCAAGGAAGGGCGGTCGTAGGGTGGACGGCCGGAGCCGGATGGCGCCGTTCGACGAACTCGCGCGTCTCTTGTCTCGTGATTACGTCGTTCTGGACACCGAGACGACGGGGCTTGTCGCACCGGAGCTCGTCAGTGTGGCGGTCGTCAACCGCCATGGCGAAGAGGTCCTCCACCGCGTGGTTCGTCCCGGCCGTCCGATCGAGGACGAGGCGAGCCGCGTGCACGGACTCACCCTGGGCGCCTTGGCCGACAAGCCTTCCTTCCCGGCCATCGCCCCTGTCCTGCGCGAGGCGCTGTGCGGGCATGTCATCGTGGTTTACAACGCGGAATACGATCGACGCGTGCTGGCGAACACCTATCGGCGGTATCGGATTCCATTGCCTGCCCTGGAAACGTGGTGCGCCATGGAGTGGTTCGCCCACGTGGCGGGCGAGTGGAACCCTTCGCGGCGCTCGTACACCTGGAAGCCTCTTGCGGAAGCTGCACGCCACTTTGGTGTTCCGCAACCCGTTGCGCACGACGCCCTCGCGGACTGCCTCACCACTTGGCGTGTTCTCCAAGCGGCCTTCCGGCAACGCGCGGCCTCCCACGACTAGGCAAGACGGCTATACCTCGGAAGGCGACGGTTTCCAGAACTCCCAGAAGCGGCGTCCAGCAAGGTCGGCCTGCACGTCTCCGTCCTGGATCCGTAGGTGGAAGTCCATGACATACGATCTCCCCGTGCGGACATCCTCCACCCGGCAGACGGCTGAGAGCCTCCCTCCCAGCCGGCCGCCCTCGAGCGTCAGTTCGACGTCTCCGAAGTCCAGCCGCACATCCGTGATATAGAGAACGACGTCCGCCTCCTCCTCGTCGGTCACCAGGAGGAGGTCGCGATCGCTCAGCTCGACACGCAGTTCTCGCTCGAGATCGATGATCCCGCCCTCGGAGGTCCCGGTACGGATCGCCACCGTCCTCGCGCCAGCCAACGGGTCCTCCGGCGGCCACAACAGCGCAACGGCCACCGCCGCCAGGGCAACGGCGGCTCCAACTCCCCACGCGCGTGTTGATCTCTTCATCGTCCTCCCCCCCCCTTCCGCAGGGCATCGCGCCGACCTTGCCCGCAGACAGCGTGAGCGATCGTACCGTAGATCCCCGCCGCCGGCATCTTCACGCGCTCGGCAACACCTCTTGACGAGCAGAGGGTCCTGCCGTATCGTGCCCGTTCTAGTCCGTCGTTCTCGCGAAGGGAGTTCAGCCATGGCAAGGCCTTCGACGAAGCGTTCGCGCCGAACCCTCTGGATCAGCGCCTTGGCCGTCGTCGCTCTCGCCGGTCTGGGGGTTGGACTGGGTTCGTTCCTCGCCCACCGCGGCCCCGCAGAGGAGCCTGTCGACATCGTCGTCACGGCCCCTCAGGAGGACGCGCCTGCGCAGTCCGACCCCTCTGCCTCTTCGCTGCCCGTCGTAGGACCGAACGTCGGGAACATCGCACCGGACTTCACGCTTGCCGCGCTCGACGGCACCCCGGTGACCCTGTCGTCGTTCCGCGACCGCGTCGTGATCCTCGACTTCTGGGCGAGCTGGTGCTCGCCCTGTCGGGCGACGATGCCGTCGCTTCACGCGTATTGGAAGAGCGTCAAGAGCCGCGGTGTCGTTCTCGTGGGCGTGAGTTTGGATCGCACGCTGGAGGCAGCGCGCAGTTACCTCAAGACCGCCGGGTTCGACGACATGGTCTCGCTGTGGGGTTCTCTCTCCGCGGCCAGCGCGGTCGCCGCGCTCTACGACGCTCGCGCGATCCCCCGCACGGTCGTCATCGACCCCGAGGGCGTCATCCGTTTCAGCGACCATCCCGCGCGGCTCGCCCGAACCCTCGTTGAATCACTGCTCTAGCGTTGCCGGGCGCTGGGTTGAAGCTCCCATGGCACGCGACGAAGCCCTGCGCCGCGCTCTCTTCTCCGCCCTATCGTTCCCCCCGCCGGCGCGAGGTCGAAGGACGGCCGGAGCGGCGTCCCCGGCGAGCCGAGATCGGCAGTTCTTGCGGTTCGTCTCGCTTTGCCGATGCCAGGGCGACGAGCGCGTCGTGGATGGTCTCGAGCTCGTAGTTGCGGGATCGCTGCGTCACGGGGATGTAGTCGCGGCCGTCGGCCCCCAGTTGCTTCACCCAACGCTCCATCTGGGCGAGGCACGAGACGGTGCCGCCTCCCGTCCCCCCCGCTGCGGCCACACAGATGGTCGGCTTGCCGTAGGCAACCGACTCGTTGCGCACCGGACGCGTGAGCTCGCAACGCCGCATTCGGTCAAACAAGGCCTTGTAGGGCTCGCTCGGCTCTCCAAAGTAGACGGGCGTCACCCAGACATATCCCTCCGCCTCGGCGAACATTCGATGGACCGTCGGGAAGTCGTCCTCTAGACAGCACTCGTGTTGCGTCTGGCACGTTCCCCAACCGCCATCGCACACCGCGCACCGTTCGATACGAAACTCGTTGAGGTTGATGACGCGCGCGGGGCTTCGACCATCGACTACGCCCTGTCGCGCCGCCTCTCCGCACGCAGCGGTAAGGCCTTCCGCATTCGGGCTACTCACGATGACAAGAACCTTCATCTCTCTCCTCTTCTAGACGTCGCGCGCACGAAGTGCGCGGAGAACGCGTTCGGGAGTGAACGGCGACTCACGAAACCGTATCCCGATCGCATCGTAGATCGCATTGGCCAAGGTGGGAAGGGGGCCATTGATCCCGATCTCCCCGACCGACTTCGCACCCATCGGCCCGCTTGGCTCATACGAGTCGACGAGAATCACTTCCACCGGAGGCACATCCAGCGCGCCGGGGATCTTGTACTGGAAGAGCGACGGATTGCGGACCCTCCCCTGCGTACTGAACTGCATTTCCTCAGTCAACGCATAGCCGATGCCGTTGACGACAGCCCCTTCGACCTGCCCCTCGGCCAGTTTCGGGTTGATCGGGACTCCGCAATCGACCGCAGCGACATACCGGATGACGCGAACGGCACCGGTCTCGGTATCCACGGCGACTTCGGCGAAGTTGGCGAGAAAGGGGGGCGGCGACTCGGTTGGAACGAACGACGCCGTGGCGCCGATCTGGTTCTGCTGCGCCTCGTAGAACGCCCTTGTGCCGATCCTCGCCAGCTCGACCGAGCGGCCGTCCTGAGCGACGACATGCCCGCCGCGAAGCGCAAGCATGGAAGGCGGCACGGCGAGCAGAGACCCTGCCGCAACGAGAATCTGCGAGCGCACCTCTTCGGCGGCCCGTTGCACGGCCATCCCGGATACGTACGTCGTGGAAGATGCGTACGCACCGACGTCGAACGGAGTCACGTCCGTGTCCGACGACGTGACCACGACGCGGTCCGGCGGTACACCGAGGACTTCCGCAGCCACTTGGCCAAGAATCGTGTCGGATCCGGTGCCGAGGTCCGTCGCCCCCACAAGCAGATTGAACGATCCGTCCTCGTTCATCTTGATCGTTGCCGCACCCATGTCGATCTCCGGGATGCCCGACCCCTGCATCATGATCGACATCCCCAGGCCGTGGACCCACGTGCCGTGACGCTCTCTCTTCCCTCGCCGCTTGTGCCAGCCGATGCGCTGCGCGCCCAGCTCCATGCATGCCTCGAGCGCACAGCTCTTGACGATCTGCTCGACTCCCTCGCGCCCCTCGCCCAGCTTCCGGAAGATCGGAGACCCCTCCCCGGCCCTCAGGTGATTGCGCCGGCGCAGCTCGATCGGATCCAGCGCAAGCCGCTCCGCGGCCTCATCCATCGCCGTCTCCAAAGCAAAGTACCCCTGCGTCGCTCCGTATCCTCGGTACGCGCCGCCCACGGGCAGGTTCGTGTAGACAGCCTGCCCGGAGAACCGCGCGTTGGGGGCCTTGTTGTAGAGCGGAAGAGTCTTCGAGCCCGTGTTCGCCAGGACGGTCAGCCCGTGCGCGCCATACGCGCCCGTGTTCGATAGCGCCTCCATCTCGACGGCCTTCAGTACGCCCGCCGCGTCCAGTCCAAGCTTCACGCGAACGCGCATCGGGTGACGAGTTCGTGAGGAGGTGAACTCCTCGCTGCGACTCAGGCAGACGAAGGCCGGCCGGCGGGTTTGCAGGGCCACCCAACCGGCAAGGTCCTCGAGCAGCACCTCTTGCTTCGCTCCGAATCCTCCCCCGATCCGCGGCTTGACCACACGAAGGCGGTGCACGGGCAGTCCGAGCGTCTGCGCCACGATTCGGCGAACGTGGAAGGGAACCTGCGTGCTCGTGCGCAGCACGAGTCGGTCCTCGGCGTCCAGCTGCGCCAACACGACGTGCGTCTCGAGGGGAGTGTGCTGCGCGTATTGCGTCTCGCACGTCGTCTCTACGACAAGGCCCGACCGGCGGAACCCCTCCTCAACCTGGCCGACGTCAATGTCAACGTCCGCAACGACATTTCGCGCAGCCTCGTAGATGCCCGTCGCGTCGTCCTCATCGTGAAGAACCGGCGCCCCCTCGCGTCGTGCGTCGTCCATGGACAAGACGGACGGAAGAACCTCGTACTCGACGAGCAGCGCCCGCAACGCGGCGTCCGCCGCCGCCTCGGACTCCGCAGCGACGGCAGCAACGCGGTCTCCGACGAAACGGACTTTGGTGTCGAACATCCGTGTGTCGTACGGCGACGGTTCGGGGTACCCCTGCCCCGCCGTCGTGTGTCGAACGGCCGGCGTGTTCTTGTGCGTAAGGACGCATATCACGCCGGGGATCCTCTCTGCAGCCCGCGTGTCGATGTCGACGATCCTCGCATGGGCGTGCGGACTCCCCAGGATCTTCACGACCAAGGCTTCACGAAGGTCGACGTCGGCGACAAACAGCGGGCGTCCGGTCACGAGCCCTCGCCCGTCGGTCTTTCGCGCGCTCTGCCCAACGACCGTGAACGAGTCTCTTGCCGTCATTTCGATGCTCCCCGCATGAGGTCCGCGGCACGTTGGACCGCTTCGACCTGCTTCGCGTATCCCGTGCATCGGCACAGGTTCCCCGACAGAGCCTCTCGGATCTCCGCCTCGCTCGGCGCCGGGTTCTCGGCCAAAAGGGCGACGGAGCTGAGCACCATTCCCGGCGTGCAGTACCCGCACTGGACGGCTCCGACGTCGAGAAACGCTTCCTGAACGGGATGTAGGGTGCCCGACGGCGCGAGCCCTTCGATCGTCGTGACGTCGCGACCCTCGGCTTTGGCCGCTAGAACCAGGCAGGAGTTCACCGCCTTGCCATCGAGCAAGACCGTACAGGCGCCGCAGTCTCCTGTCCCGCATCCCTTCTTGACCCCCACGTACCCCGCTCCTCGCAGTACCTCAAGCAGAGTGTCTCCGGGCTCGATGTCAAAGCCCCTCGCCGCCCCGTTCACGCGAAAGCGAACCTTCATTCGACTTCGTCTCCCTCCCCTCGCGCCGCAACGAGGCAACGCCGGACGCCAATCGACGCAAGCTCGCGCCGGTACCACGCCGTCGCCCGCCGGTCGTCGCGCGCGTCCACCTCACGAGCTGCGACACCTGCCGCAGCAGCGATCGCCTCGTCGTCCAACGCTCGCCCGCGCAATGCATTCTCCGCCTCGACAAGCCGGCGCGGCGCGGCGGGCGTCCCGCCGACCACAACGTGCGCCTCGCGACAGATGCGCCCAACGATGTCGACAACGCAGGCGCAGTTGAGCGTTGCCACGTCAAACGCCGTCGCCGAGAACTTCTCGAACCCTCCCCGTACGTCGCGCAGCGCCGCGGGAAGTCGAATGGCCGTGACCAGGGGGGGCACGGGCGACCGTCCGCGCGCCCCGTCAAGATCGACCGTCAAGGCAGCGCCGTCGTACGCGTCGAGCGTCGCATCCAGTCCCATGAGTACGCAGGTCACGTCGGACCACGGGTGGCCTCGCACGACGGATCCGCCGAAGGTTGCCACGTTTCTCTGAAGTGGGGACGCAACGCGACGCAATGCGGCCGCCAGCACTCCCCCCCCGTACCGGGCGACCAGAGGTGACGACAGCGCCTCGCTGAACGTCGACGTAGCACCCAGGATCAGGTCTCCCTTCTCCTCACGAATGCCACCCATCGGCAGTCGCGAGAGGTCGATGAGGTCCGTCACCGCGGGAGGAGTGTAGAGCACAAGCTCGATGCCTCCCGCAAGAAAGCGCCGACTCTCGGGCGCGGCAACACGCAGGGTCCATGCCTCCTCGACCGTTGCCGGCCGCAGGATCTCGCGGATTTGATGGATGGCCAAGGACACTCCTTTCCTGTCGATTATTGCCGCCGCGCGAAGACTGGACAAGCGCGACGCCGGTCCGATTGTCAACCTGTCGGACAGGTCGTATCCTCAGGCAGCGGCCTTCGACCGCAGGAGGAGCCATGCGCATCGCGATCGAGAACGCCATGGTCTGGGACGGAGCCACGACGGTCGAACCGTCGACGCTCCACATCGCGGACGGGGGAATTCTCTCCGTGGACAAGCGTCCCGCAGGGGAGGGCGAGGAGCGCATCGACGCTTCGGATCGCCTGGCCATTCCCGGCTTGGTCAACGCGCACACGCACCTCTACAGCGCCCTCTCTCGGGGGATGCTCGTTCCGGGGTTCGCGCCTCGGTCCTTCGCGGACATTCTCGAAGGTCTGTGGTGGCGTCTCGATCGAGCCCTCGATCCCGCAGCAGTCCAGGCGAGCGCGATCGTCGGGGCCATTGACGCCGTGCGTTGCGGCGTGACGACCGTCATCGACCACCATGCTAGTCCAAACGCGATCTCCGGTAGCCTCGGAGGGATACGAGATGCGGTCTGCCATCGCGTCGGCGTCCGCGCGCTTCTCTCGTACGAGGTTTCGGATCGAGACGGCCCGTCCACGGCCCGTGAAGGAATCCGAGAGAACGAGACCTTCGCCGCCGAGGCCGCCGGGATCCCAGCCCTTCTGGGAGCGCATTTCGGCCTCCATGCGTCGTTCACCCTGAGTGACGCGACGCTCGACGCCGTCGCGGCGCATCTGCCGGACGGAGTCGGTGTTCACGTTCATGTTGCCGAAGGAGTCGAAGACGAGGAACTCACGGTCCGCCGTCATGGTCTGCGCATCGCGGAGCGATTGGATCGGTTCGGCCTCCTGCGCCCGCAGTCCATCGTCGCTCACACCTTGCACGTAGATGACAGCGAGAGGGAGCTCCTGGCCGAGCGCGACGTTGCCATCGTGCACAATCCGCGGTCCAACATGAACAACGCCGTGGGGACGTTCGATCTGCCGAGCGCGATGCGCCACGGGCTTTTCGTGGGCCTCGGAACCGACGGCATCGGGGCAAACATGCTCTCGGAGCTCTTCGCCGCCTCGCTCCTTCAGAAGCACGTTCAGACGACGCCAACGGCCGCCCCCTTCTCCGACCTGTACGAGCTTCTCTTCGCCGCGAATCCTCGGATTGCCGAGCGGACCCTGGGCTATCCCCTCGGAAGCCTGTCTGCAGGGTATCCCGCGGACATCGTCCTCCTCGACTACCTCCCTCCGACGCCGCTGCGCGGCGACAACATCCTCGGGCACCTGCTGTTCGGCCCGTCGGTCGGCGCTCTGCGTGTCTCCGACGTATACGTCGCCGGCCGCGCCATCTTGCGCAACGGGTCGTTCGTCGAACTGGACGAGGCTCGGGAGCTGGCTCGCGCCCGCGAGGAAGCGGCACGTCTGTGGAAGCGCTTTGCCTCGGGAGTCGGGCGATGACCTGCCCCCTGCGTCCGGTCGCCTTCCCACGCCTTCTCGATTGGGCGCTCTCGGAGTTCAAGGCGCGAGGCAGCGTGTTCGGAGTCCCTGCCGCCCACGCTTTTCGCCCGCAGAGGCCGGAGCTCTTTCAGACGCATCGCCCATTCGGCACGCGCCTCGCCACGCCTCTCGGACCCGCCGCGGGTCCCCACACCCAGCTCGCACAGAACATCGTCGCCGCCTGGTTCTGCGGCGGACGGTTCATCGAGCTCAAAACCGTTCAGATTCTCGATGATCTCGAGATCCCGCGGCCGTGCATCGACGCGGCCGACGAGGGGTACAACGTAGAGTGGTCACAGGAACTCACGCTGAAGCAGTCTGCTGAGCAATACGCAGCTGCGTGGGCGCTCGTGCATGCCTTGGCCGATCCGCTGGATCTCCTCCCCGGAGGGGTAACCTTCAACGCTAGCGTGGGGTACACCCTCGACGGCGTTCGCAGCGCTCGGGTCCAGGCCTTCCTCGACGCCATGACGGATGCCCGGCCGCTTCTGAACCCCCTTCGCGTCGAACTCCGCCGGCGCACCAGACAGGTAAGGGAAGTCGACATTCCTGATCGGATCGTAGACAGCGTCACGCTGTCCACGATGCACGGATGTCCGCCGGAGGAGATCGAACGTATCGCGGTTCACCTTCTTTCGGAACGAGGTCTTCACACGATCGTGAAGCTTAACCCAACCCTCCTCGGGCGGGATCGTCTGTTGGGCATCCTCCACGGGAATCTGGGGTTCCGAGATGTCGACGTCCCCGAGAGCGCCTTCGCACACGACCTCGCCTGGGATGGAGCGATGGACCTCATCGCCGCACTTCGCGAAGCCGCCCGACGCGCGGATCGTACGTTCGGCGTCAAGCTGTCGAACACGCTGGCCGTCCGCAACACGCGCCACGTCCTCCCGGGAGACGAAGCGTATCTGTCGGGCCGTGCCCTGTACCCCATCACGCTCGCGTTGTTCCGTCAGCTCCGTGACGCCTGCGGGAACGACTTGCCCGTCTCGTTTTCCGCGGGAGGCAACGAGGCCAACGTCGTCGATCTCATCGCTTCGGGCGCGTGTCCGGTCACGATGGCCACGGATCTGCTGAAGCCAGGCGGCTATGGAAGGCTCCGCAGCGCGCTCGATGCCCTCGGGCGGACCATCGAGGGGGCAGACCACGCGTCGGTGGACGAGTTCGCGGCGGCGTCGAGCGCGCGCCTGCCCCTTGCCGCGGCAGCAGCTCTCGAGGATCCGACCTATCGGCGGGACTACGTCTCACCAGATCTGCCGAAACTCGACTCGCCTCTGCCGCCCTTTGACTGCGTCATCGCACCCTGCGTAGCAACCTGTCCAGCCTGTCAGGACGTCCCCGAGTACATACGGCACCTCGCGGCAGGCGACGCCGAAGCCGCGCTCGCCGTCGTGCTGCGCAAGAACCCTCTGCCTGCGGTGACGGGATGCATTTGCACCGCCCGCTGCGAGACGCGCTGCACGCGGGCTAATCTGGATCAACCCGTGCGCATTCGAGACCTGAAGCGCGCGGCGGCCGAGCGCGGACATGTGACGCTAGGTCACGCTCCGCCCCGCGAAGAACGCGTGGCGATCGTCGGCGGCGGCCCCGCCGGTCTGTCGGCAGCAACGTTCCTTGCCCAGCAGGGGATCCAGGTCACGATCTACGAGGCTTCCTCGCGCCCTGGCGGCATGCCGGCGATTGCGCCGACTTTCCGTCTGCCCCGCGAGGCGGTAGAACAAGACGTCCAGCGAATTCTGGATCTCGGCGTGACCCTGCGCCTCGGCCACCCGATCTCGGCTCCGGAGGCTCTGTTGGACAAGGGATTCGACGCTGTTTACGTTGCCTGCGGACTGGCCGAGGACAGGATCCCTCCCGAACTCGACCGGCGAGACGCGACGTGCGTGTACGGCGCCCTCGAGGTTCTGCGCCGCGTCGCCGAGGGGACTGCACCGGACCTCGGCCGGCGCGTCTTGGTGATTGGAGGCGGAAACACCGCCGTCGACGCCGCGCGGGCGGCTCTGCGGCTTGCGCGCGGACCCGTGACGATCGTCTACCGCAGGCAACGTGCCGACATGCCGGCCGACCCCGAAGAGGTCGACGCCTTCCTCGGCGAAGGCGGAGAGCTGTTGCTCCAGGTCGCTCCGTTGGGACTTGTCGTCCGAGAACGCCGCGTTGCCGGCGTCCGCTGCCTGCGCACCACGGCAGGTGCCCCGGAAGCGGACGGGCGGCCCTCTTTCGAACTCGACACCGCGGAACCGCTCCTTCTCGACGCCGACTCGGTGATCCTGGCTGTAGGGCAGACCGTTCCGGAGACCGCGCTGGCGGAGTCGCCGCTCATGCGCTCGGCGAACGGTCGCCTCATCCCGCACGAGGACGGCCGCGTCGGCGCGTCGGCAGTGTACGCCGGGGGGGACATCGTACGCGGGCCGGCGACGATCATTGAGGCCGTGGCAGACGGCCGGCGCGTTGCCGAGACGATCTGTCGTGACCTCGGCATCCCATGGGCGGAGTCCAAGCCGAGAGAGATCCCGTTGGACCCAGAGGATGAGGCTCGGCTCCAACGACGGCGAGCCACGCGCGCTCAGCCACAGCAACCTGCCGGCCGGCCCGTCCGCGCGCCAAGAGACTTCAAGCCGATCGTCGAACCTTTGACTTCCCAGCAGGTGCTTGCCGAAGCCGAGCGATGCCTTCAGTGCTCGGAGTTCTGCGACAAGTGCGTGGACGTGTGCCCCAACCGAGCCAACGTGGCGTATCGCGTCGTTCCGTTCAGCGTCCCAGCTCCCGTCATCGATCCTGCCACCGGAGTCACGACACGATACGAAGCGGCAGCCGTGACGCAGACCCGACAAGTCGTTCACGTGGAAGACCTCTGCAACGAGTGCGGCAACTGCTCCACGTTCTGCGTCCACTCAGGCAGACCGTTCCTGGACAAGCCCCGGCTTCGCCTCTCCCCTCGGGACATCCCGTCGGCCCCCCCCGGGGTGTTCGCGCTCCGTAACGGGCGCATGCTGGCAGCCCTGGGCGACGGCCAAACCGCCACCCTCGAGTTCGAAGGCCGCAACGTTCGCTACGCCGACGGACGGTGCGAGATCTGGATCGGCGAGAACCAAGAGGTCCTGGACGTGCGGCCAACTCCGGGAGCATCGGGCGAGGTGTCCACGGCACACGCCGTTCGCCTCGCGGCCATGTTGCGCGGACTCGTCGCGAGTGCCTCGTATCTCTCTTGCCTCGTAGAACCTGCGGAAGGAGACCCGTCGTGGGGATGATCCAATCGCTTCGCTGCGTGTCTTGCGGGACGACCTACGATCCCGCCGTCGTCGACTACACGTGCCCCGCATGCGGCCCGCGTCGAGGAACCCTTGAAGTGCTGTACGACGAGCGCGCTACGGCGAAGTCGTTGTCGCCGGACGCGTTCGCGAGGACCGGGCGAGGGTCCATGTGGCGATACGAAGCGCTTCTCCCCCTTACGGATCTGCGCTTCGTCCAGCCACTTCGCGTGGGCTGGACCCCCCTGTATGAGTTCCCTTCTCTGGCACGCGAACTGAATCTCAGCGCGTTCTACGTCAAGGACGACGGCCAGAATCCAACAGCTTCCTACAAGGACCGAGCGAGTTCGTTGGTCGTGATCAAAGCGCAGGAGAAGAGACGGCGCGTGGTCACCTGCGCCTCCACAGGCAACGCAGCCTCTTCATTGGCGGGCTTCGCGGCCGCCGCCGGGCTGGAGTCGGTCATCTTCGTTCCAGAACGCGCTCCGGAAGCCAAGGTCGCTCAGCTCCTCGTCTACGGCTCCCGAGTCTTTTCGGTGCGGGGTTCCTACGATGACGCCTATGACCTCGCAGCCGAAGCCGCCGAGGCCTTCGGATGGTACAATCGATCTGCCGCGGTCAATCCCTACCTTGTGGAGGGCAAGAAGACGGGCGCACTCGAGATCGCCGAGCAACTGTCTTGGAACCCTCCCGATGCGGTCTTCGTCGGCGTAGGGGATGGGTCCGTCATCAGTGGTCTCTGCAAGGGGTTCGAAGAGCTTCAACACTACGGCATCCTTCGCAGCAAACCGCAGGTGATCGGCGTCCAAGCGGAAGGGGCGAGCCCTCTGGCCTCGGCGTTCAACGCGTACCAGGGCGGCGACGTCACGTACGAGGACGTCGCCGCGGAGACCCTGGCCGACAGCATCTGCGTCGGGAAACCGCGCGACGTCGTCAAAGCGATACGTTATGTGTCACGCAACGGAGGCTACTTCGTCACCGTATCCGACGACGAGATCCAGGCCGCCATCCTTGACCTGGCCCGGCACACCGGTGTGTTCGCCGAACCGGCCGGTGCGGCATCGTTCGCCGGGCTACGAAAGCTGGCTAAGGCAGGGGACCTTGCCGGGAAGAGGGCGGCGGTCGTCGTCTCCGGGAACGGCTTGAAAGATGCGACAGCAGCTCGACGGATGGCGGGGTCCGCGACGGTCATCGATCCGACGCGCAAGGATCTGGAGCGTCATCTATGAGAGTCAGCTTCCAGCTCAACGGCCGCAACACGACACTCGACGTCGACCCGGCTTCCCGGCTCCTCGACGTCGTGCGAGACGATTTAGGGCTCACGGGGACGAAGGAAGGGTGTGGCGAAGGGGAGTGCGGCGCCTGCACGGTTCTCTTGGACGGCCGCCCCGTCAATTCGTGTCTGATCCCCGCTCCGCACGTCGACGGCCATGATGTCGTCACGGTGGAGGGGCTCGGGGGATCCGCGACGCTTCATCCCATTCAGTCCGCCTTCGTCGACGCCGGCGCCGTGCAATGCGGCTTCTGCACCCCGGGGTTCATCATGTCGACCGCCGCCTTGCTGCTGGACCACCCGAGCCCTACGGACGAAGAGATCCTCACGGCACTTGAGGGCAACCTGTGTCGCTGCACGGGCTATGCGAAGATCCTTAAGGCGGTCCACCTTGCCGCGGTACGCCTCCGGGAGAAGACGTGATCGCCCCGCTCGTTCTGGCCGCCGGACGCGGAACGCGCATGGGCGGTCTGGCGAAGCCTCTTGTGGAGGTCGGAGGCGTCCCGGCCCTCGCGCGAATCTTGGCGGCACTGCAGGGCGCAGATCTTGGCGAGGCCATCGTCGTTCTCGGTCCCGAAGGCGATGCCGTTCGAGCGCGCATCGACCTCACGGGTTGCCAAGTCGTCTGGAACCTGACGCCCGAGAGAGGACTGAGCACGTCGCTGGCAGCAGGTCTCGCCGCGGTCCCGGACGCCGCTTTGGGAGTCCTCGTGCTTCACGCCGACATGCCGCTCATCCGCGCGACGACGCTTCGCGCGGTGGCCGCAGCAGCCCTCAAGGGAGCCTCGCTGGCCGCGCCGCGCCATGCCGGGCGGCGCGGATTCCCCGTATACATCGCGCGTCAGCACTTCAGCTCGCTCACCGCCACGCTGACCGGAGACGAAGGCGCGCGCCACTACCTCGAGATGCACGCCGGAGACCTGCAGCTCATCGACGTCGACGACGCTGGATGCCTGTTCGATTTCGACCGCCCCGAGGATCTGGCACAGGAGGAGATTCTCTCGTGGACTACGTGCGTGTGAAACGCGAACGCGACATCTCCGCGGCCCTGTCCCAGGACGGCGCCGTGTTGCTCGCCGGAGGCACCGATCTCATGGTGCGAATCCACGCAGGGCTGACAGCCCCTTCCCTCCTCGTGGACATCGCCGAGGTTCCCGAACTCCGACGCATCGAGCCGCGATCCGAGGGGCTGTCGATCGGCGGAGCCGTACCGCTCTCGGAGATCCTCGCCAGCCCCGGGATCCGGAACGCCTATCCTCTCCTCGCCCTGGTTCTGCAGAGCGTGGGCTCGCCCCAGATACGACACCGCGCGACACTCGGCGGGAACCTCGCCAACGCCTCGCCCGCGGCTGATGGAGCCCTTGCACTCGTCGCCCTCGACGCCGACGTCGTGATTGCGCAGGCATCGGGCGAGCGGACGTGTCCCGTAGGCGACTTCCTCTTGGGGCCCGGACGGACCGCGCTTCACCGCGGTGAGTACGTACGCTCCGTTCGGCTGCCGCCACCGATCCCCGACGCAATGCCGTTCGCGCACAAGGTGGGGCGACGACGCGCGCTGACCATTGCCATCGCAAGCGTCGCCGCTCAGCTACGCGTACGGAGCGGCGCAGTCGTCGACGTTCGTCTCGCCGCCGGTTCGGTCGCCCCGCGGCCCCTGCGGCTGCGCGGAGCCGAGGAAGCAGTGATCGGACGACGGCTCAACGAAACCACGCTCGCGCTTGCCCGTGCCGCGGTTGAGCGGGAGATCTCCCCGATCGATGACGTTCGGGCAACCGCCGCATATCGTCGCGCCGTGACGGCGGATCTCGTGATTCGAGCGTTGTCGCCTGGTTCGTCAGCTTCTCCCGGCGCGGGCTCGGGAGTATCCTGGCGCTAGGGAGGTGGTTCGTTTGAAACGCGTCGGACTCATCCCCGTCGGTGCCATGGTGGCTCTCGTCTTGCTGGGAGGCTGCTTCCTCCTCCCCAACCGCCCCCCCGTGGCCGCGGCGGCTGTGAACTACAACGTCGATCCAGAGGATCCCATGGTGATTGAGCTGGACGCGTCGGCATCCGATGATCCGGACGGCGACGCGATTACGATGTACATGTGGGCATTCAGCGATGACCTCGCGCTCATCACCCCGGAGGCGGTGACCACCAGTCAGATTTCGCCCATCCTGCGCGTCCGATGTCCGGTCGAGGGCACGTACACGGCACAGCTTGTGGTCCTCGACGACCACGGCAACGCATCGTCCCCGCTGGTCGGGATCTCGATCGTCGTCCCCCACCTCCCGATGGAGCCGTGAGGGCTCCCCCTCACGCTTCCATCCGAGAGGAGACACGCCTCCCCTTCGAAAGGGTCGACTGCAGGCAGGCCCAAGGAGCCCGTGGTGTAGGATCGGAGCCATGAGGTCGATCGTCTGCGCCATGATCGTTGTGGCCTCCATCGGAGGGGCTGCTGCCTGCTTGCCGCCGGCCCCGTTGACTGTCGGCTTCGGCGTCGGCATTCCTCTCGGAGCCTCGCTCGAAGGCGGGGACTCCTTCTCGTTCCTCCAGGCCGAAGCGCTGGTCAGTCCCGGACTTACCGCCTACGGTGAGCTAGGCGTTTACCCAGCCTCGTTCCCCGATGCCGTCGAAGGCGGGTTGGGGCTTCTCGCGAAGGCATGGTTCGCTTCGGTCGCACCGTACGTCGGCGCAGGCGTGTCCGTCCGGGGACATCGGATCGGCTCGGCGTGGTCGCTCGTGCCCCTGGTCCAGCTTCGCGGCGGCGTGCAGCTTTGGGTGGACGAAGCCCTCGCGTTCCAGGCTCAGATCCGAACTCTCGACGCGTTCCCGCTCGATTGGAGCTTCACACCCGAGGTGAGCCTCGGACTGGCACTCGCCCTTGGGCGGGGGCGGCCGGAGACCCCTCGCGCCGAGTTTGACGTCCTCTGGCTGCTGGTTGGGCTCGCCACGGCGGCTCTTGTCGCCTTCTTGCCGCGGTCCTGACGTCCCCTTCCCTCGGAGGCCGGTTCCTGCTATACTGCAGTTTCGCACGGTGTTAGACCGTTGCGGGAGAGGCAGTAGGTCGAACGCAATCAGGAGACGGACCGGAGGGCCGGACTGGCCGTCCGGTTGTATTTGGATAGCACTCCGTTGGGCCAACCGGCTAGGAGGAGCCATGAACGAGTCGAGGGCGACGGTGAGCCTCGCGCGGAACCTGAGCACGAGTTCCGACGACGATTACGAGCTCATCGACGTCGAGGATCGACCATCTCGTGCCGACAACCCGATTCGCACGTACTTCGGGGAAATCAGCCGCGTCCCGCTGTTGACGCGCGAAGACGAAGTGCGACTCGCGAAGCGCATTGAGGCGGGGGACCAGCGCGCCCGTGAGGAGCTCGCTGAGGCCAACCTTCGTCTTGTGGTCTCGATTGCCAAGAAGTACCGCGGATGCGGTCTCCCTTTCCTTGACCTCATTCAGGAAGGGAACCTCGGCCTCATGAAGGCCATCGAGAAATTCGACTATACCAAGGGGTACAAGTTCTCCACCTATGCGACGTGGTGGATACGGCAAGCGATCCTTCGTGCGATCACGAACCGGTCTCGGACGATCCGGGTCCCGACGCACATCAACGAGTTGATCCGGAAGATCTACCAGGTCGAGCGCAATTTCCTGAAGGAGAATGGCGAGCTGCCCACACCGGAGAACCTCGCCCACGAACTGGAGACGACCGTCGAGAACATCGTCAAAGCGAAGAAGACGGCTCAAAGCATGACCTCTCTCGACATGCCGATCGGCTACGACGACGATGGGTCCGTCCTCGGCGACTTCATCGAGGACGCTACCGTCGAATCGCCCGAGCACGAGACGTTCTCCCACCTTCTGGTCGAGGAGCTCGAGCGCGCTCTGGACGAACGCCTCACCGACCGCGAGAAGAGGATCCTCGAGCTGCGCTACGGGCTGAACGACTACCAACCGAAGACGCTCGATGAAGTCGGCGTGGAGTTCGGAATCAGCCGCGAGCGGGTGCGGCAGATCCAGAAAGAGGCGTTGACCAAGCTGCAGGACTCTGATCTGAAACAGCGATTGGAGTGGTTCAAGCTTCTGTCGGAGGCGGCGTAGCCGCCTCCGCGCCCGGCTCTGCGGCTTCGCGATGCGTGCATCCCTGCGTGCTGCACCGCAATTCGTCGCCCTTCTGCACCAAGACGCCTTGTCCGCACACCGGGCAGGGTTTGATGGGGCGCTCGCTCGTCGCGAAGCGGCAAGCGGGATAGCGACTGCAGCTGTAGAACGTCCTGCGCCGCTTGGCGGCATACTTCTCAACCAGAATGCCCTGCCCACAAGCCGGGCATACCACGCCGGTCGAAACGGGGGCTGTCGTCTTGCAGTCCGGATTCATGCAGCGTGCGTAGCGCCCATAGCGGCCGGACCGCAGCTCCATCGGACCGCCGCACTCAGGACACGTCTGCGACGCGACGGCCGTCTCGGCAGCCTTCTCGAGTTCGGCGCGCAGCAGAACCTGCTCGCCTCCGTACACGGCAGCAACCTGCGGGGGCACGCTGACTCGACCCTCACAATCAGGGTATCTCGAGCAACCCAGAAAGTGCCCACCCTTCCAGTACAGAAGCTCCATCGGGGCACCGCATTGCGGGCAACTCACGTCGGTGGGCACGCGGAAGACCTTCTCCGCTCCCCGCTCCATGGCTCCTTGAAGCGCATCCAGGCGTGACGAGAGCGGGCCGTAGAATTCGTCGAGCACTTCTCGCCGCGTGATCTCCCCTTCCTCGATCCGATCGAGGTCCTCTTCCAGGCGCGCAGTGAACTGCGGCTCGACGGTCTCGGCGAAGTGCTGAGCAAGGAAGTCGACGACCATCTGTCCCAGGAGTGTCGGGCGAATGCTGCTTCCTTCCTTCACTGCATAGCCGCGTTCCTGAATCACCGAGACAATCGAGGCGTACGTGCTCGGCCTTCCGATGCCTTCCTTTTCGAGAAGGTTCACCAACCCCGCTTCGCTGTACCGTCGCGGAGGCTCGGTGTGTTTCTGCTTCGTGAGGACCTCGGAGATCGCCAGCTTCTGCCCCTTGCGCAGTTTGGGCGGGATGCTGCCTTCCTTCTCGCGCCGCTCCGGCAGCGCTCGCAAGAAGCCATCGAACGTCAACTCGCTTCCCGAGGCCTCCAGCGTGAAAGATCCCGCCGCGATGGCCACGCTCCGTTGGCGGTACACGGCCTGGGACATCTGCGTGGCGAGGAAGCGACCGTAGATCAAGCCGTACAGCTTCATCTGGTCGGGCGTCAGGTAGGTAGCCACCGACTCCGGAGTTCTCGCCACATCGGTCGGACGAATCGCCTCGTGAGCGTCTTGCGATGTACGACGGTTCTTGAACGAGCGAGGTCGCTCGGAGAGGTACGCGTCACCGTAAGAGCTTGCGATCGCCTGTCGGGCCGCAGCCACCGCCTCGTCGGCGACGCGGACAGAGTCCGTGCGCATGTAGGTGATGAGGCCCTCCGATCCTTCGGGCAGTCCAATTCCCTCGTACAACTCCTGCGCCACGGCCATCGTCCGCTTCGGCGAGAAACCGAGCGCGGACGATGCCGTCTGCTGCAGAGAACTCGTGATGAGTGGCGGTGCCGGCTGGCGCTGGCGGTCCCGCTCCTCGACGCTCTCCACGCGCAAGGTTGCGCCCTGCAACGCGCTCTCCACGGCCCGAGCCTCCGCCTCAGAACGGACAAGAAGCTTCTCGCCATCCTTGTGCGTCACCCGAGCCGTGAACGGTTCGCCGTTTTCTAGGCGCGCCTCGATCTCCCAGTACTCCTCGGGAACAAAGTGCGCGATCTCGCGCTCGCGGTCGCAGAGAAAGCGCAGAGCCACCGATTGAACTCGCCCGGCCGAGAGGCCTGCGAAACGGCTGCGCGCCACAGCGCGCGAAAGGAGGGGACTCACGAGATAGCCCACGAGGCGGTCGAGCACGCGACGCGTGCGCTGAGCCTCCACGCGATCGAGGTTGATCGACTCGGGCTTCTTGAGCGCCGCCAGGATCGCCGACTTGGTGATCTCGTTGAACACGGGTCGACTGAACGCGTCGTCATCCTTCACAACCCGCCGCAGAATCTCATAGAGATCGTAGGCGATCGCTTCCCCCTCACGATCGTGGTCCGTCGCCAGGAAGATGCGTTCAGACTCTCGCGCCGCCTTGCGCAGCTCCGTAAGGAGCTTCGCCTTCTTCGCCACCGACTCGAACTGCGGCTCGAACCCACCCGCAATATCCACGCCGAGTTCATTCGTCGGCAGGTCGCGAACATGCCCCTGCGACGAGAGCACTCTGTACTCCCCCCCCAGGTACTGGCTGATCGTACGTGCTTTGGTCGGCGATTCGACGATAATCAGACGATTCAATTCCCTAGGCCCCCTCAAGTCCGCCCATTATACCGGTCGAGCCGCCGCCGTCGAGACGCCTCGCCGCGCACGCCCTCACGCGCTACGATCGAGCGTATGAGCTCAGCGCTTCATCACGTCGTTGTCGAGGGCCTACCGGCCGCGGGGAAGACCGAGTCCTTGGCGCTGTTGGCCCGTTTCTACCCGCAGCGCGTCCGAGTCCTTCCCGAACTTGTGAAGTCCGTTGTGGAAGACCAAGGCCTGGATCTGTTCCGCGACAGAGACCGTCTCACGGCGGCGCTCGTCGGAGCCGTAGAGCGACGCCGCCTCGAGGTCCGCGAGATGACCGCCGCAGGGTTCCTCTGCCTCGAGGAGTCCCACCTTGCCGTCCACCGCGCGTATGCCGTCGCTCTCGGCGACCTCGGCTTCCTGGCCGCGTTTGCGGACCTCGACGCCGCAGCGCCACGCCCAGATCTTGTCGTCACCCTGGACCTCACGCCCTCGGAGTCCGTGGCGCGCCAGAAGGCGCGCGCCACGCCGCAGTTCGACGTCGATGTCGCGACGCTGGAGCGCATGCAGCGCGAACTGGAGCACTGGCACCTCAAACGTCGGGCGCCGCGAATCGTTCTCGACGCCGAGAGGCCGGCCGCCGCCCTCGTGCACGATCTGGAGTCCGCTCTGGGACTCACGTACATCGCGGAGACCTCAAAGCCCGAACGCGACCTCGAGGTTCTTCTGCTCCTCGGGCGGCCCGCCAGCGGAAAGAGCGAGTTCATCGACTTCATGCGCCACTGCCCTTCGGCGCTGCGAAGCATGGCATATCACATCGGCCGGTTCGACGTCCTGGACGACTTTCCGATTCTCTGGCAGAAGTTTCAGGAGGATGACGCGTGGGAGCGGTCCGATGGACGCCGACGCCACTCGCGGCGCTGCAACGAGAACTACGCGGTCGCCGACGACGCTCTGTGGCCCTTTCTGATCGAGAGGCTAAATGATCTAGCCACGCCGCACCTTGGGCGTGGCCGCACCCTGATCCTGGAGTTCTCCCGTGGCGGACCCTCGGGGTACGCGAGCGCCTTGACCCGGCTGGCAGATGAGGTTCTCCGCCGCGCCTCTGCGCTCTACCTCGATGTGTCGTTCGACGAGTCTTGGCGACGCAACGTGGCCCGCTATGACGAGCAACGCCGAGATGGAATCCTGACCCACTCTGTCCCGCGAGAGGAGATGGAGCGAACCTACGGCACGGACGACTGGGCCTCACTCACCGGAGGCGCGACCACGGGAACCCTCAACGTGCGAGAGCATCGCGTGCCGTTCGCTACCCTTCACAATGAGCCGGAGTCGAAGGATCCCGCCGTGCTCGGTCCACGATATGCCGCCGCGCTTCGTCCTCTCGCCGAAGCGGCGCTCCACCGGCCGGTCGACATCTAGTTTCGCAAAGCTTCGCAGAACACGCGCATGAAGTTCCCGTGCGCGACTTTCTCGATCTGTCGACGAGTCAACCCGGCGCGCGCCAACACCGCTGGGATCTCGGCCATGTCGCGAACCGAGGCGATACCCTGCGGAGTGGCCTCGATCCCATCGAGGTCGCCGCCGATGCCCACAGCATCCTCTCCCCCAACGCGAATCGCGTGAAGGACGTGCTGCACGAACGCATCGAGGGTCGGTCGTGGAATGAGCCTGCGCCGCTCGGCTACACGCGCTTGCGCGGCCGCGGCGTCAGCCGCCTCCTGCACCTCGGCGCGGAGCACCTCACAGGCTTGCATGTACCGCCGGTCCAGGAAGTGCGGCGCCAGGTTGATCCCCACGACGCCTCCAGCATCGGCAAGCCCTCGGATCATCGCATCCGTCAGGTTGCGCGGATGCGGACAGAGGGTCCGGACGTTAGAGTGCGTCGCCACCACGGGCCGTGTGGCGCACCGAAGAACGTCGTCGAATGCGCGATCCGAGAGATGGGACACATCGACGATGACACCGAGCTCCTCCGCCGTGCCGACAAGACGTTCACCCTCCCGAGCCAGGCCCGCGCCTTTCCCGAACGCCGTTCCGGCGAACGCGTTGTCCGACCACGCCGGACTGACCATGCGCACGCCGCGCTCGGCAAACGCTCGAAGCGCCTCCGCCTTGCCTTCGAGAGGGTCGGCACCCTCTAGCGCGAGAATGGCGTTGACGCCTGGGCTTTCTAGAGCCCGTGAGATGTCCGACGCCGTGCGGACAACGCGCATCCTCCCATCGGACCTCGCCGCTGCGGACGTGACGGCGTCCAGCATGGCTTCGCCCCGAGCGGCAACGCGGTCTAGCGCCGTCTTGGGGTAGATCGCGCAGGCTGCGAAGACCTGAACGCGAACGTCGGCCTCAAGTAGGCCATCCAGCGAGACGTGAAGACCCGGGCTGCCCTGCAGCAGGTCAGCTCCCTGATCGACCGCCTTCATCGCCGCGTCGCAGTGTGCATCGACGAGCCACGGTCTGGGGAGTGGGACGTCTCTCATTCCACGACGGCCAGGGCCTCGATCTCCAGGGGCGCACCGAGAGGCAGCGCGGCCACCGCAACGCACGTCCGGGCCGGGAACGGATCCGCAAATGCCTCGCGGTACACCTCGTTCACCGCTGCGAAGTCTGCCATGTCCGTGAGGTAGACGGTGACCTTCACGACGCTGGTCGGGGAAGCCCCCGCCGCAGCGAGAACGGCAAAGACGTTCGCAAGTGCTTGCCGTGCCGCCTCGCGGATGTCGCCGCGCACCATCTCGCCCGACGCGGGACTGACGGGCAGTTGCCCCGATGTGGCGACGAGCGAGCCTGCTCGGACTCCCTGCGAATAGGGGCCCACCGCCCGCGGAGCTTCTGTCGTCGCGATCGCTTTCCGATCCATCACGAGATCACCCCCAAGCGGCGTCCGACACGAGCAAACGCGTCGACAGCGACCGCCAGATCCTTCTCACTGTGCGCCGCGGACAACATCACGCGCAGGCGTGCCTTTCCCCGCGGCACCGTCGGAAAGGCAATCGCGGTCGCGAAGACGCCCTCGCGGAACAGCTCCTTCGAGAAAGACCATGCGGTCTCCGCTTCGCCCAGCATCACCGGCGTAATCGGCGTCTCGCTAATTCCCAGATCGAAACCCAGACCGGCCATGGACGCCTTGAACGATGCAGCGTTGCTCCACAACTGGCGGATCCGCGCGTCGCTCTCCTCGAGAAGGTCCACCGCAGCAAGACAGGCGGCGACATCCGGCGGCGTCGCCGCGGACGAGAACAGGAAAGGCCGTGCCCGCTGTCGCAGGTATTCGATCACGTTGGCCGGCCCGGCGATGTATCCGCCCATCACCCC
Source organism: Candidatus Bipolaricaulota bacterium (assembly GCA_040752575.1). Lineage (GTDB taxonomy): Bacteria > Bipolaricaulota > Bipolaricaulia > UBA7950 > UBA9294 > CAIOGO01. Next base: position 43,353 of record JBFMGK010000066.1, read on the forward strand.
GAAGGCCTTGGACATCGTCCCGCACTCGATATCCACCCGCCCGTGGAGTCCGAAGTGGTCGACGATCCCGCGTCCGCCGCGGCCCAGGACTCCCTCGCCGTGCGCATCGTCCACCATGACGATGGCTCCGTGCGCTTCGGCGGCTTCGACGATCGCCGGAAGAGGCGCAAGGTCCCCGTCCATCGAGAACACCCCGTCCGTCACGATGAGCTTCCGAGGCGCGTCCCGGTGTTCGTCGAGCAAGCGCCCCAGCGCGTTCGCGTCGGCATGCGGATAGATCACCCGTTGCGCCTTCGAGAGCCGCGCCCCGTCGATGATCGACGCATGGTTGAGCTCGTCGGTGAACAGGACGTCATCCTTGTCCACAAGGAGCGGGATCGCCGAGAGGTTCGTGTTCAGACCGGATTGAACCGACAGAGCTGCCTCGGTTCCCTTGAACGCAGCGAGCCGTCGCTCAAGCTCTACGTGCAACTCGAGGGTCCCCGCGATGGATCGGACAGCCCCGGGACCGACTCCATACTCGTCGATGGCCTTCTTGGCGGCTGCGCAAAGCCGTGGGTCGTCGGCGAGCCCGAGGTAGTTGTTCGAGCACATGTTGAGCACCCGTCGCCCGTCGATCGTGACCCACGCGCCGACGCTGCTCTCCACCGTTCGGATCGTGTTGTAGAGGCCGTTCGCACGGAGCTCGGCCAGCGCGGCGTCAACGAAAGCCCACTTGGACATCTCGACTCCTTCTAGGTCTTTCCGTCGGGCGTGGCCGGCAGCTCGCCCCACAGCGCATCCACGATCTCGAAGGCATGGCGAAGATGGGGGATCGTGATCGATCCGCCCACCACAAGAGCCACCCCCAGCGTCTCCACGACGGCGGCTCGCTCGGCACCGCACGCGTGCGCCTCACGTAGGTGATAGGCAACGCAATCGTCACAGCGAAGCACCATCGAGGCCGCAAGGCCGAGAAGCTCCTTTTCGCGCCTCGTCAGCGCTCCCTCTGCATACGCGTCATGGTCGAGCGCGAAAAACCGACGGATCGAGAGCGTTGCGCCACGAAGAACGCGCTCGTTTCCGTCCTCGCGCCGTCTCACGAACTCGCGAAGTGCATCCTCACTCATCTCGGCTCTCTCTCGCATCGCTCCGTGAGGAACGCTTGGGCCGCGTCGAGCACGAGGCGGCTTTCCTCATGGGTCAGGGTCCGTCGCGCCGTCTCGGCATCGAGCCAGCGCGCGTCGTTGTGTTCGGCCGACAGCCGCACGGGCGCCGATCCGGCCTGCGCAAGGAAGTACGTCACGGTCTTGGGAACGCGCCTGCCGTCTCGCGTCACGCGATAGCCGCTCTGCGACACGAAGCCTTCGACCCACTGAACATCCGCGAGTCCCGTCTCCTCGACGATCTCTCGCCGGGCAGCCTCGCGGTCTCCCTCCCCCGGCTCCAGTCGGCCCTTGGGAAAGCCCCAGTGGCCACCACGTTCGTGCCGTAGGAGAAGGAAGAGCCGCCGGCCTCCATCGTCGCGGTAGACGACGAGTCCAGCGGCTCTCTCCCCTTCTTGCGTCTTAGGTGATGTCGACTTCATGCTCGCTGCGATCGTAGACCCGCGGGTATAGGCCGAGACTGCGCAACTCGCGCAGGAGCACCTTGAAGGACTCGGGAAGCCCCGGCGACGGGAACTCCTCCCCCTTCAGGATCGACTTGTACAACTGGATTCGCCCCCGCGTGTCGTCGGACTTGACCGTCAGCATCTCCTGAAGAAGCGCCGACGCACCATACGCTTCGAGCGCCCACACCTCCATCTCGCCAAGCCGCTGTCCGCCGAACTGGGCCTTCCCGCCGAGCGGCTGCTGCGTGATCAGCGCGTACGGCCCCGTGGATCGCGCGTGGATCTTCTCGTCGGCGATGTGCTCAAGCTTGAGGATGTACATGTACCCGACCGTGATCGGCCGAGCAAACGGATTGCCCGTGCGCCCGTCTCGCAGGACGACCTTGCCGTCGTGGTCGTCTCCCTCGGCCAGTCCCGCCTTCTCGCGCTCGGTTCGCAGCTCCGTCAGGATCTCATCCTCGCTCGCGCCGTCGAAGATCGGACTGGCCACGAGCTCGCCCCTCAGTTGCGCCAGCCACCCTAGGTTCGCCTCGAAGATCTGCCCGAGGTTCATGCGTGAGGGCACGCCCATCGGATTGAGCACGATATCGACCGGCGTCCCGTCAGGGAGAAACGGCATCTCCGCCATCGGTCGCACCGTCGAGATCACGCCCTTGTTCCCGTGCCGTCCGGCAAGCTTGTCGCCAATGGATACGGTCTTCCGTTGCGCGACGAAGACCTTCACCAGCTCGTTGACTCCGGCATCAAGCTCGTCGCCGCGGTCACGGGAGAACTTCTTGACCGCGATCACTTTGGCCGTACCGGACACCGGCCGCATGCGCAGAGACGTGTTGCGGACGTTTCTCGCTCGCTCGCCAAAGATGGACCGGAAGATCTTCTCCTCCGGCGTGGGTTCCGACTCGCCGCGTGGCGTGATCTTCCCGACGAGAATGTCCCCGGTCCTCACGACGGTCCCCTCGCGCACAATCCCATCCTCGTCGAGGTTCTTCAGGTCCTCCTTCGAGATGTTCGGGATGTCGGCCGTGATCTCCTCAGGGCCCAACTTCGTCTCCTCGGCCTTGACCTCGAACTCCTCGATATGGATCGAGTCGAGGAGATTCTCACGCACGAGGCGGTCACTCACGACGATCGCATCCTCGTAGTTGTAGCCCTCAAACGGCATGATCGCGACCAACAGGTTCCTGCCCAGCGCCAATTCGCCCTGGTCGCTCGATGGACCGTCGGCGAGGAGGTCTCCCTCCGATACGGGGTCTCCCTCCTCCACGACCGGCCGCTGATGGAGGATGGTGTCCTGGTTCGATCGCTCGAAGCTCACCAACGGGTAGGCGCGGCGCTTCTTCCCCTTCTTGACCACGACTTGCGTCGCATCGACTTCGGCCACGACCCCGTCCTCTTCCGCCAGGAGCAGCATGCCCGAGTCCATCGCCGCCTGGCGTTCCAGACCGGTTCCCACCAGAGGCGCCTCGGGACGCAGCAGCGGCACAGCCTGCCGCTGCATGTTCGCCCCCATCAGAGCGCGGTTGGAGTCGTCGTGCTCAAGGAATGGGATCAGTGCGGAGGAGATCCCGACGAGCGCGCACGGCGAGATCCCCACGTAGTCAACCTGCGAAGGCGGGACCAACCGAACATCCTCGCGGCCAGTCCGGACCTCGATGCGCTCGCCGAGCAGCTTGCCGTTCGCGGCCATCGCCGTTGTAGCGGGCGCGATGCACAGCCGCTCCTCGTCATCGGCCATGAGGTAGTCGACCTGATCCGTGACCTTTCCCTTCACCACCTTGCGGTACGGCGCAACGAGGAAGCCGTACTCGTTCACTCCCGCATAGCACGCCAACGACGTAATCAGACCGATATTCTGGCCTTCCGGCGTCTCGATGGGGCAGATCCGCGCGTAGTGGGAGGAGTGGACGTCGCGCACTTCGATCTTCGCGCGCCGCTTGGTGAGTCCGCCACCCAGAGCGTTCAGCCGACGCTTGTGCGTCAGTTCCGTCAGCGGGTTCGTCTGCTCGAGGAACTGCGAGAACCGTCCCGTGTAGAAGAGCTGGTTGATCGACCCCTGCACAGTCCGCGTCGAGATCAGCCTGCGGATCGTGTCTTTCTCCTCGAGCGCATACTTCGACAGCTTGTCGCGCGCGATCCGCGCCATGCGCACAAGACCGGTCCGTAGTGCGTTTTCCGCCAATTCCCCGGGCAGGCGAACGCGCTTGTTCGCCAGATGGTCCTTCTCATCCAGCACGTCGGGATTGCTTGGCACGTCGATCAGGATCCGGATCGTACGCACGATGTCGGCCAAGTAGAGAACGGGTTGGGTGAGTTCCATCCCGAGTTTCCGGTTCACCTTGAATCGTCCCACGCGGGAGAGGTGGTAGCTTGCAGGGTGGAAGTAGAGGTTCTCGACGAACTCGCCCATCTGCGATGGCGAGGATCGGTCCGACGGGCGAAGTTTGCGGTAGACGGAGCGAAGGGCCTCTTCCTGGCTCGTCGTCTGGTCCTCTTCGAGCGCCCGCTGAATCAGCCGATGAACGACGCGAAGGCTCTTCACACCGGCCTTCTCGATTCGCGGGAGGTGGCTTTTGGCCAGCGTCTCGCCCAGGCTCACAATCGGCTCGCCGTCCTTGTCAAAGACGGCCTCGGCCATTCGACAGCCTACGTAGGCAGAGAGCTTCTCGGCCGTCGCTGGCGCAACGGTGACTCCGAAAGTGCGACAGATCCTGGCTTCGTCGAGACCCAGGGCCCTGAGCAGCACCGTCGCCACGACGCGGCCTTTGCGGTCGAGGTTGGCTCGCAGCGTCCCTCGCTTGGTATCGAGAAGGATCTCCAACCAGGCGCCCAGCTCGGGCAGGATGTGCCCCTTGTACTGGTGGGGCTCCTCCTGGGTGAAGTACACCCCGGGGGCGCGCGTCAACTCGTTGACGAGAGCGTTCTCCGAGCCATTGATGATGAAGGTGCCCCGGCTCGTCATCATCGGGAAGTCGCCGATGTACAGCTCCGTTTCTTGCAGGAGCTTGCCTTCCTGAAGGAGCCGCGCGGTGACGCGCAGAGGCTTGGAGTACGTGAGGTCCTTGTCCTTGCACTCCGTCTCGTTGTTGCGTGGCTCCCCAAGATACGGATCGACGAACTCCATCGTCAGCCCGTCCTTCCCGTGGCCCTCGATCGGCGAAACGTCGGCGAATGCGCGCTGAATACCGTCCTTCACGAACTCGTCGAACGACCGCACGACATCCGCGAGGAGAAACGGCGGGGGAAGGATCTGTTGTATACGTCCGTAGGATCTGCGCTCTCGGGTCTTCATCTTGTCCCCTTACACAAGAACGCCCTGCCCTAAGGCGCTGCGCACCTTAAGGCAGGCGTCATCCGAAACCAGCCGCGTTCTGCGGGACGATCTACTCCAGTTCGATCTCAGCGCCCGCCGCCTCCAGTTTCTCTTTGATGCTCGCCGCTTCGTCGGGCGAGGCGTTCTCCTTGATGATCGCGGGGATCTTGTCCGCCAGGTCCTTGGCCTCCTTGAGACCGAGGCCGGTGATCTCCTTGATCTCCTTGATGACCTGGATCTTCTTCTGGCCGGCGCTCTTCATGATGACCTTGTAGGTCTCCGCGGCGGGCTTCGCCGCGCCATCGCCACCCGCCGAGGGGGCGACCGCGACCGCGACCGGGGCAGCCATCGCGGCCGACACACCGAAGCGCTCTTCGATCATCCCGACCAAGTCGGCAAGGTCCTTCACCGACATCTCCTCAATCTGCTGAAGGAGCTCTTCCTTCCCCATGCCTTATGCCTCCTCTTTGTGCTCTTCGCGTTGCTTCTTCACTTCGTTCAGGACGACCGCGAGCTCGCGGACCTTGGCCTGCAACACCACAGCAAGGGCGCGCATGGGGCCGGAAAGGACCATCGCCAGCCTTGCCAGCAACTCCTGCCGCGAGGGCAGGTTCGTGTAGCGTGCGATCTCGCTCTCGAGCACGAGCGCGCCCTCGAACAAGCCGCCCTTCAGTTCATACTTCGGGCTGTACGTCTTCCGACACTCGTCGCTGACCTTGAATGCGACGGCCGGGTCGCCGAAGCCCATTGCTACGCCGATCGGGCCGCGGAACAAGTCCGAGAGTCCCTCGATCCCCGCGTCACGGGCCGCGATCCGGGCGAGCGTGTCCTTCACGACGCGGTACGAGACACCTTGCTGCGTGAACTTCCTTCGCAGCTCAACCATCTCGTTGGCCGTAAGCCCCCGGTAGTCCGCCAAGACCATCGCCGAGGCTCTCTTGAAATCCTCGGTCAGTCGAGCGACTTCGTCGATCTTCTGTTGCGTAGGCATCTCTCGCTCCTAGGTCTCGGCTTCCGTGACCGCGCTGACTTCGCTGAGATCGAGCGCGATGCCCGGTCCCATCGTCGACGCGATGCTCACCTTGCGGATGTACCGACCCTTGATGCCTTCCTCCGGGCGGCGCTCAGCGACGCTGCGGAGGATGGCGACCAGGTTGTCCTTCAGTGCCGACGCGTCGAACGACGCCCTTCCGAACACCGTGTGGACAACACCCTGGCGGTCCGTACGGAACTCGACCATTCCCTTCTTGAGTTCGCCGATGACAACGCCGATATCCTTCGTCACCGTTCCCGTCTTGGGACTCGGCATCATCCCGCGCGGCCCCAGCACTTTGCCGAGTTTTCCTACCACAGGCATCATGTCGGGCGTCGCGACGACCTTGTCGAACTCGAACCAACCCTCCTGGATCCTCTTGGCGAGATCCTCGCCGCCCACGTAGTCGGCGCCCGCCTTCTCGGCTTCGGACACGCTCTCGCCTTTGGCGAACGCGAGGACACGAACGGTCTTTCCCGTGCCGTGAGGCAGATTGCACGTTCCGCGCACGACAACCTGGCTCGCCTTGATCCCGAGGACGAACGCGACTTCCGCCGTCTCGTCGAACTTCGCCGTCGCGCCGGCCTTCAGTTTCGCGACCGCATCGTCGATGCCGTACGAAACGCTGGGCTGTACGAGTTGTGCAACGCCGGTGTACCGTCTGCTGCGCTTCACCCGTCCACCACCTCGACTCCCATGTTGCGTGCCGTGCCCTCGATGATCCGCATCGCCGCTCCGACGTCGTTGGCATTCAGATCCGGGAACTTCCGCTCGGCGATTCGGCGCACCTGCTCTTTGGAGATGCGCGCCACCTTGGACCGATTCGGCTCCGCCGAACCGGTCTGGATTCCGGCTGCCATCTTGATCAGCACCGCGGCCGGCGGCTGCTTCAACACGAAGTCGAACTTGCTCCCCATGTACACGGAGATGACGACGGGGATGATGAGCCCCGGCGTCTCGTGCTTCGTCGCCTCGTTGAACTTCTTACAGAAGTCCATGATGTTGAGCTTGTGCTCGCCGAGCGCGGGTCCGACCGGAGGCGCCGGCGTGGCTTGGCCCGCCGGGATCTGTAGCGTGATCTTCGCTATGGCCGTTCTCGCCATGTGACCTCCTCCCCTATCGCTCTCATACGGTTCCTACGCCTTCCCGCAACCTACAGCTTCTCGATCCCTTCGAACCCGAGGCGCACCGGCGTCTCTCGTCCGAAGATCTTGACCATGACCGTGACTTCCTCGGCTTCCTTGTCGATCTCCTTCACCTCGCCGGTGAAGTCGGCAAATGGGCCTTCGACGATCTCGACCACTTCGCCCACCGTGAAATCGACCTCGACGCGCGGCTCGGCCGTGGCCGTCGCCGACGCAGGGGACGACGCGACGGGAATCGCCAGCAGACCGGCCTTACGGCGGATCAGTTTCATCTCGGGCCCCTCAATCGGCTCCGGCTTGAACCGCGATCCCACGTACCGCACAGCCCCTTTGACGCCGTCGATCAGCTCCATCATCTGCTCGTCTTCGAGCCCCAACCGCGCGAACACGTATCCCGGGAACAAACGACGCTTCTCGATCCGCTGAATGGCAACGACGCGTTTGTCCTTGTACTCCTTCACCTTCAGCAGACCGGACGCTCGGCTGGGGATCGTGTCCTCTTCTTCGTACACATCCCCTTCCTTGAGCGTCATCCCCTTGCGCAGTTTCCCGGCGCACTTGTCCAGCACGATCTTCTTCTTCTCGCGGCCGTCAGGCAGTTCCAGCGTCACGCGCCGAACCTTGTCGCGAACCACGACCGTCCCCCGATTCGCCACGACGAACCTCTCGTCGCTGTCCGACGTGAGAGGCACGCCGTTGCGGATCTTCTCCGAGGCGCGGATGTCCCGCCGGATCCTCTTGTCCGCGGGGATCAAGTACGTTTCCTCGTTACGATTGGTCAGCTCGACGACGACCCGCTGCAGGGTTTCCACGTCGCTGACCTTGGCGGCTTCCTCCATGTGACGCGGGGCCTTCCGCGCAAGCACTTCGCCTCGCAGGATCCGCTCGTTCGGCTTCGCCACGAGGTCGTACTCATACGGGATCCGGTACTCGGTCGCCGCACCTCGTCGGCTGCGCGACGTAATGACCTCCTCGACCGGGACGAGGAAGAAGGTTTCCTCGCCGTCGATCGTGAAACGCTCGACGCCGCGTTCCCACTGGCGCTTGCGCACCCGCTCGTTGAGGTCTTCCTTGACCTTCAGCTCCGAGCCAGCGTAGGTCTGGATCGCGTACCACTTCTTCAACCGCATGATGAGATCAGCCCGCCACCGCACTTCCGCTGCCGACGATGACCCGGAGCACAAACGCGATCAGTCCATCCACGCCCCAGATGTACAGGGTGAGGATCACGGTCAGGACGAGAATCAGCGCGGTGAGCGAGATGACCTCCGGCCGCGTCGGCCAACTCACCCGCGCCGCCTCTGTTCGCACGCCCTTGAGGTAGTTCACGATCCGATCGATCATCCTGTGTCTCCTCAGCTCTGGGATTCCTTGCAGGCCCGAGAGGGCTCGAACCCCCAGCCTTCCGATTTGGAGTCGGACGCTCTGCCAATTGAGCTACGGGCCTATCCCGGTCCGCCGCCGCGACGGCTAGACCTCCTTGTGCATCGTATGCTTCCGGTCCCACTTGCAGTACTTGTTTAGCTCCAGCTTGCCGCGCGCGTTGGTCTTGTTCTTCTTCGTATGGTAATTGCGCCGACCGCACTCGGAGCAGGCAAGAGAGATGTGCACGACCGCTTCACCCTTCTTCGCCATCTTGCGTCCCTCTCAGCTACTCGATGATCTTCGACACGACGCCGGCGCCGATCGTCTTCCCGCCTTCGCGGATAGCGAAGCGGAGCCCGACATCCATCGCGACGTGGTGCAGCAACTCACCGGTGATCTTCACGTTATCGCCCGGCATGACCATCTCGACGCCCTCGGGGAGGCTGATCGTGCCCGTGATGTCCGTCGTGCGGAAGAAGAACTGCGGCTTATAACCCGTGAAGAACGGCTTCTGGCGTCCGCCTTCGTCGCGCGTCAGCACGTAGATGGATCCCTCGAACTTGGTGTGCGGAGTGATCGTCTTCGGCGCCGCAAGCACCTGTCCTCGCTCCACCTCGTCCTTCTCGACGCCACGAAGGAGGATCCCCACGTTGTCGCCCGCGATCGCGTAGTCGAGGACCTTGTTGAACATCTCGAGACTCGTCGCGACGGTCTTCTGAACCTGGTCGTGAATCCCGACGATCTCGATCTCGGCGCCCGGGACGATCTTCCCGCGCTCGACGCGTCCGGTCACGACGGTGCCGCGTCCCTTGATCGAGAAGACGTCCTCGACAGGCATCAAGAACGGCTTGTCTTCCTCGCGGTCGGGCTGCGGGATGAAGCTGTCCACGGCATCCATGAGGTCGAGAATCGGCTTCACGTCCGGCGAGTTCGGGTCGGTCGCCTGGATCGCCTTGATCGCTGCGCCGCGGACGATCGGTGTCTCGTCGCCCGGGAACTCGTACCGCGATAGAAGATCGCGGATCTCGATCTCGATCAAGTCGACGAGCTCAGGATCGTCGACGAGATCAACCTTGTTCAGAAAGACGACAATCGCAGGAACGTTGACCTGCCGCGCCAGGAGAACGTGCTCCCGCGTCTGCGGCATCGGCCCATCGACGGCCGAAACCACGAGGATCGCCCCGTCCATCTGCGCGGCGCCCGTGATCATGTTCTTGATGTAGTCCGCATGGCCTGGGCAGTCGATGTGCGCGTAGTGCCGCTTGTCCGTCTCGTACTCGACGTGAGCGACGTTGACGGTCAGGATCTTCGTTGCGTCGCGGCGGAACAGCTTCGCATCGGCTTTGGCGACCTGATCGTACGACCGCTCCTGCGCTAGGCCTTTCGCCGCGAGCACTTTGGTGATCGCCGATGTCAGCGTCGTCTTCCCATGGTCGATGTGACCGATGGTCCCGATGTTCAAGTGGGGCTTGTTCCTCGCAAAGGCTTCCTTCGCCATTGGCCTGACCTCCTCAGCGTCGCTTCCTCGACGCGTCTGTGTTCCCGAAAGGGTAGTACCCGCCGCGAGCGTGAGCCCGCGATCGGAGTCGAACCGATGACCTCCCCCTTACCAAGGGGGTGCTCTACCTACTGAGCTACACGGGCGTTTCGGTCTCCGCCGCATGCGGAGTGTATCCGCACATCCTCCGCTCTTCCAAGTGGTGGAGGGGGAGGGATTCGAACCCCCGTAGGCGTACGCCAACGGATTTACAGTCCGCCCCGTTTGGCCGCTTCGGTACCCCTCCGATCCAACCCCAAGCCAGAGCCAGCGGCCAGAATCGAACTGGCAACCTACTGATTACAAGTCAGTTGCTCTACCTATTGAGCTACGCTGGCGACTCGCCTGTTCGGCGCGGATTGTACGGGCACCGGTTCTAGACGTCAAGAAATGCCCCTCAAGGGGACCGCGATCACGCCCGCGGAGCGTGCTCCTAGCAGCGACTGGCCTGGGCGTCTCGCAAGGCTGACTCCAGTGCACTTCGCAGCGACTCGCGATCGGCCACGCCCTGAAGGCGCAGGACGACGTCCCGGTGGGCCTCCGTCTCGCGCACGGAAGCCAGGCTGATGAGTTTCGCCTTGTGCTCGCGCAGCACGTCAAAGACTCTGTACAGGTCGTCCCCATCCTTGCCAAGACGCACTTCCATCCGCGTCGCCGCGAGGCCAATTCCAAGGCCGGCCGCGAGGCCCCGCAACGCCTCGCCTTGCGTGATGACGCCGACGAGCTTCCCCGCGGCGTCGACGACGGGAAGGAGGACGAGCCTGTGTTCCATCATCAGGAGCGCGGCCTTCTCGAGCGTGTCGTCCGGGCCGACCGCCGTCTCGCTCGCGTGGGCGATCGTCTCGGTCAGCGCGGAGTCATCCGTTGCCGCTCGAAGCGCAGCGCGAGTCACGAATCCCTTGAACTGCCCGTCGTCGGCGGCGATCAAGAGGACGCCGAATCCCCGCTCATCCATGAGCCGCCGTACGGTGCCGATCGACGCTGTGGGCAGCGCGGTCAGCGCGTCCCGCTGCATGTGCCGCGCAACGTTCATTCTGCCTCGGCCTGCGCGGCCGCAACCACCTTCTCCTGGATGTGGCCCGGCACAGCCTGATAGCGAGCGAACACCATCTCGAACGTCGCCCGACCTTGCGTGCGTGACTTCAGTTCCAGCGCATAGCTCTGCAGTTCGGCAAGAGGAGCTTCGGCGTGGATGACCGTCACGCGCCCCGACGGCTCCATACCGAGGATCCGCCCGCGCCGCCCGTTCATGTCGCTGATGATGTCGCCCGTGTACTCCTCCGGAACGCGGACGTGAACCGTCATGATCGGCTCCAAGAGACACGGTTCCGCATTGTCGAAGGCCTCGCGGAAGGCGTGACGGGCAGCAAGCTTGAACGCCAATTCGGAGGAGTCCACGGGGTGGAAACTCCCGTCATAGACGGCCACGAGAACGTCCGTCACGGGATACTTGGCCAGCCCCCCTTCCTCCAGGGCTTCGAGAACGCCCTTCTCCACGCCGGGAACGTACTGCCCCGGAATCGACGCGCCCTTGATCTCGTCCACGAACTTGTACCCGCCTTCTCCCTTGTAGGGCTCGACGCGCAAGTACACCTCACCGAACTGGCCGCGCCCACCCGTCTGCTTCTTGTGGCGGTATTTCGCCTCGGCCTTCTTGCGGATCGTCTCCTTGTAGGGAATCCGAGCCTGGCGCGTGTCGAGCGATACGTTGTAGCGATTCTTCAGCCGCTCGATGACCACGCCGAGATGGATGTCTCCCATGGCGTGGATGGCCAATTCTTTCGTCACCGCGTCTCGCTCGACGAGCACGGTCGCCTTCGTCGCAGCGATTTCCTTCAACGCCACGCTCATCTTCTCGACGTCGGCCTGCGTCTTGGGAACGATGGCCCGGATGAACCCGGGGCGTGGAAAGGCCGGGAAAGAAAAGGCCGGTGCGTCTTGCGTCGCAGCGAGCGTCGCTCCCAGCGTAACGCCGTCCGCCTTCGCAATGGCCACGACGTCTCCCGCGGAGGCGCTCGACACTCGCTTCTGTTTCGTGCCTTCCAGGGCATACAAGTCGCGGATCTCGACCTTCGCACCCGTCTTCACGTCGACGAGCGGCTTTGCCTCCTGAATCGCCCCTTCGAGCACCCGAACGTACGCCAGTCGCCCAAGGTACGGGTCATTCGTCAAGTTGAACGCCACGACGCGTGGCGCTGCGGTGGTGGCGCCGGGGCGATCCACCGTCAGGGTAACGAGCGACTTGAGCAGCAGATCGACACCCTTCTCCTCCACGCCTGCGGTACAGAAGGCCGGAACGATCTGTCCCGCGGCAACGCCTTTGGCAAGTGCAGCCGCGACTTCCGCATCGCTGATCGGCTGTTCGTCGAGGAACTTCATCATCAGCTCATCGTCGGCGGTCGCGACCTCTTCGAGAAGCTCGCTTCGCGCCTCGGCGACCGCGTCCGTCATGTCCGCGGGGATGTCCTTCTTGCCCTTCTCCGCGAACCACATCGCTCGCTGGCCGACGAGATCCACCACTCCGGCAAACGCGCCGCCGGAGCGGATCGGAAGCTGAACGGGCAGGATCTTCCCCTCGAAGCTCTCGCGAAGCGCCGCCACGGCCGCAGCGAAGTTCGCGTTTTCCTTGTCCATTTGGTTCACGACAATCGCCAGAGGGTATTTGCCGCCGCGCGCAACGTGCCAGGCGCGTTCCGTCACAACCTCAACCGCTTTCTCGGCGTTGACGACGAGCGCCGACACATCCGAGACGGGGATGGCCTTGTACATCTCCTCGACGAACTCGTCTCCCCCGGGGGTGTCAAGCAGCGTGACCGCAATCCCGTCGACCTGGAAGGCTCCGATTCCCATGTCGATCGTGGTCTTGCGGTCCTTTTCCTCCTGCGATGCGTCGAGAGAAATCTGGTCCTTCACTCCGGCTCGCTTCATCATCGCGAGCGCGAGCGTTGTCTTTCCGCATCCGGAATGGCCCACCAGACAGATGGTCCGTGCTTGCCCCATGTCGATGCCCCCTTGGGTGAAAAACGGAAGTCGCGGGCAGTATACCCACGGGCCCCAACGATGGCAAGGCAGCGCATGACGCACGAAATGCAGTGGACATCAGTGTTTCTTCGCTTGCGCGCCAAGCGGACGACACGGCACTCGCGACGTTCGCTCTGACTGGGTCTATGCTTGCGCGCATCTCGCTCCGGCGGGTATCCTGCCCTCACACGATCGACAAGGCGGGAGGTCGTCATGCCGCGCCAACTCATGTCAGGCGATGAGGCTCTTGCCCAGGGCGCCATCGACGCCGGATTGTCCGGTGCTTATGCGTATCCGGGCACTCCGTCGACCGAAATCACGGAGTACATCCTCCACTCGGCAGGAACCCGCGACGGCCTGCCGATCGCCCGCTGGACGGCCAACGAGAAGACGGCCCTAGAAGCGGCGCTCGGCATGTCCTATGCCGGCAGGCGCGCCATGGCCAGCATGAAGCACGTCGGTCTCAACGTAGCGGCGGACCCATTCCTGAACATGGCCATCTCCGGCGTCCAGGGAGGCCTTCTGGTCAATGTGGCCGACGACCCGTCCATGCACTCCTCACAGAACGAGCAGGACTCGCGTCACTATGCCGACTTCGCTCTCGTGCCGTGCGCCGAACCGTCGGATGCGCAGGAGGCCTACGAGATCCCGCGACAAGCCTTCGCCCTTTCCGAACGTCTGCGTCTCCCGGTTCTCGTTCGCCTGACAACCCGCCTTGCCCACGGCCGGTCTCTTGTCCAGCTAGGTACGCCACTCCCCCCGACGGATCTCGGCCCCTCGTCGGATCGCGAGCGGTTTGTCCTGCTTCCCTCCAATGCGCGAAAGAGCTACGCGCGATTGGTTGCGCTTCAGGCCGAGCTCGAGGCCGAAAGCGAGCAACACCCGCTCAATCGGCTGGACGATCGCGGCGACCCGTCGTTGGGGATCATCGCTTGCGGGGTCGCGCACAGCTACCTCCTGGAGGCGGCGGACGGAGAAACGCTCCATCCAACGCTCAAGATCGGTTTCTACCCGCCGCCGAGGCTCGCCATCGCCCGACTCGCCGCTCGGTGCCGCACCCTGCTCCTCCTCGAGGAGGGCTACCCGTTCCTGGAGTCGCGAGTCGGCGGACTGCTTCCCCGCAAGGATCTGGAGATTCGCGGTCGCCTGACCGGGCACTTGCCGCGCACCGGCGAGCTGTCTGCAGATCTTGTGGCTGCCGCCCTTGGCCGGAGAGAGACCGCGAGCCGGCCGCCCTCCTCCGTGCCGCGACCTCGTCCCCCCGCTCTGTGCCCGGGGTGTCCACACGCGGACACGTGCCGCGCGTTGTCCGCCGCTCTCTCGGACTACCCCGCCGCGCGCGTCTTCTCAGACATCGGCTGCTACACCCTGGGCGCTCTTCCTCCGTTCTCGGCACTGGACACGTGCATCGTCATGGGCGCTTCGATCACGATGGCGCGTGGAGCGTCCGACGCTGGCGTGCATCCCGCCGTCGCGGTCCTCGGGGACTCCACGTTTGCCCACTCGGGGATGACCGGCCTGTTGGACTGCATCAACGACCGTGCGAACGTCACTATTCTCCTCCTGGACAATGAAACCGTCGCGATGACGGGGGGCCAACCGTCTGCCGCTATGGGCCGTCTATCGGCCATCTGCCGCGGACTCGGTGTGCTCGCGGAGAACCTTCACACGATCGTCCCTCATCCGTCGCAGCACGAGCGCAATGTCGAACTCCTGCGCTGCATACTTCGAACTCCCGGGCCGTCGGTCGTGATCGCCGAGCGCGAGTGCCTTCAGACGGCGAAACGCCGCCCCGGGGCGGGTGAGGCTGCATGATGAAGAGGGACGTCGTATTGGCCGCCGTCGGCGGCCAAGGCCTGCTGACGATCTCCGCCGTCATGGCCGAAGCGGCGCGCTTGCTCGGACTGCACGTACGCCAGTCCGAGGTTCATGGGATGGCGCAACGCGGAGGCGTCGTCCAAGGTACCGTGCGTTTCGCAGACCGCCCCATCTTCTCGGATCTCGTTCGCAGCGGGCAAGCAGATCTGATCCTCGCTCTTGAGCCCATGGAGGCGCTCCGGTATCTCCCGCTTCTCGCGCCGGACGGCTTCCTGTTGACGAGCTCCGTCCCCCTCCGCAATCTCCCCGATTACCCTCCCATCGCCGAAGTTCTCGCTGCCGTACGCGAGATCCCGCGACACGTCGTCCTGGACGCAGACGCTGCCGCACGGGCGGTGAACGCTCCGCGGTCGGCGAATGTCGTCATGTTGGGAGCGGGAGCAGCGGTCCTTGGGCTCGCAGAGGACGCCTTGGCCGAGGCGCTGGAGAGAGCCTTCCAGCGCAAGCCGGGCGCCGCAGACGCGAACCTCCGTGCCTTCCGCGCCGGCCTCACGGCAGCACGCGAGGCCCTTGCCCGCGAACCCGAGGCCAGCTAGGCTAGAAACCCTCCGTGGAGGTGACGGTCATGTTTCGACGTCTTTTCTGGGTTGTTGCGTTCGTGCTCGCACTCGGGCTCACGGCGGTTGCAGAGACGGCCGACAGCGGCATCGTCCGCATCGGCCTGTTCACGGACGTCCACGCGCACGACACGGACTCCCCGAACGAGCACAAGGTCATGGTGAACTACGCCGAACGCATCTCGGCTTTCGTGGCTGCGATGACCGCGTGGTCGGCTGACGCGATCGTGCAATTGGGCGATCTCGTGAACGGCGCCTTCGTGATGGGCGCACCCCTTGGCGATCCAGCCCGCATCGTGGGCATTCTGGACGACGTCCTCGGCCTGCTCGCGCCCTTCCCGGGTCCGGTCCTCCACGTCCTCGGCAACCACGACGTGTACGACCTGACCAAACAGGAGTTCCTCGCAGGAACGGGGTCAGAGGAGACGTTCTACAGTTACGACCTCGGGCTCTTCCATTTCGTCGTCCTGGACGCGCAGTTCACGAAGGCGGGCACCGACGTGGGACGCGTCGGTTGGATGGTGCAGGGCACCGTTCCCGAAGCGGAACTGGCCTGGCTCAGGGCGGACCTCGCCGCAACAGCGAAGCCCACGGTGATCCTTATCCACCAACCCCTCGACGTCGCCTTCGACCTTCTGGCCGGCGGCGCGCCGGTCTCGAACGCTGCAGCGGTCAGAGCCGCGCTTGTCGAGTCTGGAAATGTGATTGCCGTCTTCCAGGGACATGACCACGAGGACCGGTATCAGGTCATCGACGGCGTCCCCTACGTAACGTTTGCCGCCATGGTGGATCACGACGTCGCGACGCCTCCGTCGTGGGCGGCCATCACCCTGGATCCCCAGACCCGCACGATCCACGTCGAGGGTGTTAGCGAGCAGGCCACGCTCGACATCACGTTCTAGGAGCTCAAGGTGAAGACGATGTTTCGTCGTTGGCGCACGATCCTGATGACCGGCGTCGTCACGGCGTTGGTCGCCGTGTCCGCCCTCGGAGTCGAGGACATCGTACGCTTCGGCGTTTTCACAGATCTCCACGCCCACGATCTCGATTCGCCGCTCGAAGGAAAGTGGATGACGAACACGGAAGAACGTCTCACCGCCTTCACGGAGGCCATGAACCGGTCTCGGCCCGACTTCGTCATCCAGCTCGGCGACTTCGTCAACGGCTGGGTGGTGTTGGGGACCGATCCTGGCAGCCCGGACCGCATCCCCGAGATCCTGGCCTGGGCCGACGCGCAGTTCGCCGCGTTCCAGGGACCGCGGTATCACGTCATTGGCAATCACGACGTCTACAACCTCGACAAGGCCACCCTCCGCGCGGTTCTCGGCATGGAGCGAACGTCCTACAGCTTTGACGTCGGCCCGTTCCACTTTGTCGTCCTGGACGTGCAGTACGGACTCGACGGCAAGGATCTCGAGCACACTTACACCGGCGTCAGCGGGTACGTCCCCGACGCGCTGCTCGCTTGGCTGGAGAGCGATTTGGCCGAGGCCCGCGGTCGGCCGACCCTTGTCTTCGTACACCAGATGCTGAACGAGGTGGTGATCGAGTGGAACCGCGCCCTGATTGCCAACCAGGCCGAGGTGCAGCACGTCCTCGAGCAAGCGGGACATGTCGTTGCCGTTCTGCAGGGCCATGATCATGCCTACAGCCACGAGCTGATCGGTGGGATCCATTACGTCACGCTAGAGGCCCTCGTCGACCAGGGGACCCCGCCGTCGTGGGCGCTCGTAACCCTCGATGCCGTGTCGCAGATCGTGCGGGTCGACGGGTTCGGCGAACAGCCGAGCCTCGAGTTCACCTATTCGCTCGTCCCGCCGGCGGACTGACGGAGCGAGAGCGCTCTCGGCTTGCGCAACGCCGCGCCGCATCGTAGATTGGATGCACCATGCTCGAATGGATCCGGCGGATGCCGAAGGTCGAACTGCACGTACATCTCGATGGATCGCTCCGTCTCAACACGCTGGAAGAGCTCGCCGCGGCGGCCCCGGAGAACGTCGGAATGCCGGTCACGGGAGATCTACGAGGCGCCGTCGTCCTCAAGGGCGCACACCCGCTCGAGGACTACCTCGCGGCATTCGACTACACGGTCCCGGTACTGCAGACGCCGTCCGCTCTCACACGCGCCGCGTATGAGCTTTGCGCCGACGCGGCGGCGGAGAACGTCATCTACATCGAGCCGCGCTTTGCTCCACTCCTTCACACCCGCCTGGACCTCAAACCCCGGGACGTCGTGGCCGCCGTGCTTCTCGGGCTCCGACAGGCCCACGAGGAGTTCGGCATCGAGACCGGGCTTCTTCTCACCGCGCTGAGGCAGAATTCCACCGAGGAGTCGATCGAGACCGTTCAACTGGCGGCGCAGTTCCGCCGTGAGGGGGTTGTGGGCTTCGACCTCGCGGGTCCGGAACGTCTCTTCCCCCTCCTGAAGCATCGGAAGGCCGTCGAGTTTGCCCATGACGCCGGGCTTCACGTGACCCTCCACGCCGGAGAAGGTTGCTGTCCCGAGCAGATCCGCGAGGCGATCGACCTGGGAGCCGATCGAATCGGCCACGGCGTGCACTTGCTTGAGGCACCGCGTACCGAGCGGCGCGTCGCCGAACTGGGGATTCCGCTCGAGATGTGCCCGACCAGCAATCTCCAGGTGGGTGGGTTCTTGCGTTCCTACAAGGACCATCCGATCCAGCGATACCTGGAGTTGGGCATCCCGGTAACGGTCAACACCGACAACCGCCTCATGTCCGCCGTGGATCTCTCGCATGAGTTTCGAGCGCTCGTGCGCGCCTTCTCCTGGACGCGAGACATCGTCCACACCGTCACAAGCAACGCCATCCGTGCCGCGTTCGTTCCCGAAGACCGCAAGGCCGCCCTACAGGCTCGCGTCGACGCCTTCTTCTCATCCCATCGCGCGCGCCGCTAGACCAACGGACGCCCACCCTCGCGAGTCGGTCGGCTGTTCACGCTGCACTCGGCGACGAAACTCTGAATCTCCACGGTCGCGAGGAAGACGAGCGGCGCGAACTCCGTCACCTCGGCAACAAACCGCGCGCGTTCGTGACACGCGAGGTCGGCAATCTCGACGTCGACGTCGTCGAGTCTGACTCCATAGGCGTCATAGAAGCAGACCCGGACGACGACTTGGCGCAGGACGAACTCCGCGCTGTTTCCGACGCTTCCTTCGACCCGCGGGGTGCCGTCGAGATACAGCCGCCAGGAGGGATCGACGAACGCGGGCACTTCGACATGCACGATCTCGCTGTACGTGCCACGCACGCCACGGTCGTCGGTGACCGTGAGCGCTACGAGGTAATCCCCGCCGGCAGCGTAGGCGTGCGTGGCCTCCGCGTATCCGTCAACAGGCATGGACCCGTCGCCGAACTCCCACGCCCAGCGAACGACCACGCGTCCTCCGCTCTCGGCAACTGCGCGGAACCTCATACCCCATGGCCCGCACGCTCCCTCCGGGCACACAGTGAACGAGGCGCTGGGACGGACGATTGGGCCCCAACACGATGCCAGGGCGACGGCGCAGAGAACCGCGAGAAGCGCTGCCGCTCGACGAACGATCACCCGAACAGCTCCAGATCGTCGCCCCGCCCGCGCGAGGTTCGCCAACCGAACCTCTGGAGGTCGATTCGCCCTCGTCCATCGACGAGGATGCCTTCTTCCCGCAGACGCGTCAGCTGCTCATCGCCGAGGCTGGATTCGCCCTTCGCGTTGACCACTCGATGCCACGGGACGTCGGGGCGAGGAACGCGCCCCAGAGCCGCCATCGCGTATCCCACCTGCCGCGCCCCGTTCGGGATCCCCGCCTCGCGGGCCACATCTCCATACGTTGAGACCCTCCCACGAGGGATCTGCCTCACCACCGCGTAGATCCGCTCATACAAGCCGGCTCCCATGCCCGCCTCCTCACCCATCGAGTCTAGCGTTTTCGGCGTGCGCGAGGCGCCCTGGCCACCTGCCCGGTATACTCCACATGGGTGATCGAGCGATGTGTCTTGCAGCGCCGGCACGTGTTGTCTCCGTTCTGGGCCGCACTGCGGTCGTCGACTACGACGGGGTGCAGATGACCGCGCGGCTTGATGCGTTGGCGGACCCCCTGGCTCCCGGCGACTATGTTCTCATCCACTCCGGATTCGCGATTCGTCGCTTGTCGGCCGCTGACGGCGAGGAGACCCTCCGGCTGTTCGACGAGTTATCCCAGTCGCTGGGCTCCGCACCCGACGGAAGCGGCACCCGTCCCGGCAGACCCGCTCCAAGATGAGCCACCCGTTCCGCCTCGCCGATCCCCGTAAGGCGCGCGACCTCTCGCTGGCCATTCACCTTCTCGCACCGTCGCGGACGATCAAGCTCGTTCACGTCTGCGGAACGCATGAGATTGCGATCGCTCGACACGGTCTCCGGCGCCTTCTTCCTGACAGCGTCCAGATCCTCGAAGGGCCGGGCTGCCCGGTGTGTGTCACCCCAGCCGCCGACATTGAGCGCGCGGTCCGCATGTCCGAACAGGGCGCCATCGTCTGCACGTATGGAGACATGCTGCGGGTTCCCGGACGGGGCCGCTCGCTCGATGACGCTCGCGCCGCCGGCGCGGACGTGCGGACCGTCCTCTCGGCGGACGAAGTCGCTCGCATCGCGCGCGCGACCTCTCGCGAGGTGGTGTTCTTCGCCGTCGGGTTCGAGACGACGGCGCCCATGACCGCCGCGGTCGCGCTGGATGCGCCTCCCCCGAATCTGTCCTTCCTCGTCGCCCATAAGCTCATCCCTCCCGCCATGGCCGCGTTGCTGGATATGCCCGAGGTTGCTCTGGACGGATACCTCGCCCCCGGTCACGTGTCGACGATTCTTGGCTCCGCGGCGTACGAGCCGTGGCTGAGTCGACTGCGCGTCCCCGTCGTGATCGGCGGTTTCGAGCCCCTCGATGTACTCTATGCGCTGGCCTTGCTCGTGCGGCAGATTCGCGACGGCCTCGCCGTCGTCGAAAACGCGTACCCTCGCGCCGTGTCCTGCGGCGGCAACGAAGCTGCCCTCCGCCTGATTCGTGACGTTTTCGAACCTTGCGATGCCGCATGGCGTGGGATCGGGGAGATTCCGCTCTCGGGCCTTCGTCTGCTACCGCGCCACGCGAGCCTCGACGCGCTCGCTCGCTTCGAGGTCGGCGCGGTGGATGAAGCACCCACGATTCCAGGATGCCGCTGTGCCGAGGTCCTCACGGCCCGCGCCGTCCCCAGCGACTGCCCTCTGTTCGCCACGCGCTGCACGCCTCTCTCTCCCGTCGGCCCCTGTATGGTCGGTGCCGAAGGGGCCTGCGCGATCTGGTTCCGTTACCGTCGCAAGGAGGTTCCATGAGCGCAGCGCAGGTCCGCGTCTCGTCGCTCCACGGAGCGGGCGGCGAGGTCATGGACGATCTGATCCGCAGCCTCATCGTCCCGCGATTCGCGGCCCGCAGCGCTGGGAGAATCGGTCTGTCGGCGATGGACGACGGCGCAACGATCGAGCGACCCGCCACGGGCGAACTGGTCGTCACCACGGACTGCCATGTGGTGAAGCCTGTCTTCTTCCCCGGCGGAGACATCGGACGGCTCGCCGCGGCCGGGACCGTCAACGACCTGGCCGTCATGGGCGCCCGTCCCGTTGCGTTCACCCTCGGCATCATCCTCGAAGAGGGTTTCGCCCTTGAAGATCTTGAGAAGATCCTCGACTCGTTTGCCGAGGTTCTCGCCGAGGTCGACGCATCCCTCGTCGGGGGCGATACGAAGGTGATGGCCTCCGGCGATGTCGACGGCATCATTCTCTGCGCGACGGGTTTCGGTATTGCAGACCGCGCCGTCTCCGACGCCGAGCTCTGGGAAGGAGACGACGTGCTGATCACGGGCACGGTCGGAGATCATGGCATGGCCTTGCTGGCCGCTCGCGAGGAGTTTCGTCTTTCTACGCGCCTCGTGAGCGACGTCGCCCCCCTGTGGTCTCTCTTGAAGCCCGTTCTCCCGATGGGGGTCCACGCCATGAAGGACCCAACTCGTGGCGGGCTCGCGGCCGCGCTCAACGAGATGGCTCGCAAGTCGGAAGCCTGTGTCGAGATCGACGAGGCGTCCATTCCCTTGCGAGCGGAGGTCGCGGGCCTTTCGGATCTGCTCGGCATCTCTCCGCTGGACGTCGCGAACGAAGGAAAGGCCGTCCTCGTAGTCGATCCCCAGGCAACGGGAGCGATCCTGGCGGCTCTTGCAGCGCACCCCCGAGGAGCGCAGGCCCGGCGTATCGGCAAAGTCACTCGCCGCTATCCCGGCCGCGTGGTCATGGACACAGGCATCGGCGGCGAGAGGTTCCTCGACATGCCCCTCGGCGACCCGGTGCCGCGGATCTGCTAGCGCGTCAGCCAAGCGCGACGGTCGGCGAGGGTCTTCCCCCGAGACTGGCACGTCGGGCAGTAGTAGGTTCGCCTCTCGGCGAAACGAATCTCAGCAATCGGCGTCCCGCAGACGGGGCAGGGGTGCCCCGTTCTTCCCACAACGGAAAGCCCCTCGCGTCGGGAGTCGGCGACGAAGTCCCCGCCAGCGCGAGTGCGAGTTCGTTCTGTGGCCTCGCGAAGTACGCGCTGGATCGCCGCGTGCAGCTGAAGGATCTCGTCCGCCTCGAGGGTACTTGCATAGCGAATCGGCGATAGCCGCGCTGCGTGAAGGATCTCATCCGCGTACACGGAGCCGATTCCTGCAACGACGGAAGGATCCGTCAGAGCTTTCTTGATCTGCCGGCGCTCGCCGAGATGCGAGGCGAGCAACTCCGGGGTGAACGCATCCGACAGCGGTTCGGGGCCGGTCGTCTCGATCCCCTCGACATCTCGTAGGTCCCGGACGATGTGCACGCGCGCCCGTTTTACGCTTCCCGTCTCGACCAGTCGCAACTCCTGACCATTCTCGAAACCGATGCAGAACGCCGTGGCCTGGGTTCGCCTCGTATCCCGCCGCGCCAACACGAGCCGGCCCGAGAGCATTAGATGCACGGCGAGATAGAGGTCCTCGCCGCACGCGAGAATCAGGTGCTTGCCGCGCCGCTGAACCGAGCGAACGGACGTCCCCTTCAGGGCATCAACGGGAGGCACCAGCGTCTTCAGGATTCCGGGACGCAGAACCGCGGCGTCGCAAAGGGTCCAACCCAAGATGCGACGCGCGAGCGCTTCGCGCAGGATCTCTAGTTCTGGCAGCTCGGGCATCGTCTCACCGTCGCGAGCATACGACACCCGCCCCCTGCGATCGACTCCCTCGTCGCGTCTGCAGCGGTGCGCGACGTCCCCCTCCGAAGCGCCACCCTTCCGGATTCCGTGCCGCGCGTGAATCAGACTCTGAGCCGGAGGTCGTAATGAAGGACATGATCGCCCGCCGACTCGCTCTCGTTGCGCTCGCCGGTTTCGCCGTGTGGGCTGCAGCCGGTTGCGTTCCGACAGCTCGCGTGAACGTGACCGGAGGGTGGAGCGCAACGCTCACGTTCACGAACGGCCCCATGGCCGGTTTCCAGCGCGGATTCACCCTCGATCTCGCCGACAGCGAGGGCGTGGTCACAGGCACGGTCCGCTTGCCCAGCCACGGGGGACTCACGTATCTGATCCAGGTCACGTACGGCCGCGTACGCGGCGAAGCGCTCTTCCTCGAGGCCGCCGGCACCGACGATCAGATCGCTCCCCCCGCAGCCATCACGCTGACGCTCGATGGAGAGATCTCGGCCGCGGGAATCACCGGGATCGGAACCCAGACGGTGAACGGAACACCCTACGACTTCACGTGGCAAGCGGTGCTCGTCGCGCCTCCCCCGCCCGAGGCGTAGTCACGACTAGAGTTTGCCCTCCCGCCGATCCCGTTCGGTGTCTTCGGGCGCCCGCTCGGTAGGCTCGCCATACCCCCCGCCGCCGGGCGTCTCAACGCAGAGAGCGTCGCCCGGTTCCAGCGTGAAGACCCCTTTGGACGGGACGTCCTCCATCGTTCCGTCCGCGCGGCGGACGGCGTTCCTGCCAGATCTTCCCGGACTTCCCCCTGCAACCCCGTACGCCGTACTCAATCGGCGCTCCGAGAGAATCGACACGCGGGCGGCATGTCCAACGGCCTCCACCTCGCGGCGGATCCCCAGCCCGCCGCGCCAACGACCCGCGCCGCCGCTCCCGGCGACCAGCTCGTAGCGCCGCACGCGGAGTGGATAGACCTTCTCCAGCGCCTCAATCGGCGTGTTGAGCGTGTTGGTCATGTGAGCGTGAACGCCATCGATCCCGTCCTGATCTGGGCGCGCCCCGAAGCCGCCGGCCACGGTCTCGTAGAACGTGTAGACGCGGGCCGTCCTCGGATCACATCCCCCAAACGTGACGTTGTTCATCGTTCCCTGAGATGCGGCCACGGCGTGCGCAGGCCGCGCTGCCCCCAGCGCGCCGAGCAGGACGTCGACAATGCGCTGTGACGTCTCGAGGTTTCCGCCAACCACCGCGGCAGGCGGTCGCGGATTCAGGATCGTCCCTAGGGGCGCGTGAATCTGGATTGGACGAAAGGCCCCCTCGTTCGGCGGTATCGTCGGGTCGGTCGCCGCGAGTACCGCGAAGTACACGGCGGACGCCGTGACGGCAGGAACGGCGTTCAGCGGCCCGGCAGTCTGCGGCGCGCTCCCCGTGAAGTCGACCTCGAGGGTGTCGCCGCCCGAGGTGACCGCGACGCGTATCGGAAGGGGGCCACGGCCCGCACCGTCGTCCTCGAGCGCGTCTTCAAACGCATACTTCCCCTTCGGGATCGCGGACAAGGCATCGCGCATGCGTCGCTCGGCATAGTTCAGCACTGCCTGCATCCCGTCGACCAGCCGGTCGCGGCCATGGCGGGCGGCCAACGCCGCGACGCGCTCCACGCCGACCCGGCACCCGGCAGACTGTGCCTCGAGGTCCCCGCGGCGTTCCTCTGGAGTTCGCACATTCAGGAGGATCAGCGACAAGAGGTCGTGGTCCGGTCGTCCGCATCTCCAGAGCTTCACCGGCGGGATCCGCAGTCCTTCCTGGAAGATCTCCACGCAATCGGCGGCAACACTGCCGGGCTCCTTGCCCCCGACATCCGCGTGATGGGCTCGGTTCGCAACGAACGCGACCAGCATGTGGCCGACGAAAACCGGGGCCACGAACGTAATGTCGGGCAGATGGGCCCCGCCCGCGTAGGGGTCATTCATCACAGCGATGTCCCCCGGCGACCACCGGCGCACGGCGGCACAAGCGGAAGCCACCGAGAAGGGCATCGCGCCGAGGTGGACGGGTATCGACTCTGCCTGGGCAACAAGGCGCCCCGACGCATCCAACACCGCCGATGAGCAGTCCCGGCGCTCGTTCACGTTCGGGCTGTACGCCGTTCGAATCAGGTCGGCGTTCATTTCTTCCGCGACCGCGGCGAGACCATGGCGCAAAACCTCCAGCCCCGCGGCATCCAACCCTCGCCGACTCATCCGACCTCCACGTGAAGGTGGCCGGACGCATCGGCCACCCCGCGGGCGCCCGGCGGGATCACGACCGTCGTGTCCCCACCGACGAGGATGGCTGGACCGCGAAGCGGTCGTCCGATCTCGACCTGCGCTCGGTCATGCACATGAACAGGCACAGCTCCCCGCGAGTCGAACCATGCCAGCACTTCTCGTCTCGCCGAATGGCTCAAAGCCGCCGCTTCCGCGGCCGGGACTCGGCGAGGCTCGGGCCCATGGGCCCGGACGCGCAGCGTGACGAGTTCGACGTCTCGGTGCAGCGCAGCATGTCCAAACCGCCGTTCATGCGCAGCGTCGAACTCCCGCCGGACCTCTCCGGGACTCAGGGCTCCCGCGCCCCAACGCACGGGAACCGAGACCTCGTGCGACTGCCCCACGTATCGCATGTCTGCGGTCACGCGGAAGCGAACGTCCGCACCCGCGAATCCTTCGCCGCACAGCGCGGCGCGCCCGCGTTCCACTAGCGGGGCGACGCGGGTTTCGAGATCCTCTCCCGTCATGCTGCCGAGGAGTTGTAGGATCGTCAGGCTCTCGTCGTGCCCCGCCTCGGCCACGAGAAGTCCGAAGGCGGAAAGGACGCCGGCAAGACGCGGGATCACGACTCGTTCAATGCCCAGCCGCCGCGCAAGGGAGACGGCGTGGAGAGGGCCCGCGCCTCCAAAGGCGACCAACGCGTAGTCCCTAGGATCCTGACCTCGCTCGACGGTCATAACACGGATTGCACGCTCCATCGCTGCTTCTGCGACGTCGAGAATCCCTAGCGCCACTTGCTCCACGGGCACCCCCAGAGTGCCAGCAAGGTCGTCGCCAAGAGCCGCCCGCGCCGCCTCCGTGTCAAGACGCGTCAGAGATCCGATCGGCAGGTCAGCCACCACGCGCCCTAGGACGAGGTGGGCGTCCGTGACCGTCGGGCGTGCGCCGCCGCGACCGTAGCACGCCGGACCGGGATCTGCGCCGGCACTCTGCGGGCCAACGCGCAGTGCACCCCCCCCATCCAGCCAGGCGATGCTTCCCCCGCCGGCCCCGATGGAATGCACCGCGACCGCCGGAAGCGCCACCGGGTATCCCCCGACCGTCGCATGGGCCGTCCATTCCGCCTCCCCGCCGGTGACGACGGAGACGTCACAGCTCGTCCCGCCCATGTCGATCCCGATGACGTTCGGCTCGCCGACTTCCCGTCCGAGCCAGCGGATCGCCTCAACACCTCCCGCGGGGCCCGATAGGACAAGCCGCGCCGGGTTGTCTGCCGCACGACGAGCGCCCACGACGGCTCCATTCGATTGCATCACGCGCCATGTCCGCGGTAGGCCCAAAGCTGCGGCTCCCTCTTCAAGAGACTGAAGCGCCACGTCGATCTTGGGGCGCAACGCCGCGCAGACCACGGTCGTCGAGATCCGCTCCACTTCGCGGAAGACCGGCAACACGTCGCTCGATGCGACGATGGGGACACCCAGCCGCACAGACAGGGCCTCGACGACACGCCGCTCATGCTCCGGCCGCAGATAGGAGAAGAGGAAGGCCACGGCGACGGCCTCGACGTGCTCTCGAACCAGATCGCCAGCCACCCGTTCCACATCGTCCATGTTGAGCGGCATCTCGACCTCGCCCTCCGCCGTCACGCGCTCCCGCACTTCGAAGCGTAGGTTCCGAGGCACAAGCGGCAGCGGCCGACGCACCCCTAGGTCGTAGAGTGAAGCACGGTTCTGGCGCCCGATCTCGAGGACATCGCGAAACCCTTCCGTTGTCACCAGGGCCGTCCGCGCCCACGTCCGCTCAAGAAGGGCGTTTGTGGCTACGGTCGACGCGTACAACATCTCGGCCACGCCCTTCGGGTCTACGATTCCCAGTTCGACCAGTCGGCGGAGGCCGTTCAGGACGGCCTGGCCCGCATCAGCCCCTGAAGGTTCCTTCGCGACACGCAGCCTATCTCGGTCCGCGACGACGAAGTCCACGAACGTGCCCCCGACGTCGATTGCGATCGTCTGCGCCATGGCGGGGGAGTATAGTACACTCTCGCCCGCCGAGCAGAAGGGGGTTGTCGATGGCAGCGACGCCGGAGCGAATCCTCGTCACAGGGGCCGGGGGCCAGATTGGTTCGGAGTTGGTGCCGCACCTGCGCCGACGCCATGGCGCGGACGTCGTGGTGGCCACCGACGTCCGCGAGACGGCCCGCGATGCGCTGGGCCCAGGACCCTTCGAGGTCCTCGACGTCCGCGACCGCGGTCGCCTGCGCGAGGTCGTGGATCGCCATCAGATCGGCGTGGTCTTCCACATGGCGGCCATCCTCTCCGCCATGGGCGAAGCTCATCCCCAGCTCGCCTGGGACGTGAACGTCGGCGGGCTCGTGAACGTTCTCGAAGTGGCGCGGGAGCGAGAGTTGCGGCGCGTCTTTTGCCCGAGCTCGATTGCCGTCTTTGGTCCAGAGACTCCGCGGGAGCTTGCACCCCAGTCGGGCGTGCTCCGCCCTTCCACGATGTACGGCCTCTCCAAGGTCACCGGGGAACTGCTTGCGGACTACTACGCACAACGGTACGGCCTTGACGTCCGAGGTCTCCGCTATCCCGGCATCATCTCGAGCGAGGCCCCTCCCGGCGGAGGCACGACCGACTTCGCCGTCGACATGTTCGTCGAAGCCCTCCGCACAGAGCGCTACACGTGCTTCGTCCGCCCGGACACCGTCCTGCCCATGATGTACATGCCCGACTGCATTCGCGCAACGATCCAGATCATGGATGCACCGCCGGACTCGCTCTCACGACGCGCCGACTACAACCTCGCGTCTATGAGCTTCTCGGCCGCCGAGCTCGCGGCCGAGATCCAGAAGAGCGTCCCCTCGTTCTGCTGCACTTACGAGCCGGACTTCCGGCAGGCCATCGCGGACTCCTGGCCCCGCGAAGTCGATGACTCGGCCGCGCGCGCCGACTGGGGCTGGTCCCCGTCCTACAGCCTCCCGACGATGGCTGAAGACATGCTGCGTCGCCTTGCCGACCGACGCCGCGGCATACACCCGTCGCCTTGAGCCTGGCGTAGAAACGAGCGAGGGACTCCGCTCTCGCCGGAGTCCCTCATCACATCGCGCCTCTGGCCGCGATCTAGGGAAGTAGCATCAGTCGCGCCTGCTCAGCTCCATCGCCCCGACGCGGGCCGAGCTTCACGACGCGCGTGTAGCCCCCTGCCTTCTCCTTGAGTCGCGGTCCGATCTCGCCGAACAGCCGGTCCACCGCCGCCTTGTCCTGAAGGCGTGCGAACGCGATCCGTCGCGCGTGGAGGTCGCCCCGGCGGGCCAGCGTGATCAGGCGTTCGGCGTAGCGTTGCCCCGCCTTCGCGCGGACGAACGTCGTGTCGACCTTAGAGTGGAGGATCAGCGCGTTTGTCAGGTTCGCAAGCACCCGCCGCCGGTGACTCGCCACCATCCCGATCTTCTCGACGCCGTCTCTATGCCGCATGGTGAATCTCCCCTTCGTTCCGCAGGGCGTACCCAAGCTCTGCCAGCCGCTCTTCCACCTTGGTGAGCGTCTTCGCCCCGAAACCGTGAATGTCCAGTAACTCCTCACGCGGCCGGGCAAGGAGTTGTCCCAGCGTCGTGATGTCCGCCTCTTGAAGGAGGTTGCATGCCCGTTGGTCGATCTCAAGGTCGACCAGGGGAATCGAGAGCTCGTGAGATTCGCCGCCCCCTGCAGTCTCCTCGATCGACATCCCGAACGGGTGCTCTGCGAACCCCCGGAAGAGCTCCAGGTGGCGTAGCAAGAGCCGACTCGCCTCGGAGACGGCCTCCTCGGGTCGGATGCTTCCGTTCGTCACGACGTCGAGGATCAGTCTCTCGTATCCCGTCTTGCCCCCCACTCGCGTCTCCTCGACGGCGAAATTCACCTTCCTCACCGGCGAGAAATCCGCATCGATCGGAATGACCGAGAGCGGAGCGTCCTCGGGACGATTCTGCTCTGCCGGGAGGTACGAGAAGCCCGTCTCGACCTCCAGTTCAAGATCCAGAACCGCTTTGGGGTTCAGGGTTGCTATGTGCACCTCGGGGTTCACGACCTCGACACCCGGCGGCAACTCCACGTCCGCCGCCGTCACGGTCCCCGGGCCGCGTTTCTCCAGCGTCAATCGCTTCACGCCTTCCTCGTGCACGCGAAGCGCGATACCTTTCAGGTTCAGGAGAATCTCGAGGATGTCCTCCTTGACGCCTTCGATCGTGTCGTACTCGTGATACTTTCCGGCGAACCGCACCCGGACGATGGCCGCCCCCGGGATCGCCGTCAGCAGAGTCCGCCGCAGCGCGTTCCCCAGCGTCGTTCCGAAACCCGCCTCCAGCGGCTCGAGAACGATTCGGCCACTGGTCTCGGTGAGCTCCGCAACCTTGACGTCCTTGGGAAAGACCATCTCGTCCATGCCCACCTCCTAGCGGGAGTAGAACTCGACGATGAGGTTGGCCGCGATGTCCAACCCAAGCTGAGCCACGGTGGGAAGCGCCACAACCTGGAAGGTCAGCGTCTCGGCGTTGCGAGTGATCCACGCAGGAACGTCGCGCCCCTCGTTGGCTTCGACGATCGCGCGCACCTTGTCACGGCGTACCTCTTTGATGCTCGCCATGTCACCCTCACGCAAGAGAATCGAAGGAACGTTCGAGGCTCGGCCGTTCAGGTTGAAGTGCCCGTGCACGATGAGCTGGCGCGCTTGCTGCCGCGAACTCGCAAACCCCGCCCGGTACACCATGTTGTCGAACCGCTGCTCCAGCATCTGCAGCAGGGCCTCGCCCGTTGCTCCCTTCACTCCTTTGGCGCGATCGACGTAGATCCGGAACTGGCTCTCACGCAGCCCGTAGATCCTTCGAGCCTTCTGCTTCTCACGCAAGTGAAGCTGGTATTGGCTGCGGCGTGGGCGTCGCTTCTTCGGGCCCTCTCCCGGCGGGTTCGCGCGCCGCGACAGCGCGCAACTCCGCGAGTAACAGCGGTCGCCCTTCAGAAAGAGCTTCTCGCCCTCGCGCCGACACTGCTTGCACTTCGCCGCGGTATCGCGTCCCATCAGATTCTCCCCTTGCTATGAGAAGCCGGCGTCACGTTCTTCACCTCTTCGACCCGAATCCCGGACGCCTTGATCGTCTGGACGACCGATTGCCTCCCGGAACCTGTTCCCTTGACTCGAATGGCCACGCTGCGAACGCCGTAGTCCTTCATGTCCCGCACAAGAGCTTCGGCTGCGATCTGCGCAGCGTACGGCGTACCCTTTTTCGATCCCTTGTAGCCAACAACGCCCGGGCTTTTCCACGCCACGGGATGGCCGCTGGGATCGGTGACGGTGATGATGGTGTTGTTGAATGTCGAGTGCACGTGAATCAACGCCCGCTCGAGTTTGATGTTCTTCGTTGCCATCGCTACCTCTTCTTCCCGGCCTTCGCCGGCCGCGGGCCCTTCCACGTGCGCGCGTTCGCCCTCGTTCGCTGCCCTCGCACCGGGAGTCGCTTCTTGTGGCGTATGCCTCGGTACGCGTTGATGTCCTTCAAGCGCTGGATGCTCGAGGCGATTCGCCGGCGCAGGTCACCCTCGACGACGTACTGCTCGACCTCGCGACGCAGGTTCGCGACCTCGTTCTCGGTCAGGTCCTTGACCCGAACGTCGGGCGACACGCCCGCCTTCTCGAGGATCTCCGCCGCTCGCGGGGTCCCGATGCCGTACACGTACGTCAGCGCGACCTCGATGCGCTTGTTGCTGGGCAGGTTCACTCCGGCTATACGCGCCATCTTCTCTCCCCTTATCCTTGGCGCTGCTTATGCTTTGGGTTCCGGCAGATCACCAACAGACGACCTTCTCGCCGGAGGACCTTGCACTTCGCGCACATTTTCTTGACGGATGCCCGGACCTTCATCTGGTTCGGCGTAGAGCGCTCTAGCTCTCGCGGTAGACGATTCTCCCCTTGGTCAAATCATACGGGGACATCTCGACGATGACGCGATCGCCCGTGAGGATCCTGATGTAGTGCTTCCGGATCCTGCCTGAGATGTGACAGAGAATGACGTGCCCATTCGTGAGCTGAACGCGGAACGTCGAGCCCGGCAGGCTCTCCGTCACCTCGCCCCGCTGGCGGATCACGTCCTCTTTCTTGCCACGAGGTTCATTCGTCGCCACTACGCCTTCCTTCACCTCCCTGGGTCAGGACTATCGTTCCTTCCTGCATGAGAGCCACGGTATGCTCGAAATGCACTGCAAGTCCCCCGGACGCCGTTTCGACGGTCCACCCGTCGGCGCGCACCCGCGTCGGCAGGTCGTCCGTCTTGAGCATCGGCTCGATGGCCAACGTCATGCCAGCCCGCAACCGTACGCCGCGTCCCGGCGGCCCGTAGTTCGGGATCTGGGGGTCCTCGTGCAGCGCTCTCCCGATTCCGTGCCCAACGTACTCCTTCACGACATAGAACCCGTTCGCTTGAATATGGGTCCCTATCGCGTGAGAGACGTCTGACAACCGCTTGCCGATTGTAGCTTCTTTGATCCCCTCTCTCAAGCTCTGTTCGCCCACCTCGAGCAGACGCGCCGCATCCTCGGACACCTCGCCCACGGGGACCGTGGTCGCCATGTCCACGCAGAACCCGTCTCGTACCATCCCGATGTCGATCGAGAACAGGTCTCCCTCGCGCAGCACCCGCTGAGGACTGGGAATCCCGTGCACGATCTCCTCGTTCAGCGAAGCGTTGATCACTCCCGGGAATCCAGCCAACCGATCGAACGCCGACTCGCCGCCGCAGGCGCGAATCCACTCGTCGGCCCGCTCGTTGAACCACGCCGTCGTTCTTCCCGGACGCACCTCTTCCACGAGTCGCTCCAGAATCTCCGCCAGAAGTCGGCCGTTCTCACGCATGGCCGAGATCTCAGCAACCGATTTCAGGACGATCATGCACTCAGAATCCGGAGGATCTCCTCGAACACCGCGTCGCTCCCCACATCGCCTCGAACCGACCGCAAGAGGCCGCGCTCCCGATAGTATGCGATGAGCGGCGATGTCGATCGCTCGTAGACATCGTAGCGATTCTCGATGACGGAAGCCGTGTCATCATCGCGCTGGTACAGCTCCCCGCCGCACGTCGGGCACTTCGTCTCGCCGGGCTTGAGGTTGAACGTTAGGTTGAAGATGGCGCCACACGAACGGCAGACGCGCCGCGCCGCAAGCCGGCGAACCACCTCGTCGCGAGACAGGTCGATGGTGATGACCACGTCAATCGCAGTGATCGTCTCAAGGGCCTTTGCCTGGGCCACGGTTCTGGGGAATCCATCGAGCAGGAAGCCCGATGCGCCGGTCAGCCGTCCCCGAACCATGTCGATGATCAAGGCGTCGGGAACGAGTTCCCCGCGATCCATGTACCCCTTTGCCTTCTCGCCGAGCGGCGTCCTTCTTGCCACCTCGTCGCGGAGGACATCCCCGGTGGAAAGATGGGCAAGTCCGAGCGCTGCCGTCACCCGCTTCGCCTGCGTCCCCTTGCCCGCCCCCGGAGGTCCGAGGAACACGATCCGCCGTCCCGCCACGACTAGCCCCTCCTCCCCAGCAGACGCCCTGACTTCGTCAAGCTCTCGTAGTGTCGCATGACCAGATGCGCCTCGACCTGCATCAGAGTGTCGATTCCGACGCCAACCACGATGAGCAGAGACGTTCCGCCGATCAGGAACATCGTCTGGAGGTTGCTGACCGCGGAGAGGATGTACGGGAGAATCGCAATCGCCGACAGGAACACCGCACCGATGAGCAGGATGCGGTTCATGATCGACGTAACGTAGTCCGCCGTCGGCTGCCCCGGCCGAACCCCGGGGATGAAGCCACCGGCCTCGCGCACGTTCTTCGCGATGTCATTCGGATCAAACACGATCGAGCTGTAGAAATAGGTGAAGAAGAAGATAAGCAGGACGTACAGCCCCATGTAGAGCGGGCTCCCCGACTGGATGATGTACAGATGAGACTTGAGCGCCGGAATCGCTTCGAAGAGCGTAACCGGCAGACTCAGGAGTGCCGAGGCGAAGATGATCGGGATGACGCCGCCCTGATTGACGCGCAGCGGCAGATGCGAGGAGTGCCCGCCATAGATCCGTCGCCCCATCGTCCGCTTCGCATACTGAATCTGAATCTTGCGCTGTCCTTGCTGCACCATGACCATCGCAGCGACGACAACGACCAGCAGGGCAATGAAAACAAGACCCCAGATCGGACTCGCCGACCCCGTGCTGATACTCGTGACCATCGAGTTGATCGACGACGGGAACCTCGACAGAATGCCAATCATGATCAGCATGCTGATACCGTTTCCGATCCCATTCTCCGTGATGCGCTCGCCGAGCCACATCAGGAAGATCGTCCCCGTCGTGAGCGCCACGACCGTCGTCACGTAGAAGAGAATCCCCGTACCCTCGGTCGCCGCTCCCCGAATCAGCGTCGTCATGAACGCGCCTTGGACGATCGCGAGCGCAACGGTAGCCCAACGCGTGTAGGCCGTGATCTTTCTCCGTCCTTCACGGCCCTGCTGCTGCATCTCCTTCAACTTCGGAACCACCGATGTCAACAGACTGAAGATGATCGACGCGTTGATATACGGCGTCACGCCGAGGGCGAAAAGGGAGAACTGCTGCAGCGCCCCCCCGGTGAACATGTTCATGAAGTCGAAGATGCCGCCGCTTCCGGTCGAGAACACCTGACGAAGCAGGTCCTTGCTCACCCCGGGCACGGTGATGTGCGTTCCTACACGGAAGACGATGATCGCCCCCAGCGTGAACAGGATACGTTTGCGCAGTTCAGGAACACGAAAGAGACTCGCGATCTTCTCCCACATCAGGCAATCACCTCGGCTCTGCCGCCGGCCGCCTCGATCTTGCGCTTCGCCTCCGCGCCAAAGCGATGTGCCCGCACGGTGAGCGGCTTCGTGATCTCCCCTCGTCCGAGCACCTTCACCAGCACGTCGCGCCCGTTGACCAACCGCATCTCCATAAGACGCTCCGGGGTTACAGCGTCGTTCGCCGCGAATCGCTCGTCGAGCGTATCCACGTTCACGCACGCGTATTCCACTCGCGCGATGTTGTGGAAACCCCGCTTCGGAACGCGCATCCAGATTGGCGTTTGACCGCCCTCGTATCCAAGGCGCGTGCCCCCGCCCGAGCGCGAGTTCTGCCCCTTCATGCCACGCCCCACGGTGTGACCGCCGTGCCCCGACCCGCCACCCCGTCCGACGCGCTTGCGCCGGTGCTTGCTCCCCTCGGTCGGGCGAAGATCCTCAAGCCGCATGGGCGACCTCCTCAGGTGCCGCGATGCCGCGCAGCGCCTCGATCTCGCGCCGGCTGCGGAGCTGCGCGAGCCCATCCAGAGCGGCTCTCGACAGCGTCAGCGGGTTCGTGGTGCCAATGGACTTCGTGAGCACGTTCTCGATGCCGGCCAATCGGCAAATCGCGCCCACCGTGACGCCCGCGATGATCCCCGTTCCCGGGTGGGCCGGCTTCAACAGGACGTGGCCGGCCTTGAATCGGCCGTGCACTTCGTGCGGGATCGTCAAGCCGTCCATATTCACGGTGACCATAGCCTTCTTGGCGTCGCGAATCGCCTGCTGGATAGCGCGCGGGATCTCCGTCGTGCTCCCAACGCCGACTCCGACGTGACCCTTGCGGTCTCCGACGACCATCGTCACTCGGAACCGCAGGTTCCGGCCACCCTTCGTGACCTTGCTCACGCGCCGGATGTCGATGATCTCGTTCTCGAACTCGTCGTGGCTGATCAAAAGTCCAGTCCTCCCTCGCGACAAGCCTCCGCAAAGGCCGATATCACGCCATGGTACGGGTATCCACCCCGATCGAAGACGACGGCCACGACGCCGGCTTTCGCCGCCCGTTCCGCCAGTTTCGCCGCGACCTTCGCCGCTGCCACGCGGTTGGGCCCCTTCACGTCGCTACGCACCTCAGGGTCAAGCGTCGACGCCTGCGCGAGGGTTCGCCCCGCTCCGTCGTCGATCACCTGGGCGTAGAGGTGATGCAGCGTCTTCGTCACGCAGAGCCGAGGCCGCACGCTCGATCCGACCACGTGTTTGCGGATCCGGCGGTGACGCTTCTCGCGCTCAGCGGCTCGGTTCGTCAGCCTGGCCATTCTTCCCACGCTCCCTAGCTCGCCCCGCCGGGGCCGCCCAGCTTGCCCGCCTTCTGAATGACGATCTCGTCCTTGTAACGGATCCCCTTGCCGTCGTACACGTTGGGCTTGCGCAGCGCGCGGATCTTCGCGGCCACCTGCCCGACCTCGCGCTTGTCGGCGCCGCGCAGGACGATCTCATTCGGATTCGGCAGTTCGGCCTCGATGCCTTGCGGCAGGGGGTACTCCTTCGGCCCGGCGTAACCGAGGTCGAGGATGAGGGTCGTTCCCTGAAGCCGACCGCGGTAGCCAAGCCCCTTGATGACAAGGGTCTTCTCCCAGCGATCGGAGACCCCCTTGACCATGTTCGCGAGGAGGCTCCGGTACAGGCCGTGGTACGCGCGGTACTCCTTGCCCTCTTTGCGCCGCGTTACGGAGGCTTGGCCGGAGGCGACGACGATCTCGACCATGTCAGGACGATACGTCTGTACAAGCCGCCCGTGTTTGCCCTCGACAACCATGGCCCCGGCTTCGACCTTGACCGTGACACCGGCCGGAATCGCGACGGGCACCTTCCCCACTTTGGACATCGTGCACTCCCCCTACCAGACCTCGCAGAGCACCTCGCCGCCGAGCCCGCGCTCGCGGGCCTCGCGTCCCGAGAGGACGCCCTGCGACGTCGACACAACGCAAATCCCCATACCGCCGAGCGGCTGCGGGATATCGTCTCGTCCGACATAGACGCGGCGACTCGGCTTGCTCACCAGCCGGATCTCGCTGATCGCCCGCCGCGCCCGATTCCGTTCTCCCTGATACTTCAGTCGGATGACCAGCTGCGGCTGAGGGGCGGCTTCCACGACTTCGAAGCCATCGATGTACCCTTCTTGCGCCAGGATGCGGGCAAGCGCTTCTTTCAGCCGTGAGTGCGGCATTGTCAGGCTGTCGTGGAGTCGTGAGTTTGCGTTACGGATCCTCGTCAGCATGTCCCCGATTGGATACGGAATCATCAGCTCCTCCTACCAGCTCGACTTCCTGATCCCCGGAATCTCCCCGCGGTGCGCAAGCTTGCGGAAACAGAGCCGGCAGATCCCGAAGTCGCGGATGAAGGCATGCGGTCGCCCACACAGCGTGCAACGGTGGTACTTCCGCGCCGCGAACTTCGGCGTCATCTTGCACTTGTTGATCAGTGCCTTCCTCGCCATCCGTCCCCCTTAGTCGTTGAACGGGAACCCGAGCGCCTTGAGGAGGGCATACCCCTCGCGGTCGTCCCGCGCGCTGGTCACAATCGTGATGTCCATCCCTTGCGTCTTCACGATCTCGTTGT
This sequence comes from Candidatus Bipolaricaulota bacterium, assembly GCA_040752575.1. Classification (GTDB taxonomy): domain Bacteria; phylum Bipolaricaulota; class Bipolaricaulia; order UBA7950; family UBA9294; genus CAIOGO01. The sequence continues at coordinate 79,683 of JBFMGK010000066.1, forward strand.
ACTCGATCTCCGGGAACGTAAGCTGCTCCGAGAGTCCGATCGTGTAGTTGCCTCGGCCGTCGAAGGACGACGCGGACAACCCGCGGAAGTCGCGGATGCCGGGAAGAACCGCGTTGAACAGCTTGTTCAAGAACTCGTACGCCCGCGAACCGCGAAGCGTGACGCGGCAGCCAATCGGGTCGCCCAGAGTCAGCTTGAAGTCCGAGATGGACTTTCGCGCCTTCGTCACGACCGGTTTCTGCCCAGCGATCTTTGTCAGGTTCTGCACGGCGCCCTCGAGCACTTTGGGGTTATCCTTGTCCCCTACGCCCATGTTGACGACGACCTTGACAACCCGCGGCACCTGCATCGGGTTAGACAAGCCAAGCTGCTCCTGAAGCTTCGGAGCGACCTCTGCGACGTACCGCTCATGTAGAAGCATCACTCAAACGTCTCCCCGCACTTCTTGCACTTGCGCATCTTCTTTCCGTCGACGGTCTCGAACCCAACGCGCGTCGGAGCGTCGCACTCCGGGCAGATCGGGAGCACGTTGGTCCAGTGAATCGGGCCCTCGCGCTTGATGATCCCCGGCTGCCGCAGGTTTTGCGTCGCACGCTGGTGTTTCGTGATCATGTTCACGTTCTCGACCAGCACGCGGCGCTTCTCCGGGATGACACTCAGTACGCGGCCAATCTTTCCCCGGTCATCCCCCGAGATCACCTGGACGCGGTCTCCTTTGCGTATGTTTCTCATCGCCGCCTCCCCTAGAGGACTTCCGGCGCAAGCGAGATGATGCGCATCATCTTCTTGTCCCGAAGCTCGCGCGCCACCGGACCGAACACACGCGTTCCGATGGGCTCGCCCTGCGTGTTGATCAGCACGATGGCGTTGTCATCAAAGCGGATGTACGTGCCGTCCTCACGCCGGTAGGCGCTTCGCGTTCGGACGATGACCCCACGTACAATCTGCCCCTTCTCGATGTCGCTCGTCGGCAGCCGCTTGCGCACCGAGCCTACGACGATGTCGCCGATCTCCCCGACACGGCGGTTCGACGGTCCGAGGACGTTGAAGCAGCGTACGACCTTCGCCCCCGAGTTGTCCGCCACCTTGAGCATGGTCTGCATCTGAATCATGCTACTGCACCGCCTTCTCGACGACCTCGACGAGCCGCCAGTGCTTCGTCCGACTCAGCGGGCGGCACTCTTCGATGCGCACAAGATCTCCGATCTTCGCCTGCTGCTGAGGGTCGTCGGCGTGGAACTTCGCGTGGCGCGTGATGTGCTTCCGGTACTGCGGATGAAGACGGTGCTCTTCCACGCTGACCACGATCGTCTGCGTCATGCGGTCGCTGACCACGCGACCGGTCTTGGTCTTCTTCATCGCCGCTCCTCCCGCGCCTTCTCCGCCGCGACGGTCATGGCCCGCGCAACCTCGCGCCGCGCCTTCCGTAGCTCGGCGATCTTGTCAAGCTGCCCCGTGGCCCGCTGAAAGCGCAGGTTGAACAACCTCCGTTTGCGCTCCTGGATCTCCGCTTCGAGTTCGCGCAGGGTCTTGTCGCGCAGGGCCTGCGTCTTCATACCTCTCCTCCTAGGACCGCGCGCCGCTTGAGCCGCGTCCGCACGGGGAGCTTGTTTCCGACGAGGTAGTGAACCTGTTTTGCCTGGTCCTCGGTGACGCCGGAAATCTCGAACAAGACGCTTCCCGGCCGCACGACGGCCACCCAGTGGTCGACCGGGCCCTTCCCCTTTCCCATTCGTGCCTCAGCCGGATGCTTCGTAATCGGCTTGTCGGGGAAGATGCGGATCCAAAGGCGCGCGCCACGCTGGGTCGTTCTGGCAATCGTCGTTCGGCAAGCCTCGATCTGCGCTTGCGTGATCCAGCAGGCTTCGAGCGACTGGATCCCAAACTCGCCGAACGCGATCTGATTCCCGCGCGTCGCCTGACCGTCCTTGCGTCCGCGGTGGGTCTTGCGGTACTTCGTCCTCTTCGGAAACAGCAATGGCATGTTTACTTCACCTCATCGCGGCGAGCCCGCGGAGAACGTTCACCGCGGAACACCCATGCCTTGACGCCGATGTTGCCGTACTTGGTTCGCGCTTCCACAAGGCCGTAGTCGATGTCGGCTCGGAGGGTCTGAAGGGGGATCCTGCCCTCTTTCATCGTGATCGAGCGCGCGATGTCCGTCCCGCCGAGGCGCCCACTCACCTTCATCTTCACGCCCTCAGCCCCGGCGCCCATGACCCGGCGAATCGCTTCTTTCATCGCCCGCGCCGGCGCGGTTCGGTTCTCAATCTGCAGAGCCACGTCCTGGGCGACGAGTCGCGCTTCGAGGTCCGGACGGTCGATCTCCTGAATCGAGACCTTGACGTTTCGCCGCGTCAGATCCTCGAGCGCTCGCTGAAGCAGCTCGATCTCGCTCCCGCCTCGCCCAATGATGATGCCCGGTCGCGCCGAACGGATGACGATCGAGACGCGATCTTCCTTCGACCGCTCGATGTTCACCTCGGCGACCGCTGCTCGGCGGTACCGATCCAACACGAGGTCGCGGATCCGCTTGTCCTCGGCGATGTACTCCGGCGCAAGACGCGGGTTGTACCAGTTGGACACCCACTTGCGCGTAACGCCGATCCGGAACCCCACCGGGTTGATCTTCTGGCCCATTCGCTACGCCCCCCTGTCGCCGACCACGATCGTGATGTGGCTCGTGTGGTGCCGAATCACGTCCGCCCGACCGTACGCACGGGGTTGCATCCGCCGAAGCGAGCGCCCCATGTCGACCGTCGCACGTACGACGAACAGCTTGTCGACGTCGACGTCGTAGCTGTTCTCCGCATTGGCGATCGCGGACTCGAGCGTCTTGCGGATGGGAAGCGCCGCTTTCTTGCTCGACAGCTGAACGATGCGCAACGCGTCGTTCACGTTCTTGCCGCGAATCGCATCGACCACCAGCCGCGCCTTTCGCGGCGACATGCGGACGAACCGCGCAATTGCCCGTGCTTCCATAGTCATACTCCCTATGTCAGGCCTGGTGCCTTCTTCTTCTTCATCCCGCCGTGGCTTCGGAAGGTCCTCGTCGCCGCGAACTCGCCCAGCTTGTGCCCGACCATATTCTCGACGATGTAGACCGGAATGAAGATCTTCCCGTTGTGGACCTTGATCGTAAGCCCGACCATCTCCGGGGTGACCATCGAGGATCTCGACCAGGTCTTGATCTCTTTCGAGTCGCCCCGCTTGGCCTTCTGAACCTTCTCGAGAAGGCTCTCGCTTACGAAGGGTCCCTTCTTCGTCGATCTCGCCATCAGCGTCTCCCTCTACCGACGACCCTCGTTGGCCCGGCGCACGATGAGCTCCGTGCTCTTCTTGCGTGGGTTACGGGTTCGCCCGCCCTTCGCCGTCTTGCCGGTCGGCGAGACCTTCGGGCCGCCTACGTGACCGCGACCCTCGCCACCACCGTGGGGGTGGTCCACCGGGTTCATGGCCGTACCGCGGACCTCCGGCTTCCATCCAAGATGTCGAAGCCTTCCGGCCTTCCCATGCTTTACGTTCTTGTGATCGGGATTGGACACCTCGCCGATCGTCGCTCGGCAGTCGGTCTGGAACACGCGAACCTCGCCCGACGGAAGCCGGACGTGGGCCCGGTTCTCCTCCTTGCCGATGAGCTTCGCCGAGGTGCCCGCCGAGCGGGCAATGGCTCCACCGCTGCGCGGATAGAACTCAAGGTTGTGAATCGTCGACCCTAGTGGGATTCTGGCAAGCGGCAGGCAGTTGCCCACCGCCACCTCCGCCTTGTCTCCCGACTCCACGACCGCGCCGATCGGCAACTCGACCGGAGCGAGCATGTACCGTTTCTCGCCGTCGGCGTAGTGCAACAACGTGATCCACGCCGAGCGATTCGGGTCATACTCGCGCGTTACCACGCGGGCCGGAATTCCTTCCTTGTCGCGCCGGAAGTCGACGACGCGGTACTGATGCTTGTGGCCACCGCCACGCCAGCGCGCAGTGATCTTCCCTTGATTGTTTCGTCCCGCCGTCTTTTTCTGCGGGCGCAGGAGGCTCTTCTCCGGTGCAACCTGTGAGAGCTCACGGTAGTCCGGCAGTTCCGCGTGTCGCCTCCCGGGCGAGGTTGGCTTGTATCGTTTCAGGCCCATCCCGTACTACCCTCCCATCATCTCAATGCGGTCGCCCGGCGCAAGCCGAACCGTTGCCTTCCGCCATCGCGACGTAGCCCCGTGCAGCTGACTCAGACGTTCGCGGCGCGGCTTCCCAGAAACGTTGGCCGTCCATACCTTCTCGACTCTGACCTTGAAGAGCTCCTCGATGGCCTTCCGGATCTGAATCTTGTTCGCGCCAAGCGCGACGCGGAAGACGTACTTCCGATCCTCCATCTCCCGCCACGTGCCCTCGGTGAGCACCGGGGCCAAGACAATGTCCTCGGCATGCGTCAGTCTGGCCATCTCTACGACACCCTCCCCCGGAGCTCATCCACGGCTCCGCTCGTCAAGATGAGGAAGTCGTGCCGCAGAATGTCGTAGACGTTGATCCCGCACCCCGCGATGCACTTCACCTTCGGGAGGTTGGTGAAGGACTTCTTCACGGCACGCCCGAACTCGGTCGTCGCCACGACCACCAGCGCGCTGCCCTCGACGCCGAGGCGGCTCAACAGCGCGACGGCCGTTTTCGTCTTTGGCTCCGCAAACGCCATCTGATCGACAACGAGCAGACGGCCCTCGCTGGCTCGATCGGAGAGAGCCGAGGCCAGTGCGCCAAGCCGCATCTTCTTCGTCAGCGACATCTCGTAGGACCTCGGCTTGGGGCCGAACGTCGTTCCGCCCCCAACCCAAATCGGGGACCGTCGCGACCCCTGGCGGGCGCGGCCCGTTCCCTTCTGTCGCCACGGCTTTCGGCCGCCGCCCCGCACTTCGCCTCGCGTCTTGGTGCACGCCGTGCCCTGACGGCGGTTTGCGAGCTGCAGGCGAACCATTCGGTAGAGGAGATCCTTGTTCACCTCAACGCCGAACAACTGGTCGTCGAGCGAGATCGTCGAAGGCGTCGAGGTGCCCGAGAATGCAAAAAGCTTCGCTTCAACCATGGCGCTTCCCCAGTTCCAAGAGGCTGCCGCGGGCGCCCGGCGTTGCGCCCTTCAGGATGAGAAGGTTCCGCTCCGCGTCCACCTTGAGGACGCGAAGTCCCCGCACGGTCACGCGACGGTCCCCTGTGTGTCCGGGCATCTTGCGTCCTTTGATGATCCGCCCCGGCTCGACGTGGCATCCGACCGACCCGGGTCGCCGATGGAACTTCGAGCCATGCGTGTCCGGGCCGCCACGGAAGTCCCAGCGTTTCACGACGCCCTGGAATCCTAAGCCGCGCGACATCCCGCAGACGTCCACTTCGTCGCCTTCGGCGAACGAGTCGAGGCCCACCACGTCGCCGACCTTGTACGCCGAGACATCGTCGACGCGAATCTCAAACAGACGTCGATGGGCCGCGACTCCAGCCTTCTTGAAGTGACCGGCCATCGGCTGGGAGACCTTCGACGCTTTGACCGCGCCATACCCCAGCTGGAGGGCGTCGTACCCATCGGTTTCTTTGGTCTTGATCTGCACGACTGTGCAGGGGCTCGCCTCGATCACCGTCACACCAACCGCGCGGTCATCGACGAAGAGCTGCGTCATGCCGATCTTCTTCCCGAGCAATCTCCGAGCCATCCGACCCACCCTCCGTGCCTTACAGCTTGATCTCGATGTCGATCCCGGTCGGCAATTCGATGTCCATCAGCGCGTTGATCGTCTCGGAGGTCGGCTCCTTGATGTCCAGAAGGCGCGTGTGGATTCGCCGTTCGAAGTGCTCCATGGAACGCTTGTCGATATGCGGGGAGCGGAGCACGGTGTAGACGCGCCGCTCGGTGGGAAGCGGGATCGGACCCGCGATCTTCGCGCGCGTCTCTTTCGCCGACTCGACGATTCTCCGAACCGAGCTGTCGACGAGCTCGTGATCGTAACCCCGCAGCTTGATCCGGATCTTCTCTCTCGCCATGTCAGTACCCTCTGCTCTTGACGATCTTCTCTCTCAGCCCTTCCGGGACCACGTCATACCGCGCCACGCGCAACGAGTACGCCGCCCTGCCCTGACTCAACGAGCGCAGGCGCGTCGCATACCCGAATGTCTCCGCGAGCGGCAACGACACCGCAAGAATCTGCGCGGTTTCGAGAGCCCGCATCGACTGAACCTCGCCGCGTCGCCGCGCGAGATCCTCCAATACCTCACCCAGATACTCGGCGGGCGTGACGACTTCTCCCTCCATGATCGGTTCGAGAAGCTCAAACGCACCCGCGCCATACGCTTTGTGCAACGCGGACGATGTCGCGGCACGAAACGCAAGCTCGGACGAGTCAACCGGATGAAAAGACCCACCGATAACGGTGGCTCCGATATCGGCGAGAGGATAACCCGCTACCGGCCCGTTTGTCAACGTTCCGCGCAGCGCGCTCTCCACCGCCGCCCGATAGGTCGGTGGGATCTCCTCGGGAGCCACATCGAAGCGCGTCTCCAGACCACGTCCACGCTCCAGCGGCTCGAGGCGCAGGACCACGTGGGCATACTGGCCGCGCCCGCCAACCTGTCGCACGAAGTGCTCCTCGACCACGAGCGGCTCCCGCAACGTCTCGCGATAGGCAACCTGTGGGGTTCCGACGTTCGCATGGACCCGCAGTTCCTCGCGCAGGCGCCTCACCAGTACCTCAAGATGCAGCTCCCCCATTCCCCCCATGATGATCTGGTCAGTGGTTTCGTCGATGTGGACGTGGAAGGTCGGGTCCTCTTGGGCCAGCTTCTCGAGCCCCTCCATGAGGTCGGGAAGCTCCGCCTCGGTGCGCGGCTCGACGGCGGTGAATACGACGGGGTCGGGGAACGAGATCGACTCGAGAAGAATGGGCGCCGCCTTGTCGCACAGCGTGTCTCCGGTCGAGATGTCTTGCGAACCCACAACAGCCACGATGTCCCCTGCATCGGCTTCCTCGAGCGGTGTCCGCCGGTTGGCGTGCATCCGGAACAGCTTCGTTACGCGGAGTCCCTTGCCCGAGGTCGAGTTGTACGCATGGCCCCCGGCGGACATCTTGCCCGAGTAGATCCGAACGTACACCAACCGCCCGGCGTAGGGGTCGCTTTGGACCTTGAACGCCAGCGCCGAGAGCGGCGCGTCCGGGTTCGCCGGCCGCTCGCTCCCGTCGACTCCCCGAACTGCAGGAATGTCCCGCGGCGAGGGCAGGTACCGGACGATGGCGTCAAGCAGGAGCTGGATCCCAACGTTCTGGAATGCGGAGCCGCCGACGAGCGGAATCAGTCCGTGCTCGATGCAGCCCTTGCGTAATCCCTGGTGGAAGTCCGCCGCCGCAACCGGCCGCCCCTCCAAGTACGCCGCCGCGACCCGGTCGTCCACTTCGGCGACGCGCTCCATCGCCAGCTCACGGTAGAACTCCACCTGGTCACGGAGCTCCTGCGGCATGGGCTGACGCTCCATGCGCACGCCGAACGTCGAGGCGTCCCAGACGACAAGCTCCCGCGCGAGGAGGTCGACAAGGCCGACGAGCTTGCGGTCCGCGTCGCGATGAGGGAGAACCAGCGGGACCGCCTTGACGCCGAGGCGTTCCTCGATCATCTCTAGCGTCCCTGTCAAGCTCGACTCCGCGCGATCCAGCTTGTTGACGAAAGCGAGGCGAGGAGTGCCGTAACGGTCTGCCTGGCGCCACACGGTCTCGGACTGCGACTCGACCATCTCGACACCCGAGAAGACGACGACGCCGCCGTCGAGTACGCGCAGAGACCGTTCAACTTCCGCCGTGAAGTCGACGTGACCTGGCGTGTCGATCAGGTTGATTCGGTGTCCATCCCAGGGGCAGGTCGTCGCCGCCGAGGTGATGGTGATGCCCCGCTCGCGCTCCTGGGGCATCCAGTCCATCTCCGTGTCCCCCTCGTGGACCTCCCCCATCTTGTGGATCTGGCCCGTGTAGAAGAGGATTCTCTCGGTCGTCGTGGTCTTTCCGGCATCGATGTGCGCCATGATGCCGATGTTGCGCACCGTCTCAAGAGCCGGAAGACGAGGGGATGACATCGACGCCTCTCCGCGGCGGCCGCCGCGCCGGAACTCGGGCGGGCGACAGCCCACGACCTACCAACGGTAGTGGGCGAACGCCTTGTTGGATTCCGCCATCCGGTGCGCGTCGAGCCTCTTGGTGTAGGCTTTGCCCTCTTTGCGGGACGCCTCGAGGATCTCGTTGGCGAGCCTCTCCGACATCGTATGCTCGCCACGCTCTCTCGAAGCCGCCACGAGCCAACGCAGGGCAAGCGCAATCTGCCGATCGGGTGGAACCTCGTAGGGAACCTGATAGTTCGCGCCCCCGACCCGCCGCGTTCGAACCTCGAGTCGCGGACAGCAATTCGTGATCGCCTCGTTGAAGACGTCCATCGCCTGCGATCCCGATCGAGCGCCGACAAGGTCCAGGGCGCCATAGACGATGCGCTCCGCGGTCGGCTTCTTCCCTTCCTGCATGATGTAGTTGATGAGCTTCGTCAGCAACTTGCTGCTGTGACGAATGTCGGGCTTCACGTCTCGGCCGGGGATCTTCATGCTCGTCTCCTCGCTACTTCTTGGCACCATACTTCGATCGGCCCTGTCGGCGTGCGCCGACGCCCTCCGAGTCCAGGGTGCCGCGGACGATGTGGTAGCGAACCCCCGGGAGATCCTTGACGCGCCCACCGCGGACGAGCACCATCGAGTGCTCCTGCAGGTTGTGGCCTTCGCCACCGATGTAGGCGGTGACTTCTTTCCCGTTGCTCATCCGCACGCGCGCAACCTTGCGCAACGCCGAGTTCGGCTTCTTGGGCGTCCGCGTGTACACGCGGGTGCAGACGCCCCTCTTCTGAGGGCACGTCTCGAGCTGCGGGGCCTTGCTCTTCTTCGCCTTGGGCTTACGCCCAAGCCGGATCAACTGATTAATCGTTGGCATCTTCACTCCCTGGCACGTTGGCGGTGATTATAGGGCGCATCGCAGACCCCTTCAAGGGAGAGCCGAGATCTCGGCTTCGCCGTCCGGTTCGCTGGATTCCGCGATCCCCCGTCCAACAGCGGTCAACGGCACGACGAACCCCGTCCCCGCTGGAATCCGCTTCCCGACGATGATGCTCGGCTTGAGCCCGTCGAGTTCGTCGGTCTCCCCTCGGAGCGCGGCCTCCGCGAGAACCTTCGTCGTACGCTGGAACGACGCGGCCGAGAGCCAGCCCTTGGTCTGAAGCGCTGCCTTGGAGATGCGCAGGAGTTCACGCTCTCCGTCCGGAAGACGCTTGTCGAACACAGGGATCTCGAGAACGGACTCGTCGCGCGTCACGCGGAGGGTGGCGACGCTCTCCCGCCTCGCGGCCTGGAGAATGCCCATCGTCAGAGGATCACCGCTTCGCGCAATCACATGACCCGCGACCTCGACATCCTCGGCGAGAGGAGATCCCATGGCGTCGCTTCGCGCCTGCTCCGCCTCGCGGTTCCATACGGACAGAGACTCGATCTCCTTGCGGAACTCCTCGAGCGTCACGAGATCGCCAAGCAGGAATCGACCGTCGCCGCGATCGACGATGCGAACGTTGTTGAGAATCTGCCGGATGATGATCTCGAGGTGCTTGTCGCTGATGTCGACACCCTGCTGCTTGTACACCTTGTGAATCTCGTTCAGCAAGTACTGCCGCGCCTTCTGAACGCCGGCCGCCTCGAGCAGCGTGTGAGGGGCGACGATCCCCTTCGTCAGGAGGTCGCCCTCTTCGATCTTGTCGCCCACCCTGACGGTGACCGCTTTGTCGATCGGCACCATGCTCTTGGGCTCGAGTTCGACCTGCGCCACGTCGCCCTCAACTTCAACGGCCTCTACGCGCACACGCCCCTTGTGCGAGATCTCAAGGCGTAGAATCGCTTCGCCTGCCCGCACCGAGGCGCCGTGGCCCTTGAGCGCCGACACGTCCCGGGTCAGAGGAATGCGCCGGGCCGCGCCACTCGGGTTGTAGACGAGGATGCGATCGTCGAGGACGAGCGCCTCGCCCTCGCCCTCGGCCGCCACGAAGATCGGTTTCGACTTGGACGTGATCTGCTTGCCCGCCTCGACGGTCTCGCCGGGCGCGACGAGCAGCCGTGCCCCGTAAGGAATCTCGTACTCGGTTTCGCCCCCGTCGTCGGCGATCAAACGGAAGTGGCGGTCGTCCTCTTCCGTCAGCTCGAGCCGCGACCGTCGAATCGCCACGATGGGCTCGACATTGAAACGCTCGGTCAACGCGTCCTTCTCCGACACGGCGTCGCCGGTCTTGACCGCAGGGGCAGCCCCTCGTGGAATCGCGTATGCCCGGTCTCCCCCTGCCGTGTCGAGGACGAGCAGCTCCCGCCCCTCGCGCCCCTCCAACACGTAGACCTCTCCGCGACACGGGCTCCGGACGTCGAGCAGGTCTTCGATCTCCACCTCATCGCCCTTCTCGACCTTGAGGAGCGCTGCCGGCAAGAGAGCCGAGCGTGTCTCGCCGGTGATTTCCACTTGGTCCTCGCCCGTCGCGGTCGAGATGATGCCCGTGACGTACCCATCCAACGGGGAGATCCCCGCCTCATTGACTTTTACGGTCTTGCGGGCCTCGAACAGCTCCTCGGCGCGAGGAAGCCCCTGCGTGATGTCTTCGCCCGCGACGCCTCCGGTGTGGAACGTCCTCATGGTCAGCTGCGTTCCGGGCTCGCCGACGGACTGCGCGGCGATCACGCCGACCGCGACGCCGAGGGCGACGGGACGATGCGAGCTCATGTCGTAGCCGTAGCACATCTGACATACGCCGTTGGCGGTCTCGCACGTCATCGCAGAACGGATGGCGATTCGCGGCCGCACGCGGATCTTCTTGATCTTTGCCCCTTTGAGCGTATCGAGGAGCCGCGCCGTAATGGCCTCGTCGGCCTTCACGAGCACCCTGTTGGTCTTGGGGTCTCGGACGTCGGCAACGTTCTTCGTTCCGATCAGCCGCTCGCGCTCCGCGGCATGGGCGAACCCCAGTTCCGCTTCGAGACGACCGACGTGGATCGCCATTTCGTGGCTCACCCACTGGTTCGCGTCGATCAAGACCTCCCCGGTCGCCGGGTCGACCACAGGAGCTGCGGTGACGCGCCCATAGATGCGATCTTCGATCGCCTCCATGATCTCCGTCTTGCTGAAGCGGAGCGGATCGATCTCGATTCCCTGCTTGGTCCCGCAGTCCACCTCTCGCACAATCGTGTCCGACGACGCGTCGACGAGGCGTCGCGTCAGGTACCCCGAGTCGGCCGTCTTGAGCGCCGTGTCGGCCGCCCCCTTTCTCCCGCCGTGCGTGGAGATGAAGTACTCCATCATGTCCAGGCCCTCGCGGAAGTTGGAGATGACCGGACGCTCGATGATCTCGCCGGACGGCCCCGCCATCGGCCCGCGCATGCCACAGAGCTGTTTGACCTGATCGGGCCCTCCACGCGCGCCCGACGTAACCATCCCGTACACGGGGTTGAAGCGATGGCGCCTCAGATTGTCCATCGTGGCCCGCTCGACATCGTCGACCGTTCGGCGCCAGATGCGGATGACCGCATTCCGCCGCTCGTCCTCGGTGGACAGCCCCATCTTGTACATCGTCTCAATCCGCTGAACCGCGGCCAGGGACTCTCGTACGATGTCGCCCTTCTCCTCGGGGATCAAGCAGTCCTTGAGAGAGATCGTGAGCCCGGCGTAGGTCGCAAAGCGGAACCCTAGATCCTTGAGGTCATCGAGCACCTGGGCCGCCCTCTCCCAGCCGAACCGGTGGAAGCAGTCCATCACGATTCGCTTCACCGTCTTGCGATTGATCTCCACCGTGTAGTCGCGGATCTCCACAGGGAGCGCAAGGTTCACCTCGGCTCGCCCGAGCGTCGTCGGAATCAGCTCCCCGTCGATTCGGATCTTCACGGGGCTATGAAGCTCGATCGCGCCGCCTTCGAACGCTTTTCTCGCTTCATCGATGTCGCGGAATGCCTTGCCCGCGCCCTTACCCTCGGGATTCTCGATGGTCAGGTAGTAGTACGCGAAGATCGGGTCCTGCGTCGGCAGAGTCAGGGGTTCGCCGCTCGCCGGCGAGAGGATGTTCCGAGGAGCCGCCATGAGTTCACGGGCCTCGCGAATCGCTTCGGGCGACAAGGGAAGGTGCACGGCCATCTGGTCTCCATCGAAGTCCGCGTTGTACGGCGGGCAGACCAACGGATGGATGTGAATCGCCTCTCCATCCACCAGCACGGGCTCGAAGGACTGCATCGAAAGACGGTGCAACGTGGGTGCCCGATTGAGGAGCACCGGATGTTTCTTAACAAGCTTGTCGAGGATATCCCATACCTCTGGCATTTCCCCCATCAGCGCGCGATTCTTGATCTCGTCAAAGTCCGAGAACGTCGTGGTCTCGAGGTTGTGGAGGATGAAGGGCTTGAACAGCTCAAGAGCCATCTTCTTCGGAATGCCGCACTGATGGAGTCTGAGCTTCGGGTCGACAACGATCACGGCGCGTCCGGAGTAGTCGACGCGGCGTCCGAGGAGATTGCGTCGCAATCGGCCGTGCTTACCGTGGATCCTCTCGGACAGCGACTTCAAGGGCCGGTTGTCGCGACCGCGGATCGGGCTCTCTTTCTTTTCGTTGTGGATCAGCGCATCGACCGCCTCCTGCAGCATCCGCCGTTCGTTGCGCAGGATGACCTCGGGAGCCCCCATGTCGATGAGCTTCTTGAGACGGTTGTTTCGGTTGATGATCCGTCGGTAGAGGTCGTTGAGGTCTGTCGTGGCGAACTTCCCGCCCTCGAGCTGAATCATCGGCCGGAGATCGGGGGGCAGAACCGGGATCACATCGAGAATCATGTCCTCGGCGTTGTTCCCCGAGAGACGCAACTGGTCGACGACTTCCAACCGTTTCGAGATCCGCCGCTGGTTTCCCACCGCGGTTTCGGTTCTCAACTCCTCGCTCAACGTCTCGTGCAGCTCGTTCAGGTCCAGCGCGCTGAGGATGCCCTTGATCCCGGCGGCCCCCGTCTCGGAGATGAACCCTTCGGGGTAAACCCGCTCATAGGCTCGTCGCTCGAGATACGTAAGACGCGCCCCCAGGGTAAGCGGCACCGCGGGATTCTTGATTCGCGTCACGATGAACACGAGGCTGTCCAGCACTTCACGGTCGAGGGGCTGCCCGGTAACGGCACCATAGCGATCGACGAGCATCTCGTAGGCCGTCTTCGAGCACAGCTCGCCGACCGGCCGCTCCGCGATCACGGTGTCTTCTTCCACCTCATCGCCATCTTCGACCATCAGTTCGGCATCGCCCACCATCGGGTACTCTTGCGAACCGATCACGACGCAGCGGATCTTCTCGCCGTTCGTGAGTTGCCGCTCCTCCAGCGTGACACGCCCTTCCTCTTCCGCGAGGACGCGAGGCGCGTCGTCAATGTAGTAGGCCGGCTCGGCTTCGAACGCATACGCTTGCGAGAGAATGCTGAACTCCGCGTCGTACAGCGTTTCGCCGGGACGGACTTCCTTGCTCTGCGATGAGGTCACGATGTGCAGCGCCTGCTCAAGGGGCTCGGTCTCGTAGTAGGCGATGCGCTGCAGCTCGCGTCGCTTCATCCCGAGAAGTCGGCTCAGGAGGCTCGACACGCCTTTGAGGAACCAGAAGTGGACGACGGGGCTGGCGAGCTGAATGTGCGCCATGTTGACCCGGCGAACCGAGGAGTCCGTGACCAGGACATGGCACTTCTCGCAGGTGATTCCTTCGTACTTCTTCCCCTTGTACTTCCCGCAGGCGCACTCGTAATCGTTCGCCGGGCCGAAGATCTCCTCGGCGTAGAGGCCGCCGCGTTCAGCCCGATGGGTGCGGTAGTTGATCGTCTCCGACTCGGTGATCTCTCCGTGCGACCAGCTCAGGATCACCGACGGCGGAGCCAACTGAAGCTTAATGCGACGAACATCATCGCCGGATATCACGCACCTCACCTCTCCTTAGTCGTGTTGTCCGTGCAATCCTGGGTGGGGCCGATCGGACGATCACTGAGCGAGACGCGAGCCGGCTCACCCATGCGCCTCGTCGCCGTCTTTCTCATCATTTCCCGCCGTAGCCCCTTGGCGTAAAAGGCACAATCATCCAGCCCCTGGCGGGAGACCGGACCTCTACGAGTCATACTCCGTGGTAGAACACCTGGTTCGCGCTCGCCGCGCACTCAGGAGTCTGTCTGTATTCGGTGGAGTATAGCCCGAGCTGCCTGCCTGTCAAGGCGCCGCCGCGATCGGTGCGCCCAGCGTCAAAGCGGTCACGCCCGGCTCGTCCAGCAGATCGCGCCACGATGCGAACGTCTGGGCGTTCAGCACCTGCGTCTCGTCGTCCCGCTCCCATCGAAAGCAGATGGGAAGAGTCGTCGGGCGCCCGGGGGCCGAGTGCGTCGCCGTGATCCTCGCCGCGAGGGCGACGACGCGGCTCCTCTCCGCATCGTTCTTGGCGTCCCAGGCCGTGCGCACGAGCGTGACCGGCCCATGAGGCGTGGAGGGGTACACGCGGAGATCTCCGGGCAGAAAGAGGTCTTGAAGCTGGTGTTTCTCGTCCTCCCCCTCGGCGAGGACGATCGTGACGTCAGGCTCCGCCCGATAGACGTGTGCGAAGTCAAGCAGCCGCAGTGCATTGAGTGTGAACGACTCCTCGGCCAAGAGGCGCGCCACCCGCTCACCGAAGCCGGGCACGGTGAGCTTGCAGCGCTGAGCAGCACAGAGACCATCCCACGATTCGAGTCCGAGCCCGGAGGCCGCCGCCATGAGATCCTCGTCGCTTGCCGGTCGTCCGCGCCGTGGGGCGTCGAGGACGGCCCATTCGTCGACGCGCTCCGGCGTCTGCCCCCACGAAGCGCACAGCGGCCTCAGCACCCGGCCCGTTAACCCAAACTGCGCATCGAGGCTCTGCAGATCGCTCGCCTTGATGTCCCACGTGTCGAGACGATCTCCCGTGACGAGGAAGTCCGCCCCGACCCGCTCGACGTACCTTGCCGCCCTTGCCAGAAGCAGCGTGCGACACTGCACACAGGCCCGCCGCAGGGAGAAGCAGACACGCGAATCCACGAACCGCCGGTAGTCGCGCTTCAGGGACTGGGTTCGAAACGTCGTCCCGAACCACTCCTCGCGCAGGAGATCCCGCAACCCACCACACTCCGAAGAGAAGGGCGATCTGAAGTGCAGCAGCTGCACGCCGCCGACGTCCGGGTGCCGCTGCACCAATCGGCCCGCCACGCGACTTGCGAGGCTCCCCGAGAACAGCACGACAACCTTCATCAACCCGCTGACCCCAGTCTCCGGCCCTCTGCGGCTATCGCCGCGGCTCGATCAATCCGTAGTTCCCGTCTCTTCTGTGGTAGATGATCGCGACCTCATCCGTCTCGGAATCGACGAACACGAGGAATCCTTTCTCGATCGCCTCCAACTGGAGCGCCGCCTCCTCGGGCGTCATCGGCTTCATGAACCGCGTTTCGGTCCTGATGATTTGCTTCTCCGGCGCCACGGTGCGAACCTCGACGGACTCGCGGCTCGCTCCGTGCCCCCTCACATCCCCCAGCTGGTCCTTGAACTTCACGAGCTGACGCCGCAGCCTGTCGACGGCCACATCGATGGACGCATACATGTCGGTCGACTCTTCACGAGCCGTGATGATCTTCTTGTTCGTCAAGTGGGCGTGGAAGTCGGCGATCTGCCGTTCCTTCTCGACCGTCAGCACGACATCGACACTGACGATTCGGTCGAAGAACCGCTCGAGCGCCTCGGTCTTCTCCACCACGTACGACCGCAGCGCCTCGCTGGACTCACCATGCGTGTGCCGTTCAGCGATCTTGATCTTCATCGACTCCCCCTTCCAACGAGATTATGACAGAAAAGCTGATAGACGTCAACGGTGTGGGGAGAAGGCCGGATCCCTAGGCTCTCTTCACGCGACGACGCGCAGACGATCCCGTAGCTCCCGCGTCACGCTGTGCAGGCCTTGGCTCCCAATGTCCGGCATGTAGACCGCAAACTCCCCGGCGACAAAGGCTTTGAGACGGCTACGCAATCGGATGCCGTCGCTTCGCCGCTCCCTTTCGATCAACCCCGCCTCGACCAGTGGGCCTTGGAGTTCGTTCTGTATCAGCCCGTGGGCGCAGCTTGTCCACGCTGCAACCTGCTCGGCCGTGTACGAGCCCGGCGCGTGTTCGACCAAGAACGCGAGGACGCGTCGCTCAAGAAGGCTCGCACGCGCAATCCGGGCCATGACGCGCTCGATGTGACGCGCGACGGCCGGGGGAAGTTCGTCTTCCGGATCCTCGGCGTCCGGCGCGGCCGTGGGGACTACGTCGAGAACTCCCCAACCCGTCTCGCTCGTTACGCGCTGGCGTGCCTGCGACTCCGTCTCGATCTCTGTCGTCCGGCGAACGTGCGCGCCGAGAAGCCGCGGCACGAAGGCTTCCGGCTCGACGCTCGCTCTCTGCACCGGCTCGGGCTCCATCTGTCGTGGGACTTCGACCTTGATGTAACCCAGCGTCCGAGCCGTCTCCTCAAGCCGCGCGATTCGCTCCTCGCGCTCGGCGAGCTTCTCCTGAAGCCGTGACACCTGTTCTTCGAGTTCTTGAGTCTTGGTTCTCTTGCCGCCACCCTCGCGCGCCTTCTCAATCGCCTCGATAATCGATGCGCTCACCTGTCGGAGTTCGGGCGTCGCCACGGAGTCGAGGGTCGGAGTGAACCCTGCGTGAAAAGTCGCTCGCTCTCTCACATAGATCGGCCTCGCGACGTCGCCGTCGACGAACATGCAGTGGCCTGTGTCCAACCCGCCGATGAGTTCCTTGACCTCGCTCTTTCGCCACGGCAGGAGCTCGCTGTAGACCCTCATGTCCACTTCGTGAACGACGCGGTGAAGGAACAGCATCCCGGCCTGCGTGAGCACGTCCTTGTCTACCTTGGCGCTTCGCTGTGAGACGATGATCGCCCCGAGCCCGCGCTTTCGGCCCCTGAGGGCGATCCGAGCGATCATCTCCTTCAGCTCGGTCTTCACACCCTGCGGAACGAACTCGTGCGCCTCTTCGATTCCGATAATGTAGGGACGCCGCAGCGTCCCGGCAAGATTCCACAGACTCCCAAGGTATTCTATAAGTATCTCTGTGCGCTCGTCGGACAGGAACCCGCTGAGGTCCAAAACGACGGGCACGTTCTTCTGCATGCTCACTTCGGCGATCTGGGACGCGCACCCGGCATCGATCTCGATCTCGACCCCGTCGCCCGTCCCCACGACAAGGACTTCGTACTTCTCCTTCAGTCCGAAGTACTCCCCTTCAATGTCGACGATCGACAGAGGGTAGTTGTGGCGAAGGAGTTCCTCGAAAATCACTCCAACGGTGTTGGACTTCCCCGAGCCGCGAATCCCCAGCACGGCGATGCACTGCCCGATGACCCTCTCGAGGTCCAGCTCGAGGTCCTGGCTGATCTGTAGTGGCGTCCCCATGGATCTCCCCGCATCCGCAACCGGACGGCCCGGCGCGCCGTGCTACCGTAGGGGAGCCGCGTTCGGGTCACCAGGCCGCCTGTCCCTTCGCGGGCCCGCGAACGTCCTCTCGCAATCTAGGGCCGCAAGGCGCCGGGCTTCCTGCAGGGCCGCATCCCGATCGGCCAGTTCCCCCGCGAGGACGCGGTCGTGAAGTGCGTCGAGCAGGGCGCCAAGACGCGGGCCTGCGGGAACCCCCAAGGCCAACAGGTCGCCGCCGTGGATGATCTGCCTTGCTCGCTGAAGCGTGCCGACGGTCTCGACGTGCAACGCGATGCGCAGGGCCTCCGAGAGGATCGGCGCCCATCCGGAGGCCCGGTGCGCACTGGCCTCGCAGTCCGCGACGAGAAGCGCGAGAAGGTCGGAGAACAGCGGATACCGGCCGATGAACAACCGCCCGCCTGGCTCGACGCCTTCGGAGAGGAACCTCACCTGCCGTCCTCGACCCATCTCCGGGAGGTCCGCGATGCGCATGTGGTTCTTCACGAGGAAAGAGAGTCGAGCGATCTCCGTGCGCCGTAGTCGCAGCCGCTCCGCGGCACGACGCGCCATCGCCGCTCCCAGCGCGCAGTGGCCGCCCATGTTCGCCCCGCCGCTCCGCACGAACGCGGCAGGCTTCCCGACGTCATGCAGCAGGACGGCCAGTTTGACGATCGGGTCGCGCACGAACGCGTCCGCGACGCGGACGGCGGCCACCGTGTGGAGGAAGACGTCCCCTTCCGGGTGGTAGGCTTCGGGTTGCTCCACCCCCTTGCCAGCGAGAACTTCGGGCAGGACGTGTTCGAGAAGCCCTAGGTCGTCCAGCAGCTCAACACCTGTTGCCGCGCGCGGCGTGGCAAGGATTCTCAGCAGTTCGTCGCGGACCCTCTCCCGCGAGATGCGGGAGAGTCCCGCAGAGGCGTCACGCGCAGCGCGCTCCGTCTCGGGATCAAGCGTCCCGTCGATCTGGCAGACGAAGCGCACGGTTCGAAGGAGCCGAAGTGCGTCTTCCTTGAATCGCTCCGCGGGATCGCCAATCGCCTTCACGAGCCGAGCGCGAAGGTCCGCGACGCCACCGACCAGGTCGATCACGTGGCCCTCAGCCGTCGCGGCGAGTCCGTTCATCGTGAGGTCGCGCCGGCAGACGTCTCCTGCAAGATCACGCCCCAGCTCCACCCGCCCCGGCCACCGTCCGTCGTACTCCCCCTCGACGCGGAAGGTTGCCACTTCATAAGCCCGCCCGTCGGGGGCCACGATTACGACCACACCGAACTCCTCGCCCACGCCGACCATGGGTCGATCGGCGAACAGCCGCCGAAGGTCATCCGGCATCGCCGCGGTCGCTACGTCGACGTCTCCGGGAGGATAGGCGATCGTTTGCCCCCACGAGGCCAAGAGCCCATCCCGCACGACCCCGCCAATCAGAACCGCGGCGAATCCCGACGCCTCAAGGCGAGCGAGGATCTCGTGGACGAAGGGGTGGCGCGCGAAGAGCGCTGCAACGTCAATGCGCTCGGCCCTTTCCATGATGCCGCGATCGTATCCTGGGGAGCTCTCGGCCGCCAAGACCCTTCCTACGACAAGCCCTGGATGACCCCATCGTCGTCGAGGTCGATGGCCAGGAAGGCCGGGCGAACCGGCAGCCCCGGCATGGTCTGCATGTCCCCGCACAGCGGGTAGACAAAGCCAGCACCCACGCTCGCGCGAACCTCGCGGATCGGCAGCTCAAACCCCGTGGGGACACCCTTCTGGGCCGCGTCGTGCGAGAGCGAGAGGTGCGTCTTGGCCATGCAGATCGGGAAGTGCCCGTAGCCCAACGCCTCGAACTGCGCCAGTTGGCGCTCCGCGGTCGCGCTGTAGACGACTCCAGCCGCTCCGTACACCTCGCGCGCGATCGTCTCGATCTTGTCCCGCAGAGGCGCCGAGAGCTCGTAGAGGAAGCGGGGCGTCTTCGGCTCTCGCGCCGCCTCGAGCACGGCGTCCGCGAGCTCCTCCGCCCCCGCGCCTCCGCGCGCCCAGTGCTCGGCGAGCGCAACCCTTGCGCCGGCCTCGCCGGCCGCCTTGCGGAGCTCGCGGACCTCCGCGTCCGTGTCATGCGGGAAGCGATTCACCGCAACGACGACCGGCACGCCGAACTTCCTCGCCGTCTCGATGTGGTGGATGAGGTTCGCGAGCCCCGCGTGCAGGAGGTCGAGACCTTCGCGGGTATACGCCTCGGGAAGCGCTTTTCCCGCAGTGACCTTCGGCCCCCCGCCGTGCATCTTGAGCGAGCGAACGGTTGCTACGACGACGACGACCTGGGGCCAGAGACCGCTCGTGCGGCACTTGATGTGGAAGAACTTCTCCATGCCGATGTCGGCGCCGAAACCGGACTCGGTCACCACGATGTCCGAAAGCTTGAGCGCAAGGCGATCGGCGATGATCGAGGAGTTCCCGTGAGCGATGTTGGCGAACGGCCCGGCGTGGATGAAGACGGGCTGGCCTTCGAGGGTTTGGAGGAGATTCGGATGAATCGCTTCCGCGAGAAGCGCCGCGGCCGCGCCGGCGACGCCCAAGTCGTCGGCGCTCACCGGAACGCCTTCGACGTTCGTCGCGACAACCATCCGTCCAATGCGGCGTCGCAAGTCGGCGAGATCCTCGGCCAGAGCGAGACAGGCCATGAGTTCCGAGGCCGCGGTGATGTCGAATCCCGTCTCGCGCGGCACGCCGTCACCCCGCGCACCGAGCCCAATCACGAGATGCCGAAGCGATCGATCGCAGACGTCCAGAACCCGACGCCAGACGATGCCGTACGGGTCGATTCGGAGCCGCGGGAGACCGCGCTCGGCCCAACCGGCCTCGCTGTGATCCCGTTCATGGAGCAGGCGCGCGTCGAGGGCCGCGGCGATTAGGTTGTGAGCCGCCGTCACCGCATGCAGGTCGCCGGTCAGGTGCAGGTTCAGATCCTCCATCGGGAGGATCTGCGCCCGGCCGCCGCCCGCGGCTCCCCCCTTGATCCCAAAGGTGGGACCTTGCGAGGGTTGCCGCAGGCACGCGGCAGCTCGCAGGCCGCGCCGCGCGAGTCCCTGGACGAGCCCCACGCTCGTCGTCGTCTTCCCCTCTCCCAGAGGCGTCGGCGTGATCGCCGTCACATCGACATAGATGCCGTCAGGATTCTCTCGCCGTGATGCGAGCGCCTCAATCCGCACCTTGGCTTTGGTCGGCCCGTATTCGATGATCTCATCGCGGCTCAGGCCCATCGATCCCGCGACCTCGCGAATCGGGCGCGGCTTCACAGACCGGGAGATCGCAAGGTCGCTAGACATCGTCTTTCCCCGTCGCGTTCGCGTCCGTCTCGGCGATGTCGTCGGCAAGAAGCTCATGGAGCCGCAGAGCCCGCTCTACGCTCTCATCAAGGACAAACCGGATTTCCGGCGTGTGGCGAAGCGATAGGCGCTCCGCCAACATGCTGCGGTAGAACCCTCGATCGCGGCTCAACGAGCGCTCCACGGCCTCGCGGTCCACGTCGCCCGCCACGGCAACGTACACGCGGGCGTAGCGCGCATCGACGGAGAGTCGAACGTCCATCAGCGTAGGGAATGCGTTTCGCACCACTGGGTCGCGGCTCTCGAACTCCAGAATCGCGGAGAGCTCGCGCTGGATGTCCTCTCGCAGGCGAGCGTTCTTGCGCGTGCTCACAGGATCTCCACCTCGGACTCCGCCAACTCGTACCCTTCGCCCCGCTCAAGCCCTCGCTCGAGCTGTCGAAGGCATCGCTCGCTTCGCCCCGGCTCGCCGGAAAGGTGCGCGACGCGAATCCTCGCTCGTCGAAGCCCGCCGTTCGCTTCGATCTCGCAGACAGCGAAAGCGGGGCCCATGGCATGGACCTTCGCCAGAATCCCCTTGACGATCGAGCGCCGCTGCTTGAGCGACGTCAAGCCGACGAGTCGAAAGGTGAGGTCCAGCACTCCCACCCTCATCGACGCTAGCGCTCGATCTCCTTCAGTTCGAAGATCATGAGCCGATCCCCCACCTCGACGTCGTCGAAGTCCTTGATTCGGACTCCGCACTCCCGATCGGCGAGCACCTCGCGAACGTCTTCCTCGAACCGGCGAACCGACGCGACTTCCCCCACGTGGACCTCGGCGTCGTTGCGTAGGACACGAACATGCGCTCGCCGCGCCACCTTGCCTTGGCTCACGTAGCAGCCGGCAACCTTGCCGTTCGGAACCTTGAACACGTTTCGCACGTCGAGAATCCCGATCTCGACTTCCTCGAACTCCGGAGCGAGCTTCCGCTTCAGGGCTCTCTCCATCTCGGCAACAAGATCGTAGATGATCTCGTACGTCAACATCGAGACGCCCCGTTGCTCCGCCAGTCGTACGGCCTTCGGATCCGCTTTGACGCCGAATCCGACCACGACGGCATCGCCTTCGACCGAACTCGCAAGCAGCACGTCGCTCTCCGAGATCGTCCCGACGCCGGCGTGCAGTACGTTGAGCGAGACGCCCTCAATCGACAGCGTCTCGAGTTCGCGGCGCGCCGCTTCGAGGCCCCCGGTCGACGACGCCTTCAAGATCATCTGCAACCGCACCTTCTCTTCGGCCTGCTGAAGGAGTTCGTCAAACGTCAGGACCCGCCGCGCGCGCTTCGGCTTCGCCGCCTCGATCTCCGCCTCTACCGCTCGCCTCGCCTCGCTCTGGTCTCTGGCAACGAGGATCTTCGACCCTACGGGCGGGACGTCGTCGAATCCGAGAACCTGCACTGCATCCCCGGGGCAAGCTTCGGACATGCGGTTTCCCATCTCGTCCAGCAGCGCCTTGACGCGTCCGTGGGCCGAGCCCGCAACAACCCAGTCCTTCTCGCGCAACTTCCCATCGCGGACCACGGCAGCCGCTACCGGTCCCTTTCCGGGGGAAAGGTGGCTCTCGATGATCACAGCCTCGAGCGGAGCCTCAGGGTCTCCGCGCAGATCCTCCATCTCGGCGACGAGCAGGATCATTTCGAGGAGGTCCTCGATCCCCAATCCTTGCAGCGCCGAGATCTCGACGGTAATCGTGTCCCCACCCCAAGCTTCGGGCGTCAAGCCGTGCTCCGCGAGGCCGGACAGCACGCGGCTCACGTCGGCGTTGGCCTTGTCAACCTTGTTGATCGCCACGACCATCGGGATCTGCGCCGCCTTGATGTGATCGATTGCCTCGAGCGTTTGCGTCATCACACCGTCATCGGCGGCAACGACCAGAATCGCGATGTCGGTCGCCCCAGCTCCGCGGGCCCTCATCCCCGTGAAGGCCTTGTGCCCCGGCGTGTCGATGAACGTGATCCGTTGGCCCCTCAGCATCGCATGATACGCCGCGACACCTTGTGTGATGCCGCCGGCCTCCTTGGCGGCCACGTGGGAGTGGCGTATGGCATCGAGAAGCGTCGTCTTCCCGTGATCGATGTGCCCAAGGACCGAGACGATCGGAGGGCGCGGCGTTCCGCCGCGGCCAGGCCTTGGGGACGGCTTCTTGATCCCCGGCTTCGCGTCCGCGTGCGGCGCCGGGCTCTCCTCGCCACCTTCCGCGGGACGCTCCTCGCCGACACCCACCACGGGCCCTTCGCCCGAGCCGTCTGGGCTCACCTCTCCCGCAAGGCGCAGGATGAGCGCGTACTCGTCTTCGTCGACGGAATTCGCAGCCTTCATACCCGGCAGGCCCATCTCCGCGAGCTTGGCAATCAGATCTTTGCTCGAGACGCCTAGCTCATGAGCGATTTCGTAGACACGTTTGCGTGACAAGAACCCTCTTCCTTTCGCTTCTGGAGATGGCCAGCGCGGGACAGACTATACGGGAACGAGCTGAACCCGTCAACGAGAGGCGCCAGAGCCTGTCGCTCCGGGCTCGCCGCGCTGGCCGGCCGTGCGACGTTCAGGCCTGCTTCGCCTCGACCTCGGGGGTCGCATCGAGCCACGCCCGAACCTTCTGGATGTCCAGCCAGGTCAGGTGTTTGGGGCTCCCCTTCTCCTTCGATGGATACCGAAGCAGGTAACTGGGGTGGAACATCGGGAACAGAAGGATCCCCCCTCGCCAGGCGAAGAACTTCCCCCGCGACTGCGTGATCCCCGGCGCTTCGGGAAGCAGCCATTGTGTCGGCGTATTCCCGAGGGTTACGACGAGCACGGGTTGGATCAGAGCAATCTGCGCCTCAAGATACGGAAAGCACGCCGTCATCTCCCCGCGAGCCGGGACCCGGTTCCCCGGGGGTCGGCACTTCACGACGTTGGTGATGTACACGTCCTCGCGCTGGATTCCGACTGACGCGAGAACCTCATCCAGTTTCTGGCCGGCCGGTCCGACAAACGGCCGCCCCGTCGTGTCCTCGACCTCGCCCGGACCCTCGCCAACGAACATGAGCCGGGCATTCGGCGTGCCCTCGCCAAATACCGTGTGCGTCCGCGTTGTCGCCAAAGGACACGCGGTGCACGTCGCCACTCGATCCTGGAGGGTCGTCAGTTTCAGGGCTGCCAGGCCCTCGTGGTGTTCCTGCACCCTCGCCTCCAAGGACTGCCCGCAGCGCGACTCGCCGCGCCTGCAGAAGTGAGCGGGCAACGGGATTCGAACCCGCGACCCTCAGCTTGGGAAGCTGATGCTCTACCAACTGAGCTATGCCCGCATGGCCTGTTGATGATCGTATAGTACCTCGGCGCGGCCGGCAACTCATGCACCGAGGGCGGCAAGAGCGGGCAGGCGCTTCCCCTCGAGATACGCGAGGCAAGCTCCCCCTCCGGTCGAGATGAACGACACTCGGTCCGCGAGGCCCATCGCCGCGAGCGCCTCGCCTGTCTCCCCGCCGCCGATCACGCTGAACGACGACGACCGAGCGACGGCTTCGGCGACGCCCCGCGTCCCGGCATCAAACGGCGGAACCTCGAACGCCCCCATCGGACCCGCCCAGACGATGGAACGCGCCTTGGCAATCCAGGCCTCGAACTCGCGGACGGTCGCCGGTCCGATGTCGAATCCGGTCCACCCTGCCGGGACCTCCGCGACATCGGCCACAACAGCCTTCTCAGGAGAACGGAGATCCGGCGCAACCACCGCATCCCGCGGAAGCACGATCGCCGTTCCGGACCGTCGCGCCTCGGCGTCGACCTGGCGAAGCCGCTTCACAAGCTCGGTCTCCTCCGCATCTGGTCGCAAGGCCGCGCGAAAGGTCGCCGCTACGCCGCCGCCGATCAGCACTGCATCGACTCGCGACGCCAGCTGGGAGAGAGCCCCCAGCTTGCTCTCCGCCTTCTTGCCGCCCACGATCGCGAGATAGGGGCGCTCGGGAGCCTCGAGAAGGCGCGACAGAACGTCGATCTCGGCCTCAACGAGGAGGCCCGCGAAGGCGGGCAGCCGCTCCGCCAGGCCGACCATCGTCGCATGCGCCCGGTGCAGCGCCCCAAAGGCGTCGTTCACGTAGAGGTCCCCCAACGCGCTCAACGCCGCTGCAAACTCGGGGGCGTTTTCCTCTTCCCCACGATGGAAGCGCACATTCTCCAGAAGAAAGACGTCCCCCGGCGCTCCCGCCGCAATCGCCTTCTCGACCCCATCGCCCACACAATCGTCGAGCTTGCGAACGGCGCGACCGAGAAGCTCCGACAGTCGTGCACCCAGCGGATCGACTCTGAGGCTCTCGACGACCTTTCCGTCGGGCTGTCCAAGGTGCGTCAACAGGACAACGCGTGCGCCTCGCCCCGCGAGGAGATCAATCGTTGGAACCGCCGCGCGGATCCGGGCGTCATCCTGAATGTCTGTTCCTCTGATGGGAACGTTAAAATCGACTCTCACCAACACCGTCTTCCCCGCGACGTCGGCGTCGCCGACCCGCCTCATCCTTCCTTCACGCCCGCCCGCCATTCGTCCTCCTAGCGTATCGCTCGAATGCCCTTTGAACGCAATATGGAACGGGATTATAATGCGTCGGAATGACCGGTCAAAGCTACGTTCTTCTTGCGCTGGGCGTGTTTGCGGCGCTCATCGTGACCGTCGCCGGCATCGAGCGCTATCTTCTCGACGAGCACCCGCCCGATCAGGTGGACGGTCTGCTTTGGCGGGTCACCAACGCGACGACGCGGATTCGGGACCTCGAGATGACCGTCGTCTCCACCGAGGATGAGGAAACGCCCCTTCGGTCCGTGGTCAGGATCCTTGGCGGCCCCATCCCCGTCTTGTCCGTCGAGTACGTTGAGCCGGAGTCCATGCGCGGCCAGATCTACACCGTTCAGCGCGATCTCTTGTCGCTCTACGTTCCCGAAAACGGGGTCACCGTCGTCCGCCGTTGGATGGGCCTCCCGCTCGCCGCGGTCGGCCTTGCCGCCCTCGACGTGACGCACATCGAGAAGGAATGGCAAAACGGACGTCTCGTCCTTCAGGTTGTGCAGGAGGAACCGTCTCTGCCGCTCGCCCTCACGGACACCGTCCTCGTGCCCAGCACCTCGGTAGGATCCGTCGCTCTGGAGGTGGGACTCTGGCCACAAGCCTCTCTCTTCCCGGAGGGCCTTGCGGCGACGCCACGATTCGGCGGCCCTGACCCGACAGAATGGGCGACTCGTCTCCCGACGCACTATCTGCTTGAGGTGCGCAACGGGGACACGCTCGAACTCATGCGGACCCTCTGGATCGACCGCTCAACGTTCATGGTGCGACGGGTCGTGACCTTCGACGGAGGACGCCGACGGACCGTCGAGATCGAGAACGCGAAAGTCAACCAAGGGCTGACAGCCCAGGACGTGCTGATCATCCCTCGGGGAGGTCCGGTGCTGCGAGGCTAGTTCGAGGCCCGCTCTTCGTCCGGATGCCCCCGCAGCCTGCGAAACTCCCGCAGATCGAGGTTCTCCTCGACGAACTCCTGAAACTCGTCTTCTTCCGCAAACGGGGACTCGATCGCAGCCTCGTCGAACACAGCGTCTTCGATGTAGATCGGGCAGTTCACCCTCAGGGAGAGCGCCAGCGAGTCCGACGGGCGTGCGTCAAACTCGTGCTCTTGTCCTCCCGCGTCGGTCACGACGATTCCGGCGTAGTACGTTCCCTCTTTGACTTCCTTGATCACGACGCGTTCGACCTTCGCCCGCAGCGTGTCGAGCATCGACTTGACCAACGCGTGCGTCAGAGGCCGCGGGAAGTCCTCGGATTGAAGGCCGAACGCAATCGAGATCGCCTCGGCATCGCCGATCCAGATCGGGAGGGCCTTCTGCGAACCCTTGTCTTTGAGCAGGACAACCGGCGAGTTGTTCGACGGGTCGACCAGCAACGCTTTGATCACCACTTCCCGCATCGCCAGACTCCTTTGTCCTGTGTGCACCGCGAGCGCGCGGATTATACTCCTCTTCACAAGGGCCACAAAGCCTCGTCGGCTTCCGCGATTCAAAGCGCGATCAGGGGGTGTTGGACGTGTGCGGAATCGTCGGGTACGTCGGCCGTGAGCCGGCCGCTCCGTTCTTGATCGAGAGTCTCAAGAGGCTGGAGTATCGTGGGTACGATTCGGCGGGAATCGCCGTTCTGGAAGGCGCGGAACTCGTTCGCTTTCGCCGCGCGGGCAAGGTGCGAGAACTCGAGTCCGAGGTCGTTCCCGCGCAACTCACCGGCACCGTAGGGATCGGCCACACGCGGTGGGCGACTCACGGCGCGCCGACAGACAGCAACGCTCATCCTCACCTTGACTGCACCGGGACCCTGGCCGTCATCCACAACGGCATTATCGAAAACCACGTCGCCCTCCGCGAGCGCCTGGAGCGCGAGGGACACCGCTTCTCCTCGGAGACGGATACCGAGGTTCTGGCGCACCTGATCGAGTCGTCGTATGCCGGCGACCTCCTGGACGCCGTTCGCGCCGCCGTAGCCGAGGCGCAGGGAGCGTTCGCGGTGGCCGTTCTCTGCCGCGCAACGCCAGACCGAATCGTCGTTGCGAAGCGAGGCAGTCCACTCGTCGTCGGGCGAAGCGCCACGGCCTCGTTCGCGAGTTCGGACATCCCGGCGCTGTTGGGCCGCGCGTCCGACGTTCAGTTCCTCCAAGATGACGAGCTGGGGGTGCTCACGCCGGACAGCGTGCGCATCGTGAACCTCGACGGGGCCGATGTGCAGCGTCCTCCGCATCACGTCTCGGCCGACCCCATCTCCATTCAGCGCGGCGGCTACAAGCACTTCATGCTGAAGGAAATCCATGAGCAGCCCCGCTCGATCGGCGAGACCCTCCGCGAGAAACTCGCATCGGACACCCAGACGCTCGCCGTGCCCGCGGCCGAGGTCATCGGCGCGGACTACGATCAGGTGGTTCTCGTCGCGTGCGGAACGGCCTGCCATGCCGCGCTGACGGCCGAGTACCTGTGGGAGGGGATGCTGCGCGTGCCGGTCCGCGCCGTGATCGCTTCCGAGTACCGCCTACGGGACATGCACGCCACCAAGCGAACCTTGGCCGTCGCCGTTTCCCAATCCGGCGAAACCATTGACACGCTCATGGCCCTGCGCCGAGCGCGCGAGCGCGGGGCACGCGTCCTCGCCGTCGTGAACACCGAGATGTCGGCCATCGAGCGCGAGTCGGACGCCGTGGTCTACACGCGCGCGGGCATCGAGATCGGCGTGGCGGCCACCAAGACCTTCACGGCACAGATCGCGGCGCTCGGAATGCTCGGCCTTGCCCTGTCGCAGCAGCGTGGCGGATCGCCCGACGTCGTGCAGGAAGAGCTACGGCGACTGGCCTTCCTCCCCGGGAAGATCATCGAGGCACTGCGCGTTGAACCTGCCATCCGGCAACTGGCTCAGCGGCTGCGCCGTGCGGGCAACGCGCTCTTCCTGGCCCGTGGTTCCCTGTTCCCCATCGCCCTCGAGGGCGCGCTCAAACTGAAAGAGATCTCGTACATCCACGCCGAGGGCTATCCCGCTGGAGAGATGAAGCATGGCCCGATCGCCCTCATCGACGAAGAAACGCCTGTCGTCATGCTCGCAGAACGCGGGCCGACCTACGACAAGACGCTTGCCAACATGGAGGAGGTCAAGGCCCGCAAGGGATTCGTTGTGGCGGTCACGGACCATCCGGGCGACCCGGCGATCGTGCACCTTGCCGATGCCGTCGTGCCCGTCCCTCCATCTGGCGGCATCTCTTCGCCGATCCTGTTCACGATTCCCCTCCAGCTTCTGGCCTACCACGTCGCCGTGGCACGCGGCACGGATGTCGACCAGCCACGCAACCTGGCCAAAACCGTTACCGTCGAGTGAGGGCGCGCTGGCGCAGGCGCGCCATACGACCCGCTCGGTTGCGCGGCCGACTCGCGAGCGCCTCTTCGTAGACTTCAACCAGACCGCGAACGCCGTTCTGGAGCGACATCCGTTCCGCCGTCGCACGAGCGCCGACGGCGAGCTGTTGGGTGAGTGCCGGGTTCGTGGCCAGGAACACCGCTCGCTCGGCAAACGCATCTTCCTCTTCGGGGACGAGGAACCCGTTCCACCCGTCCTCGACGACATCGCGCACACCCATCGCTCGAACGGCAACCGCCGGCGTCCCCGCTGCCATCGCCTCGACGAGGACGAGGCCCTGCGTCTCGGTCTTCGAGGCAAACAGAAACACGTCCGACTCGCGGTACAGGTCCACGAGTCGCGGCCGATCGAGGAAGCCCGCGAAACGTACGCTGCCGGAGATGCCAAGTTGCGCGGCGGCGTCCTCAAGCTGCTTGCGCATCGGCCCGTCCCCGGCAAACACGAGCGTGGCGGCCTCGAGCTGCTCCCGCACGCGAGCAAAGCCGTTGAGCAGAAAGAGCAGATTCTTCTCGGGCGCGACTCTGCCCGCGTAGAGAAAGAGCGGCGCCGATTCGTCCACTGCGAGAGCGCGGCGCGGCTCCCAGACGGCTTGGCCCTCGTAGTCGCGAAGATCGGGGCCGAACGGAAGCACGCGAATGGGGCGGCGAACGCCGAACTTGCACAACTCGTCGCGAATCGACGGCGTGGGGACCGTGATGAGCGTGCAGTGGTTGCACAGAAGCGCGGAGTACCGCTCGGCCGAGCGCACGGACGGCCGAAGCGGACGCGGAATGTAGTGGCGATAGTGGCTGAGGTACGTGTGGTACGTCTGCACGTGCGGCAGGCCGTGCCGGCGAGCCGCAGCGAACGCCACGTAGGCAAGTGAGAACGGCGTGTGGCTGTGCACAACGTCAAGGAGGGCATACGTTTTGGCCGCGTCACGGCTGTAGGGCAGTGCCATTCTCGCCGTTCGATAGGCGAACACAGGCCCTGATCGGAATCGGAACACCTGCGCCTCGTCGTCACTCGGACCGCCGTATCGCGGCGCATAGACGAACGGCTCATGGCCCATGCGGCCCAGTTCATCTCGCAGGGTCCGCACCACCGTCGTCACGCCTGTGATCTCCGGCAGGTAAGCGTCGGTGAACAACCCAATCCTCATCCAGCCTCCTCTTGCGAGTAGACGAGCGCCCCTCCGACCCAGGTCCTGGCAGCCCTCCGCACGCCGATTCCCGTCGCGTCCAGCGGCCCGTCAAGGAGCACGAGGTCGGCAGGATCGCCTTCGGCGATTCGGCCGCCCGACGGCGCGCCGCCGCTGAGGTCCGCGCTCCCGACCGTGTAGGCATGCACGGCCTCGCCGAGCGTCAGGCGCTGCGCGTCGTGCGGCGCACGAACGGCCGATGATACGCCGTACAGCGGCGAAAGGGGCATGCCGTCGGAGCCGAATCCAAGGGGAATCCCCGCATCAAGGACTCGCCGAAAGGGGTTCCCTCTTGCAGCACGCCGCCGCCCCAACGCGGCTTCGTAGAGCCCGCCGAGTCCACCCCAGTTCCCCACGAAGTTCGGCTGCATGCAAACGCAGAGACCCAGCGTCCGCGTCTCCGAGACCTGCTCCTCGGTGGGAAACTCGAAGTGCTCGATGCGATGGCGGAGCGCGCCGTCGGTCCGCGCCGCACGGTGAGCCGCGAGGACCTGGCCGATCGCCCGATCGCCGATCGCGTGGGTCAGCGTCTGCCAGCCATTGCGGTCAGCCGACTCGAGACAGGCAATAAGGCTCGCCCGCCGCAGGTTGAGTCTGCCCCGGCCCC
This sequence comes from Candidatus Bipolaricaulota bacterium, assembly GCA_040752575.1. Taxonomy (GTDB): domain Bacteria; phylum Bipolaricaulota; class Bipolaricaulia; order UBA7950; family UBA9294; genus CAIOGO01. Next base: position 110,263 of record JBFMGK010000066.1, read on the forward strand.
CATCTCGATAGCGCGACACGGCCGCGTTTTGCGCCCCGATCGAGCCATCGGCGAACAGCTTGACTCCGCCCCATCTTGCCCACTCGTCGCCGCCCCCGGTGACCTCACCCTCGCCAACGAGGGTCGCCAGTCGATCTGCCGGCGGGTGCACGACAAGGCGCAGGCGAAGCGCAGCCGCCGCGTCGAGGAACCTGCGGGGGTCGACAGCTCCGGACATCACGTGTGCCGTAGTGATGCCGAGAGCATGACAGCGGCGGGCCGCAGCTCGGAGCGCTTCATCGATCGTCATCGCGTCCGGGCGCGCGAGTTCCCGCACGCGGTCGACGGCCGTCTCCCGGACGTGGCCCGACGAGGCGTCCACCCACTGCCGGACGTCGTGCAGTGCGGACTCTGCCTCCCGAAGGGCCCGCGCATTGAGCGTTGCTAGATGGCCGTCGATCCTGATGGCAAGCACCGGGCAATCGACCGTGGCGCGATCCAGATCGTCACGCGTCAGCCGCCGGGAAGGAGTCCACAGGCTCTCGTCCCATCCGGAGGCCACGACCCATTCGCCCGGTGCACGCCGGCGGCCCGCCGCAGCGAGGCGCTCCAGCGCCTCGTCCCGTTCGCATCCCGAGAGACTCACGCTGAAGCCGCACTCGACAAGTCCCGAATCGACGAGATGCGTGTGGGCGTCGATGAAACCGGGAAGCAAGCTCGAGCCCCGTGCGTCGAGCTCGAGCCCCGTGCCCGCCAGATCCTCGCCGCGCCCGATCGCCGCGATTCGCCCCGCGCTGACAACCACGGCGTCGACGTCCGGCGCTCCCCAGACGTCGGCCCCACGAATCAACATCCCATCGCCCACGGATCCCCCTCTCCACCCGCCCGCTCGTCTCCGCCCGTGAAGTCCATCTCTCCCATTCTAGTCTTGCACGAGCCCCAATGTCGCGAAGTTCTTTGGAACCTCGTTTCGAACCATCTGCATGGACACCTCCGCTTCACCCCGTAATCTGAACCTGTTCCGTGTTTGTCGGACAAGAGAAGGGGCGAACACGACTGAATCTCCGATGCAAGAAGAGGGGGTGAGATTCGTGCCCAAGAAGGAAATCTACGACAAGCTGTCGATCTACATCCCGCAGAAGAAGATGGGCGAGAGGCCTGTAGAGCGTCTCATCAAACTCGGCGAGAAGCACGATCGGTCGATCAACTACCTCGTGGTGGACGCCATTCTGCAGTATCTGGAGCGGGAAGAGAACAAGAGCTAGACGGTTCACGTCGTCGGCAGAAGACACGCGGAGCTGTGCCCCCAGGGGAGCATCGCTCCGCGCGTGTCTTCCATGGCCAGGCTCGCGTTCACTTCGCCAGGGAGACAATGGCCCCGACGTCGACGTTTTCGCTGACCAACGACGAGACCCGTTCCAGCCTGCGCGGGTCGTCGGCCGAGAGCAGGGGCTCGATGTGCTCGACCTGCATCGCGACGGCATACGTGTCTCCGGGAACGAGCAGCAGGGGGACGTGCTGCTCCTCCGCGCGCGAGATCACGTGAGCCGGGGGCAGGATGTTGTTGGTCAACACGACGGCCGACGTTCCGCCGGCATCGAGAGCCGTCAGAATCATGTCGCTGCGATCGCCGCTGGTAATGATGAGCTTGTCGGCAGCGTGGATCATCGTCTCGCCGAGCGCCGCCGCCGCGGACATGGCGCCCACAGCGACTGTCCGGACGGTGTTGGTGAGCCCCGCCTCCCCGGCGATCACACGTGCGAAGAGCCGCTCCGCGATCAGCGCCACGGTCCGCGTCGCGAGGTCCGGGTCATGGGGAATCACACCATACACGGCAATGCCAAGCCGCTCGATTTCCGGCAGGTGGATGTCGCGGACGTCCTCGGGATGCAACGCCTTGTTGACGATGACCCCGGCGATCGTGGCCTCATCGGCGCCCACGAACCGCTTGACGAACGCGACGTCGTCCGCCATTTCGTCGTCCCCACCTCCGGTCACGAGGACCACCGGCGCTCCGGTCTCTTGCGAGATCGTGAGCGGGTCAAGGTAGACGGATGACCCGAAGGCGAGGTCCTTCCCGCACTCGATGAGCACGACGTCGCGGTCCGCGCCAACCGCCTGGAGCAGGCGTCGCAGCTCGCCGAACATGCCCGGCCGGTCGTACATGAACCGGAGTTTCGAGTGATCGAAGCCGATGCTCATCGTTTCCGGTTCCTGTCCCAGCCCCCACAGCCGTGCAAAGAGAGCCGCATCGTAGTCCCACAAACGCTTCTTGCGGTACAAGAAGCGGTCGCCAAGCGGCTTGACGTACCCGCAGCGGCCCATCGCCCCGGCCAGGCCGACAAGAACGCTCGTCTTCCCGGCACCTTCTCGCGTCGACGCCACGATCAGCGACTTCACGCCGCGTCACCCCCCTGAGTGTTGAACAGGATCCTTACGTCCACCGCCTTGACTCCTTCCCCAACGTCGTAGACGACGAGCGGGTTCACCTCGATGTCGCTGATCTCCCGGCACTCGGCAACAAGCTGCGCGACCCGGACGACGACCTCGGCTGCGGCGTCGATGTCCTTCCGCCGCTCGCCGCGCACGCCGAGGAGAAGAGGGTACGAACGGATGTCTGCGATCATCTCGCGCGCCCTCGCTAGACTGACGGGCGCAGCTCGGAAGGCGACGTCCTTCATGACCTCGACGTAGATCCCTCCGAGTCCGAACATCGCGACAGGGCCGAACGAGGGATCCTGACGAGCTCCGACGATGGTCTCGACGCCCGACCGAACCATCTCGACCACTTCGATGCCGTCGATGACGGCTGTCGGCTTGTAGCGGGCACAGCTCTGCAGGATTGCCTGATAGGCGTCGATCACCTCGTCGGCGTCCTCGAGATCGAGCGCAACGCCGCCGGCGTCGCTTTTGTGGAGAATGTCCCGCGACACGACCTTCATGACGACGGGATAACCGATTGCCTCGGCGGCCCGCACCGCCTCGTCGAGGCTGCGGGCGACGGTCGACTGCGGCATCTTGAGGCCGAGCACGGCCGCGACTTCCGCGGCCTCCGGGGCCAGCAGGAAACTCCGGCCTTCGCTTCCGGCTCGCCGGAGGACGCGCCGCACGGAGTCGACGTCGACGTGCAGGGGGGGCGTCTCGTCGGGAGCCGCCTGCAGGCGACGCGAAGCGCGGTACAGCGCGCCCAAGACGGAGATCGCCTCGTAGACATCGCCAAACACCGGGATCCCTTCGCGCTGTAGCTCTCGGATCATCGCGCCAATGCGTTCCCCGCCGAACAGCGCGAGGACCATCGGCTTCACCGCGGCGTATCGGCGGTAGGTCTCGCGAAGCCTCGAGGCGAACTGGGCCGTATCGAACAGCGCCGTCTCGCAGTACAGCGCAATCGCGGCGTGCATCGCGCCGCAAGCCAAGACGGAGTCCAGCGAACGCGCGTAATCCTCGCCCGTTGCCTGCCCGGTCAGATCCACAGGATTGCGCGACGACCCAAACTCCGGCATGACCCCCTGAAAGGTTGCCTTGAGAACCGCCTGGTCGTCATAGAGCCGAACGCCGTACTTCTCGCAAGCGTCGGTCGCCATGACGCCGATGCCTCCGCCGTTGGTGACGATCACCGCCTCTTCGCCAGGCGGAAGCGGCGACGTCGCCAGGAAGCGCACCCAGTTGAATGCCTCTTGCACGCTCTCCGCACGCAGAACTCCGCACTGGCGCATGATGTCGTCAAAGACCTCGTCGGCTCCGGCGAGCGATCCGGTGTGAGATGCCGCCGCCATGGCCCCGCGCAGGGACCGCCCGGACTTGATGACGACGACGGGCTTCCTCCGCGTCACCGCCTCGAGCGTCGCTCGGAGCCGCTCGCCGTTCTTGACGCCCTCGATGTAGAGCAGGATGACCCGCGTCTCCGGATCCTCGGCGAGCACCTCGAGGAGGTCCGCCTCGTCGAGGTCGGCCTTGTTCCCCACAGACACGAGCGCCGACAGGCCGAGCGCTTCGGCCGCGGTCTTGCCGATCATCGCGATTCCCAGCGCACCGCTCTGCGTTACGATCGCCACGTGCCCCGGGACGATGCCGCCGGGGCCAAACGTCGCGTCCAGCGCACTCGAAGCGGAGTAGATCCCGAAGATGTTCGGCCCGAGGACGCGCATCCCGTGCTGGTGCGCAAAGGCCACGAGTTCCCGCTCCTCGGCGGCATGCCCGACTTCGGAGAACCCGGACGTCACCACGACCAGGTGCGACACGCCTTTGGCCGCGCAGGCCTCCGCCGCCGGCAGGACGTACTGGGCGGGCACCGCCAGCACCGCGACGTCCACGGCGCCCGGGACGTCCCGTACGTCGGCATAGGCCGCGCGCCCGAGAATCTCGCCCCCCTTAGGGTTCACCGGATAGAGTCCGCCGGTGAATCCCGAGTTCACGATGTTCTCGACGATCCGATAGCCGATCTTCCCCGGATTCGCCGACGCACCGATCACGGCCACCCCGCGCGGGTTGAACAGCCGCCGTACGTCCGCTTGCGCCGGCTTATCCAAACAGCATCTTGAGCTCATAGACGCCCGCACCCCGCTTCTTCTCGATCGCGAATCCCGCCTTCTCAAACAAGTGCATCATCGCCTGGTTCTCGACCAGGACCTCGGCGCTGAAGCCGAGCAGTCCCTCGCGCTTCGCGAGGAGGGTCAAGTAGGACAGAAGCTCCGTCCCGACCCCGCGTCCCTGGACATCGTCGCGCACAACGAGGGCCACTTCGGCCGTGTGCGACGCCGCGTCGATGCCGTATTGGCCCACGCCGACGACGTCCTCGCGCCCTTCGTTCGCTAGAACCGCAAGGATCACAACTTCCGCCGTGTAGTCGATGACGACGAACTCCTGGAGTCTCTCGTGCGGCATGTCCTTCCGCGAGGAGATGAACCGCTGGTAGATCGACTGGTCGGACAAGGAGTAGAAGAAGTCCTTGAGCAGCGGCTCGTCACTGATCCGCACCGGCCGGAACAGAACCTCCATGCCCGCCCGTGTCGTGCGGTACGTCTCGAGGTGTTCCGGGTAGTCGCCGCGCTTGCCCGGCACGTAGGCCTGATCCCGGTACACAAGGTTCCGCGCCTTGGCCTCGCGCAGGAGCCACGGCCGGTACTTCGGATGCGCGACGCGGATCAGTTCCATCGCGCGCTCGCGCATATTCTTCCCGTGGATATACGCGATGCCGTATTCAGTCACGACGTAATGCACATCACCCCGAGTGAGCGTGACGCCGGCACCCTCCGCAAGAACAGGCACGATACGCGACACCTCCCCGTGTCGCGCCGTCGACTCAATGACGAGAATGGACTTCCCCTCGGGGGCGAGAACCGCGCCGCGCATGAAGTCGGCCTGGCCGCCGATGCCGCTGTAGAAACCTCCGCTGATCGACTCCGCCGTCGCCTGCCCTGTGAGATCGATCTCCAGCGCCGTGTTGATCGCCGTCATTCCCCGGATCTGCGAGATCACCCTCGGGTTGTTCGTGTAGTCCACCGGACGGAACGACACTGCTGGATTGTCATCGAGGAAGGCATACGTCGAGCCGCTGCCCATCGAGAACGACGCAACGGACTTGTGGCGATCGATCGTCTTCTGCGTATTGTCGACGACGCCCGCCTTCATGAGTCCGACGATGCCGCCCGACAGAAGCTCGGTGTGGACCCCGAGGTGCCGCTTCCCCGAGAGGTGGGAGAGAATCGCGTCAGGAATCCGGCCGTAGCCCACCTGAATCGTTGCCCCATCCCGCACAAGGCGGGCGACGTAGCCCCCAATACGGTCCGCGATCTCATCGGGGACGGCGGTCTCGTACTCAAGCAGCGGTTCGTCGTGCTCGAGCAGGAAGTCGACGTCGTCGACGTGAACGAAGCTCTCCCCGTGCGTTCGCGGCATGAAGCGGTTGACCTGCGCGATGACGGTGCGCGCGGTGTCCGTCGCTGCCCTGACGATGTCCACGCTCACCCCCAGGCTCATGAATCCGTGCTCATCGGGCGGCGACGTCTGGATGAGCGCCACATCGATCGGGATGACGCCTCTCAAGAAGAGCTCGGGAACTTGGGACAGGAAGATCGCCGTGTAGTCAGCCGCTCCCTCGTTGACCGCTTCGCGTGTCGACACGCCGATGAAGAAGGAGTCCAGCCGGAAGTTCCGCTTGACCTCCTCGCGAAGATAGGGCGCGATTCCAAGCGTCCAGACGTGCACGACCTCGGCGTCGAAGAAGGCCTTCGGGTGGGACTTTACGAACTGGACCATGGCGTCGACCAGGTACTGCGGCTGCCCGCACCCTGTCCCGATGAAAATCCTGTCGCCGCGGTGAATGGAGCCAAACGCCCGTTCCGGAGAGCCAAACTTCTCGGGCGCTTCTCGCCGGAAGCGTTCCAGCGTTTCGGCAACCTTGTCCGTCATGTCTGCGGGACGCCCCGCACCCCCCATTCGGCCCCGATCCGCGTGGGCGGAACCGCCCGATTCTGCGTCGTCGGGCGTAGTCACGCAAGGGACTTGTCAGGAAGTGCAGGGCGCAGCGGGCTCGACTCACCCTCGCTCGCGAGCCTCGCGTTCTACGGAACGCGGCGCTCGTCTCGAGTCGGTCCCCGCTGCGCCGGCAAGGAGGTGCTGCGCGGTGGGTTCGCCATCCGTCGCCTCCGACCCACCCGGAGTCCGTCGGGCGATGTGATGGACGTTACCCACGAACAGCATGGTCCCTCGGCGCGGCGCGGCCTGGTCGCCTGTCCCATGCCGCGGGGACTTCCGTCACCTCGCTCTCTAGCTGGCCGCAGCTCCCCGTCCTGCGAGGCGGCCCGTGACGAACGCCCAGAGGAAGTTGTGGCCGCCGATCGGGCCGAAGGCGTCCAGCGTCTCGCCGCAGAAGTAGAGGCACGGAACCTTCCGGCTCTGGAGCGTCTTGACATCTACGTCCGAGAGCGCGACGCCTCCGCCGGTGACCTCCGCCTCCCCGTACCCTCCCGCGCGCATCCACGGGAGTTCGTACGCCGAAAGCGCCGACAGAACGCGCGCCCGATCGAGTCCGTTGAGGGTTCCCATCTCGGCTCCCCAGAGTCCCAGCTCCTTCAGGAGCACGTCGACCCAACGGTCGGGCAGCTGCGCCTTGAGCGCCCCACGCAGCGTCCCGCGGCTGGAAGACAGCACCGCGTCCCACTCCTCGGCATCACGTGCCAGCCATGCGACGCGGAGGGGAGCACGGCGCGGCCCATCCTGAGTTCGCGATGCATGGTGCGCGGCGTTCATCACGACGGGGCCGCTGTATCCGGCGTGGGTGAACAGGAAGTCTCCCTCGAACACCTGACGCTCGCGCCCGCTTCCCGCGTCGAGTCTGGCCCGAAGGGCGATCCCGGCCAGGACAGCGTGTCGGCTCTCGGCGCCCCGTAACGGAACGAGTGCGGGGTAGGGTGACACGACGGCGTGTCCAAGCCGTTCCGCGACCCGAAAGCCCAGGCCGTCGCAGCCGGTGCGCGGATACGAGAGCCCTCCCGTCGCAAGGACGACGCGCTCGGCGACGAATCCCGGGCCGCTCTCCACACGAACTCGGCGCCGCTCGTCGGGTTCGATGTCGACGACCTTGGTCTGGGGGATCAAGCGCACGCCGGACCGTCGCAACATCACGAGAAGCCGCTCGCGCACTCCCTCTCCGCCCCCCGCCGCCGGGAAGACCCTGCCGGTTCGTTTCTGTTCGACGAGACGAATGCCCGCCACGCTCTCCAGAAACACGCGAACCTCGTCCAGCGGCCAGGAGAGGAGGATCTTCCGCATCGTGTGGCGGGAGGAGGACGTCGTGTAGTCCTCCGGCGCAGACAGAGTCGGCAGGATGTTGCAGCGCCCACCGCCGGAGAGGGCGATCTTCTCCCCGGGAACGGGTCGCACATCGACGAGGATCACCGTCGCGCCAGCCTTCGCCGCGTGGTACGCGGCCAGAATCCCCGCCGGTCCTCCGCCGACGACCAGGACGTCGCAGCCTTGTCTCTTCATGTCGGTGAGAGCTTACACGGGCGGCTGCACGAAGCCCACGTAGGGAAGGATTGTCGCGACGTCCTTGCGGCGTCGGCTTGGCGGGCTAGACTCGCCGGACGGCTTGCCTTCGCCTCGCCACCGCGGGACGAGGGAAAGGAGACGATGCGATGCGTTGGGTCCTCGGGTTGTTGGCTCTGCTGTTGGCGGCAGCGCAGATGGGGTTGGCGGCAGATCTCCTCCGCGCCGAGGGCACGGCAGGCGGAGATGCGGTGCTCGGTTTTCTCGGCCAAGACGTCTCCGCGGAGATCGACGCCGATCTCCAGACCTCGGGGGTCCTCTGCCTGAACTCGGGCGAGGTGCGCTTCACGGCGGCCGGCCCGGCGCGCGGTTCGGGAACGGGCAACCTAGAGACGCTGGTCGTCGACGCGTGGATCGCCTTTGATGCCACGGGAGAAACCGAGGATGGAACCGCGCTTCGCCTCCGCGGCGGTCTCCTTATCGATCGCGTCGACGCCGCGACGACGTCGACCGGCGGGAAGGGCGGCGGACGCTTCTACCTCATCGTATCGCTGGGTGACGCTTCGTGGACGTGCGAGGGGGAGGCCGAGGCCAGTGCGAGCGGCGCATTCGTGGTTCCCGATGACCCCTACACGATGCAGCTCCGCGGTACGGGGACGTTCGCGTTGTCTGGGGAGCTGCGTCCCCTGGATGAACCGAACCACCCCTTGACGCTCGGGTGGCCCGACGGCCTCTGGTCGCAGCTCGACGCGCTGCTGGCTCCACCTGCTGCGACGGCGGATCCCACGCCCTGATCGCATCCGCCAAGGCGCAGCGTATAATCGGCGCCATGGCGGATACGGCGCAGGGCTGCGGACGGACGGGATCCGATGCCACTCGGAGCGCTGGCGGAGCCCGGCCTGCCTGGCTCCCGCCGGCTGCTGTGGCGCCGGACTACGGGAGGCTGTGCACGGCGTCGATTCCCGACCTCGTGTCCGCGGCGCTCGGCCTCGACGGCGGCCGATCTCCCCTCGTCGACGCATTCGATCCGCCGCGCGTCGACCGCGTTCTGCTTGTCATTCTCGACGGGCTGGGCCAGCTGCGGTTCGACGCCTTGTGCTCGGCGGACCCGGCCTTCCCGCTCGGCAGGCTCGCGGCCCGCGGGACGTTGGGAACGGTCACGACGGTGTTCCCCTCCACGACGGTGGCGGCCCTGGCTTCCTACAGCACGGGCGTTCCTCCCCTGACCCACGGCCTGCTGGGGTACCGCCTCTTCCTCCGCGAGATCTCGGCAACGGTGAACATGATTCAGTTCGGCGTCGTCGGCGGCGAGCGCGAGGCGCCCCTCCCGGCAGGGTTCGACGTTGAGCGGTTGATGGCCTGCTCTACCGTCTATGAGCGCCTCCAAGACGCGTGCGTCGCGACGCACGTCTTCCTGCCGCGCGGGATCTGCGACAGCGGGCTTTCGAAGCTCCTGTACCGCGGCTGCGAGACCCTTCACCCCTGCGTAGGGCTCTCCGACGCGCTGGCCGCGTCGCGCGCGGTTCTGGCCTCATCGTCGGGGCCGACCGCCCTGACCCTCTACTGGCCGGGGCTCGACTCCATAGCCCACGCGCGGGGGCCCGAATCGCCGTCGTACGAGGCCGAGGCGGCGATGATCGGATCGGCCATCGAGCGTGAACTCGTCGGCCGCGTCGGTCGCACCCTCTTGGTCCTGTCCTCGGATCATGGCTTCGTGACGATGGACCCATCGGACTACGCCCCGCTCGGTCTCTACCCGGAACTCCGCGACGCCAGCCGGCTCTTCCCGACAGGAGAACCTCGCGCGTCGTACTTCCACCTTCGGTCCGGGAACGGCACCGCGTTGCCGTGGGCTCTTCCGGCCGACGTCGGCGAAGGGCTGGTGCTCATGGAGAGCCGTGAAGCGATCGCGTCGGGCCTCTTCGGCGCCGGAGCATCCCACCCCGAGAGCGCCAACCGCCTGGGCGACCTCGTCCTCATCTCCACGGCGCGGCGCGGGCTGCGGCATCCCTATCCCGATGCCCCGCTCTTGCGCGGGATGCACGGGGGCCTCAGTGAAGAGGAGATGCTCGTCCCCCTTCTCGTTGCCTTGCTCTAGGTCGGCCGTCTGGCAGGGAAAGGAGAACCATGGTCTTGATCCGACATGCAAGCGATGTCCCCGTGCGCGCGATCGACGGCGGCGGAGCGAGGGCCGTCGAGAAGAAAGTCCTTCTCGGAACCCAAGACGGCGTGCCCAACTTCGTGCTGCGGCAATTCACTCTCGCTCCGGACGGACACAGTCCCGAACACGCGCACGCTTGGGAGCACGAGATCTACGTCCTCTCCGGAGAGGGTCTGGCGGTTACCTCTGCCGGGACGCATCCTCTAGCGCCCGGGGACGCCGTCTTCGTCCCGCCGCTCGAACGCCACCAGTTCCGTAATCCCGGACCGACGCCGTTTGTGTTTCTGTGCATCGTCCCGCGAGAGGGAGACGACGGCTAGATGGGCCAGCCCGTCCTCGTCTGCCTGAGCGGGGGCGTGGACAGCGCCGTCGCCGCCTATGTGCTGCAACGCGCAGGGTATGAAGTCGCTGCGGTGACCTTCCTCTTCTCGACGTCCCCGCAGGTGTCGGCCGCTGCCGGCGAGACGCACGTTTCTCAGTTCCGCAGCGCCGTGAGGGCTGCCGCGGAGCTGGGCATCCCCCACGAGGTCCTCGACGCGCGGGAGGCCTTCCACGAGAGGGTCGTCCAGGACTTCCTTGAGCAGTATCGCCGAGGCACGACGCCCAATCCGTGCGGACGCTGCAATCGCCTTCTGCGGTTCGAACTTGCGTTCGCGGCGGCTCGGGTCCGCGGCATCGATCTTGTCTCGACCGGACACCACGCGCGCGTGGCGCACCGCGACGATGGATCCTTCGAACTGCTGCGCGGCGTTGATCGAAGGAAAGACCAGAGCTACTTCCTCTACGGCTTGGG
>JBFMGK010000066.1:121194-130662 GCA_040752575.1 Candidatus Bipolaricaulota bacterium
AGGAGACGTTGTCGCGTCTGCTTCTCCCCGTCGGGGAGTTCGACAAGCAGGCGGTCTTTGCGATCGCCCGCGAGGCAGGGCTGTCGGCCTCGTCGTCGCGTGAGAGCCAGGATCTTTGCTTCGCGCCCGGAGGGGACCTATCGCCGCTGTTCGACGAAGCCGACCTTGCGCCCGGGCCGATCGTCGATCTTGACGGCAAGGAGCTTGGGCAACACCACGGACTACCTCGTTACACGATCGGTCAGCGGCGCGGGTTAGGGATTTCCGCCCCGCATCCGCTCTTCGTCGTGGACCTCATCCCCGAGAGCAATGCCGTGGTTGTCGGGCCCGAGGAAGCACTCTACGCCTCGGTCGTGTATGCCGTCGATGCCTGCTACCCGCGCGGTGTCGCGCCGATAGACGGCGCCCAGGTCGAGGCCAAGCTGCGCTATCGCTCGCCGGCCGCGCCAGCCATCTTCCAAGCGTCCCCTGAGCCCACGTTGTTTCGGCTGCAGTTCCGACAGCCCCAACGTGCCGTGACGCCCGGCCAACTGGCCGTTCTCTACGACGGCGATCGCGTCCTGGGGGGAGGAACCCTCGTGCGCCCGCCCCGCGCGACCGACGCCTTCGTATAATGGCGCGCTCGGAGGGGTGGGTGAGCGGCCGAAACCACCGGTCTTGAAAACCGGCAGGCTTCACGGCCTCGCGGGTTCGAATCCCGCCCCCTCCGCTCCCTTGGCATCGGGTTTGCCCGCGTCCGCTCGCGTCGGTAAGATCCGTGCGTCGGAGAGGTAGTCAAGCGGTCAAAGACAACGGTTTGCTAAACCGTCGAGGGGTTAACGCTCCTCCGCGGGTTCAAATCCCGCCCTCTCCGCCAGCGCCCGTAGCTCAGTGGATTAGAGCGTTGGCCTCCGGCGCCAAAGGTCACAGGTTCAAGTCCTGTCGGGCGTACCAGACGTCACCGTACCAAGAACGGAGTCCTCGGCACTGCCGGGGACTCTCGTTTCTGCAGGCAGCGTGAACTCGATCGCGATCTCTGTCCTGCGCACGGTGATCGTCTTGATGAACGACTTGAGGATGAATCGCTGTGTGCGCGTCGGCGCGGTCGCCAGCGTCTCCTTCAGACTCTCGACGTAGGGCAGCACTCGGGCAATCTCAATCCGCCGCGGAAACTCGCCTGCTTCCTCCAGACGCAGGGTGAGTCGCTTCGCCTTCAAGAGTTCGAGCTCCCGCTCACGCTCCTCGACTCGCTCGCGAATGGCATTCGAGCCCTCGACGCCGTTCTCCAATGCATCGAGCAGCCGGTCAAGCTGCGCTCGCGTCTTCTTGATCGCCTCGTCCACTCCGTGCTGCTCATCGGCAAGGATCGCCTCGCGGCCACCTAGCTCAGCGTTCACCACGGCTGCCAGTTCAGCTAGATACGCCGGCTCAAGCAGCACGTCCCGCACCTTCTCCAGGACGATCGCATCGAGTCGCCCGCGGTGGATGAGTCCGAGCTTGCAGGCATGAGGCCCCTCGTCGTAGTACTTTCGACAGGCGTAGTAGAAGTGCGTGCTCGACTTCGCTGCGACGCCGTTCAGTCTCTCCCCACAGATCCCGCATCGCAGGAGCCCGCTCAGGAGATACTCACTCGCCAAGCCCTTGGGACTCTCATGCGCTCGCTCGGCGCGGATTCGCTGCGCGCTCTCAAATGCGGTCTTGTCGATGAGAGGCTCGAAGGCTCCCTCGACGGTCACTTCGCGATCCTTGTCGTTCAGGAATACTGCATTCTCCGTTGTGAATCGCACGATGAGGGTGCCGATATAGATTGGGTTCGAGAGAATCCGGAGAACTGCCTTTGTCGTCCATCTCTTCCCCCTCTGCGTGGTCAGTCCCTCCGTGCTCAGGCGCTTGGCGATCTCCTTTGCCCCGATGCCCTCGCCGATGTAGGTCGAGAAGATCCTTCGCACGAGCGGCGCCGTGAGCGGATCCGGTTCGAGTCGGTATCTCTTTGCCTTCCCGTCGCGCACTTCGACCCGCACGTAGCCAATCGGCGCCGTGCCGAGGGGATAGAAGCCGCGGCGGGTGGCTTCCGCCACTCCCCGCATCACGTCCTGCGCCAAGCTCTTCGAGAACCGGTCGTCCAGCGCCTCGAGCATAGCTTCCATGAGGTCGGCATCGATTCCCTCCGCGATCGGCTCAGTGATGGAGATCACATTGATGCGCAGCTTGCGCAGAAGGCGCTTGTACACGGCCGAGTCAACCCGGTCCCGCGAGAAGCGATTGAACTTCCAGACGAGGATCGCATCAATGTCGCCCGCACTCACTTTGCAGAAGCGGATCACGTCGAGGAACCCGGGGCGGCGATCGGTCGTCCCGCTCACGCCATCGTCGACGAACTCACGCAAGACAACGTGTCCGTGCTCGTCGCAGAAGCGGTGAAGCGCTCGGAACTGGGCCGGAATCGACAGCCCCTTGTCTGATTGGCGATCGGACGAAACACGGGCGTAGAGGACGACGTTCACGGAGCACACCTCCCGGATGGGAGCATTCTAGTCATCCTCGGCATCGAGCCCAAGATCGAGTGCGCCCTCCGCGCCGGAGATGGACTGGGCGATCAGACGCGCCAGTGCCTCGAGCCCGACACGCCCCGCAGTCGGAATCTCCCCGGGCTCGGGCCGACTCACCCGCACTCGCCACAGCCCGCCCGACTGACAGTCAGCCCTTCCACCGCTGCAAATCGACACACGGCGCGAGGAACGCTTGCCCTTGCTTGGTCCGGGGGCCTTCGGAGTGCGGGTCATCGTTGCGAGCCCTCGACAGCAGTCGGGATTGCGTTACTGGAGCGCAGCGCTCTATGCTCCCTCCGTCCGCCCCGGCGGGCGAACACCCGCGACAGCCTTCCGTCCTTCCGAGGTCGTCCGATCCTGAGGGCCGCAACCGGAAGCCGACCGTAGACCCCGACAATGCAATCCTCGCCGCGGACACTCCGAATGAAGAGGTCGACGACCTCGAACTCAGGCTGAGCCAGCAGGCCACGGATCGCCGTTGGCTGGTATGTCTGGATGTCGCAGACGTCTGAACCACCGAGAATGCTGATTGAGGTTTCCTTCTCGACTGCTCGCAACGTGGGATCGCACCGCACAGCAAGCTTCAGCGATTCGTGACGCAACGCGCTCATGCTCTCCACTCCACGGAGTAGTGACGGCAGAAGATGTCCTTCTCGAGCTGGGCAATCCGCAGGACCCGCGCATTCTCGCTGTCACACTCAAGTGCAATCCGCGCCCTGATGGAGGCCTCGAGTCCCACGCGCACAGCCGGCTCATCCAGTCCGCTGTCTCGCATGAAGCCCGCGAGGTGAGTCTGGAAATCGCGCTCGTATGGAATCAGGTTCATAACGTTAACGAGGTGTCGCCTGGCCAGGAGCACCGCTTCAGGGCTGATGCCGGGATCCTCAGAGAACACAAGCCGCATGGTCGATCGCTTGTCTTCGCCAAACAGGCTGAGACGGCAGAGCTCTCGCACATCGGGGGAGAGCAAGTAATCCCCGACAGGACTAGCGCAATCGACGTCCATGTCCTCGGACACGAAGTTCTCTTCGGACGTTCGTTTCTTTTGAACAGAGGTGGGAGAAGAAGGCTCTCTTGAGAGAGCCTTCTTCTCCATATCCCGTATGCTTCTACTACTAGGATCGGAAGATGCTTTCGCGCCAGCCGAGCCAATGGATGGCGCCTTCCGTTCTGCTGGGCGCTCGCGCACTTCTTGGGGAGTCGGCTCAATAGCGATGTAGTACGTCGTCACAGAGCTGTTCCCAGGCCGCTTGCGGCGGACGTAGCCCAACTCCAGGAGCTGCCGTATGGCTGTGCCGATCGTTCTTGTGGTGCATCGCAGGCAATTGGCGAAGAACTCGACTGAAAGACCGCGAACGCATCCGTCCTTGTCCATGCGAAGGAGAAGGACGCACAGCACTCGGCACGCTCTGTCGGTGACTCGCGTGTCAGCCGCTGCACGGTCAAGGAATCGGCGAATCTCAGGCCCAGAAGACATGCTGTCCGCCTTCCGACTCCGCGCAGGGCTTCGGGATCACAGGCTGTGCTGCCTGGTGGGAACGCTTCGCAGCACGTGAGGCAATCCAGACTAGACCGCCGCCGAGTAGAGCAAGGGCGACAACGGTGATGAGTCCACTGCTGCCTCCCTCTTCCTCGTCGAAGACGGCACGAGTCCGCGCAGTTCTCTCATCGCTGTCCGAGCGTGGCCGCGGGGAGAAGAAGTCGGGCTCACTCATCATTGCCCCTCTCCTCCGCTTGCTCGTACAGCCGTTGCTTGCCTCGCGGTCCATTCACGAAGCAGCGAAGACCGCAGTCGGGGCATGTGAAGTACGGGTTCCGGAGCCGGGAGTAGCGGATGTCGCACATCCGGCCGCAGAGGGGGCAATCGATGCGATACAGCGTTAGTGTTGTGTTCATAACAACACTAATAGCGGGCGTAGGGGCACGGTCGCGCAGGTCTCGAAGGAGATCTCCGCTGAACCCTGCGATTACTCAGTCCGGCATTGCTTTTTCATGCGCGCGGGTTCCCAGAGAGATCTCGACGAGCTGCCCTGCCGAGACGCCTCTGGGCACTGCGGCAGTTGCCGTCGCACACCCGCCCCTGGGAGTTGCGCGGTTGTCGAACGTACACGCTGCCACACACCTCGCAGACTCCCAGTCTCACGGGCTTCACTTCCCCCGCGATCACAGCGAGGAACGGGCTGAGAAACGCAGCGAAGAACGGCTCAACCTCGCGGCCGTCGCACGACTCCCGGCGCCACCCGGGTGGCTGGCCGACGATACGGAAGTTGACGCGCTCAGTAAGGAGGTGCTTGTTGAGTGCAAGGGCGGCTTTCGCCCCCTCTTCCTCGTAGCGTTGGGGCAGTATCGGATCAAGCCGCGCATCGTGTCCGAAGGCCGCGTGGATAGTAGCCTCCCGCTCATGATCCTCCGCGGTTCTCTCATGACGCATTCGGGTAGCGTCCTGAACCAGGATGAGCGTGCGGATGTGCCCCGTCAGATCCCTCAGCATGTCTTCCGGCAACTCGTATGGCGGCGCGGCGCGTTCCGGATCGATTGCGCTCAGCCGCTTCGAGAACTCGTCGAGCATGCTCTGCACCTTAGTGTAGTAAGTGAGCGATTCGGCGTAGTCTCCCGCGAAAGATGCAGGACGGCGTCTGGCAGTTGCGGTTCTCTGCTTTGCGTACTCCCGTTCTACGCGCTTCGCAATCTCTGGAATCCACGCGTCAAGCGCCGCGATCGCGGCCGTTGCCGCCTCGCTGACGCGCGCCAAAGCCTGTACTACTGGTTTCGCCTGCTTGTGCATCTGCGCGTCTCGGTGCACGGGGTGATAACCCCGCCAGATGCTTTGCGCTGCCAGACTGCTGAGGAGATAGACCGCATCGCCTCGGCGGCGTTGCGTCGACTTGCCTCCTTTCGACACGTCAAGGAGGTAGTTGAGCGCGGGGCACAGAGTCTTGGCGAATCGTTCCGCGATCTCTTCGTGTAGCGACTTCGGCTTTGCTCTCCCCATCTCGGTTCACCCCGCATCTCTACCACCGGCATCCCGGACTGATAAGCGCCAATCGCCTTGCGAACGTGGCAACGGGGGCCTGGTCTTCCTACCGGGCCGCGTTAGTGACCGTGGACTCGACCGTGCCCGCCGGAACTGCTCCACTTCTCAAGCTAGCCTGGTCCGCCTCTGGCGATGCGGGCCGCCCCCCAGGCACTGGCGCCCATCGTCACTAGGACCAAGATTACGCACATGGTCATGTAGGCTCCCCACATCCGCAGCTCCTGCCAGCAGCACGCGTATCTGGCCGTGACTCCGTCGCACCTTCGGGCGTCAGATGTGACGATCTCCGGCGATGTCCGTCCACTCAAACGGCGTGCCAAGCGATCCGGTCGGCTGAATCCAGTGCCATCGCGGGCAATCATCCCGTTCGACGGCGTAGTAAACATCCTCAGCCCCCGAGAGTGTTGCGGTGGGCAGACCGGGGCAGTCCGACGTACGAACAAGGCCAGACGATCCGGCTACAAACGGACATGCGTGTGTTACCCCATCGAGCTTGAAGATGATGATGAACGTGTCATAGCCGAAATGCTCCTGCAGGTAGCAGGCGACCATCGCGGCCCAGTCGTCGCAGTCACCGTGCATGGCGCCGTAAGAATCACGAGGGTAGCGTCCCCCAACGTTGTGCTTGTATGCCCACAACTCCCGGCAATCGGCGATGAAGCGGCGCGCGCCGTCAAGGGTTTGCGGGTAGACGGGCTTCGACGTGTCGGAGAACGAGTATGGGAAGGCGCTACGGTCGGTCGTGATGTACGGGGCGGGCTCGTTGGCGAGCAACAAGAGAAGGGCCGACAGGAGTGACAGCAGCGATAGCAGCAGCTTTGTCATGCCCTTCTCAGCATCGTTCCTCGCGTGGTCGATCGCACCGTGATCTGCTCTGGTGTTCGGCCCACTTCTGGAGGGAGTATAGCGTTCTTGCGCTGACAGAGGCCACCTGCTCCCTCGCACGTAGCCACCGCCAAAACGTCTCTCAGTGGCGGGCTGTTACGTTTCGCCTGTCTCTCTTGGGGCACGCCCTAGTGGACCACTTTCGAACGCCGTTCGAAGGTCGTCCACCCGGGTGACCGGAGTGGACGACTCTCGAACCTGGTACGCCCTGCTGGACTATTTCCGAACTCCGTTCGAAGACCGGCCACCCGGGCTGAACGATTCTCGAACCTAGTACGGCAGGTTCGCGACCCAAAGGACCTTGACCCAGCAGATGCCCGTGGTTCCACCTGCCGGAGAAGACACAGCTTCTCCGGAGGCCGCTGGACGGAGGTTCTGGACGTGCACACGTCAGCCACGCCTTGTAGGCCGTCCGAGGATTCGTTCCCGAGTTGAAGCGGCCTGGAGGGTTGTGCCGTGCACGGCCCGCCCGCGGGCCCCGCGCAGCGCCATGCCGTCAAGCCTTCTAGGCGGGGAGACCGCCGAGAAGCCGAGTGAGTATGCTGTACCCAAACCACTGGACCACGAAGCCGGTGGCGATTGCTCCCCAGATATCCTTGACACGCACTACGACAAGGAAGTCCGTGGTCGCGAGCCGCGAGACCAGTACGGTAACGACGCCTGTAAGAATGCACGAGGAACTGAGCCCCACAAGGACGCCCCGCAGGACCTCCAGGGAGGTGCCACCCAGTGTCGCCAGACCGAAGGCCAGTTGCAGCGCGTATGCCAATACGCCCCCGGTCACTGCTCCAACGATGAGAACCCACGGAGATGCATCCATGGTGATGTCTCTCGATACCGCGCGACAGAAGGAGTCCCCAAGATTGGCGACCTGACCGGTCTCATTGAAGGTCGGTTTCGCACTCCAGATATGTACTGACGCGCACAGCCGGAACGACCCAGGGTTGAAGAACGCGAAATTGCGGATCGCGCTGATGATGCGCCTCCAGATCGACTTCGCCGCTGCCTGATTGTGCTTCTGTCTACCCGGATCTAGCTTCCAAACGACCGTGTAGTTCGCGCCCGGATCAATCCTCACCACCTCTGCCTGAGGGCGAGTTCGCATTGTCGGGAAAAACGCATTCACGGACCCCGTCGTCGCCATCTGTCCGTACATCTCCGGCGCGAGGGAGAGCATGGTTGTGGTATCGACGATCCAGATGGGAGACTGAGACCGATTGCGCACTTCCCCCATGACGGACCAGAGCTCGCCGGCGATTGGGGTTTCACGCGAAGGGTGAAGTGAGATGTCGACGTCGGGCTCTGGGATGGATTCGCTGCGTCCGATTTCCGCCTCGAAGTTCGGCGGCGGCAGATCTTGCTTGAGTACGCGAATCAGATCATCGACATCAGGTGGCGACGTTCTCCGGTGCCTCTTCGACACTCCCCGAGCCGGGCTGTCCCCTGCGGAGCCCTCCTGCTCAGGAGTCCTTGATGCTTCTTCCTTCGCGTGATGCAGGCTGTCCGCGCTCCCTGACTCCGTCTGCTCGCCTCGCTCGGCCATCCGTCCGCCCTCCTCGGGCTGGCATTGCGCGTGTCATCCATGTCAGCGCCCCCATCGCCCGCATGCAGGCGACGCGAACGATCCAGCTGGTGCTGTGCGTCCTTCACTCTGTGTCATCCTAAGAGCGAGGGAGCCCTCATGCAAGAGGCTCTCAGTTCTCGCCATCCGAAGGATCCTTACCATAGCGCACCAGCAAGACGGCACGCGGTGCGGTCTGGTTGCATGAACATGTACTTAGGTAGCAGGTCGTGACTTTGTTACTTGCTCTCGTGCCCTGCCCTATCGGAGTCCGGTCCAAGCAGATTGCTGGGATAGAGAAGAAGGAAGCGACGATGTCGAGGAAGCGACACCAACCAGGAGAAACCATCGTAAGGCTGCTCGCGTCGCGAAGGCGATCGAGATCCCTGAGATGGCGTACTACCGCTGGCGCACGGAGCACGCCCTGGTGAACTACGTCCGAACTGAGGCCTCTGTTCGAGAGCAGTCCCGTCTGGTGCGCTACTGACTTGTCACGTAATCCTCGACCGACCATCCGGCAATTCCTGTCGCCCACCTGACACACCACCAGTAGTAGCCATCGGCGGGAACGGGCCCCAAGAGCACTGAACCGGTCGTACCGTCTGGCACTGTGCCAACAACAGCCATCGATGTGCCCGCGTTGCTGCGTACTCGAAGACCAGCTCCGCCTGTGTTGTAGACTCGGACAGCCATGTCGATGTCGAACTTCCAGATCCAGATCGCCGAGGTGAAAGCCTGGAGATCTACTGTTCGGTCGCTACCGCCGATTCTGCCGTCGCCGTTGGTGTCATCGACCAGTGACACGAGCAGGTCATAGGTACCCGAGGGAGTATCAACGGGAACGGAGAACAGACGGGAGGGAGTCGAGCCCGGGCCAACAAAGGCCGAACCGTCATGTGCCGGATCACTCAGGGGTGTCTTCCCGGGGAGCCGAAGGCTCGCACCGAGAAGGACCGGAATGCCGCCCCCTGTGCCGCCGATGGTCATCGTGATCCGGGTCATGCTTCCAGACCCGACTGAGTCAGGGCTGGCAGAGGCAGATTCTATGTAGTAAGTGCCGACGACCGGCGCCGCGTTCTGCGTCACGGTGACTGTCTTGGTGGCGACTGTGAGTGTCCCGGTCCTAGAACTCGTGTTCGGGTTAGCCTCAACCGTGAAGCCAACGGTTGCGTTACCACTACCGCTGCTGCTTCCGGAGGCAATCGTGATCCAGCCAACGTTGCTGGTCGCTGTCCACGCGCAGCCACTGGTCGGCGACGTGGTCACGCTCACGCTGTCACTTCCGCCGCTGTACGCAATCGTCTTGTTGGTCGGACTGACCGAGTAGACGCACACGACCGGCGCCGCGTTCTGCGTCACGGTGACTGTCTTGGTGGCGACTGTGAGTGTCCCGGTCCTAGAACTCGTGTTCGGGTTAGCCTCAACCGTGAAGCCAACGGTTGCGTTACCACTACCGCTGC
>JBFMGK010000066.1:130762-138979 GCA_040752575.1 Candidatus Bipolaricaulota bacterium
TGATCCAGCCAACGTTGCTGGTCGCTGTCCACGCGCAGCCACTGGTCGGCGACGTGGTCACGCTCACGCTGTCACTTCCGCCGCTGTACGCAATCGTCTTGTTGGTCGGACTGACCGAGTAGACGCAGGGCGATACGATGGAAAACTCCCTGTCGCTCCAATCGCTAGCTGCCCACGCTCCGTCAAGCCACTTCCCGGCGAACACAAGCGACGCCGACGTCGGGATGTCGGGCACGACCCAGGAGTACGAGCTGGCACCCAAATCTAGGGGGCCAGCGACCGGGTCCCACGAGGCGCCGCCGTCAGGAGAGCAGAAGATGAAGATGCTGCCTTTCTGGCCGCCGCCTGTGGAGGTCCAGGCGATCGTCTGCGTACTTCCGGCCTGCCAGATCTCCCCCCCGTTGGGCGATGTGAGGCGGATGCTCGCCGCGCTTGTGCATGTCTGCGCGATCCTTGTCCCCTTCGGGAGTGGGTTGGCGTTCGCATTCACAGCCAGGCCGAGATAGAGGCTTGGGTCAACATACGTGCTGAGATCCAGTAGGCGAACATCGAAGTGCAGGTGCGTGATGACGGACTCTGAGCTGCCCGACCGATAGTACCTCCGGTTGCCTTGGTATCCGAGAAACGTGCCCGCAGGGTACCAGTTGCCCTTTTTGAGAGCTGAGTTGATGTACGAGATTCCGGTTGTCTCGTCGGCCAAGTGCATGTACACAGTCGCGACCTGCAAGGCTGGTACGACTGCCGCGTACGCAGTGTCGATACTATGGGTGAATATCAGAGTCTGGGGAACTCCGTCGCTGCCTGCTGCGGAGTCCCCCTTCCTGTTTCGGCCCTCCCATATGTCCGTGAGTGTTCCGCCATACACTAGATATATCGCGTTGCCAGGTGCTGCAGCATTCGAAGGGTAGTTGCCTGTCCAGATGTCGATACCCGCGTGTGTTCCTTCATTATGCCGATACCCGAGACTGCCGGCAGTCGGAGTGCAGAACGGCGCGGCTCCCCTCATGGCTGCAGCCATGGCATGAGTCATGGCTGTCTGCGACTCCGCCGCTTCTTCGTAGCTTACGCTACCCCATGGGTGGCTCCCTGGTTCCAGCATGCAGCCAGTCGTCCAAAGTAGAGTGCTCGCGATGATGCTGAGTGCAATCGCGCGGACAGCAGCGTGTCCGAGAGGTCTGTCGTCTGGTCCAGTAATCCTGCCCCGCATTGCAGCCTCCTCGCCTCTTCAGCGCGGATCGCTTCCTGAGTCGTACCGCGTGCCGTCGGTTGTCACCGCGCCTGCGATGACGGACTCGGATACGACAGCACGAAGACCGTCACGCTCTCGGACCATGGACTTATGACTGCGTGAGACTCCTGGCAGCGTACGCGGACACGAACCTGATATGTCCCAGGGACATCCCACGCGTGAGCGACAACGCTACCAGCCAGCCAATCCGAGCAACTTCCCGCTCCGAAATCCCACTGCCACTCTAGTGTGTGGCCTCTGCTGCAGGCAGCCCCCTCCGCACGTAGGTCCATAGCATCCCCGACTAGCCCGGTGACTTGTCCAATCGGGGCATCGGGAGGGGATGCACTATGCGGCGCTAGAACAACGCAGCCTCCAAGCATCGCAGCGGTGAGCGTGCTTGCCACGAGAATGAGTACTGACCTCTTTGCCATGTCGCACCGCCTTCGCGTTCTTTCGTGTCCGAGTGCCCACGACCCTGGTGTAGCGCGCGCCAGAAATCAAGATGGCCTTGTCTGACCCGATTCCACAGGCTAGTGCTATTACTCCATACTGGTCATAGTATAGCACAGAGAAGGACAACAATGAGCTACGTTGATCACGGCAGTGTATCGCCTCCGCACGGACATTGACCAGACCATGAGGGAGTTCGCTCCATGGGTAAATCTGGAGGGCTCAACTCGACATGGGCTCAGGGCGAGTCCACGCAAGCAGGTTCTAGGTGTGGTGACGCCAAGCGCATAAGCCAGAGTCGTATCGAAGACTCCCGCGTGAAGGCTCTAGATGCGGACGCATCTGGCGGGCAGGATGCGACTTGGGCGGGGGCTGACTCACAGCTCTCGCAACGCGAGAAGGCTCTTGTTGCGTGAGCTCGAGCCTGCAAGCTGGACGTCGCAGATCCACTACGGAACGCGTTTCTAGGCCGTTTCAAGGCGGTACTAGGTCGATCCGCAGGTGCCTACGAGAACTGACGGGCCTCCTCGTAGACGATGTCGACCGCGACCGTCCCATCTTCGTTGACACCCGTCACTCGACCCACCCCAGAACGAGGAGCACCCTGCGCTTCCACTGCGGTACAGGTCACACAGACGGCGCCTCCCGCCGCCGAATCTCCTGAAGGCCACCCCAACTCCGGACCCAGCACGAGCCTATAGAGTAGGGCTCTCCGCCCGAGTCGGTACTGTCTCCAGGCTGCTCCGAATGGCGTCACATCGATGGTGCTGCGAGAAGATGCCAGAAGCGTACTCCGCTGGATGTAAGCCGATACCGTGGCCCCCTCTGCATCACCTCGCAGGAACAGCACAACTCTGCATGGTTTGCCTCGTTCGAGCTCCGCTAGCATGTCTGCCTCCTCTTGGCCTAGAATAGCAGAGAAGAGTCCATTGTGTGCATAGTGCTGCAGTTAGGGCGGAACAAGGAGGCGTCGATGGAGATTGCAGATCAGGTCGCGATAGGAGCGGCAGCCGCGACGTTTGTGAGCGCGTTGTTCGTCGCGTCCCAGGCCTACTTCACGAGGCAGCTCATCGCCGCGACAACGTCGGCGTATCTGGAAGGGCACATCCTTCTTTCTCTTGCTCCCTATGGCAGTACAGGGTCCATCAATCTGCGCCTCGAGAATGTCGGAGCCGGCCAAGTGGAGGCGGTCGCGCTTTCGTTTCCAAGCGGCTTGATGGCACTCGGGGATGACGGTCCTGTCGACCTGTGTGCCACAGGCGGGATCCCGCCGCAGATTGGCTCCATGGGTCCACACGAGAAACGAGAGTGGAGCCTAGGATTCGCAGGTCATCCGCGATGGAATGAGCTGCCGAAAGTCG
This sequence comes from Candidatus Bipolaricaulota bacterium, assembly GCA_040752575.1. Classification (GTDB taxonomy): domain Bacteria; phylum Bipolaricaulota; class Bipolaricaulia; order UBA7950; family UBA9294; genus CAIOGO01. Next base: position 133,805 of record JBFMGK010000066.1, read on the forward strand.
TTCCCTATGAGGTCACCTACTGCAGGAGGACGCTTCCAAAGAACTGGTACAGGCGGAAAGCGAAGAAGCTCGTTATCAGGCAGAAGGGGACACTTCACCTCGGGACGTACACGGGTAGTCTGGTGAGGGCCCATACGGGACTGGAGGACCTCCGGGCAGAGCTGCAGACACTCAGCACGGAACTCAAGACAATCGCGCAGAGGCTACCCCGTGCCTAGACGGTCGAACTACCTACAGAAGATCGTCTTTGGCCTTGAGCGACAGGTTGCCGGGAAGGCAGAGATTGAGCAGTCGCCTCTGCTGAAAGATCGCGTGACCGGCAGAGACAGAGAAGTCGACATTGTCATCTCTGGCTGGGTCGGTGGGCGCCGAATTGTGATTGGCGTGGAGGTGACTGCGAGTCGCGCCGACGCCGGGTGGGTCGACGAGATGGTTGGCAAGCACCGGAACTTGCCGACTGATAAGCTAGTTCTCTTCTCTAAGGGCGGCTTCACGGAAGGCGCGATAGCGGATGCGGCAGCCTCTGGCGTCGAGACAGTGACTCTCGAAGAACCAGGAGATGCTGACTGGCAGAAGGTCTGTGGAAAGCTGAGCCAGGTCCTCGTCGCATCCGTGTCGCTCGTTCCACGCAGTGGCACAGCGGCTCTGAGGACCGCCGAGGGACTTCGCCCAGCCGTCGGCCCGGAGACCGAGATCTTCATGAAAGACGGGAGACGTGTAGGCACGTTCCAGGATCTCGCGTCCGCCTTCTTGCGGGGTGCCAATGTGCTGGAACGCGTGCACGCGCGCGAGGATCGGCCGGATCTCAAGAGGTTCGTAGCGACAATCAATGTTCCACGCGGCCTGCACATGCGAGACACGGCGGACGGACTGCATGAGGTGCTGAGCCTCACGATAGCGGGAGACTGCGAGTATCGGGAAGTCGTCGTGGATATCGCCAGCTCGGAGTATCGAGGCGCCCAGGTAGCCCATGGCAGCGGGCGTCTGGGAAACCAAGACATAGCGCTCATCATCACGGAGATCGAGACTGAGCCAATGCGAAGCAGCATCGTGGTGTACAAGGGGGAGAACGACCCAGGCGATGTGGTCGACCTTGCCCCGCACGGGAGCGAACACTTGTCATCAGGCCACAGGGAAGCCCCCCCGAAGTGAGCCCGAAGGCGGTGGGAACGGAGGCGGATCATCGACTTGCGGTCTGGAACTCACGGCACAGTCACTGCGGACTGATGTGCGAAGGCCCTAGCTCGAACACGTCAGTCGTACCAACTAGCAGGGCACCGAGAACCGTTGCACGAAGGTTCTAGATACGGTGACGTCAGGCGTAAAGAAGGATGCGGGCCCGCGGGCCCGCATCTTCTTTGCGCTTGGCCGGCGAGAACTTGTCGGAGTTCGCACATCCCTCCGCGCGAACTCCCCAGCCGCCCAGAGGACCACGCGCCATCTCTGGCCGGCCAGGTTCATAAGTCCTGTCGCCTCCAACTCCCCAGCGGCCCTGCACATCATGTGCCTCGTGCAGGCCCGCCGTCCTGATCGGGCGTAAGCGGGCCTGCGGGCCCGCATCTTCTTTGCGCTTGGCCGGCGAGAACTTGTCGGAGTTCGCACATGCCTCCGCGCCAACTCCCTAGCCGCCCAGAGGACCACGGGCTGAACCGCCCCGGGACTGCCAGAGACCCAATTCCTTGAGAGGATGGAGGCATGGCACGACCGAGCAGGTATTCCCCGAGGTGCGGGAACGAGCGGTGAGGATGGTGTTCGAGAGCGAGCGTGACCACGGTTCGCAGTGGGCAGCGATCCCCGCAATCGCAGTCGAGCTACAGACGCAGAACAGGATCGAGTGGTTCAACAACCGGCGGCTTCTCGGACCGATCGGGAACACCCCGCCGGCGGAGTTCGAAGCGACGTACGATCAGCAAGCGGCGAGTCCGGTGGCGGTAGCCGGACTCAAGTAATCTACCCTCCGGGAAGCCCGGGGCGGTTCAGTCTTCTTACGCCTAAGGTAGTCTACCACGTGCGATCTGCTCGTGGAAGTCGGTCTGCCGACCAGGTGACCTGCTGTCTCTACGAATACGCCGGTGACGTGCTGCCTGTTCTTGTATGGACGGCGCAATGAGCAGCAAGTTTGGCCCGATCGGCCGACGTCACTAGACTGGTCCCCCTTGTAGCGCCACAGCAGACAGTCATAGCAGCATCGGACGCGCGAGGAGAGGGGGGGGGGACGGCGTGGCAGTCTTTCTGAAGCCAGGCGAGTCGATTCAGCAAGCGATCGATCTCTCATCGCCGGGGACGGAGATCGTTCTCGCTGCGGGAACATGGAACGAGAACGTTCACATCGACAAGCCGCTGACGCTGCGCGGTGCAGACGGCGGCAAGTCCACGATCCGCGGGTGCGACGCTGAGCACTCAGTCATCGCAGTACGGGGCGCCAAGGATGTCACGATTGCTTCCCTAACGGTCACGGGTGCCCGGCGACGCGAAGGGGAAGCGCCCTTGAGGGCCGGCATTTTGGCCGACGGAGATGCCGAGGTCACCCTTACGCACAACGAGATACGCGACAACGAGCCGTATGGCATCCTGCTTAACGAGTGCGCCCAAGCCACAGTCACCCAGTGTGATCTCCCCGACGATTTCATCAGCATGGGGATGTGCATGACCGCACGCGCGCTGGTCACGGACTGCACGCTCTCGTCGCGGTACAAGACAGTCGCCATCAGCGGCAGCGCACGCATCGAAGCACGGGACTCCAAGTTCAAAGTACCGGTAGGTGGTGCGTTCGAGGTCCGTGACCAGGCACGGCTTGCGTTGGCCCGCTGCGATGTTGTCGGCTTCTTCACCCTGTACGATTCGTCGCACAGTGTGATGGCCGACACGCGCTTTCGAAGGTGCTCGGGTGCGGGGAACATGGTGACAGACAACGCCTCTGCAGAACTCAGGAACTGCGAGCTCTCGGATGGTGTGGCGGTGTACAGGGGTGCACGCCTTACTCTGCAAGATGGGATCGTGAATGCCCGTCGCGGAGAGGGCATTATCGTCTTCCACGACGGCCATCTGGACATTAGCGGCACGGCAATCTCTGCAGCGGGTTGCGCGATCGGTGCGTTGGGGGGGAACGTCACGTTGACGGGCTGCTCCGTAGCACGATCAGCAATAGGGCTGTTCTGCACGGGCAATACGCGAGTTTGCATTCTGCACTCGAAGTTCATCGCGTGCAAAGATTGCGCCATAAGCGCTAGGGGCCAGCCATTCGCCGGTCGCGTCAGAGGGTTCAGAAACACCATTCCCGGGCCGGGTGAGGCAGGGGAAAACGCCAAGCGTTTCGACTGCGATGGCGACCTGGGATTCCTGACGACCGATGCCGGCGGTCGCTGGCCTGGCCCGTTCCGTCGCTCCGGTGACAGGGGCGGCGCCGGCCGACCTCTGCCGGACGCAGTCACACTCGACGGAGGGTCCGTCGGGTCATGACGCGGAAAGCCGCTGCTGGCAGCCCTGCGCAAGCGGATGTCGTAATGGCGGTCGAACGGAGTGGGGCAGATCTGCCAACGCAGCCTCTGCAGACAGTCTGTGCCTCTGTGACGCTGGTAGGCACCACAGACTGCAGGCTGACGCGCACCGGAGCCTTTGGCGACCGAACTCTTTGAGTGGATAGGGGCATAGCCCTTGCTTCTGATGGATGGAGACTTCGTCTCCATCACCTCTCATGTCCGAGGGGCCTGTTCACCCTCCGGCCTGGACAGTGTCGAGCACCCAGACGGCTTGAACGGTACGCGTGCCGTTTCCCAGGTATAGCGCCAAGGGACCGCTGCCGCCGACGAGTGCATCCCATTGCCCATCTCGATCTACGTCCCACACCGCTACTGTCGCACCGGTCCCGCAGCCCACAGCTTGACCCGAACCGGTTCGCAGGAACAGGTCATCGTCAGGCAGATCTGCTTGGTCGAATCGCGGGCGCCGGTTACTCCCGTCGTTCACAGCAAGGAGTACTCTGCCGAGCGTGCGATCCGGCAGGTTAGCGGCGTATCCAATTAGGACGTCAAGCCGCCCATCTCTGTTCCAGTCGACACCCCAGGGAATGACGCCATATCCGCTCAGCCCGAAGAGCTCCAGGTTCTCCCGGGCCGGGTTCCCCGTACTGCAGAACGAGGCCTGATTCCAGTCGGCGGGCCGCTCGTACTCGGGGAACGATGCGGAGCCACGCAAGAGGTAGCATTCGTCGACTGCGACAAGCAGGTCTTGGACACCATCATCATCCCAATCGAGAACGCGGACGGCCGCATTGGCTCCCCACTCCACGCAGCGCGGGAAGGCGACCTGGGTGCCATCCGTGAACTGGACCGGGATCGGGCTCCCCAGTTGATCCATCCTTTCAGGTACACCCGGGTGAACCCAGAGCGCAAGGTTGGAGTCGAATGCTACAACGTCCAGCGCACCATCCCCTGTCCAATCCACGACATCGATCGAGGGGGATGTGAGGGAGCTGGACGCACTGATTCTGGTCCGTGGTCCATCCCCATCTGAACTGACCGAGACCAGGTAGTAGGCACGCCGGATGGCCAAGTCCATGATCCCCGATGCGGTTTCGAGAATCGCGATGTCACCACTTCGTGTGCACAGCACGAGATCGTCCTGACCGTCGTGGTTCCAGTCACACACTATGGGGGCGACGTAGCGAAGGCTGATGTCGCCAAGGATCGGGGCTTCCGGGAGCTGATCACCTACTGCAGCCCACGTGGCGCACGCCCCCAAGAGGATGACGGCTAGCGCCCATGCACTAACAGACGTTCTCTGTTCTTCCCTCATCGCATCCTCCCTGTCGGCGATGCAGGCCATACCTTTTCAGCGTCGCTGCGCGAGCACTCTATTCTCGGCCACGCGTGGACAGCAACTCCTGCCCCCAAGAGCCTCTGAATCCCCGGAAGATGCGGCACCTACTCGAGCTGCCCTCCGAACCGCCGGCCCTCCAGCGACTCGACGACTGGGGTCTGTCCGCCTCGACCCGCAACCGCCACGTGCCTCCCGGAAGCGCTAGCGTTCCAACCGTCGGCCGATGAGATAGCCCCCGGCGGCGCCGACCGCGCCCGCGCCGAGGTAGACGACAACCAGCCACTCGGACCGGGACCTCAACAGGGGGAAAAACGCCAGAGGCAAGAAGGCAAGCGCCACAACGCAACCGACGCACCA
>JBFMGK010000067.1:0-71496 GCA_040752575.1 Candidatus Bipolaricaulota bacterium
GTCCTTCCTGGGGTCTCTCGACCGAGTGTGCCTGGGCGCGGGGGCACCCGGCGTCCCCCACCTCGACAACCCCGCGCAACGATGCGCCGACGAGCAGCACGCTCCCCCGCACGTCAGCCCCGGCCTCAACCCCGCAGACAACCGTCAAGTCGGGCTCCTCGGCCTCGCTCCCAAGGAGCCGGACCGCCTCCACGGACGTCAGGGCCGCCCGGACGAAACGGTCCATCTCGCCCAGAATCCGCACCTTCCATTCGCCGCGCTGTGGCAGGGACCACGTGCGCAGGTTGTCGCCCGCGAACGCATCCTCGAGGTCAAGGGTCGCCGTGAACACCCGGCCCCGCGACGCGGGAAACGGCAGCACAAGGGCTTGTTCCTCCCCGGGAGCGATGAGAGCGGCGACCTGCGTGCTCCATTCCCCATCGCTCACGACCACGGCGATCTCGCGATCATCGCGGGTGTCGTTCCGCAGACGCGCGAACGCAACGACGCCGATCCCGCGCGGATCCTCGCGAACACTGAACGCCGTGAGCGCGACGTTCTGCCCGGCCGGCACCGTGACCACCTCGAGTCCAGGCCAGGAGAAGGGAGGCGCCTCATCGGTCAGGTAGACGATCCGCTCCAGCGACTCTCCCTGGCTCTCGAGAAGTGCTCCGAGGTCATCCCGGCTGCCGTTTGCGAACCACGTCGGTTCCCACGTTTCCAGCGCTCGACGGGCCGTCTCGTGGTCGCGCGACAACGCGGCCAGCACTCGCGGCGCTGAGCACATCTCCAGCACGGCGACGGGCGTCGACGGGTACAGAGCGAGCAAGGCAAGCGCAGCCTCCCGCAGGTCGTCGGCGACGATTCCCCCGTCTTCTGCCCGCGCTCGGACGCTGGCGCTGCCGTCCACGACGAGGGCAAGTCCGGACAGAGATGGCCTACGCGTCCACACCGATGGGCCGACAAGCGCCAGCACGATCGCGGCCAGGGTCAGAAGCTGCAGCAACAGGAGAGAGTCGATGCGGAGGCGGATCACGGCGGCCTTCGCCCGCGGATCACGAGGAAGGTCATCCCAGAGAAACAGCGCAGTCACGTCGACACCGCGTTGTCGCGTGCGGAGCAGGTGGAGCAGAACAACACCCAAGGCGAGCAAGAGCAAGTAGAGATACGCCGGCGCCGTGAGGATCAACGCAGGATCCCTCCGCCACGAAGCTTTTCGTGGACGAGCGTCTCGATCGGGAGATCGGTCGGCACCAGGAAGTACGGACTGCGGCGGTCGGCGAGGAAGCTTTGTACGCCAGACGAGAGGGTCTGGAGGCGTTGGCCGTACACGGCCAGCGCGCCCCGGCCGACGGTCAGCGCGGCTCTCCGCCCCGTCTCGACGTCCGACAGCAACACGCTTCCCTCCAAGGATGGCTCGAGCTCTTGCGGTGACAGGATCTGGAACGCAACGAGTTCGTCGCCCCGGTGCAGAAGGCGCGCCAAGCCTTCCTCGTGCCCCTCCTCCGAAAGGAAGTCGGTCAGCAGGAACACGAGCCCCGTTTCGCGCGTCACCGAGGCAAACTCGTCGAGAGCTCGGTTGAGGTGTGTTCTCCCCTCGGCGGGCCGACGCTCCAGCGCACGAACGATCTGGGTCATCTGCCCCATGCCGTGGCGCGGCGGCACGGCGGGAAGGAGTCGGTCGGTGAACGGGTAGAGGCCGACGCGGTCCATGCCTCGAAGGCCAAGGTAGGCCAGCGCGACCGCGAGGCGCGACGCGTAGACGACTTTCGAGGGGTGCCCGAAGCGCATGGACGCCGAGAGATCGACCAGAAGGTAGATTGGCAAGTCGGCCTCGTGGACGAAGGACTTGACCAAGAGGCGGTTCAGGCGCCCGTAAACGTTCCAATCGATGTAGCGGAAGTCGTCCCCGGAGGAATAGTCACGGTAGTCGGCGAACTCGACGCTCACGCCGGTCCGCGGAGATGCGTGCAGGCCGGCGAGTCTTCCCTTGCGCCGCCCCCGGCTGATCACACGGAGTCCCGCAAGCCCGGCGAGGAAGGCTTCGTCGAGGAGTCGGTCCGTCACAGGACTCGATTCTCCTTCCAGAGCCCGTCCAACAGGGAACTGACGCTGACTCCTTCCGCCGCGCCTCGGAAGTTCAACACCACCCGATGGACAAGCGCCGGACGGAAGACGGCTTCGATGTCGAGCAGGCGAACGTTGGGCTGTCCGGCAAGGAGCGCGTGCGCCTTCGCGCCGAGGATCGCTGCGATCGCAGCCCGAGGACTCGCTCCGTACTCGACAAACGAGCGCACGTCCTGGGTCGCATGAGGATGATCGGGATGCGTTGCCAAGACAAGACGGACAACGTGCTCCCGCAAGGGCCTGGCCATCGGGATCTCCCGCACCGCCGCCTGTGCCGCCAAGAGCGCCTCGGCATCCGCCACCGCGTCGGGGAGCCGCAGGGGCGTCTTCTCCGTCGTTCTCTCCGCGATCTGAAGGAGCTCTCCCTCCGTGGGGTAGCCGACCGTGACCTTAAACAGGAAGCGATCGACCTGTGCCTCGGGAAGCGGGTAAGTCCCCTCCATCTCGATCGGGTTCTGCGTCGCCAGCACGAGGAACGGCGCGGCAAGGGCGTGCGTCACGTGGCCGACGGTGACGGTCCTCTCCTCCATGGCTTCGAGGAGCGCGGATTGGGTCTTCGGCGTCGCACGGTTGATCTCGTCAGCCAGAACGACGTTGGCGAAGACCGGCCCCGGCGAAAAAGCGAACCGCCGCCCCCCGCCGTCTTCCGAGAGGATGTTCGTCCCGACGATGTCCGCGGGCATGAGATCCGGGGTGAACTGGATCCGCGAGAAGCGCAGCCCGAGCGCGCTGGCAAGGGATCGGACCAGCAACGTCTTGCCGAGCCCCGGCACCCCTTCGAGCAAGAGGTGACCGCCGCACAGAAGCGCGGCAAGGGCCATGGTGACGACCCCTTCCTGGCCGACGATCACCTCGTCGACAGCCCCTCGCAGGCGCTGGGTCAGTGCATGAGATCGTTCGATGGCGGTCTCGTGAGTCATGGTTCTCCTTGCGTGATGGTCTCGAAATAGACCCTGACAACGTCGTGACGACTCGTGGGGAGATCCCGCGCGACGAGGAGCGTTCGCAGCGCCTCGCCGTCGAATCCAGGACCTCCCACGACATCCGCCGCGTCCGCCGGCGGCTCGAACGGGATGCCTTTCGTGAAGAACCGGCGCAGGTCTCCGCTCGCGCCGAGTTCCGTGAGGAGCTCGCCAAGGACGAAACCCGCTCCGCTCGAGCGGGAGGGAGGGTCGTTGTCCGGGCGTCGGGACGCGGTACCTCCTTGCTCCTCGGGCGGAAAGGCCACAGAGCCGAGATCGTCGCTGTCGATCTGCGCATCCGACAACGCAACTTGGCCGGGCGCTTCGGGGACGCCGTCGCTCGACGTTCCTTCGAGACTGCCTTCGGCCAGCGCGCGTTCCGCTTCGCTCCCGGAGGCCTCTTCTTCGTCGCCGCGCCCGCTCTCCAGGGGAGGTTCTTCCAGGTCCTCGGCCGCCGCGACGCCCGCGCCGCCGAGCAGCCGCCTTGAAGCCTCAAGCTGATCCTCGAGCTTCGCAGCGTCCTGTTCGTCGATCATGGCGAGGAGAAGCTGGCGCAACCGGGGATCCGGCACGCTCTCTGCCATCTCCCGTAGCGCGGCCTTGTCCTCGTCGGTCAATTGCAGCCCACGGCCCGAGTTTTCCTGGCCGCGCCGCGCGATGCGCGACAGGAGATCCGACAGCGACTCACCCGTCCCCGCGTCGCCCGCCGACCTCGCGCCGGCGTCCGTCTCCGACGGCTCGCCGAAGACCGTGGCCGAAGGCGGGGTCGGCAGAATCTCCGCCAGCGCGTCCTCATAGGGCGCTGCGAGCTCGCCTTCGCTCGAAGACGCCCGCGCGACACCGGTCGAGAGCTCACGGGGGGTGAAACTGGCCGCGCGCTCCTTAGAGATCTCGACCCGCGCTTCCTCGTACCCCGTCTCCTCGGCGGGAACGCTACGTGCCGACGGAGCCTCGGTCGTACGTTCGCCGACGGTCCCCACCGTGAGCGCAAGGGCGAGGGCCAGCGCGCTGGCTCCCGCGATCAGAACATCGCGAGCGCGAAGCCGCACGACGCGTCGCCAGGGCCACTCGATCTTGCCGATCTCGTCCTCGACCCGGCAGCGGAGTTCGGACGCCCCCCCCCGGCAGCGAAGTTCGTGCCAGGAGCAGAGGCGCTCGCCCGTCCCCAACGCCAAATCCACCGAGAGGAGCAGCCGCGGGATATCCACGCGTCGCCTCCGGCCGAGGAGGAACCCCAGTGCCCCAGAAGCCGCAACCAGCACCGCAAGGCAGAGAACGAGCTGCCGAGGGACAGCCAGGCCGAGAAACCGCTCTGCAAGCGCCAAAGCGAGCAGCAGCCCGGCCGAGATGGCGAGCGCGCCGCTCGCCGTTCGGAAGCCGAGGTGCCTGCGATGAGCGCGGAGGATCCTCTGCTCGAGTCGTACGGGATCAAGTGGCATGGCGCACCCCGCGGCGAAGCCACAGCAACACGGCTGCCGACGCGACGGCAAGCATCGGCGTCCCTACGGCAAGAAGAGACTCCCACGCGGCGGCGCCGGCGAGCATCCGGCGCGCCGCGCCAACGGGCGAGATCAGGGGAGCTCCCACGAGGGGAACCGCGATCCAGGCGAACAAGAACAGCCACACGGCCCCGGTTGCCCCGCGGATGCCCGCCGCAGCCAACGCCAACCATGCCATGGCGAGCGACACCAGCCCCGAGATACAGAGCACGAGTCCGACGGACGCGAAGTCGCCCGAGAACACGGCAACCGAGTAGGCGAGATACGGGAGACAGGCCACCTCGCCCAGCGCGACGCCGAGCGCGGCGTGAGAGAGGGCCCTTCGCGTCGGGCCTGCCGATGCGGCAACCGCCGTCCCCACCCACCGTCCGAACAGCGCGGTGGCGAAGACCAGGACGTCGAAGAACAAGAAGGACAAGTCGAGCCCGATGGTCCGCGCGAGGCCGCTGGCCGACGTGAGATCGCCGACCGCTGTCGCGGCGGGGATCGAGAGAAGGAGCGCCAACCCACAGGCCGCAGAGAGATCCAAGACAGGCCTCCAGAGCTCGCTGTGGAAGGCGCCTTCGAACCTAGCCACGCTTCACCTCCGCGACGATCACATGAACGCTGCTCACGCGCGTCAGCGTCCCCGGCGACGATCTCGCCGAGCGAACCTCGCCCGCCACAAGCCACGCGTTGCCCTCGCCCGCCAGAAGCGGCGCCACAACGGTCAGGACGCGGTCAAGTGCTGGGTTCAGAGCGTACTCAGGATACGCCGTCACGTGGGGCAAGTCTTCGACTCGAACCCGGTCTTCACCCGGCTTGACCGCGGGAAGGCGGTAGGCGCGGCCTTCCGTGACGAGCCACGCCGCGGGCCATATCTCCGGCAGGCGGCTGGCCAGACGCAACGTGCCGTCCTCGTTCAGCGTCGCCTCAAGCTCTTCGCCCGCGTCGGCACACGCGGCAAAGAGCCGCCGCTCATGCGACGCGAGCTCGAAGCGAACGACGCCTTCGGCGACCTCGTATGCGGCCGGTGCGGGAGGACCGGTCAACCGGGAGATCTCATAGGGCGTCCCGCCCAGCGGAAGCGCGACCTCGCACACCGCCCGCGTTGCCGACTGGAGAGAGGAGCAGGCCAGGCTGACGCCGACCGGTCCCAGCCAGGAGACCCGCACATCGGCGCGATAGACGTCGCTCACCGTATGGGGCAGGCCATAGAGCAGGGCCCCTGCACTCAGCGCAAGGCTGACGGTCACAAGCCACGCGGCGGCGCGCCGCCTTCGGGCCGCCCAGCGGGTAAGCCCCAGGCAAAGCGCCAGGAGCGACCACGCCGAGACGGCGGACGGCCGGTCCAAGGCCATCGCCTCGAGAAACTCGTCCGTTACGGTCTCGAGGCTCAGCGTCTGCGCTCGCGGCACAAGCCGGCGCACCACCTCCGCATCGCCGGCCGTGAGCGCATCCGGATCTCCATCGATCAGGGTGACGGTTCCCATCCCGTACCGTCGCGCGAAGATCCACGGCTTGCCCTCCCGTTCAGCCAGGATCGACGCCCCCTCCCGAAGCTGCGGGCCCTCTCCCTCGGCGTCGCTCCGGTCGACGGTCCATGGCGATCGGGCGATCGGCAGGAGATCGCGCAACCGTGGGGCATCCAGCAGCGCGAGATCCTCGCCCCCGAGAACCGCGAGCGATCCTCCCGCGACGACCCAACGCGCCAACGCATCCCACGAGGCACTGCCAAGCCCGCCGGGGATCACGCCGATCCAAACGCTCTCCGCCGCGGCGTACGCTGCCCAGTCGGCGGGCAGGTCCGCCGCATCGAGTGCGACCACCGACTCGGCCAGCAGCGCAGGCAGCCGTCCCACGCCGACGGCAAACGGCACCGCTCGCTGGCGCGCGCGCAGGTTGACCTCACGCTCCGCGACGACGACCCTATCGGCATCCATGAGTCTCAGGACCACGGGGAAGACCGTTTCGTGAACCAGAAGGACGCCGCGGTACGAAGCGCTCGCCGCCGGGGCCAGAGCGATCTCCACGTCCTTGCGCGCCTGGGGCTCCAACGGGCTCCCCGCAACTTGAAGAACCTGCAGAGACACCGCCTGACGTTCAGCCGGCGTGCCCTCCACATGCAACGGAGCCGGCCGCCCGGGTACGACGTACCCGCCAAGCCCGAGCGTCGCATCAAACCCCGCTGCGACAAGAGAACCCAGCCCGCAGAGAACGGCCGCGGAGAGAATCGCGAAGCAAGCCAGTCGATGCAGGCCCGCGAACGAGAGGAGGCGAAGCGCCTCCGCGGCGGGTCCGCCGCCCGAGCACTGCCTCTCTGCCGCCCGCCTTATCGTCACGTGACGACTGTACCGCCCCGACCGCTCCCAGAACGAGGCCAACCCCGTGGGAGGGCGAGACATCGCGCGTCGACGCCGAACAGCCCCGGCGAGCCCCATGCCCGCCGGGACTTTCGGATCCTAGGCACTCGCGTTCTTGCGCCGAACTCCAAGCGAAGCCTCGGACGTCCGGGCCGCCGGCCCCAGCCGGCGAATCTCGTCGTACCGTCTACACGCGACGAAGTGCCCGCCGCCGACGTCGACGAGCGTCGGCTCTTCCTCTTCCCAGCATTCCCGTACCGCGTAGAGACAGCGCGGGTGGAAGCGACAGCCCGGCGGGATGTTCGTCGCGGCAGGGATCTCGCCCTTGATCGGCACATCCTTGTCTTGGTTCACGCGCCCGGCGACGGGCTCGCACACCGCGCCGATCAGCGCCTTCGTGTACGGGTGTAAGGCCTCATCGATCACGGTGCCGCCGCGCCCCATCTCGATGATCCGCCCGAGGTACATCACGGCGAGCCGGTCGACGAAGTAGCGCGCCGTCGAGAGGTCGTGCGTAACGTAGATGTACGTGAGCCCCATCTCGCGCTGGAGTTGCTTCATCATGTAGAGAATCTCGGCTCGCGTCGAGAGGTCGATCATCGAGACCGGCTCGTCCGCGACGATGATGCTCGGGTTGAGCATGAGCGTTCGAGCCGTCGCCGCACGTTGCCGCTGGCCTCCGCTCAGCATGTGCGGATGCCGCACGAGGAACTCGTCTGGAGGCGACAGCTTGACCTCCTGGAGGATCTCGCGCACCCACGCGTCGCGCTCGGACTCGGACTTGCCCACCTTATGGATCTCCAGCGGCTCCATGAGCACGTCGCGAATCGTGAACCGCGGGTTCATCGACGAGTACGGATCCTGGAAGATCATCTGGACATCTCGGCGGTGCTCGGCCAGCGCCGAACCGCGAACGTGCGTCGCGTCCCGCCCCTTCACCGTGAGCTTCCCGTCGGTGATCTCCAGGAGCTTCATAATGAGCTTGCCCGTCGTCGTCTTTCCGCAACCGGACTCGCCGACCAGGCCGAAGATTTCGCCCTTGTTGACCGAGAAGGAGACTCCGTCAACGGCGCGGACCCACGTGCGCTCGCCCCGCAGCACCTGCCGCAGAGACCGCTTCACCGGGAACCACTTCGTCAGGTTCTCCACCGTCAAGATCGGCTCAGTCATGGAAGCACCTCCAACACGCGACCAGGTGATCGGGCTCGATCTCGCGCAGCATGATGTCGTCGCGCGAGCACCGCTCCATCACGACCGCACAGCGCGGGTGGAAGCGACATCCCGTAGGCGGATCGACGAGATCCGGCGGGGTCCCCGGGATGAACGCGAGTTCCGCAACCTCCTCGTGCAGTCGCGGGGTCGCGGCGAGGAGGCGTTGGGTGTAGGGGTGAGCTGGTCCCTGCGGACCGTAGATCTGGTCGTTGGTCCCCAGTTCGGCGATGCGTCCCGCGTACATCACCAGGATGCGGTCGGATACCTCGGCCTCGATGGACAGGTCGTGCGTGATGAAGATGAACGACAGCCCGAGCTCGGCCTTGAGGTCTTTGAGCAGATTGATGATCTGGGCCTGGACGACCACGTCCAGGGCCGTCGTCGGCTCGTCGCAGATCACGACCTTCGGCTCGAGGAAGAGCGCCATCGCGATGACGACGCGCTGCTTCATGCCGCCCGACAGCTCGTGCGGGTACCGCGACAGCACGTCGTCGGGTAGTCCGACGAGGTTGAGATACTGCTTCATGCGGCGTTCGATCTCCGGTTTCGGCATCTCGCGGTGCTGCAGGAGCGTCTCGCGCATCTGCTTGCGGATCGTGTACACCGGCGTGAGGCAGTTCATCGCGCCCTGGAAGACCATGGCCACGTTCTCCCAACGCACGCGCCGCCGGACCTCGTTCTCGGACAGCTTCAGGATGTCCTGGCCGTCGACCCGGATCTCGCCGCCGACGATCCGGCCCGGCGGAGTCGGCATCTTCAGAAGAGCGGTCCCCATCGTCGTTTTACCACATCCCGATTCGCCGACGACGCCCAGTGTTTCTCCGCGCCTCAAGAAGAAGGAGAGCTTGTCGACCGCCTTCACAACGCCCTTGCGGGTGAAGTAGTGCAGCTCGAGGTCCTTCACTTCGAGGACTCGTTCCTTCTCCATGACCTACCTCGTTTTCAACCTTGGGTTCAGAATCGTATCCATTGCGAAGCCCATGAACGCGAACGTCATCCCCATGAACGCAATCGCAAGGCCCGGCGGCACGATCCACCACCAGATCCCTTGGAGAACCGCCCCGCTCGAGAACGCATCGAACAGGATCTGCCCCCACGTCACGACCGTCGCGTCGCCGAGGCCGATGAGGCTCACGCTGGCCTCGTAAGTGATCGCCCCAGGGACGGCAAGCGCCATCGAAGCGAACGCATAGGGAACGAGTTGCGGCAGCATGTGACGGAATAGAATCCGCCGATGGCTCGCGCCGAGGCCGTGTGCAGCCTCGATGTACGTATTCTCCTTGATCTGCAGCGCGATCGAACGCACCGTCTTCACCGGACCCGTCCAGAAGAACAGGCACATGAGCGCGATCATGAGCCAGATGCTGGGCTTGAACACGGCGCTCAACACGATAAGGATCGGGAGGAGCGGGATGTTCACCGCCACCTCGAAGACCCGGTTCATGAGGGCGTCGACCCAGCCGCCGAAGTAGCCCGAGGTCACGCCATAGATCACGCCAACGATCACCGAGATGAGCGACGTCAGCAACCCGATGATCAGCGCCCACTTCGTCCCGGCGATGAGCCCGCTCCAGAGGTCGCGCTTCTGGCCGTCGGTCCCGAGGAGCCCCGACACGCCACCGGCGACGATCAGCTCGGCCTTGTCGACCCGCGCCTCGTCGCTTGCCAGAGCCACTTGCAGGCGCAAGTGGTACGTCCCCTGCACAACCTCGGGATTCGTGAGCACTCCGGGTTTCGCTTCGCCGAACAGGATCGGAACGGCGTCGATCTGCTTCGGGTTCTTCGTCGCCGCGACGGCGGGATCGTCGGCCGAAGCCATCATCTGGAAGACGCGCTCGCGCAAGTTCTGGTCGATCGAGATGCGGAGTTCTTGCGCTCCCGTCGAGGTCGTCGACTTCTGGTACGTCATGGACCGGCCGTCGGGACGCTCGACGAGAAGCGAGTACGTCACGCGGCCGGTGATCGTCATCTTGAGGACCAGGTCCTTCGGCGGCCGCCCGGCCTGGAACGCATACGGAAAGTCCATGCTGACGATGCGCATCGTCCCAACCTGCGATTCGCTCAAGCCTTCGGGTTCAAGGACCTGCGACACGGCGTAGTCCTTGCCGGTGAACCAATTCACCCAGACGGGCAGCGCGTAGCGCGGGCCGTCGGCCCAGTACAGCATGTCCCGCCAACGCGAGTTCACCTCGCCGTACGAGAGCAGGAACGGCTCGCACGCGACAATGAGCAGGAAGACGACGAACAGCGCCGCCCCCACCATGCCGAAGCGCACCTGCCGGAACTCCCGCAGCAGGGTCCGCAGTTGAGACCCTTGGTCGCGTCTCATGCCTTGCCTCCCACTTTCACGCGCGGGTCGAGGAACCCGTAGATCAGATCGAGAAACGCCAGCCCTAGGATGTAGAGCCCGGTCGTCAGCGAGAGGTTCCCCATCAAGACGGGAATGTCGTTCTGCTGCACCGACTGCCAGTACAGGCTGCCCATTCCGGGCCAACTGAAGATGCCCTCGAAGATGATCGCGCCGAAGATCGATCCGAGCAAACCGAGCACCGACATCGTGACGATCGGCGGCGCCGACGACCGCAAGGTGTGCCCGAACAGCACGCGCCGCTCAGAGATGCCGCGCGCGCGCGCCGACATGATGAAATCCTCCTGCAGCGTCCCAAGCACGATGTTGCGCGTGATGTAGGCGATGCCCCAGAAGCCGAGCACGACGAGCGTTGCGACGGGGAGGACCATGTGATAGAGCAGGTCGAGCGTGTAGGCGAATCCTTCCGGCGGCGGCGTCGAGTGCATCGACCCCGACGGGAAGATCGGCAGGACAAACGCGAACAGCATAATGAACAGCATCCCGAGCCACCACGCCGGCATCCCGAACACGACCATCGTCCCGATCGACGTCGTGCGGTCCATGAGTCCGCCGGCCTTGCGCGCCTTGCGCAGCCCGAGCCAGACCCCGAACACGATGTCGAACACCGAGACGGTCGCGAACAACAGCATCGTACGCGGAATGCGCTCGGTGACGATCCTCAGCACGTCCTGCTCACCGGTCATCGCCCGGATGATGGTCGATTGGCCGTAGCGGAAGGTGATCGTGTCGATGGCGCGCCAGAAAATGCGGCTCAACATCGGCTCGTCGAGGTGGTACATGGCCGTCAGCTCGGCGCGCCGGCTCTCCTGCCAGACGAGCAGGGCGTTCGGATCTCGACCGATCGTGGTCTGAAGCGCCCGCGACTCGCCACGCACGATCTCGACGATCTGCGCCCGCATCGTGCGGTCGGCGACGGCGTTGAACAGGGCCGAGAAGATGAACACGATGACTGCGAAGATCAGGAAGGCCCAAACCAAGCGGCGAACCGCGTACTTCCAGTACATGGCGCTCCCATCTCCTTTCTGTCTCGTGCAACAAGGCGGGCGGTGCCGGCGCCAAGGCGCTTGACACCGCCCGCCCCCCTAATGCCTAGTCCTTCCTTGGGTCTCCGAGCCTGCGCTCGGCCGCCTCTCCAAGACTACTGAAGCAGCAGCGTCGCGCCGGAGGCCGTCGGGAGGCCGCCGCCCGCGGGCTCGGCCACGGCGACGATGGTGTACGCGCCGCCACCCAGACCGGCCGTGACGGAGCCGGGAATGACCACTTCGAACTGCCCGGCCGACTTCAACGTCGCCACAATCGTCGTCTCGCCGGCGGGCCCGACAAAGATCAACGACACGGCGGCCTTCGTCGCCGGCTCAAACACGTCGTACGGATAGAGGCCCTCGCTCGCCAGGATCGTGATCGTCACGTTCTGGCCGGCTTGCGCCGCGAGCGGGGTGACGACGTCGTCGACGCGCGTCACGCCGGTCTCAAACTCGTCGAGCCAGTACTGCGCGCTCCACGGGTAGCTTGGGTCGCGGTTCGCCTTCAGCGAGATCTGGCTGTTCGCCGGATCCACCGAGTCGATGTAGTACGGGCCGTTCGAGATGTAGGCGTGGCCATGGGCATCGATGAAGTCGATCGCGCTCTGGTACATCGCGGCGAGATCGTCGGCCGTCGCCCCGACCTCGGGAAGGAGCGGCGCGAGATACACGGGCACGAACTTCTGGTCGCGCATCTCGACGAGCTTCGCGCGGATGTCCGAGACGATCGAGCGGACGAGCACGTCCACCTGCGTCACGCCGGTGGCCTGGGTGAACCCGTAGACCGTCCCCGACTCGCCGCCCTCGGCGACGAGCTTGCCCAACGCCTCGATGATCGTCCACTTCACGCCCTGACCGTGGTTCGACGCCCGCGGCCAGAAGGTCGGCGCGCCGGACGCCCCGACGCGGTCGAGGTCGGGCGGGAAGTTGTTGTCAAAGTAGGTCGTGATCTTCGCGTTGGCGAAGTCCCACACCGAACCATGCGTATACGCAAAGCCGGGCAGAATGGCCGACGAGATCCCCGAGTCGAAGTACGGGTCGCCCTCGTAGTCCTCGACCGCCCAGTCGGTCAGGAACCCCTCGGCCTGCGCGAAGTCGAGCAGCGAGGTCTCGCTGCCATCGTGGAAATTCGCGAGCTGGAACGTGTAGTCGGCCTTCGCCCAGGCGGCTTCGCCGGCGGTCGAGACCCAGGCCTTAGCGGTCGAGTCCCACTCCACGGCGTTCGCCGGGGCGGCGAGCTGGCCTACCGCCGTGCCGTCGTCGGCAAACTCGACGTCGACCACGACGTTGCTCCACGACGAGATCACGGGCGTGTAGGCCGCGGATCCCGGAGCGGTCGTCGTGTTCGGGTCGGTGGTGTTCGTGATGATGTTCGCCGCGTAGGCGTCGTTGAACCCCTGCGTCCCCACGGGATCCCAGGCGTTCAGGAACAGCGAGCCGCGCGCCGAGAACTGCGACACGACCACGGGTCGCGTCTTGTTTGTCGGGACCATCGAGATCATGGTGTCGCGGTTGAGCCCATCGCCGAGACCGTAGAGGAAGCGGGTCTCAAACGCGGCCTTGTTCGCGGCGTAGTACGCGAAGTCGTGCTGCTGGTAGATGCGGACGGCCTCGGTCAGTCCCGCGGCGACGGACTTGGACATGAGCTCCCAGTACTCGTCGACCGTCTCGAACTGCCCATAAATGATCGCCTGCGTCCACGCGTCGAGCTCGGGGTGCTGGTAGTTCCACCAGGAGCTCTCTCCGATGCCCGGCATGTTCGTGTACCACGGCGCGTACATCTGCACGACGTCGACGTCCTTCCACAGGGACGTGCCGCCGGCGAGCCACCCCTCGGTGTAGATGTTCCAGAGGTAGTCAGCCGGGTCGGTCAGGTAGACGTCGCTGATGCATCGAGTGCGGTCCACTTCGACGTTGTTCACGACGAAGCCCGCCTGGCGAAGCTGGTCAGCAATTCGCCGGCCCATCGGGAGACGGACGTTCGGATCGTCGACGCGGATGTAGAAGTTGATCTCGACGGGCGCGCCGTCGAACGTCCAGATGCCGTCGCCGCCGCGGGCGAGCCGACCGACGTTCTCGGGCAGCGCCGCCGCCGCGTTCATCGCGTCGTCGATCATCTGGTAGGCCTTCGCCTGGTCGCCTTCCGGCGTCAGGCCGAGCTTCTGCGCCTCGAGATAGAGCTTGAAGGCGCCCGGCTCGAAGCTGCCGACCGAAATGATGGACGGGCTCCCCGCGCCCTGCATGATCTCCTCAACCATCTGCTGCCGGTTGAGCAGGAAGTGCAGCGCAAAGCGAAGCTCGCGAATCGCGAACGGGTTGAACTTCTCTTCGCCGCTCGTCGTCACGGCGATGTACGGCGCCGCGTTCGGATACGGGTTCAAGAACAGGCTCTCCGAGGACGCCGGAACGACGTACAGCTCGAGCTTGTCGAGCGTCGCCTGGTCGAGTCCGAAGATCACGCTTCCCGCGGTCGTGTACTGGAAGATGTCGATGTTGCCGGCCGCGACGTCCTGAAGGGCGATTTCCTCCTGCATGCGGACGTTGTACAGAATGCCGTCCGCGAAGGGGCCCACCTGGGCGAGGCCCAGGCCGCTCAGGGCGCCGACAAGAAGCACCACGCTAAGTACACTGCGTAGCCTCATTGCTTTCTTTCCTCCCTTTCCTACTGCGTCACTACCCATCCGGCGTGCCTTGCGGCGGCCGCTCCGGCCCTCTCGGCTCCGGATCGGCCGCGAGGCGAGCCTAGAGGCCGGCGAAGACCGCCTGGTAAAGGGCGATCGGCTGCGCCCGGCGGGCCGCCAGTTTCACGATGACGAAGTCAAGGTAGCCAACCTCCACCGGAAGGTTGATGCGGTAGAAGTTGTTGGCCATCTGCGCCAAGTAGTCGGTGAGACCCGTGGCCACCACCGCGCCGCCCGAGTAGATCAAACACTCCGCGTCGACGATGTTGACCGGCGTGAAGGCCTCGACGATGAGGGTGTTGTACGAGACGCCCTCGTCCATGTTCACAATCAGGAGCCAGCCAACCGTTCCGTCGGACGTCGCCGTCCAGAGGACGTTCGTCGCCTCGAAGAACGGGACAGCCCCTGCCGTCAACGCCCCTCCGACGAGCAGCGCCGACGCGAGCAGGACAACCATGCCCAGCTTCTTCATTCCTACGGAGCCTCCTTTTCTCTGCTCCCAAAAACAAAACCGGCGTCCACCAAGGGAGAATGGTTCTCCCGGTTCGCGCCGCCCTAGTGGAGAGTCAATCGGCATTATACGGAGAACGCTCGTCAAGGCAAGCCTTGCCTGCAGAAGAAGGTCCGGGACGGGTATCAGCCGCGCCGGCGCCGCTCCCCGGTGTAGAGTGCGACGCCGATGAGGCCGATGAACAAACCGCCGACGGACGCAGCGTACGCCAAGATGCTCAGCCACAGGGGCGCGGGGATCACGCCGAGCACCTCGGCAAACACGACGCCCCACGCCCCGACGAGCAGGAACAGGCTAACGAGAAGCAGACGCCGCGGGTTCCTCAGCGCGTCCTCCTTCTCGGAACAGCCAACACTCGACGAAGTGCCCGGGCGACGGCTCAAAGGCCGGCGGCTCCTCGACGTTGCACAGCCCGTCGATGAAGAACTTGCAGCGCGGGTGGAAACGACAGCCCGGCGGAGGGTTGGCGAGGCTCGGCGGCTCGCCTGCCGGCACGTCCTTGATGACCTTCGCGTTCTCGGGGTCCGGGTCCGAGATCGCGGTCAATAGAGCCTGGGTGTAGGGATGCAGCGGGCTGTGGATGAGTTCGGCGACTTCGGCCTTCTCGACGAGCTTCGCCGCGTACATGACGAACACGAACTCGGAGAAGTACCGCACCGTCGAGAGATCGTGCGTGATGTAGATCACGCCCAGTCCATGGGACTTCTGAACGCGCCGCAGCAACTGAAGGATTTCGACCCGCACCGACGCGTCGAGCATCGATACCGGCTCATCGGCGACGATCAGCTTCGGCTCGAGGATGATCGCACGCGCGATGACAAGCCGTTGCTGCTGTCCGCCGCTCAGCATGTGAGGATACTTGTTGATGAAGTCGTCAACCGGCGTCAGACGAACTTCCTCCATGACCGCGCGGATCCGGGCCTCTTGCGCCTCTTTCGGCACGCCGTTCACCGCAAGCGGCTCGCTCAGGATGCGCCGCACGTTCATGAACGGAGCCAGCGCCCCGTAGGGATCCTGCTGAACGAATCCTACGTTGGAGCGCAACCAGACACGCGCGGACCCCTTCTTGGCCTCCATCCGGTGGCCGGCGAGTTCCATCTCGCCCCCCGTCAGCGGCACGAGGCCGAGGATCGTCTTCGCGAGGGTCGTCTTTCCCGATCCGCTCTCGCCAACAATCGTGATCGCCTGCCCCGCGTCGAGCGCGAAGCTCACCCCGTCCAAGGCCTTGACGTATCCGGCGTGGAAGAAACCCCACTTGCGCAGTTCGTACCACGTGCGCAGGTCGTTCACCGACAGCAGCTTCTCTTGCGTTGTCATGGTCTCCGCCTCACACGTGTAGCCAGCACTTGACCCAGCGATCGCCGCCCACATCGACAAACGGCGGTTCCGCATCGCACTTCTCGAACCTCGACGGACAGCGCACGGCGAATCGGCACCCCGTGGGCGGATTCAGCAGGCTCGGCGGCTGACCCGGAATAAACTCGAGCTTCTTGTCCTCGCGCAGCGTCGGCACACTGGCCATCAGTTTGCGCGAATACGGGTGCAGCGGCGTCCGGAAGAAGTCGGTCGCGTCGGACAGCTCGACGAGTTGCCCGGCGTACATGACGGCCGCCCGATCGGCCAACTCGCTTGACGTCGCGATGTCGTGCGTGATGAGAATGAACGTCACGCCAAGATCGTGCTTGATGCCCTTGAGGACGTTCATGATGTTCGTCTGCGTCAGGACGTCGAGCGCGCTCGTCGGCTCGTCGAGAAAGACGATGTCCGGCCGCGTGACGAGCGCCATCGCGAGAACGGCCCGTTGCCTCATCCCGCCGGAGAGCTCGAACGGATAGCGGTCGAGGAAGTCCTTGGAGACCCCAACCAGGCGGAACACCTCTTCGGCCTGGTTGTGGGCGTCCTTCTTGCTCGCGGACAGCCCATGAACGCGCAGCGGCTCGGCCACCTGGTCCCCCACCTTGATCACCGGGTTGAGCGAGTTCATCGCCGCCTGGGAGACCAGCGACATCTTGACCCAGCGAACCTGCCGCCGGAAGGCCTCCTCGCCGAGCGTCATCACATCGGTCCCATTAAGCCAGATGCGCCCGCTGAACGTGTGCACGTTCCGCGGGAGCAGACGCAGGATCGCCCGCGACAGCGTGCTCTTCCCGCACCCCGACTCTCCGACGACAACCGTCGCCGGTCCGCGCTGCATCTCGAAGCTGACGCCGTCGACCGCCTGAACCGGGCCCTTCCCCGTGCGAAAGTGAAGCTTCAGATCCTCGACGCGAAGTACTTTCTCTGGTTTCGCCATATCACATCGTCCTCAGCCGCGGGTTGAAGATCCGATCGAGGGCGTAGCCGATCATTGCAAACCCGAATCCGGTAAACATCAAGGCAATCGCCGGCTGGATCACCCAGTAGTAGTAGCCCTTGTACAGCGCGTCCGCGCCACGTGCGTCGTTGATCACCTTGCCCCACGTCGGGAGCAGGGGGTCGCCCAAGCCGAGGACGGCGAGCGACGTCTCGAGGAAGACGAATCCGGGAATCACGAGCACAAACTGCGGCAACAGGACGGGGACGATGCGCGGCAGCAAGTAGCGGAAGATGAGCCGGAAGTTGCTCGCCCCGTAAGCCTTCGCCGCTTCGATATACGGGGCCTGCTTCGCCTGCAGGAACATCGCCCGATAGGTGAGCATGCCCGCGCTGAAGATGCTGAGCAGGATGATAATCGCAAGCATGAGCCACAAGCTCCGCGAGTAGAACTGCCCGATCATGATGAGGATTGGCAGTGTGGGCAAGAGCATGTTCAACTGGGTCAGGCGCTGGAAGATGGCGTCGAGTCGGCCGCCGTACCACGTGCCGATCCCGGCGAGGACGAACGTCGTCACGTTGGCGCCCACCGCCCCCAGGAGCCCGAAAATGAGTGCGAGCGGCGCTCCCCAGAGGAGGGCGACCGTCAGATCGCGGCGACGGTCGTCGGTTCCGGCGAGCCCATGGACCTGACCGTAGGCGACGAGTTTGGATTCGAACTCGAACCCTTCGGGTACCACGGCTTCGACCGTCAGCGTGTAGCGGCCCTTCACGGGCTTCGGATCGCCGGCCCCTGGAACGAACTGCGCCGGGTCGAGGAACAGCCCGATCTCGGGTTTGGTTCGCCCCGGCATCTGATTCAGGAGCTGGATGTCCTGGGACAGATAGTAGCCGTCTCGCGTCCTGACTCCCCGATCCGTGACGATCGGCGTCTCGCTTCCGTCGGGCCTCGTCCACAAGACCGAGTAGCGAGTCCGCTTCCCCTCGTAGGTGGCATCGGTGTACAGGGTGAGTTCCGTCGGGAAGGAGTCGTACGGGAAGTCAAACCCCAGCGCGATGCGCACCCGTTCGGTTCCGTCGCCGAGGGACTCGGCGGTGCGTTCTCCGGTCGTGCGCGAGTCGAGGACGATCGTCCGCGACAGCCTCGCCGGGGTGAACAGGTCGTACCAGATGGGCGCCGCGTTGCGCGGATAGTCGTCCCAGACCCCGGCGCCGCCTCGCCACAGACGGATGGCCTCGCCGTAGGGAATCGCGATCACCGCGTAGACCGAAATCCCGACGAGAATCCCCACGATGATCAGCCCGGCAATCGCCGAGGGATACTGGCGCAACGACCGGAAGAAGCTGACGAATCCCCTCATGCCGACCGCCCTCCTCCTGCGACGCGTACCCGGGGATCGACGATCGCGTAGATGAAGTCGAGCAGAAAGACCGTGAGCGCCAGGAGATAGCCGAAGATGACGAGCGTGCCGACGATCACCGGCGTGTCGTTCAGGTTCACGGCCGTCAGGTACTGCCGGCCGAGGCCGGGCCAGTTGAATACGGTTTCCAGGATGATCTGGCCCATCCACGTACCGATGAGCATAAGCATGAAGCTCGTGATGATCGTCGGGAGCGTCGGACGCAAGATATACTGCCGCTGGATCGCCCGCGACGAGAGCCCCTTGGCCTTCGCCAGTTCGACGTAGTCCTCGCTCGAGTAGATCAAGAAGAACGTCCGCCACGTGTAGGCGCTCGCGAAGAAGACCGAAATCGTGATCGACAGCACCGGCAGGATCATGTGGTGGAGGAGGCTCACCGCGTACTCCAGGACGTTGTCAGGCGGCGGCGCCTTGACCATCCCCCCCCACGGCAAGATCCGAAAGACCGCCGCAAACAGCAAGATCAGGAAGATGCCGTAGAACCAGCCCGGCGCGGCCGAGAGCGGCGCCAGGCCGACGATCGTTTTGTCGAGCGTGCTGCCGTAGCGGCGCGAAAGGAACAGGGCCGTCACGATCGCGCTGAAGAAGAGGAGGAGATTGGCGGTGGCAAAGAGCAGAAGCGTTGGGGCCAGGCGTTCCCCGAGGATCCGCCGGACTTCTCTCGAGCCGCTGTCGCTCGAGATGTTCTCGGAGCGTCCGAGATTCAGGGTGATCGCCGTTGTGAGGTAGTCCACGCTGCGGATCCAGAACGAACGGTCAAGCCCATAGCGGCGGAACTGCACGACACACAGGTCGTCGATCAGCTTCCTCAGCGTCGCCGGGTCGAGGCCCTGGTTCTCGGGGTTCATGTACACGGCCGTCGCGACGTTCAGGCGGATCTCTGACCGCCTGACCTCGTCGAGGCGTCCGCCCATGTTGGCGATGAGGATCACCAAGTAGAGGCCGACCACCAGCGTGATCAGCAGCGCGATCGCCTTTAGGGCAAGGTGCCGCGCCATCCTCCAGGCGTTCCCACTCATGGTCACCACTCACTCCTCTCGCGTCGGCGCCGACGTCGCGCCGGCGGGAAGAAGACGGGGGACCGCTGCCGGCCCTGGCCTTCAGCGATCCCCCAACCGCACGCTACCGAACGCTGTAGCCTTACATGTTAGGCCTGCAGCGCTTACGGACGTTCGTCAATGAGCCGCTGCCACTGGTCCGCCGGGTAGGGATAGTCCGCAAACCGCTTAAGGACGATGACCTTCTCGGTCGGGAAAGCCTGTTCAAGGTAGAACTTCCCGCTCGCGACCCAGAAGTGCCCCATGTCCGCGTACCAGTTGTCGAGCAACGTCCAGCGGTTCACGGCTTCGGACAGCGACAGGTAGTCCGCCATCGTCGGCTCGTATGGCCGGTAGCCCGTGCTCAGGCAGTCCAACAGCTGATCGTGCAGGATCTCCAGCGAAGGGCCGGCGATGTAGTTCGCCCACTCCACGCCAAGCGCCTGCGCCTTGTCGCTCGAGAACGCGAGCAGCTTCTTCTCCTCGGCGAGGATTCCGAGGGTCACCGTGTGCCAGAAGCCGGGGCCCTGGCTGTAATACGGGAACCAATCGGAAACGCCATTCTCGGCATCGAGCGTGACCAGATCCGAGTAGGTCTCGATGATCAGCGGATCCCTCGACACGATCTTGACGCCGCGGAAGGCGCTCATGAACGACTCGAACGCGCCGACCTGGGCCTCGTCGTAGATCTTGCTCTCGGGTTTCGCTTGGTCGAAGCTCATGATGATCCCAAGCACGAAGTCGGCGATCGAGATCTTCGACCCGTCGTGAAGCGGCGTGTCGTAGAGACTCGACGGATAGTAGACAACCGACTTACGCTTCGCCGTCACGCCGTCAGGGTACTTCTCGGCGACGGTGATGAACTTCTGCGCCGCCGCGTCCCAGTCTGCCCATGCATCGCTCGGAACCTGGATGACGTCCTGGAACTTCAGCGTGCACCACGACGCCCCATCCGAGACCCCGACAGGGAGCCCGGTCTGGATCGTGATCTCGGCGCGATCGAAGTGCAGCGGCCAGATCAGACCCGTGTTCACATCCATGACGTACCCGGTCTCACCGGTCCCGCGGATCGGGAGCATGTCGTACGTCCAGTTCGAGCCGGCCACCGGGTTCCACGGCTCGACGAGCAACGTCGATGTGGCCAT
The DNA here is from genome assembly GCA_040752575.1 of Candidatus Bipolaricaulota bacterium. Lineage (GTDB taxonomy): Bacteria > Bipolaricaulota > Bipolaricaulia > UBA7950 > UBA9294 > CAIOGO01. Next base: position 20,602 of record JBFMGK010000067.1, read on the forward strand.
GTCCAGCGACCCGCCGACCTGCGGATTCCCGTCCGCCCCCTCGAAGTAGATGGCCTGGGCCCACGACTGCGAGCCGTACACGCCCCCCGCGAGGTCCGCCGCCGCCTGGACGCCCTTCCGGAATGGCGTGAAGCCGGTCCGGTCGACGAGCCAGATCATGTTCGCGAACTGGTTGCAGCCCCAGAGGGCTTCCTCGAACAGGTCCGCGCGCTCGTCCATCGTCGCATAGTCGCGGTTGTAGAGCTTGTCCAACGTGACCCAAAGCCCCGGAGAGACGGCATCGGCCATCTCCTCGGTGAGGTACTGGAACAGAGGCCACGGCAGGATGCGGTTCGTGTGGAACTGGTTGAAGCCCGTTCCCTGATCGCGCGAGATGGCCGTGGTCACCCATCCGCCCGTGTAGAAGTGCCATTGGCCATCCGTCGGGTCGGAGCTAATCCAGATCGGCGACGCCTCGCGGCTGATCCGGTACAAGCGCTGCGTCGTGAATCCGACTTCCTCGAGCAAGCCGCAGACGTAGTCGCCGATCAACCGGCGCTCGTCCTCGGTTCGAATCACGGCGATGATCTCGACGTTCTGCCCGTTGTACTGCCACTTCCCGCCGACAAGCGTCGCGCCGAGGTCGGTCATGACGGTCGTCATCGCGGCTTCGGCCTTGTCGGGGTCGTTTGCGTAGTAGTCCGCGATCTCGTCCATGACCTCGCGATACCGCACTGCGTCGGCGAACGCCGAGTTCAGGTACGAATACTTCGGGACGGCCATGCCACCCATGATCTCGTTCGCGATGTACTCGCGATCGATGAGCCAGTGCACGGCCTCACGGAACGCGGGAACGGCAAACGGGTTCAGCCGTCCGTCGTTGAAGACGGGTCCCGCGGGGTTGAACGTGAGGTCGTTGAACGAGCCGTACGACATCACGTAGTCGAGGTTCGCGCTCGCCTGGACCTGGCCGAACAACGCCCGGTCGCCGATAGAAAACGCGTAGAGGTCGATGTCTCCTGCCTCAAGCTTCAGAATCGCTGCGCCGGTGCTGGGTTCCTCGGTGAACGTCACCTGGTCCAGCCACGCGCCGTTGTGCGCCGCAACGCTGGCCCCCACGGCCAGGATTCCGATGAGGAGGAGGCCGATCCACTTTGGCCAGCTTCCCTTCTGCATCATCTACAAAGCACCTCCTGCAAACCTACGGAGCTTCCGCAGTCTAGCAGTCCCGCCCGAGTTCGACGCTCCCTCTGTCGGTATCCGACAGAGAAGAGGACGATGGCTCTTTGGACGCCGACCTTCGTCCTTGCAGCCTAGTGGAGAGTCGATCGATTATAGCCGTCGCCTACAAGGGTGACAAGACCCGGGAGCGCCAAATCCCCGTTCAGCTCTGCAGACCGTCACACCCCATGCAGCGTCTTCCAGAGCCTCGGCGCGAGGCCGTCTCGGCGCGTAGGCTTGGCGGCGAGAAGGGGCGTAGCTATACTCGTTCCCACGGGACGTTTCGCAGCGGGAGCACGGACCCATGGAGAACCTCAAGGTCGCCTCGGGGAGCAATCCTAACTCGGTATCGGGAGCCATCGTCGCATCGCTCGAGCAGTGTGACGTGGTCCAGATTCACGCCGTGGGGGCAGGAGCCGTCAATCAGGCTGTGAAGGCCATCGCCATTGCGCGCCGCGCGCTAGAGCGTCCGGGCGATCGCCCGTTGCGCGTCGTACCGGGGTTCGTCGACCTTTCGATCGACGGAGAAACGAAGACCGCCGTGCGGCTGTTCGTCGAGCGGTAGGCCGCGATCGCGTATCATGCCCGCCATGGCCGCCCCACGGGACACCTATCTGGAAGGTCTTGTGCGCGATGCGCTGTTGGACGCCTATCGTGGGCTTCGCGGCGTCGAGCCGACCGTCTACTCCGATGTCCGCCCGAGCGAACGACCGGAGTTCGGCGACTACGCCACGAATCTCGCGATGCTCGCCGCCAAGCACGAGGGCCTGGCGCCTCGCCCGCTTGCCGAGGCGTTGACGGCAGAGCTGGCCGAGCGAGCGAGCGAGTCGGGACTTCGCGCCGAGGTCGCCGGCCCGGGGTTCATCAACGTGTTTCTCTCCTCGCACCACCTGCATAACGCCCTCCGGGGAATGCTCGGTGCGGGTCCGAGCTACGGAGCCTCCGCCCTGGGAGGGGGCCGCCGCGTTCAGGTGGAGTTCGTCAGCTCGAACCCGACGGGCCCGCTCACCGTCGGCCACGGACGCCAGGCCGTCCTAGGCGACGTGCTGGCCTCGCTCTACGGCGAACTGGGCTACGACGTCGAGCGCGAGTACTACTTCAACGACGAGGGGCGGCAGGTCGATCTGCTCGCCGAGTCGCTCTGGATTCGCTACCGCGAGCTGTTCGGCGAGGCGCGCGAGATCCCCGAGGGCGGCTACCAAGGCGAGTACCTCAAGGATCTGGCGGCCGCCGTCCGCGACGCCCTCGGCGACGGATTCGAGACGTTCGACGAGAAGGCGCGCAAGGCCTTCCGTGATGAGGTCGTGGCCCGGATCAGCGAAGGCATTCGTAGGGATCTTCACGCGCTGGGCATTGCGTTCGATCGCTTCTTTAGCGAGGCGACGCTCCACCGCGAAGGCAAGGTCGACGCGGCGCTCGGCCTTCTGCGGACCCGCGGGGCGGTGTACGAGCGCGACGGCGCCGTGTGGCTGCGCGCCGAGCACGTCCGAGGCGGGAAGGACTCGGTGCTTGTCCGCAGCGATGGCCGGCCGACATACCTGCTCGTCGACATCGCCTACCACCTCGACAAGCGGGAACGCGGACTCGACCTCGTCATCGACGTGCAGGGCGCCGATCACGTGACAGAGCAGGCCTGCATGAAGGCCGCCGCGGGAGCCCTGGGGTTCCCCGAGGGGTTTCTGAACTACGCTGTGCACCAGTTTGTGAGCTTGAAGCGAGGCGGCGTCGTCCAGAGGATGTCGACGCGTGCGGGGCGTTTCGTGACCCTGCGGGATCTCTTGGACGAAGTCGGACCGGACATGGTTCGCTACTTCATGATCTCGAAGAAGCCCGAGGCGCATCTGGACTTCGACCTCGACCTCGCCAAGAGCCAGTCGCTCGACAACCCGGCAACGACGATCCAGTACGCCCACACTCGACTCGCCTCGCTGTTCCGCAAAGCCGGACGACTCGCCGACGAGCTGGATGCGGCCGACCTCGCGCCGCTGACCTCGGCCGACGACGTCGCGCTGATCAAGGCGCTGGATCGCTTTCCCAAGATCGTGTGGACGGCTGCCGAGGCCTTCGGACCCCATCTCCTTGCGGAGTACGCGCTGGACCTCGCTCGGACCTCTCACGGGTACTACGACCGAAACCGCGTGCTCGGCGAGCCCGAAGCGGTGGGCCGTGCCCGGCTCGCCCTGCTTCGGGTAACTCGCGGAGTCCTCCACAAGTCGCTTGGGCTCCTCGGGATGGTCGCCCCGGAGGAGATGTAATGGCCTGGTTGGAGCGGCTGCGCAGCGGCCTGAAGAAAACCCGCGCCGGTCTCGCCGACTCGCTCGCTCAGGTTTTTTCGGGACGCACATCGCTTGAGGCGGCCGACCTCGAGGCCCTGGAAGACGCTCTCGTTTCCGCCGACGTCGGCGTGCAGCTCGCCGGAGCCCTCGTCTCCGATCTCGCGGCCGCGATGCGGCGCGACCCTCGAGACCCGAGGGCGATCCTCCGCGACCTCATGGCGGGGCGACTGCAGGGAGCCGAGGGGGTTCTCCCGCTGCGCGAGGACGGTACGCCGACGGTTATCCTGGTCGCGGGAGTCAACGGAGCAGGCAAGACGACGACGATCGCCAAGATGGCCGCGCACCTGCGCGCGGCGCGCCCTGACCTGCCAATCACCTTTGCCGCCGCAGACACGTTCCGCGCCGCGGCCGCAGAGCAGCTTGCCGTCTGGGCGGATCGCATCGGCGCTCACCTCGTTCGTCAACAGAGCGGAGCGGATCCCGCCGCGGTCGTCTACGACGCGCTCGATCACGCGCTCCGTACCGGCGGGGTCTTGTTTGTCGACACGGCAGGCCGGTTGCAGACCAAGCACAACCTCATGGAGGAGCTACGCAAGATCGAGCGCACAGTCCTGCGAAAGCTCGCGCGGGAAGCCGACGAACGCCTCCTTGTGCTCGACGCGACCACGGGGCAGAATGCCATCGTCCAGGCGGAGCGGTTCCACGAAGCCATCCGGCTGACCGGGCTTGTTCTGACGAAGCTCGATTCCACGGCCAAGGGCGGCGTCGTGCTCGCGATTCGCGAAACCCTCGCTCTTCCGATTTTGTTCGTCGGCGTCGGGGAGGCGGCGGACGACCTGCAACCGTTCTCGGCCCGGGAGTTCGTCGAGGCCTTGTTCCCCGACGACGGTGCCTAAGGAGCTTCACGATTCCAGACCATGGAAAGGTGCGTGGGATGAAGAGCGTCTACTTCTTCGCCAAAGGTCAAACCGATGGCAATGCGTCGATGAAGAGTCTGTTGGGCGGCAAGGGAGCCAACCTCGCCGACATGGCGGAGCTGGGCATCCCCGTCCCGCCGGGGTTCACGATCACAACGGAAGTCTGCGCGCATTACCAAGACCACGGGGGAAAACTCCCCGAGGGACTGCGTGCCGAAGTCGAGCAAAGCCTCCGACAGCTTGAGGCGATCACGGGCAAGCGTTTCGGCGACGCCGAGAACCCGCTTCTTCTGTCCGTGCGCTCAGGCGCCGCTGCTTCAATGCCCGGCATGATGGATACGATCCTCAATCTGGGCCTCTCCGAGGAGACCGTCGCGGGACTCGCTGCAGCTTCCGGGGACGAGCGGTTTGCGTACGACTCGTATCGTCGACTCGTCCAGATGTACGGCGACGTCGTGATGGGCCTCAAGCCCGAGACGGAGGCCGACGCGGACCCCTTCGAGGAGATCCTCGATGCCGTCAAGCACGAAGCCGGCGTGAAGCTCGACACCGAGCTCTCAGCCGCTCATCTGAAGACGCTCATCGCGCGCTACCTCGAAGCCATCCAGAAGCGGGCCGGCCGACCCTTCCCGCAGCGCGCCGACGAACAGCTCTGGGGAGCCATCGAAGCCGTGTTCCGATCGTGGAATAACCCCCGCGCGATCAAGTACCGCGAACTGAACGACATTCGCGGCCTTCTCGGGACGGCCGTCAACGTCCAGTCGATGGTGTTCGGGAACATGGGAGAGGGCTGTGGCACCGGCGTCGCGTTCACGCGGAATCCTGCGACGGGCGAGAACGCCTTCTACGGGGAATACCTGATGAACGCGCAGGGCGAGGACGTCGTCGCCGGCATCCGCACGCCGCAGCCGATCTCGGCGCTCGAGAAAGAGATGCCCGCGTGCTACCGCGAGCTGCTGTCGATCCGCGAAACCCTCGAGAAGCGCTACCGCGACATGCAGGACATCGAGTTCACGATCGAACGCGGCAAGCTGTACATGCTCCAGACACGCAACGGGAAGCGCACCGCCGCGGCCGCCGTTCGCATTGCCGTCGAGATGGCGACTGAAGGGATGATCGACAAGAAAGAAGCCCTCCGGCGCGTCACTCCCGAGCAGATCGACCAACTCCTCCACCCCACGTTTGACCCCGCGGCGGAAGCCAAGGCGGCGCTTCTCACCAAGGGCCTTCCTGCGAGCCCGGGAGCGGCGAGCGGGGCGGTCGTCTTCTCCGCCGAGGCGGCGGAGGCCGCCGCGGCCGCAGGAAAGCGAGTGATCCTCGTACGGATCGAGACGTCTCCCGAGGACATCGGCGGGATGAACGCGGCGCAAGGCATTCTGACGGCCCGCGGGGGAATGACCAGTCATGCAGCCGTCGTGGCACGCGGCATGGGGAAGTGCTGCGTCGCCGGCGCGGGCGACCTGTCGGTGCATTACGCCAAGGGTTACCTGACCGTCGGAAGGGCGACGGTGAAGGCCGGGGAGTGGATCAGCCTCAACGGAACAACGGGCGCCGTCTACAAAGGAGAGATCGCGACCGTCGAGCCCGAGCTTGCGGGAACGTTCGGCACGCTGCTCGGCTGGGCGGATGAGGTGCGGCGCCTTGGCGTGCGCACGAACGCCGACACGCCACACGACACGGCCACCGCGGTGCGGTTCGGCGCGCAAGGGATTGGGCTCTGTCGCACCGAGCACATGTTCTTCGAGGGCGACCGCATCGTCGCCGTGCGCGAGATGATCGTCGCCGACGACGAGAAGGGACGGCGCGCGGCGCTCGCCAAACTCCTTCCGATGCAGCGCAGCGACTTCGAGGGCATCTTCCGCGCCCTCGGCGGGCGGCCGGCCACGATCCGGCTCCTCGATCCCCCGCTCCATGAGTTCTTGCCGCATGACGTCGCCGGACAGGAGGAGGTCGCGGAAGTCATGCGCGTTCCGGTCGAGACCATCCGGCGGAAGGTCGACTCGCTCCATGAGTTCAACCCCATGCTCGGCCACCGCGGCTGCCGACTAGGGATCACCTTCCCGGAGATCTCGGAGATGCAGGCGCAGGCGATCCTCGAGGCAGCCGTCGCCGTGTACAAGGAAGGCGTCGCCGTCCGGCCCGAGATCATGATCCCGCTCGTCGGCCACGTGAAGGAGTACGTCCTCCAGCGGGACGTCGTCGTGAAAGTGGCCGAGGGCGTCCTGAAGAAGCACAAGCTGACGAAGAAGGAGATCCCGTACCTCGTTGGAACGATGATCGAGGTGCCGCGGGCCGCCGTGACCGCCGATGAGATCGGCGCCGAAGCCGAGTTCTTCAGCTTCGGCACAAACGATCTCACGCAGATGGGTTGTGGGTTCTCGCGCGACGACGCTGGTCGTTTCCTCAAGGACTACGTCGCCAAGGGCATCTACGAGAAGGATCCGTTCCAGACCCTGGACCAGGGCGGCGTCGGCAAGCTCGTCGCCATGGGCTGCGAGCTGGGCAAGAAGGCGCGGCCGACGATCAAGCTGGGGATCTGCGGCGAGCACGGCGGCGATCCTGCATCCATTGCCTTCTGCCACCGCGTCGGCCTGGACTACGTGAGCTGCAGCCCGTATCGCGTGCCGGTGGCGCGGCTTGCCGCGGCGCAGGCCGCCATCGCCGGGTAGCCGCCTTCCACGCCATTCGGGGCGTCCGGGACGGACATCGAGTCCTCTGTCCGTCCCAGGACACCTCGGCGTGATCGCTAGACCTCCTCGTATCTCTGCCGAATGGCCTTGCGGTCGATCTTCCCGGTCTCGGACCGCGGAACGCTGTCGACGATCACGACGCGACGCGGCTTCTTGTACGACGCCAGATGCGCCGCGGCGTACTCCGAGATCTCGTCTTCGGTCAGCGTGCAGCCGGGCTTGGGGACAACGACCGCCTTGGGCGTCTGCCCCCACTGGGCGTGTCGGCCGCGCACCACCACGACATCGGCGACCTTCGGATGGCCAAAGATCGCTTTCTCGACCTCAGCAGGGTAGATGTTCTCGCCGCCGCTGATGATCATGTCGTCGGTCCGGCCGAGGACGTAGAAGTAGCCTTCCGCGTCTCTCTTGCCGAGGTCTCCCGTGAAGATCCAGTCGCCGCGGAACTTCTTCGCCTCGTCAGCGGGGCGGTTCCAGTAGCCCGCCGCTCCCGTAGGTTCGCGTCGGATGATGATCTCTCCGAGTTCATCGGCGGCGGTGTCCCGTCCCTCCTCGTCGACGACCCTCACCTCAACGAACGCCGGCGGCTTCCCCATGCATTCGCTCGCCTTGCTCAGGGTCGGATCGTCGGGCGACGAGGCCGGCCAGTTGAAGCCCGTGGCTCCCGTCTCGGTGAGACCGTATCCGCTGACGTACGTGATTCCCTGACGGATGAACGCGTGTTTCAGTTCGGCCGGCTGTGGCTCGCCGCCGCCGTTCACCGCGCGAAGAGATCCTACGTACGTCTCCCACCCCTCGACCTGAAGCATCATTTTGAGTTGCGTGGCGATTCCGAAGTGGTACGTCACGCCGTGTCGCCGGATGAGCTCGAGCGCCTCCTTCGCACCCCAGCGCGTCTGGACGACAATCGTCCCGCCGATCATCAGCATGTAGAGCTGGAAGCACGTGAGTCCACCGGCATGGAACATCGGAGGCGCCCCGAGGTACACGTCATCCCGGGTCAGCGCTGCGGAGAGCCCGTTCGAAAGACACGCGAAGAACGTGCTCCGATAGGTGAGCGTGACGCCCTTTGGACGCCCCGTCGTGCCGGCGGTAAACAGGATCATGCACGTCTCGTCGGGCGACGTCTCTGCGCCGGGCTCGGCATCGCTCGCCCGCGCGAGGAGGTCTTCGTATCCCTCCGCCGCGTCGATACCCCTCCCTCCGACTTCGACCAGTCCTACGTCCGGGTGCGCGGCCGAGACCTCACGAATCTTGTCGCCGAACTCGCTGTCGAACACCAAGACCTTTGCGCCCATGTCTCCCACGAGGAACGAGATCTCCTCGCCGGCGAAGCGAAAGTTCGCCGGGGTGAAGACGGCCCCGAGCTTGAGGCATCCAAAGAGCACTTCGAGCGTCTCGACTCGATTGGGGAGCAGCACGAAGACCCGATCGCCCTTCCGTACGCCGCGGAGCGCGAGCGCATTCGCACACCGGGCCGCGCGGGCATTCAGCGTTCGATAGGTCACGCGGCCGTCTCCACGCCCACTCGCATCGAGGATCGCCACGCGATCGGGGAAGCCCGAGGTGGAGGCGTTCCGGCAGAGCAGTTGCCCCAGGTTGTAGGCCGAACCGGCCGTTGGATAGGCCGAGTTCCGTACCTCGTTGTGATCCATCACGCTTCTCCTTTCGACTCTGCCTCCTCGAACCCCGGCTCCTCAAGTGTCTTTCGCAGCAGCCAAGCCACGTTCTCGGCGAACTGCTCCGCGGTTCGCATCCCCTCGGTGTCCTTCTCTGCGTCGCCGACCGATCGCGCAACGCCGATCGGCCAGTAGATGGATCCGGGAACGACGAAGCCGTTGATGTTGAACCACAGCAGGAGCTGTGCGAGGGCCATGTTCTGGCCCGCGCGGCGAGCTACCGTGATCGGCCCGCCGATCTTGCGGGCAAACGGCCGCGGCGGGCTGTTCGGGTGGCCGGCCATCCCGGGGAACCCAGCGCGCACGAGAACCGACCAAAGGTCAGCGTGCACGGCGCTGTAGTGCACGGGCGAACCGACGATGAGGGCGTCGGCTGCGAGCATCTTGTCGCGGATCTCGGGGAAGTCGTCGTCCTGGATCTGGCAGACTCCGGCTCCCGGCCTCCAGCACGCGTAGCATGCGCGGCAGCTCTGGATCCGCTTGCCACGGAGGAGCACAAGTTCCGTAGCCACGCCATGATCGGCGAGGACGCCCAGTGCCGCCTTCAGATAGGCCTCGGTGTTGCTCCCCGCCCGCGGGCTTCCGCAGATTGCCAGAGCTTTGGCCACCGCCGTCCCTCCCCCTTCGTCTGGGACTCCGGCCCTACAGGCCCAGGTAGGCGCGCCGGACGTGGTCGTTGTTCATCAGGTCTTCGGACCGGCCCTCCAACGCGATCTCTCCATTCTCGATGACATAGCCTCGCGTCACCGCTCGCAGGCTCTGCCTCACGTTCTGTTCCGCCATCATGATGGCGCTGCGTTCGCCGATCTCCCGAACCTTGTGGAAGAGCTCCGTCACAAGAGATGGCTGCAGCCCCAGTGATGGCTCATCAAGGATCAGGAGCCGAGGCGACGGCATCATCGCGCGTGCGATGGCCAGCATTCTCTGCTCGCCGCCGCTCAACGTCCCAGCCAGCTGGCGCGCCCGGGACTTCAGGACGGGGAACATCTCATACGAAACTTCGAGCGCGTCCCGAATCCCCTTCCGCGCACGGGGAATGTAGGCGGCACCCGCCTCGAGGTTCGCGCGCACGGACATCAACGGGAATAGCTCTCGCTCCTGCGGAACGAGCGACACGCCCGTGCGAACGGCTTCGTGCGTGGGCAAACGCAGCAGCGATCGGCCCTCGAAGGTGATCGAGCCGCTGCGCGGCCGCACGAGCCCCACGATGGCGTGTACCAACGTTGACTTTCCCGCTCCGTTCGGACCGAAGACGCCGACCGACTCGGTCCCCACGTCCAGCGAGAGGTCGCGCAAGACGTGGGCTTTCCCGTAGTAGTGGTTCAGCTTCGAGACGGTCAGCATGTCTCCTCCTCGCCAAGATAGGCGACGATCACCCGGGGATCGGCCGAGACGTCGCAGTATGGACCTTGCGCGATGAGGGTCCCGCCGTCCAACACGATCACGCGGTCGGTGAGGTCGCGGATCACGCTCATCACGTGCTCGACGACGCAAATCGAAACGCCCTGCTCGCGGACGATCCGCACCGATGCGAGCATGGCCTTCGTCTCGTCGCTGTTTAGCCCGGCCATGACCTCGTCGAGGAACAACACCTTGGGGCGCGTCGCCAGGGCCCGGCCAATCTCGAGCTTCTTGACCTCGAGCACGGTCAGGTCCGAGACCGGCCGGTTCATGGCACGCAGGTCGAGCAGCCGACCGATCTCGGCGGCCGTGCGGCGCGCGGCCCGCAGGCTCTGCCGCTGTCCGAACAGCGCACCGACCATGATGTTCTCCTGCGCGGTCAGGTCGGCCAGGGGGTGGACAAGCTGGAACGTTCGCGCGATCCCGCGTCGACATCGCTCGTGAGGCGGCGCGTACGTGATGTCCCGTTCGTCGAGAAGAATCCGACCCCCATTCGGCATGTACAGACCGCTGATGAGGTTGATCACCGTGGTCTTGCCCGCGCCGTTCGGCCCGATGATGCCAAGGATCTCCCGCTCCGTGAGTTCAAACGTCAAATCGTGCACGGCGACCAGGCCGCCGAAGTGTCTCTCCAAGGCCTCGGTTCTCAGGACCGACATCGCCGCCACCCCCCACAATCCGTTTGCAGAGCTCGAGCACCTGCTGCCGTCCAGGCCTCGCCCGCTTCTCGTGCCGGCTGCGTCATGGTTTCTCACCCCGCGCGCTGGGCACACGCCGCATCGCGGCGCGGAGCATGCCTCGAATGCCCTGAGGCAGGAACAGCGTGACGATCACGATGATCGCCCCGTAGACCAGGAGATGACCATAGGGGATCTGCAGCTTCAGATACTCCGACAAGGCGCCAAGCACGAGCCCCCCGAGCACGGGCCCCCACGTACTGTGGATCCCCCCGAGGAGGGCCATGGCCAGCGGGAGCAGGAGGAAGTTGGCGCTGAAGCTCCCCTCGGGAGAGACGAAGCCGAAGACGTGGGCATAGGTTCCGCCCGCGATCCCCTGAATCGCCGACGTCACGGCGAAGACGAACACTAGGTACCAGAACACGTTGACGCCGCTCGTCTTGGCGACCCTCTCGTCATTTCGGATCGATGTGAGGGCAAGGTGGATTCTCGTTCGTTCGAAGACCTCGGAGACGACGATCGTCAGCAGGGCGAGCCCCAGGATGAGCCAGTAGACCTTCGTCGTGTCGCCGGCGTAGATGCAGGATGGGAGCATCTTTCCCTCGGGGCCCCCGCTCACCTGCGGGAGATTCCGCAGCACGACCGAGAAAATGCTCGCCAGCGCAAGCGTCGTGATCGCAAAGTACATTCCGCGCAGCCGCAGAACGGCAAGGCCGATCAGCGTCGCTACGGCGCCGGCCACCAGGCCGCCGAACGCGATGCTCAGGAACGGATGGATGTCCGTCTCCAGGAACAACAGGACGGCGGCGTAGCTTCCAAGCCCAAAGAAGCCGTGCGTGCCGAAGCCCAGCTGCCCCGAACGAAGCAGCATGTCCCAGCTCAGGGCCAGCGTCAGGTAGATCATCGTAGAGCCCGCGACCTGTTCGAGGTACGCTCCCGTCAGCAAGGGGAGAACCCCGGCCAGTGCGGCTCCAAGAACATAGGGGATGGCTCTCTGGATCCTCATGCCGCATGCCTCCGGTACGACCTCGCCATAATCACTGCGACCAGCACCGCGAAAAACACGACGTCCGCCCAGCCACCATATCCGCGGAACGAGAGCACAATGGCTTCGGCCACGCCGAGCCCGAACCCTCCCCAGACAATGCCCGGGAGGTTTCCGATGCCGGACATCGCGATGAGACAGAACGATTTCATCGTGAACGGCGATCCGGCCGATGGGAACACGGAGTGTCGCGTCAGAAACATCGCGCCGATTGCGCCAACCAGGGCTATGGAAAGACCGAAGATAAGAAGATACGTGCGGTTCACATCAATGCCCACGAGTCGCGCGCCCCGAGGGTTCTGGCCCACCGCCAAGGCGGCCCGACCGAGGCGTGTGCGGCGGAGAAACGCAAGGAGCACGATGAGCAGCACGATCGCCCCCGCCGTATAGATGAAGGCGTAGGTGCCGAACCTCAGCTGGCCCAGGGCCATCGACGAGTAGACGTAGGAGAGAGACGGCTTGCGCGGTTGCGACGTCCACATGAGATTCGCGAACTCGGCTCCGACCATGGCCATGCCGAAGGTCAGAAGCAACTGGTTGAGTTCCGGCGCTTTGAGCGCACGACGAATGGTCAGCCAGTACGTGACGGCCCCCACGAGGAAGAACGCTCCAAGGGCAGGGATCATCGCCACGAGGGGGTCGACGCCCGCCGACACTCGAAACCAGTACGCCGCGTACGCTCCGAGCATCATGAACTCACCGTGTGCCAAGTTGATAATGCCGACGACTCCGAGGATGAGCGCCATCGGGAGCGCAATCAGCGCATAGAGTCCCCCGCGCTGGATCCCCTCGATCAGAGCGTACGGCTTCCACAGCATCAGGAGAACGACGATCCCTCCCGTGACGGCCAGGAGGACCCATTGTCCCCGCCTCATCGTGCGAAGAAGTCTCATCTCAGCCCGGCTCCTTGCCGCGGGCCGGCCTGCCAACGCAGGCCAGCCCGCGTCCTAACTGCCCAACAACAGACGCTCTCTACCGCCCCGTGAACGGGTACATCGGCAGAGCCGTCGCGTACTCGAAGGGCCACAGCACCTGCTGTGCGCCGTTCTGCCACTGGAGGATCTTCTGCTTCGAGAAGCCCTGGTGCTCGATCAGGTTCGAGGGGGAGAACGTCAGCGTTTCGCCCAGCGGAGAAACGTAGTTCGTCGCCTCGAGGGCCTCAATCAGCGGCTCTCTGTCCAGGGTGCCTGCGCGGGTGATCGCTTCCGCGACCACGTAGACGTTCGTGTACCCGAGCGGCGCGAAGTACGTCGCCGGCTCCTCGCCGAACGCCGCGATGTAGGCGTCCCAGAAGTGCTGACTGACCGGGCTCACGTCTTTGATCGACGGAGCCCACATCCCGTAAGCAACGACACCATTGGCAAGGGGCGACTCGCCGAAGTCCGCTGGCCATCCCGGAGGAGATCCCACGAAGAGCGCAGGCGTGAAGCCGATCTCCCGCGCCTGCTCCATGATCGGAAGGGCGTCCGCGCCGTACCCGACCCAGATGAAGATGTCGGGATCCTCTTCCTGAGCATGGCGCAGGACGGATCGATAGTCACCGCCGCCCAACAGCGCGCTCTTGAACGACTCACCGATGTTCTCCCAGTCCGCGTGCGCGACGAGGCTTCCCTGGAAGGAACTGGTTCCGAAGGCTCCTTCCTCGTAGGCCCAGAAGGCCTTCTCGATCTGGATCAACGGGTACTCCTCCGCGATCGCAGCCCACCCTTCGACGTAGCTTGCTCCCTGGAGGTAGTCCCACGGATGGACGTGGAAGTACCAATCCAGGCCCACGACCGCCTGTTCGACGAGCGACGAGGCGGCGCCGATCCAGACCGTGACCTTCTCGTACTTCTTCAGAGTCGGAATCTGGCCGAGGTGCACGCCGCTGCTCATGCCGCCGATGAACACGTCCACGTTGTGGACCGTCGCCAACAGGTCGATGGCTGCGGCGCCTTTCTCCGGCTTGTTCTCGTCGTCGATCACGATGAGTTCCAGCTGACGACCCAGAATCCCGCCCGCCGCGTTGATCTCGTCAACGGCGAGCTGCATTGCCTTGCTGCCCTGTGCGCCCGTGATGTCCGCGAGCGGGAGAACCGCGCCAAGCTTGATCGTGTCCTGGCCGACGGCGACGAGACCCGCTCCGAGCATGACGAGGACCGCGAGTGCCAACATCCTCTTCATCTTGGCCCTTCCTTTCGACCTCACGTAGATCTCTGCGACTCCGACGTTCTCGAGCCTTCTCAGGTCTGTGTCCGCGTCACCTCCTCTTCTCTACAGGGTCCGGAAAACTCCGCTTCGCGCTCATGCCTGCTTGTGTTTCGTCAGGAATCCGATCACGACCGTCAGGAAGTCCCCGGGACGCTCCAGGCACGCCCCGTGCCCCGCTCCCGGCAGGCTGACGAACTCCGCCTGGGGGATGGCTTCGGCCATCTCCTCCATGACCCGCTGCGGAGTCAAGAGGTCTTCCTCGGCGGCGAGAAGGAGCGTGGGCATGGTGAGCCGGCGCAGGTCCTCGGCCGACATCCGGAAAGGAATCGCGCTGTGGCACAGCCGCGTGAATCCGTCGAACCACTCGCGCGTCAGTGCGCTCTTGAACATCGCCTGGCGCTGATGAAGCGCCTCAAGGTGTTTCGCATAGAAGGCGCGGGAGTAGATGTACGGCACCGCCAGTTGGAAGAATCGCTCGCCATCGTAGAGCCGAGCCGCCACTTCCCACGCTCGTCCGATCTCGGCGAGCAGGTTCGTGATGTAGTAGTTCACGTTGGCGAGGATGAGCGTCTTGATGCGTTCGGGATGCGTACACGCGACCCGTTGGGCAACCTGCCCACCGTACGAGACCCCCATCAGGTGGGCCTTCTCGATCCCGAGTTCGTCGAGCAGCTTCACGACATCCCCAGTGTGGACGTCGATCGAGTACTCGTCTTTCATGCGACCCGAGCGTCCCTGGTCCCGCAAATCCAGCAAGATGAGCTGGACGTGGCGCGAAAGCACCGGAACGTGTCCCATCCAGCTCGCCGCGCTCATCATGATGCCGCCCAGCAGCACGAGCGGCTCGCCCGTCCCGTGAACCTCGTAGTAGAGCTCTAGACCGTCATGGGCCCGGAACGTCGACATCTTCATCTCCCCTCTCCGTCGCGCGGAGCGTACGAGTCGTCTCCAGTCTCCCCTCAGCAAGCTGCCGGCGAACCCGCTCCGCAAAGTCAGGGTGCCGGAAGCAATCGGCAAAGCGCTCGGACTCCACGCGTAGTCCTTGCCGCAGCGGGAACTCGTCGGCCGCGTGGAGCGCCGCCTTCGCCCCAGCCAGGGCATGGGCGGGAAGCGACGCGACCTTCTCGGCCCATGACGCCGCTGCAGCGTCGAGAGATCCAACCGCGACCACTTCGGTGACCAGGCCCATGGCGTGCGCCGCCGCGGCGTCGTACAGCTTGCCGCCCAGGATCATCTCCGCCGCGCGAGCCGCGCCGATCGCACGCGGCAGGCGTTGTGTTCCGCCTCCGCCGGGGAGGATTCCCAGGCGGACCTCTGGAAGGCCGAGACGAGCATCGTCCGCCGCCAGACGTAGGTCGCACGCGAGGGCGAATTCGAGCCCCCCGCCGAAGCACAGGCCGCGGATCGCCGCCACCAAGAAGAGGGGGCTCGCCTCCATCCGCGAGAACAACGCTTGGATCCTCGAAGAGAAAGCCAGCGCCTCGTCCGGAGACAGCTCGAACATCTCCACGCCATCGGCACCGCCGACAAAGTGCTTCTCCCCGGAACCCCGGTAGATCACCGCGCGCCCCCCCGCCGCCTCGAACGCGTCGAGGTGGGCACGCAGCTCGCCGATCGTCGCCGTGTCAAGGGAGTTGCGATCCCGAGTGCGATCGATCGTCACCCAGGACACGCTGCGCGACGTCTGCACGATCAGGTTCCGCCATGGTCCGGCCACGTTTGCCTCTTCCTCCTACGCTAGATGACGAGTCCGCCATTCGGACTTAGCACTTGTCCGGTGAAGAAGTCCGCCTCCGGACTCGCAAGAAAAACGACGAGGGCAGCGACCTCCTCTGCGGTCCCGAACCTCTTAAGCGGCGTACGCTGAAGCGTCTGTTCCTTGAACGATGCGTCCAGTCTCTGCAGCATGGGCGTTTCGATGTACCCCGGAGCGATCGCATTGACTCGCACGTCGTATCGAGCCGTCTCCCGGGCCAGTGTCTTCGTCAGCTGGATGACTCCACCCTTGCTCGCGCTGTAGTGGAGCGCACCGGGCGTCGGCATGAGCCCGGCTACCGAACTGAAGTTGACGATGCGCCCCCCTTGTCCTGTCTCCTTCATCCAGCGCACGGCTTCGCGGCAGCAGAAGAACGTCCCATCGAGGTTGACGGACATCACGCGCTTCCACTCGCGATCCGTCAAGTCTTCGACAAACGCGGTCTCGCCCATCACGGCGGCGGCGTTCACGACGAGGTCGAGGTTCTCGAGCCGCTCCCGTAGCGCGGCGAACACTCTCTTTACGTCGGAGCTGTCGGACACGTCAAGCCGATAACCGTCCGTGGCGGGAGGTGTCGGCCCGCCCCAGGAGACGTCGCCTACGAACACCGAGATGCCGCGCGCCGCGAGCGCTTCGACCACCGCACGCCCGATGCCGGAAGCTCCTCCCGTGACCAGCGCAGTCCGGCAGACGTAGCGCTCTGTCGCGCCGGCCTCGGGCCTCATAGCCCCTCCGCGAATCGCTCGTAGGCGGCACGAGCCCGCGACGTCGGGAAGATCACGAATCGGTCGCTGTCCATGCCCTTCACGATGCCCTGCGCCACCTCGTCTGCCGTATCCATTCGATCACGCAAGGAGTCGGCCACGGCCTTCATCTCTTCAGCTCCGTGTCCACGGCCGAAGAACGGCGTGTCGGTGAGATGGGGACAAGCAACCTGGACCCTAATCCCCGTTCCCTCGAGATCGCGTCGCAGCCCGCGGCTCATGCCGACGAGGGCATGTTTGCTGGCGAGATACGCCGAGACCTTCGCGGCGTGAGCGATCAGTCCGCCGGTCGATGCGACCTGCAGAATCAGGCCCCGGTTCACAACGCGCATGACGCGCAGCGCCTCCTGGGTCATCCGAAACGCGGCGACGAGGTTGATTTCGAGCACATCTCGCAGATCGCGCTCCTCGAGTTCGTCGAACGCTCCGTAGCAGCCGATGCCGGCGCTGTTGACGAGGATGTCCAAACCGCCCCAGCGCCGAACCACGGAACCCACGATGGATTTGCGGTCGGCGTCGCAGGTCGCATCTCCGGGCAGGACTGCGGTCTCGCCTGGGCAGTCCCTGGCCGTCTCCATCAGTTCTCTTTCGGACCTCGCGACGAGTGCGACCCGCGCCCCGCCGTGCGAGCAGGCCCGTGCCAACCCAGCTCCAATACCCGAGCTAGCGCCCGTGATCAAGACCACTTTCCCCGCAAGATGCCCGCCCGTCATCTCACGCCCCTAGAAGCCACCGTAGGTCTCACGCTCCCAATCCCGCTCGTCGGTTGAGTACACGACGGCCACATCGTCGGATCCGAAGATGGCCGCGGCGGCGCTGCGATCCATCGTTCCTGCCTCGACGAACGCCGTGATGAGCTGCAGCGTCTCCGCGGGGCGGTGGATCGGGAATCCGTGGTCGTAGCCCCGGCCGGACTTGAGCATCACCGCGGTCACGTTTGCCCCCGCAACGCGCAGGTCGTACTTCGTGTTCTGGGTGATGGAGTCGGCAATCACGAGATCGCCGCGCCATCTGAGCCGATCGGTCTCGGCCTTCACCAGGAGAACATCGAGTCCTGCCAACGCATCGAGGCGGTCGGCCCCGGGAAGGGTCACCACGGCGCCGTCTTGGTTCCGATGCGACAGCGTCTCGGCCGCGAAGTTGAACATATGGCTCGCGTAGAGAGACTCCGGCATGTACTGCGTCTTCTGGACGTCTTCGAGCACCGCGCGGTAGGCTGGCGTCTCGAGGTACGCAGGATCGCCGACGGACATCCGCGCGAGGTCGTACGCGAGGACCTCGTTGAACACCACGAGATTCCAGGCGGCTGCCATGTCTTCGGGCGAACGCTGCTCGCCCCACAAGGAACGCTGCTGGAACGCGACGGCGTCGATCGAGTCCGCCCAATCCCCCAACGCGTAATGCTTCCCCGTCTGCGGATCGGTACCCCCCGTCGTCGGAGAGAACATCACGCGCACGCCTCGCGTCCCGATCCCGGCCAGAGAGATCAGTCGCGAGACGCTTGCCCGGCTCCTCACGGCCAGGCACTGGGCCACTCCGAACCCCATCGAGTGGCCGACGAGCGTGAGGTCGCCTCTGCGCAGGCAGGAATCGCTCTCGATCACCTCGGCGAAGTCCGCGGCGAAGTCGTCGAGCGAGGTGATCGGGTGATGGTAGGTCGAGCGGCCGCTTCCCCGGTAGTCCAGGGCATAGAACGTGTAGCGGTTGTAGACGTCCGCCCGCGCCGCGACCCGGCATAGCAGCTCCCGAAAGGCCTCGCCCGAGCAGTTGTTGCCCGCGAGAAGGACAACGGCCTCGTCTCCGCGACCGACGCGCAGGACTCCGATCGCTTCCCCGCTCGACACGCGCACGGTGCGCTCCTCGACGCGGCGTGACGCCGGACCGCTGCACGACGAGAGAAGACCGACAAAGCAAAAGGTCATCCCCAGGCCCAGCATCTCGCTCCTCCATCGCCGTAGGCGCTGACTTGATCGCACTTCGCTCGCCATCCTGCTCTGGCGCTCCTAGGGAATGAGGCCGCCATCCACGCATACGACGGACCCGTTCACATAGGCGGCGTCGTCCGACGCAAGGAACAGGTACACGTTCGCCACGTCGCGCGCCGTGCCCAGACGGCCGAGCGGCGTTCGCGACCGCATGAGGTCCAGGACTTTCTCCGGGACCCCCTCGGTCATCTCCGTCTGGATGAACCCCGGAGCGACGGCATTGACCGTGATCCCCTTCCGCCCAAGTTCACGGGCCCACACTTTGGTCATTCCGATGACTCCGGCCTTCGTCGCAGCGTAGTTTGTCTGCCCGAAGTTCCCGTAGACTCCGACGACGGAAGAGACGTTGATGATCCGGCCGCTTCCCTGGTCCAGCATCCGCGGGGCCACCGCCTGCGTGAGGTTGAACGTGCCTTTGAGGTTCACGGCGATAACCCGATCGAAGTCGTTCTCGGAGAGCTTGACCAGCTGCGCATCGCGGGTGATGCCGGCGTTGTTGACCAGAATGTCGATCCGGCCGAATGCGCTCACGGCGGACTCGACGAGCGCCGAGCACTGCTCGCGGCTCGTGACATCGCCGCGCGCGAAGGTCGCCTCCCCCCCATGGGATCGGATCTCCAGGACGACCTTCTCTCCCTGCGGATCGACATCGGCAACAACGACTCTGGCCCCTTCTCGGGCGAACAGCGTGGCGGCCTCGCGGCCAATCCCGCGACCAGCCCCCGTGATCATGGCGACCTTCCCCGCTAGGCGCATGACGACCGTCTCCTTTCTAGGCCCATCGGAACAGCGCCGTGGACAAGACAAACCCCGCACCCGACGTACAGAACGCCACCAGATCGCCCGCCGAGATCCGCCCCCGGTCCAGAGCATCGCAGAGCGCCATGAAGACGGATGCCGAGCCCGCGTAGCCGAACTTGTCGGCGACCCAATGAGTCTTTTCCATCGAGAGGCCCAAAGCCTCGAGCGTCGCTCGCACAGCTCCCACTTCCACCTGGTTCATGAGGACAAGATCGAGATCCTTCGGCGTCACGCCGGCGGCTTCGGTGGTCTTGCGCATCAGAACTGGCCATCGCGTGACGTTGAAGTCGCCGGGTACGCGGTGAGCGTTCTCGTGGAACCTCAGGTAGTGCTGCTTGTTCGCCACCATCTCCGGCGTCAGAGGACGTCCTGTCCCGAGGTAGATGCCGTAGGTATCCCAGCAGCTGCCTTCACTCATCATCTTGCTCGCCAGGTACCCGGGCTCGCGGGACGGCGAGAGCACAACGGCTCCGGCGCCGTCACTGAACAGCGTGGCCAGCACCTTGGAAGCCGATTGGGAATAGGGGCTCCAGTCTAGCCACTTCGTCATGCCGTAGGCGCCTACGATGACGACGTGCTGGATCGCCGGGTCCAGGGCGATGTAGTGCGACCCGATCGCCAGGGCGATCGTCTCGTCGGTGCACGCGGCGTTGATGTCGAAAGCACCAGCGTTCCGGGCTCCCAGCTTGTGCTGGATGATCGCCGAGGTCGGCGGGCTCACGTAGTCCGGCGTGTCCGTCGCGAGGATGATCAGGTCGACCTCATCCGGCCGAAGCCCGGCCTGCTTCAAGGCCTGGCGCGTCGCCTCGACCGCCATGTCAGACGCGGACTCGTCGGGCCGGGCCCGAAATCGGACGCCGATCCCCTTCTCCGCGAGGTACGACTCGACGTCGTACTCCATCATCCTCCCGAGTTCGGCGTTGGTGATCCGCTCCTCGGGGATGTACATCCCGACCCCGGAGATCTTGGCAGCTCGCAGCGCGTTGACCATCGTGACCTACCCCTCCACCCTGGCCAGAACGACGGTCGCTCGACCGTCGGGAAGGATCTCGGCGCGGGGCATCAGCGACATCCCCACCCGGAGCGCGTCGGCCGGAACGCCAAGGATCCAGCCCGTGACGCGCAACCCGTTCTTCATCTCGACGATGCCCACCGGGCGCGGCTGATACGAGTAGGCGGAGAACGGCGCGGTGCGCGACAGGTCCGGCGTGAAGTGCTTGGGCGTAACGTAGATCGATGTGAACGAGATCAGGCGGCCTTCGCCGGACACCGGCACCCACTCAAACGCCGATCCCAGGCAATGGGGACAGTCGCTACGCGGCGGGTACTGCAGCACCCCGCAGGACGAGCATTTGGAAGCCAGGATCTCTCCACGACCGAGCCCATCGACGAAACCATGCACCTTCGTGTCCTGGATCTGCAGACTGAAGTCTCGGAACTGCATCCCTACTCCTTGTCCGTCGAGAAGATGTGCACCGCTGCGTGCTGCCCGTTGCCGCCGACGTTGTGCGACAGACCCATCTCCGCGCCGGAGACCTGGCGCCCCGGCTCCGCCTCGCCGCGGAGCTGCTTGGTGATCTCGACGGCCATCGAGACGCCGGTCGTCCCGATGGGATGCCCCTTGGACTTCAGGCCTCCGTCGACATTGACCGGAATCCTCCCACCAATCGACGTGTGCCCCTCCTCGACCAGCGGACCTCCCTCGCCGCGCGAGCAGAAGCCGAGGTCTTCATAGGCAACGACCTCAGCAATCGTGAAACAGTCATGAACCACCGCAACGTCGATGTCTTTCGCTTGTACCCCAGCCATCTCATAGGCCTGCCGCGCCGCCTCGACGGTCGCGCCGAGCGTCGTCAGGTCCTCGCGATGCGCGAGGGACAGGCTGCCGGTACCCAGACCCAGGCCGCGGATCCAGACGGGCCTTCTCGACATGCGCTTGGCCAGCTTCTCGGAGGCCAGCAGCACGGCAGCCGCGCCGTCTGAGATCAGGCAGCAGTCGTAGAGCTTGAGCGGGGAGGCAACGACAAACGAACTGAGCGCCTTCTCGAGGGTGATCTCCTTACGCAGATGCGCGTACGGGTTGAGCGCGCCGTAGCGATGATTCTTGACGGCAACGGCGGCAAGCTGCTCTTCCGTGGTCCCGTACTTGGCCATGTGGGCTCGAGCAATGAGCGCGTAGTAGCCCGGAAACGTCATTCCGAACGGGTACTCCCAGAGGAAGTCCCCGGCGCGCCCCAGCACTTCGGTCGCGCGCGCCGTCGGCACTTCCGTCATCTTCTCGGCCCCGACGACCAGCACGAGGTCCGCGAGACCGCAGGCGACGTTCATCCATCCCGTCCGCACGGCCATGCTCCCCGACGCGCAAGCGCCTTCCACGCGGAAACTCGGTCTGGGGTGAAAACCAAGGTAGTCGACGACCTGTGCAGACGGCTGAAGTGCACAACTCAACTCGTCCGAGGCCACACTGACGACCATGGCCTCGACATCGGCAAGGGGAACGCCGGCATCCTGCAGGCACGCGGCAACTGCCTCGAAGGCCAGCTCGCGCAGCGATGCGTCCTCGCGAACTCCAAACCGGCCGTGCCCGACGCCGACGACGGCAACGTTTTGCATCCCGCCTCCCTGACGGCACGTGAGACCCGGACCCCTGATGGTGCGGTCAGCGGACCCCGGGGTGTGAAGGGTGACTCAGGTCTCACACTAGCATGGAAGGCGCGCTAAGGTCAACCAGAGACGGTCCTCGGCGGAGCCGTGGCCACGCTCCCGGCGGCCTGCGGCTCTCGCTAGCCGTTGCGGTCGAGAAGTCCTCTCTCCAGAAAGTCCAGCAGGGCGCAGACGACCCGGTCCGCAGGCACGGGCTTGGCGTCATCGGCCAGCCACCACAAGGCCACGGAGTGCCCGGCACCCAGAAGGGCATAAGAGAGGGGCTCAGGCGCCATCCTGTAGACCTCTCCGCGCTCCATCGCCTGACTCAGTCCCGCGGTGTAGCCTCTCGCGAGCCGCTCGTAATACCAACGTCCCGTCTCGGGATCGATCAGCTCTGCCTCGCGGATGATCCAGTAGGCACCGCGATGCGCAGCGATGAACCGAAAGAAAGCCTGGAAACCCGCAACCTCGACCTCGCGCCGGTCGACGATTCCCGCCAGCGCGGCTCGTTCCGCGGCTCTGAACTTCCTGTTGATCTCGCGCGCAAGCTCGGCAAAGATAGCCACCTTGCTCGGGAAGTGCAGGTAGAACGTGCCCTGCGCCACGCCCGCGACGTAGGTGATCGCGGAGACGGATGTCTGATAGAACCCCGTCTGCCCGAACAGACGTTCGGCCGCATCGAGAAGTGCCTGACGCGTGGCTTCCCCTCCCTGCAATGTGTCCGCGGGGTCGCCTTGCCGAGGCTCGGCCCCGACAGGAGGCCTCTTCATGCCCTCCACCCTGGCGGTGCCGGTGTCGAACCCGCTCATCACGAGACACTCCAGCGTGCGGTACACGCCCTCATGAAGCGAACCCGGCTCCCAAAGGATGTACCGCATCACCATGAACTCGAGCATCCCAAGAATCGCGTACGCGGCAGTGGTTTCGTCCACCGCCCGGAAAACGCCGCTCTCGACGCCCGCCCGAAGGACGCGTCCCAACGCCTCGGCAAGGTTCATCCGGAACTGCCGATGGATCCCAAGCCGAATCGCTTCCGCGCCACGGCCGACGCGATAGAGCGCCGATTCGCGGGCGATGTAGTGAAGCACGTCGCGACACGCTTGGAGCAGGGCATCGCGGCCGTCGGCCGCCTCGGCGAGCGCTCGCTGGATGCGCTCGCGCATGCCGTTCTGAAGACGCTCGACGAGCGCCGCGAAGATCTCCTCTTTGTGCTCGAAGTGCCGGTAGAACGTCCCGTTCGCGAGTCCGGCTCTGCGGCAGATCTCCGAGACGGACGCCTCGTGATATCCCCGCTCGCTGAACACGGCTTCCCCGGCTTGCAGGAGCGCTTCTCGCGTTCTCGCCGGAGTGGACCTTCTGCCGCCGATGCCTTTCACCATGAGGGATCCTCCCGCGTCCTCGCCCGCGGCGCCGTCACGTCGGCACGGCTCCTCGCGAATGGTACGACGCCCTCTGCGAAGCGCCAAGGCTCGAGGACAGGCAGATGCCCCGCTACGCCTGGTTGTACGTTCCCAAACGTGCAAGCTACAATCCTCGAGACTCTGGTGAGATCATGACTCAGCGAACCGTTGTCCTCGGTGTTACGGGATCGATTGCGGCGTACAAGGCCGCCGATCTCGCCAGTCGCCTCACGCAGGCCGGGGTCGAGGTTCTGGCCATCCTGACGCGGTCCGCGACCCAGCTCATCGCTCCGGCGACGTTCCGCGCTTTGAC
Organism: Candidatus Bipolaricaulota bacterium; assembly: GCA_040752575.1. Classification (GTDB taxonomy): domain Bacteria; phylum Bipolaricaulota; class Bipolaricaulia; order UBA7950; family UBA9294; genus CAIOGO01. Next base: position 44,342 of record JBFMGK010000067.1, read on the forward strand.
GGGGCGTCCGGTCGCCGTCGAGATGTTCGACGTGACGAATCCCCACTCGATCGAGCACGTCTCGCTGGCCGACGCGGCCGACGTGCTCCTCATCGCACCGGCAACGGCCAATACCCTTGCCAAACTCGCCCAGGGCATGGCCGACGACCTGTTGTCGTGCACGGCGCTCGCAACACGCGCTCCCGTGCTGATCGCGCCGGCCATGCACACCGCCATGTGGGAACACCCCGCGACGCAGGCCAACGTTGCTACGCTCCGGGCGCGCGGCGCCCGCTTCGTCGGCCCCGTGAGCGGACGCCTGGCCTCGGGAGGCCGTGGCGCGGGACGTTTCGCCGCGGTGGAAGACCTCCTCGGGGAGACGCTCGCCCTACTGGGCCGCTATGGGGATCTCACGGGCCGGCGGGTCGTCGTCACGGCAGGAGGAACTCGCGAGCCCCTGGATCCCGTCCGCTACATGGGCAACCGTTCGTCGGGCAAGATGGGTTACGCCATCGCCGAGGCGGCACGCGACCGCGGCGCTGCCGTCACCCTGATCTCGGCCCCGTCATCCCTGCGCGCTCCAGCGGCTGTGACGCGCGTTCTCGTTGAAACGGCGTCCGAGATGCGCGACGCCGTCTCCGCCGCGCTTTCCGACGCAGACGCTCTGATCATGGCCGCGGCGGTCGCGGACTACGCACCGGCGGCCGCCGAGAACCGCAAGATCAAGAAGACAGACGAGCCCTTGCTTCTCCCACTGACGCGGACGGCCGATGTGCTCGAGGTGACCCGCGGCCGCCCGGCCGTGCGCGTCGGCTTCGCCGCCGAAAGCGAGAACCTGATCGACAACGCCCGCCGCAAGCTGACAGAGAAGGCTCTCGATCTGGTCGTGGCCAACGCCGTCGGCGGCCCCAACGGGCCGTTCGACACCGACGAGAGCGAGGTCGTGCTCGTTGACTCTCGCGAGGCAACGCCCCTTCCACGGCAAGCCAAACGTGCGACCGCGGACACGATCCTTGACCGGGTCGTCGCGTTGCTCGGATCGAGCTAGTCAGCGATGAGAGATACGTCCAGGCCGCGCATTGGCTTCATCGGAGCCGGGGTCGTCGGCACGGCCCTCGCCGTAGCGCTCGCCGACGCTGACTACCCCGTTGCGGCCGTGCACAGCCGCGATCTTGCGCGGCGCGATGAGCTGGTCCGGTCCTTGCCAGCGGCCCGCTCTGCGTCCACGCGCCAGGAGGTTGCCGAGCTCTGCGATCTCGTGTTTCTCACGGTGTCCGATGACGCGCTGGCCGACGTCGCGGCATCGATTCGCTGGCCGCGCGGTGTGGCGGCGATCACGACCCACGGCGCCGCGTCGCTCGACGTTCTGCGCGCGGTCCAAGACCAAGGCGCCTCGGTTGGGGTGTTCCACCCGCTCAAGTCGTTCGCCACGGCAACGCAGAGCCGCCGGTTCGCGGCGGGAACTGCGGTGCGCATCGACGCATCCAACGAGGCGCTTCGCGACACGCTGACGCGCATGGCCGAGGCGCTCGGCGGCCGTCCGCTGTTCGTCGCCGGCGATCCAACGTTGTACCACGCGGGCGCCGTTCTCGCATCGAACGCTCTCGTAACCCTCATGGACCTGGCTGCCGAGCTGTGGACACACGTCGGCATCCCCAAGGACGAGGCCGTTCGCGCCCTGCTTCCTCTTGTTCGCGGAACGGTGGACAACCTGGACCGCGTCGGGTCGCCACGCGCGCTCACGGGTCCCATTGCGCGCGGCGACGCGGGAACGCTGGCGCGCCATCTTGAGACCCTCGGGCGCATTGCGCCCGCCACCCTCCCGGTGTACAAGGAGTTGGCGCGTCGGACGATTCCGGTGGCTCTCGCCAAGGGAACCCTCGCCGCGGAGGCGGCCGAGAGGCTCCTCCGGCTTCTCGACGCGACCGAGGAAGGAGGTTCCTGTGCGCGTGACGATCGCTGACCTCTTCCAAGCCAAGCGCGAGCGGCGCCGCTTCGCCGCACTCACGGCGTACGACGCCGTGAGCGCGGGGATCCTGGACTCCGCCGGCATACCGCTGTTGCTCGTCGGAGACAGCCTCGGCATGGTCGTCCTCGGCCACGAGACCACGCTTCCGGTAACGCTCGAGGACATCCTCCATCACACCCGCGCCGTCGTCCGAGGATCTCGCCGCGCGATGGTCGTCGCCGACCTGCCGTTCATGACGTATCAGATTTCGATCGAGCAGGCGATGTCCAGCGCGGCACGCTGCCTCCAAGAGGCGGGGGCACAGGCCGTCAAACTCGAGGGCGGTCGCTCGATCTCCCCGACGGTTCGCCGGTTGACGGAAGCGGGGATTCCCGTGATGGGGCACATCGGTCTTACGCCGCAGTCCGTTCATCAACTGAGCGGCTTCCGCGTGCAAGGCAAGACGGCCGCGCGTGCGAAGGAGATCCTCGCCGACGCCCAGGCTCTGGAGTCTGCCGGCGCCTTCAGTGTCGTTCTCGAGTGCATTCCGACGGAACTCGCGGGCTTGATCACAGAGCGTCTCTCCATTCCAACGCTCGGCATCGGAGCCGGCCCTCTGTGCGACGCAGAGATCCAGGTCACTTCGGACATCCTCGGCTGGACGCCGGCCTTCGTGCCGCGCCACGCCCGCGCGTACGCGCAGCTCGCCAAGGACGCTGCAACCGCCGTCGAGCGCTTCCAGAGCGACGTGGCCTCCAGAGCATTTCCGGGTCCAGAACAGAGCACAGCCCTTGCCCCGGAGGTGGCGGCGGCCCTTCGCGATGGGCTTGCCGATCCAACGTGAGGGTCGTCGAGAGCGTCGGTGAGCTGCGGCGTGTCCGTCATGAGCTTCGGTCCCCCGTGGGGTTCGTGCCCACCATGGGCTTTCTGCACGGCGGGCATCTTGCCCTCGTCCACCGGGCCCGGAGCGAGCAGACGACAGTCGTCGCGAGCATCTTCGTCAACCCGACGCAGTTCGCACCGCACGAGGATCTGGCGTCGTATCCGCGCGACCTGCAGCGCGATCTCGAGCTTCTTGAGCAAGCTGGGGCGGACGTTGCGTGGACCCCGAGCGTCGAGGACATGTACCTCCCCGACCATGACACCTGGGTCGTCGTCGACCGTCTGACGCACCGCCTAGAGGGAGCATCACGCCCTACGCACTTCCGCGGCGTCGCCACGATCGTCGCCAAGCTCTTTCACCTCGTCCAGCCAGCCGTCGCGTACTTCGGCCAGAAAGACGCCCAGCAAGCCCTGGTGGTCGACCGTCTGGTCCGCGATCTTCATCTTCCGATCTCGCTCTGCGTCGTGCCGACGGTCCGAGAGGCCGACGGCCTCGCCATGAGCAGCCGCAATACGTATCTCTCTCCGGCGGAGCGGGCTGCAGCCCCGGTCTTGCGGCGTTCGCTCGACGCGGCCGAGCGTCAATGGCAGGGCGGGGAGAGGAGCGCCGAGGCTCTGCGTGCGGCCATGCGGGAGGTCCTTGCGAGCGAGCCCGCGGCTGAGGTGGAGTATGTGAGCGTTGCCGACGTTCGAACGCTCGAAGAGCTCGATCGCGTCGGGGAAAAGGCCCTGGTCTCGCTGGCCGTACGACTCGGCCACACGAGACTCATCGACAACACCCTACTGCCGCCGGGCACGCCGTTGCTCGAGAGGTGAGGAACATGCTCCTCGTGTATGACGTAGGAAACACAAACATCGTCGTCGGCCTCTGGAACGACTCGCGCCTCGTCGGCCGCTGGCGGTTCTCCACCCACCCCCACGGTACGGCGGATGAGCTACGCTTCGACGCGCGGAACGCACTGGACGACGCCGACGCATCGCCGGCAGAGATCGACGGGGTCTGCGTCGCTTGCGTCGTCCCGGCCCTGCGGCGGCCGCTCGAGGCCGCCCTGCGGAACCTCACCGACGCACCGCTTCTCTGGATCGACGCGGGGACATCGCCCATGCGGCTCGACGTGTCGGAACCTTGGGCCGTCGGAGCCGACCGAATCGTGGACTGTGTCGCGGCCTACGCCCAATACGGTGGTCCTCTGCTCGTGATCGACTTCGGCACCGCCGCCACCTTCAACCTCGTGTCCCGCGAGGGGAACTTCCTGGGCGGTGCGATCGCCCCCGAAATGGCCGTCGCGGGGGAGGCCCTCGTGTCCCGCGCCGCTCAGCTCTTTTCCGTCCGACTCGATCCCCCCGCCACGGTGGTGGGAAAGACCACGGCCGCGAACCTCGAGGCGGGCATCGTCCTGGGGCATCTCGACCTCGTCGACGGCTTGATTCGGCGCTTCCGCGCCGAGGCGGACGCCGGGCTGCGCGTGGTGGCCACCGGCGGGAAGGGCGAGCTGTACGCCCGTCATCTCGACGCCATCGAGGTCTATGACCCGGATCTCACGCTCGTCGGCCTACGCCTCTGCTGGGAGGGAGCACGGCGCAAGCGGTAGAGGGAACCGCAGCCCCCATCGCGTGTAGGTCTTGGGACACTCTCGCGTGGAGGCGATGGTCATGCGTCAGCTTCGTATCGTGGCGGCCTGTGCTGTGGTCGCCCTCTGGATGGTCCTTTCTTCCGTCGGCACGCAGGCCGACGGTATCCTCCTTCCCGACGATCCCGGGCTCGGGCCGTTCGACATCGTGTTTCACGACGTTGAGGTGACGATTCGAGATGGCATCGTCACGACGCGCGTCGATGAGATCTTCCGCAACAGCTCCCTCGTGGAGCGCGAGGCTCGCTACATCTTCCCGCTGCCGCCTGGCGCCGTAGTCTCCGAGTTCACGCTGTGGATCGACGGGCAGGCCGTCGAGGCAGAGCTGCTCGGCGCCGAGGAAGCGCGTTCCGTCTACGAAGACTACGTCCGCCGCGCCACCGACCCCGCCTTACTGGAGTACATCGGCCGGGACACGCTCATGGCGAGGATCTTCCCCGTTCCCGCGAGCGGAGAGCGCAGAATCCAGATCTCGTATAGCGAGCTGCTCTCCCTGGACAGCGGCGCGTACCGGTATCGCTACCCCTTGGACACGGAGCGCTTCTCGGCGTCACCCATCGAACGCGTCACGATCTCCGTGGAGCTGTCGACCACGCTTCCCTTGGCGGCCGTCTACTCGCCAACGCACGACCTCAACGTCGTTCGCCGCACGGACGGAACGGCCGTGGCGTCCTATGAGACGCACGACGCTCGACCCGCCGACGACTTCGTGCTCTACTACACTGTGGGCCTGGACGTCGTCGGAACGTCAATCCTCACGTATCGAGTTCCCGGCGAGGACGGCTTCTTCCTGTTCCTCGCGACGCCGCCCCAAGGGGAAGCTGGCGACACGTTGCCCAAAGATCTGGTCTTCGTTCTCGACCGCTCCGGAAGCATGCAAGGCGAGAAGTTCCGCCAAGCCCAGGAGGCTCTTGCGTTCATCCTGGCGAACCTGGGTTCGGCTGATCGATTCGCGCTTCTCTCCTTCAGTTCCTCGGTCGACGCCTTCGCGACGAAACTCTGCGATGCGACCGAGATTCCATCAGCCCAGGCTTGGGTCTGGGGACAAGAAGCGGCCGGAAGCACCGACATCGACGCCGCTTTGCGCGCAGCTTTGAGTCTGTTCGACGGCAGCGATCGCCCCCGGTTTCTGATCTTCCTGACCGACGGGGAGCCTACCGCTGGCGTCGTCGATCCCGTAAGAATCGCCGAGCGTGCCCTCGCCGCCAACGTCTCAGATGCACGTCTGTTCGTCTTCGGCGTCGGTTACGACGTGAACACTGTGCTTCTCGACCAACTCGCGCGCGAGAACCGTGGAACCACGGCGTACGTCCTCCCCGAAGAGGACCTGGAGCTCGTCCTATCCGGCTTCTACCGCAAGATCGCCTCTCCAGTCCTTGCCAACCCCGTCTTGGCCGTCGACGGCGTTGGGGTGTACGACGTCCTGCCGGCGGTTCTTCCCGACGTCTTCCGTGGTTCCCAGCTCGTCGCCCTCGGTCGCTACCGGGGCGAAGGCGAGGCGCGCGTCACGCTCTCCGGAGACCAATCGGGGCTGCCGCTGGAGATCTCGTCAACGCACCTCTTCCCTTCGTCGTCGCTCGTCGAGCCAACGCTCGCGCGTCTCTGGGCCGGGCGCAAGGTGGCCACGCTCCTCGAGCAGATCCGGCTCTACGGCGAGGACAAGGAGCTGGTTGACGAGGTGATCGCGTGGAGCGAGCGGTACGGGATCATCACGCCCTACACGTCGTTCCTCGTCGAAGAGACCGGCTACACGGCCGATGAGGCCGCCGACGCCGTGTTCCGAGCCGCAGCTCCGGCATCCGGATCCGCTGCAGTACAGGGGGCGTCGGCGCTCAAGTCACTTGCCGAGGGCGAGGTTGCCGCGCCGCCTCCTGCGGAGACTCTGCGGATCGTGGGAGACCGGGCGTACTTCCTGCGCGATGGCGTCTGGACCGACAGCGAGTTCGACGAGGAAGCCCCCGTGATCGAAGTCCAGATCTACAGCGAGGCGTACTTCGAGCTGCCGACGCTTGCCGCGTGGATCGGCCCCCACCTTGCCCTGGGAACCCGCGTTGTCGTGAAGGTCGGAGAAGTCTTTGTCTGGATCGACGAGGTCGGCAAGACGACGTGGGACGCCGCCGACCGCGCCCAGCTTTCGGGATAGGGACGCCGGCGGGCGGCTCCTCGCTTGACCGCCCGCCCGCGTTGCCCTAGCTTAGCCGAGAGCAGCTGGAAAGGGAGGAGAGATGAACCCACGTAGCTTGTTGCGGTGGGCAGTCCTTGTCGCGGTCGTGGCGTCGGCAGCGACAGCCTGCACGCTGTTCGGACCGGGAACGACCGCCGTCATCCAACTCAGCGCAACCAGCGGCACCGTCCCCCTGACCATCACGTTTGACGGCACCGGCTCAACCGGGCGCGACGGAGTCAGCACGTACCAATGGGACTTCGGCGACGGCACCACCTCGTTGGATGCTTCGGGGACCCAGACGTTCGAACACGCGGGGACGTTCACCGTCTCGCTCACGGTACGCGGCGAGGACGGGCGGACGGCCGCCGACAGCGCGACCGTCACGGTCTCGCCCGCGTTCTGGGTGACGGACGAAAACCTCGACCAGGTCATGCGGCTCTCCCTCGACGGCCAACTCCTCGATACCTTCACCTTGCCGGCGAAAGAGCCGCGCGGCGTCGCGATCGCCACCGTAGAGGGGCTGTCAACGCTCATCGTCCCCTGCGCGAACGAAGGCTTCCAGCGCATTCTTTACCTGGACCCCGCGACAGGCGCACTGCGCAATCAGGAGGAGGCCCCAGCCCAGTCCCCGCTCGAGATTACGTATGGTGCGACGGGGCAGAAGATGCTCTGGCACGTCGATGGGCTGTCTGGGATGATCTACCGGTTGAGCCCCGAGAGCGCGCAGGTCTACGACTCGTATGGGCAGTCCTACTTCAAGGCGACCTCGCCCGCCGTGCGCGACGTCCCGTTCCTGTGGAAGCCCCAAGGGCTCGATTGGGTAGAACGCGTCAACACGCCCGGGTACTTGTGGTATCTCGAAGGTGAAACGCGAGTCCTCTGGAAGATTCGGATCATCGCCGGCTACGACATCCTTTCCAACACGCAGCTGGAGATCGAGGGCGACGGCGTCCCTCTGGACCCCGGGATCTTCCCGGTCACGGCGATCGACTTCTTCGATGGCAAGCTGTGGGCCGTCGATCCCGACCGTCACCGCATCGTCGAGCTCGATCCGGCGACGGGCGCGCTGACCGGGGCATCGATCACGGGATTCCCGGGCTCCGCCCCAACGGGGCTCGAGATCCAGTTCTGATCGACAGGAGTCCGCGCAGCTTCTTCCGCGTCGTGTCAGACGCGGAAGAAGCGCCGGATCCCGTCGGCCACGGCAAGCTGTTCGTCTACGCGAAGTTCGGGGAACATGGGGAGAGACAGAACCTCGCGCGCCGCGCGCTCGGCCTGGGGGAAGTCGCCGGCCGCATACCCGAGCGACGCGAAGCACGCCTGTCGGTGAAGCGGACCCGGGTAGTAGATCATCGTGCCGATCCCCGACGTCTGCAGGGCCGCAGCGAGAGCATCGCGCCTTCCGTCGGTGACGCGGATCGTGTACTGATGGAACGTGTGCGTTCGATCCGGCGCCCTGTATGGAGTCTCGATCGCCGGGATTCCGCCTAGCAGTTCGTCGTACCGCTGCGCGATCGCCTGGCGCGCTGTGGTCCACTCAACCAGGTGGCGGAGCTTCACGCTCAAGATGGCTGCCTGCATCGCATCGAGTCTCGAGTTCGTTCCGACCACGTGGTGCACGTATTTGGGCTTGGCCCCGTGAGCCCGCAGGAGACGCACCTTGTCCGCCAGCTGGTCGTCGCAAGTGGTGACCATCCCCGCGTCGCCGTACGCGCCGAGATTCTTGGTCGGGTAAAAGCTGAAGCATCCGAGCGCACCCGCGGAGCCCGCAAGGGTCCTGCATTCACTTGCCGAGGAATCCGGCCCGCCACGGCGCCCCTCCGCATCGAGGCGAGGCCGCTCGGCCTGCCCGCTCGCCCAGGTGTACGCAGCTCCCACCGCTTGGGCGGCGTCTTCGACGACAGCCAGCCCGAACTCGGCGGACAGCGCTTGGACCCCTTCCATGTCCGCCATTTGGCCGAAAAGGTGAACCGGGATCAGCGCACGGAGAACGTGCGGCGAGGAAGCATGGGCCGCGATCACGTCGCGAGCCGAGGCGGGATCGAGGTTGAAGGTTCTCGCGTCGATGTCGCAGAACAAGGGCACAGCCCCCACATTGGTGACGACGCCGGCCGTCGCGAAGAACGTGAAGCTGGGCACCAAGACGGCATCGCCGGGTCCGATGCCAAGCGCCTTGAGCGATAGGAGAAGGGCATCCGTGCCGCTGGCCAGTCCGATCGCGTGGCGCACGTCGCACGTGGAGGCCATGGCTTCTTCGAACTCCGCGACGCGGGAACCGAGGATGAACTCCCCGGAGGCCAGGACCTCATGGATCGCCGCATCGATCTCCGGCCGAATCGCCTCGTACTGTCTACGAAGATCAAACACGGGAACGTTCATGGGAGGGGCGCCTCTCGCGTCACGATGTCGTCTGCCTTGAAGTACATGCTGCCGCAACTCGCACAGGTCGCACGCCCCAAGTCAAAGGCGAGCGACTGACCACACTCGCAGATCCAGCCTCGCAAGCGGGCGGGATTGCCGTAGACCACGGCATGCGCAGGGACGTCTCTTGTTACGACGGATCCGGCGCCGACAAAGCAGTGCGCGCCCAAGGAGTGCCCGCAGACGATCGTCGAGTTCGCGCCGAGGGTCGCGCCACGGCCGACGAAGGTCCTGGAATACGCCGAGCGCGGCGTGGGAAACGCCGAGCGCGGCCGATCGACGTTGGTGAACACGCAACTTGGGCCGCAGAAGACGTCGTCCTCGAGTTCGACGCCCTCGTATACCGAGACGTTGTTCTGGATCTTCACGCGATCGCCAACTCGGACGTTGGGGCCGACGAGGACGTTCTGCCCCAAGACACAATCGCGCCCGACCACCGAGCCGGCCATCACGTGCGCGAAGTGCCAGACCTTGGTTCCCTCACCCAGTGTAGCGCCATCGTCGACGTACGCGGACTCATGGACGAACACCTTCTCTGGATCGACGCTCACACTGCCTCCATGCGTCCCACGGCAACCGGTCGTCCAACCTCCGACGAACGGTAGATCGCTTCGATCGCGGCAATGGACTCCGCCGCCGAAGCTGCAGTCACCGCTATCGGTTCCGTCTTCGTGATCAGGTGCGCGGCCACGTTCGCGTAGATCGACGCGTGGTTCGGTGGCGAGCCGACATAGGCTCCACCGTACTCGTTCGGCGCCGCTACGATGAGGTTCTCAGGATGCGGACGTCCTTGCACGTTCCACAACGCAATCTCGTTGGCCGCCGGCCCGCCGAGAATCAGGCTCCCCGACTCGCCGAACAGCGAGACGCTCGCCTCGAGGTTCCGCTCGTAGACGTTGAGCGTGAATTCCAGCGTCCCCATCGCGCCGCTCGAGAAGACAAGACGCGCCACGGCCGCGTCCTCCGTCTCGATGCGGTGAGCCTGGGTTCGCGCGATCGCGCACACTTCCTCCAAGGGCCCGGCGAGCTGGATCAACAGGTCAATGTAGTGCACGCCCTGCGTGAGCAAGGAACCGCCCTCCCGAGCCTTGACCCCATGCCAGTTGCTCTGCCCGGAGAAGTAATCCTGTCGGCGATTCCAGCGCTGTGCGAGGCTCGCCAGCGTCAGACGACCGAGGGCCCCGCTGCGCACGGCGCTCATCGCCGCAGCGACCGACGGGTTGAATCGGACCTGCAAGACGACGAACAAGGACAAGCGCGCCGCGGCGAAGGCACGGTCGAGGTCCAGCGCGTCGCGGGCCGAGAGAGCAACCGGCTTTTCAACGACGGCGTGCTTGCCCGCGTCGAGGGCTGCGCGGGCCATGGGGACATGCAGGTCGTTCGGCGTGCAGATCGCGACGACATCGATGTCCGATCGGGAGAGAACCGCGTCCAGGTCGGCGAACGCCGGAACGCCCTCTTGCTTCGCCCAGATCTGCCGCTTCGCGGCGTCGACGTCACACACCGCCCGCAGCTCGAGCCCCGCCGTTGCTCGAATCGCCTCGACGTGGCGCGGTGCGATGTGTCCGCACCCGATGACCGCGACCCCAAGCGCAGGCTTCATCGCCCATCCCCCAGCCGATGCACATGGGGACCGGGCAGCCCGTTCGTCGCATTCCTTGTGTCGAAAACCAACGAGGAGCAGCGAACCACGCGCTCGTAGTCGACGCCACGGTGGTCGGTGAGGATGAGCACGAGATCGCTCTCCCGAAGGAGCCCGTCGTCGAGATCCCGCGACGCCGCCTCCCCGTCCTCGAGGCGAATCGACGCAACGTACGGATCGTGGTACGTAACGCGCGCTCCACGTCGCTTCAGCTCGGCCATGACCTTGAGCGCCGGCGACTCTCGCACGTCGTCGATGTCGCGCTTGTAGGCCACCCCGAGGATGAGAATGCGGGATCCGCGCACGGGCTTCCCTGCGTCGTTGAGCAGAACCATGGACCGCTCGACGACGTGGTAGGGCATCTGGTCGTTGACCTCTCCGGCGAGCTCAATGAACCGCGTCGCGAAGTCGAACTCCTTGGCCTTCCACGACAGGTAGAACGGGTCAAGCGGGATGCAGTGTCCTCCGAGACCCGGACCGGGGTAAAACGCCATGAAACCGAACGGCTTCGTCTTCGCCGCCTCGATGACCTCCCACATATCGATCCCCATCCTCTCGCAGAGGAGGGCGAGTTCGTTGACGAGCGAGATGTTCACGATGCGGAAGGTGTTTTCGAGGAGCTTCGTCATCTCCGCCACGCGCGGGGAGGAGACTCGGAAGACCTGCCCTTCCAGAACCTCCTCGTACAAAGCCGCGGCCGCCTCGGTGCACAGGGGCGTGACGCCCCCGACGACCTTGGGCGTGTTCTTCGTTTTGTAGTGCGCATTCCCCGGGTCCACGCGCTCCGGGGAGAAAGCAACGAAGACGTCGCGGCCGACGACCAGATCATGGGCTTCGACGCTTCTCTGGAGGATCTCCTCGGTCGTCCCCGGGTACGTCGTGCTCTCCAGGACAAGCAACTGCCCCGGATGGATGAAGGGGATGGACTTCTCGACAACGTAACGGATGTAGCTCGTGTCCGGCTGTTTGTTCTTGTCGAGCGGTGTAGGTACGCAGATCGAGACAACGTCGACCTCGGCAACCACGGAGAAGTCGTCCGTTGCGCGAAGCCGGCCCGCGCGGACGACTGCCGCGAGGTCGTCCGGCACGACGTCGCCGATGTAGTTCTCGCCGCGGTTCACCTGCGCCACGCGCTGCGCATTCCGGTCGATGCCGATCACCGTGAAGCCGGCCTTCGCCTTCTCGACGGCCAACGGCAACCCCACGTAGCCGAGTCCGATCACGGCAATGCGCGCCGACCGGCCGCGGATCTTGCCGAGCAGAGCCTTGTTTGCCATCTCCACCTCTCGCGCCACGCCTGCTTCCCCTTGCGTTCCACGATCGTACCTCACGACAGAGCACGAAACACGGCCTCGGGCAGGAACTGGGCGAGCTTAAGGGGCCTCACCTCCGGAGACGCCATCCCATCCCCAGCGGATCCCCCACGTCAACGATCAGGCGCCCCCTGCCGCAACCGACTCGGGTTGGGCGCGAGACCCTAGGAACCCGCATCCAGGGGCAGCCGCGGCGTGTGATCGACGGGCGCGAGCTCCGGCAAGTCTCTCTCCGCCGCAGTCACGTCCTTGAGTCGCTTCGCCGCAGGAAGGAGTCGTGTCTCAAGCGACGCCACCGCCTTGTTGTACGACTCGACGCACTTGTCCAGGTGCCGGCCAACGTCGCCGATCGGCACGAGAACGTTGACCACACGGTCGTGCAGTTCTCTCCCCTGCTCGGCAATCGCCTGAGCGTTCTCGGCAACGTGCAGTTGATCCCAGCCGAAGGCGACGGTACGCAGGAGCGCGTACAGCGTGATGGGTGAGGCGAAGAGAACCTTCTGCTTGAGCCCATGCTCCAGCAGTTCGGGATCCTCCTCGAACGCGGCGGACAGGGCGGACTCCATGGGCACGAACATGACGACGAGCTGGGGGCTTTGCGCGCCGAACTGGTTCCAGTACTGCTTCTTCGCGAGTTCGTGGATGCGCGCGCGCGTCGCCTTCACGTGTTCTACCAGCTTCGCGCGACGCATGTCGCCCTCGAGCTGCATCGCCTCCAGATAGGAGGCCGCGGAGACCTTCGCGTCGACGGGCAGGATCCCGCCGCTCGGCATGCGGATGACCATGTCCGGCCTGCCCTCCTCGGTCGCAGCCTGCTCGTCGAAGTCGATGTGTTCCTCCATCCCCGCCAGTTCAGCGATCCGGCGAAGCTGCAGTTCGCCCCAGCGGCCTCGTGCGGTCGACGACTTCATCGCCTGGGAGAGCGTCGTGGTCGTGCTCTGGAGCTGCGATTGCGCGGCGACCAGGCTCGCAACGTGCTGTTCGATCGAGCCGTAGGCTCTCTGACGCTTCTCCTCCATCGCCTTGATCTCGCGGTCAAGCGTCTGGAGCGTTGTCTCAAGCGGCGCGACCAGGCCGCGGAGTTCCTCCCTCTGAGTTCCCCAGTCTGTCTTGACGGCGACCAGGAGCCCGGACAACTCGGCGCGCGACCGGTTGAGGAGTTCCTCGGCATTCGTCGTGAGGGCCTGCGCAGCGAGCGCCGTGAAGGTCTCGCGAAGCGTCTCCTGCGCGCGGTCGACCCACGCGACGCGGTCGCCGGCCGCCGAACGCTCCGCCTCGGATCGAGCCGCGGCGACTCGCAGTTTCTCGACCTCGCCCCGCAAGGGCTCAAGCTCGGCGGCGGCCGCGGACCGGCTTTCCAGTTCGGCCTCAAGACGGGCCGTGCGCGCCTGCGAGCGCGCCGCGGCCACGAAAGCCCCTGCCGTGGCGCCGATCACCAGCCCAAGAACGAGGAAGATCCAGTCCATTCCGCTCCCGAGAGCTGCCCAACGCTCTCTTCCGAGATCCTATCCCGACCGACGGGTCTAGCCAAGAAGGGAACGCCGGCCGCCCCTTAGTCGCTCCCGCGACTCTCCGCCGGGAAGTCCGCGCCGCCCTGCAGGTCGATCTCGCCGGACTCTCCCGTCGTTCCACGGAGCACAAGCCCGCGAACGCCATCCACGCGAAGCAGAGCGTAGTCGGGATCCTCCGCGCCTCCCGGCCAATCGTCTCGCCACTCCTCGCGCCAGGCCCGTCGCGTGCGCGCGACGTCCGGCTCGAGGACGGCGCGGCCATGGAGCGAGGCGTAGTTGAACCTCTCGTTGTCGACGAATAGGAGCGTTACTTGCGGGTGGGCTGCTACCTGCGCGACCTTCTGCGAACTTCGGGATGTGGGGAACCACAGCGTGGCTCCCTCGCGATCGACAATCCTCATCGGCCGCGCGGTCGGGAAACCGTCCTCACCCAGGGTCACCAGCAAAGGAAACGTCATCGCATTGACCACGGCCCAGAAGGCCTCCGAGGCGCTCTCGCGGCTTTTCGGTGCCGGGTCCGGGGTCTGAATGATGTCGGCTCCGTCGATGGAGAACGAATGAACCACGCGGTCGACAAGCTCCGTGCGGACGAGGAGCACCGCCACGGCGGTCGACTGCAGAACCCGGCGAAGCGTCGCTGCATGCCCTCCACCGTCCAGTTCCCAGCGACCGATCTCGTCCACGACGACGACCTCCGCCTTGTCAAGGGCCCCTTGCAGTGCCCGGCGCGCGAACTCCAACCCGCTCTCTCGGACGAAGAAGCGACCCACGGGGATTCCCGGGGGAGAGGTGCGGGCGAAGGGCACGTCTTCGCCGCTCATCAGATCCAGCGCGTTGTACCCCGTGGTCTGCCCGCGATCGAGGAGGCGCGGCGCAAGCACCCCCCCGACCGGCGTTCCGTTCGCGCGGAGTTGCTGCACCAATCGCAGAGCGGCGGCCGTCTTCCCCGCCCCGATCTCCCCCGCGAGGATCACCGCGCGCCCGGGGCGCCGCCCCCGGTCGCCACGGAGTTGGTTCAGCACGGCAGCGTAGAGATCGGAGTCCAGGGCGTCTCTCCACGCGTTGCGGCGCTTCGGCGCGTGCGGCGAGGGATTCAACGCGAGAGCTCCTTCAGCAGGCCGACGTCATCGTTGAACGATGCGATGGCTTCGTCGATCGCCGGGACCATCTCGTGGATTCGCTCCCAGTAGCCGGGGAAATCGTTCCACTGAGCGTTGAGTTCTTCGACGGACCTCCCCATCTGCTCCACCCACGTGAAGTACTTCAGCTGATGGATCCGTCGGCGATCCGCCTGACGGAGTTCCAGAACGTGGTCAGTGCCCTGCCCGCGCAGTCGGGCGTGGAAGTCGAGGACGGCATTGCGCTCCGCGTACGGTCCGTGCAAGGCGTCCAGCTCGGCGATACGCGTGCGATAGAGCTCCATCGAGTCGGTCATCACGGTGAGGACAATGTCGCCGGCTCCGAGTTCGTAGTACTTCGCGAACTTGATCGCGGACAGAAGATTCGCAACGCTGGAGATGCCCAACAGGTCGAGTTGCTCAACCAGGGGTTCCGGGACGCCTTCGCGAACGAGGAATTGCCTTCCAAGAGGCTCGTTGAACAGGCGGAGGAGCGCCATCGCATCGTCATCGTCGATGGCCATGACCATGTCGGTGTTTCGCACGTTGTGGATCCAAGGAATATGCTTGTCTCCGATTCCCTCGATACGGTGCGCGCCGAAGCCGTTCTCCAACAGCGTGGGACACTGCAGCGCTTCCGAGACGGCCAACTTGCTCGCCGGGAACCGCTGCTTCAGGAAGTCCCCGCAGCCGGTCGTTCCGGCCGATCCCGAGGTCAGGACGACGCCGGCGTAGCTGCCCCGATGCCCCTGCGCCTCGATAACGTCGGCCATGGCGTGGCCGGTCACGTCGTAGTGCCAAAGGTGGTTTCCCGGTTCGTCGAATTGGTTGAAGATGTAGACGTTCTCGCGCGTTGCCTGGAGTTCCTTGCACTTCTGGAAGATCTCCCAGACATTCGACTCGGATCCCGGCGTGGCGATGACTTCACCTGCAACCTGCGACAGCCACTCGAACCGCTCGCGCGACATCCCCTGCGGGAGGATGGCGATGGACTCGCAGGCCAACAGGTTCGCGTCGTAGGCTCCGCCGCGGCAGTAGTTTCCCGTCGAGGGCCAGACGGCCTTGTGGAAGGTCGGGTCGAACTGACCGGTGACGAGCCTTGGAACCAAGCAGCCAAACGTAGCGCCCACTTTGTGCGCTCCCGTGGGGAACCACTTTCCGACGAGCGCGATGATCCGCGCAGGCACCCCCGTAAGCTCCTCCGGGAACTCGAGGGTATTGACGCCGCCGAATCCGCCGCCTCGCTGGACGGGCTCGTTCTTCCACGTGATGCGGAACAGGTTCAGCGGATGGAGATCCCACAGGCCGATGGCGGCGAGACGCTCGACGATGGCGGGGGGAATCTGCGCCGGTTCCTTCATCTGCGCGAACGTGGGGATGATGATCCCCCTCTCGCGCGCCCGTCGAACGGCCCGCTCCCTTGGTTCACGTCGCACCTCTAGATCGATCATCCCTTGCCTCCCTCGCAGCTTCGGCCCGCCTGCGTCAACACACATTGAGGCCGCTCGACGTTCATGCTATCATGCAGTCAGACCGGTTCGCAAGACGGCCAAGGGAAGGGAACGGAACGTGCAGGCTGAGCTCGCCATACGCGGGGGCACCGTCGTCACGCCGTGGGCGGCGTTCACGTCGGACGTCGCGATCGAAGGTGGACGTATTGCGGCCGTCGGAGACCACCAGCGAGGGCGGCGCGAGATCGACGCCACGGGGATGCTCGTCCTGCCGGGAGCGATCGACGCGCACACACACATGGCCGCCCCCGTGGCCGGTCAACGCTCAAGCGACGACTTCCTTTCGGGATCGCGTGCCGCGGCGAGCGGCGGCGTCACGACAATCATCGACTTCACGGCAGGCTCTCCCGAACGTTCGATTCCCGAGGCGATCGAGGCGCGCGAACGCGATGCCGCACCCTGTATTGTTGACTACGCTTTGCACGGAGAGGTCGTGGGATGGACGCCCGGTCGCGAAAGCGAGTTCGGGGACGCGGTCGAGCTCGGGGTGGCGAGCTTCAAGTTCTACACAACGTATGAGTCGTCTGGGTTGAGGACGCCGCCGGACATCATGGCGCCTGCCTTCCGTGAGCTGGCGTTTCTTGGCGCGATCGCCCTCGTGCACGCCGAAGACGAGGGGCTTCTGCGCTCCATGGCCGCCCGGCTGAACGAAGCGGACCGCGGCCGCATGGCGACGCTGGCCGAGGCTCGCCCGGATCTGGCCGAAGCCGCCGCCATTTCTCAGGTCGGACGTCTGGCCCGCGACGCAGGCTGTCGACTCCACATCGTCCATGTGAGCTCGGCAGCAGGCCTCAGCGCCGTTCGCGCCGCGCGCGCTGCAGGCGGCCGGCTCACGGCCGAGACGTGCCCGCAGTATCTCCTGCTCACGCGCGATGTGTACGACCTGCCCGACGGACACCTCTTCGCCGTCATGCCGCCGCTGCGACGCGCGGAGGACCGTCGCACTCTCTGGTCCGGACTCGCGCGGCGCGACCTGGACTTCGTGGCCACGGATCACTGCCCGTTCACCCGCGCGCAGAAGGCGTGGAGAGGAGCGTTCGACCTCGTAGCCTACGGCCTTCCGGGAGTCGAGACGCTTCTGCCTCTCCTGTTCTCGGAGGGTGTCGCCAAGGGACGTCTCGCCTTGCCCGACGTCGTACGTCTTCTTGCCGAGGGACCGGCGAGAACCTACGGCCTCTACCCCGCGAAGGGGAGCCTCGAGGTGGGCGCCGATGCCGATGTCGTGTTGTTCGATCCGGCTGCCGCGTGGACGATCCGGGCGAGCGATCTCCATATGGAAACCGACTTCTCGCCGTATGAGGGCTTCGGAGTCACGGGCCGTGTCGTCCGAACCCTCTCGAGAGGCGAAGAGATCTTCCGGGACGGCGAGATCGTCGCCTCCGCCGGGCGGGGCCACCGTGTGCACACGAAGCCCCTCGAGGTTTTGTGACGCCCCGGAACCGACGGACGGCTGAGGCCCCGGGATCCGGGGGCGAGGAGGAAGCGGTGCGCTTTCAGAGAGTCCAGCCGAGGAAGGTTTCGGCTATCGCCGCGGAGCAGATCCTCGCCGCGATCGAGCGCGGCGATTACCCCGTTGGCAGCCGCCTACCCTCGGAGTTCGATCTGGCGCTCCAGATGGGCGTGAGTCGCCCGTCGATCCGCGAGGCGCTCTCCGCCCTCCAAGCCATGGGCGTTGTCGAATCGAAGCCGGGAAGCGGGAACTACATCCTGCGCACCGCTTCGACGGCCGACCAGTTCCATGCCGTCGGACTGATGGAGAGCGAAGCCAGTTGTCTCGAGGTGATGGACGCCCGGGGCGCGCTCGAACCGGCCGTGGCGGCCCTCGCAGCGCAGAAGGCCGACGAGTCCGCCGTTGTACGGCTTAGGGAAGCCATTGAACGCATGCGGCAACTCGCGGCAGCGAACGACTTTGAGGCGTACTTCGAGGCAGATCGAGCTTTCCACGAGGAGCTGTCCGCCGGTTCGGGGAATCCGCTCATCGCATCGGCGCTCGCTCCCCTGATCGCGACGATGGGACAGACCGTCTACCGGAAGTTCACGAGGCACTACTACCTCAAGAATGTGAGCGATCTCCAGCACGTGGTCGACCTCCATCAGGAGATCCTCGATGCCGTGGAGAAAGCTGACGCCGAAACCGCGCGGGCGAAGATGGAGGAACACTGGGCGCGCATGCGCGAGATCTGGGAAGCGTAGTGGAGAGGCGGCAGCCCCTGTGCCTGCCGCAGATCGAGAGAGGATGGGGCGGCAGTCCCTGTGCCTGCCGCAGATCGAGAGAAAGGATGATGGGATGGCGAGCGAGAAGCAGCTGGTCGTCGTTGCCCTGGGCGGGAATGCCATTCTCCAGCCCGGGCAGCGCGGAACCTTCGAAGAGCAGATGAAGAACGTCCACCTGACTTGCGAGCAGTTGGCGCACATGGTGGAGTCCGGACGTTACCGAGTCGTGGTGACCCACGGCAACGGGCCGCAGGTGGGCAACATCCTGCTGCAGAACGAGGTCGGCAAGGAGGTCGCCGCGCCGATGCCGCTGTTTGTCTGCGGAGCCGAGAGCCAGGGGCTTATCGGGTTCATGATCCAGCAGAACCTGAGCAACCTTCTTGCCGCCAAAGGGCGCGCGGACATCCCGGTAGCCACCCTGGTAACCCAGGTTGTCGTCGACGCAGACGACGAAGCCTTCCGTCACCCGACCAAGCCCGTGGGGCCGTTCTACACAGCCGAAGAAGCGAAGCGATTGAGCGAAGAGAAAGGTTACGACGTCAAGGAGGACGCGGGTCGCGGCTGGCGTCGGGTCGTTGCGTCTCCAGATCCGAAGGAGATCTTCGAGAAGGAGGCCATCCGGCAACTCATTGCCGCTCGCGCGATCGTCATTGCCTCGGGAGGAGGCGGGATCCCCGTCGTCCGCGAGGACGGGCAATTGCGGGGCGTCGACGCGGTCATCGACAAGGACCTTGCGGGCGAACGGCTTGCCGCGGATGTCGGCGCATCCATTTTCATGATCCTGACCGACGTCGAGCAGGCGAAGCTCCACCACCGCACGCCGCAGGAGAAGGCGCTCAGCCGCCTCACCGTGCGCGAGGCGAGTCAGTACCTCGCCGAGGGGCACTTTGCCAAGGGGTCCATGGAGCCGAAGGTCCGCGCCGCGGTCCGTTTCGTCGAGTCGGGAGGAGAGAAGGCCATCATCACCTCGCTCGACAAGGCCACCGACGCCTTGGAGGGCAAGGCGGGCACGACCATCACACGATAGGCAACCCACGTAACGAAAGAAGGAGAGTTCTATGTCCAACACCACTCTGAGAGGGCGAGACTTCATCACCTGGCTCGAATTCACGCGCGACGAACTCGAGGCCATGCTGGATACCGCCCACGACCTGAAGCGGAAGTTCATCCGCCGCGAGCCTCACAAGGTTCTCGACGGCCAGACGCTCCACATGCTCTTCTACAACACGTCCCTGCGGACGCGCAACTCGTTTGAGGCGGCCATGACGCAGCTCGGCGGGCACGCCCACTTCCTCCAGTCCGACGCCGTCTACACGCCGGCGCTGAAGGGAGACGAGAAGGCCTACAAGACCGAGCGGATCAGCGACGTTGCCCGCGTATTGGCGGAGATGGGAGATGCCATTGCCATCCGCATCTACGGGAAGTACACCGACTGGAAGTACGGCAAGGGCAACCAGATGATCCGCGAGTTCGCGCGCTGGTCAAAGGTCCCGGTGATCAATATGGAAGACGACATGTTCCATCCGTGCCAGGACCTTGCCGACGTCATGACCATGCAGGAGAAGCTCGGCCACGACCTCCAGGGCAAGAAGTTCGTGATGAGCTGGGCGTATTCTGGTTCGGTGGAGAAGCCGCTCGCCGTGCCGCAGAGCTGCATCGTCGCCGCGGCGACCATGGGCATGGACGTTACGCTCGCGCACCCGAAGGGCTTCGATCTTGATCCCAAGGTTGTGCAAGCCACGAAGGATCTTGCCAAGAAGCACGGCGGCGGATTCAGGATCCTGAACGACATGGAGGAGGCCTTCAAGGGCGCCCACGTCGTGTACCCGAAGGCGTGGACGGTGCAGCCGACCGACGGCAAGACGCCGATGGACGCGGAGAAGGCGAAGGCGCTCTTCGAAGCCAACAAACACTGGATCACGACGCAGGAGAAGATGAAGCTCACGAACGACGCGATCTACATGCATTGTCTGCCTGCGGACCGAGACATGGAGGTGACCGACGAGGTCATCGACGGCCCCAACTCGGTGATCATCGAGCAGGCAGCCAATCGGCTGCACGGCCAGAAGGGTATGATGGCCTGCATCATGGCCTAGGCGGGGGAAGGGGCTGCAGAGGGTCGGACGTTGCCGGATCCTCTGCGGCCCCCAGGTCCGAAGGGAGGTCACATGAGTTGGTTCGATCTCGCAGGGCGAGACCTGATCGGGGAGACGGACTGGACTCGCGAGGAGTACAACATCGCGATGAAGGTCACCGATCAGCTCAAAGGGGCTTACTACAGCAGGCTTCCTCACCCAACCCTGCAGTACAAGACGTTTGCCATGTTGTTCTTCGCGGGCTCGACGCGAACGCGGATGTCGTTCGAGACGGCGATGACCCAACTCGGAGGGCACGCCCAGTTCATCGACCCGAAGACCATGCGCCTCTCGCTCGAGGACAAGCCGGGCGCCGGCGAGACCGTCAAGGACACGGCGGAAGCCATGGAACGCTACTGCGACGGCGTCGGCATTCGGCTCCTCGACGACGCCATCCAGCGATACGGCGAGGCGGACGAGGTGATGCAGAAGTTCGCAAAACACTGCCGCGTGCCGATCATCAACATGGCGTCCGACATCTACCACCCGTGCCAATCGCTGACCGACATCTACACGATGCACGAGAAGCTTGACGCGGACGTGAAGGGGAAGAAGATCGTGATCATGTGGGCCTGGTCGCCATGGATCCGCGGCTGGTGCTCGGTGCAGGGCACGGCGCTGATCTCGTCGATGTACGGGATGGACGTCGTCGTGGCGAACCCGCCCGAGTACGACCTCGACCCGAAGATCATGAAGGAGTGCCGCGATCTGGCTACGGCATCGGGCGGCTCGTTCGAGATCTCGCACGACCTGGACAAGGCGCTTGACGGCGCGACGGTCGTCTTCCCGCGCAACTGGTTCACCAAGGACCGCTACGCACTGGGAAAGGACAAAGAGGCGGAGATCGCGAAGAAGTACGCGAACTGGAAGTACTCGAGCGAGCGACAGAAGAAACTCGGGGCCCCAGGCTATCTCCTGCAGTGCATGCCCGTGGATCGCGGCAACGAGGCCGACGCCGAGGTCTGCGACAATCGCCTCTCGTGGATCCTCGATCAGGCGGAGAATCGCCTTCACACGCAGAAGGCCATTCTTACGCTGACGATGGGAGGACGTCTGTAGTGGCGGGGGGCGGCTTGACGAATCTCGGCGCGGCGATCCCTAGGCCGGACGCCGTCGACAAGGTCCGTGGGGAGGCGAAGTACGCCGATGACCTCGCCTTCCCCGGCATGCTTCACGCCGCCGTGGTCCGCAGCCCCCACCCTCACGCACGCCTGCTCAGCGTCGACTCCACCGAAGCCCTCTCGCTTCCCGGGGTCGAGGCCGTCTTGACCGCGGCAGACGTTCCCGGAGAGAACGTCGTCCACGTGGTGCTCGACGATCAGCCGGCGCTCGCCGCCAACGTCGTGCGTTACGTCGGAGAGCCCGTGGCTCTCGTGATTGCGCGCTCGCGATCTCAGGCCCGCGCTGGAGCGAGGGCGATCCGGACGCAGTATGAGGAGCTCCCTTGCGTGACCGACCCCTCGGCGGCCCTTGCACCCGAGGCGCCACAGGTCGCCGTCTCGGGCGCCGCGGAGGCCGGGAACCTCTTCAACCGAATGGTCCTCACCAAGGGCGATGTCGACGCGGCGTTCGCCGAGGCGACCGCGGTCGTCGAGGGGACGTACGAGACCGGGTATCAGGAGCATGCCTATCTGGAGCCCCAGGGCGCGGTCGCCGTGCCGGAGGAACTCGGCGGCATGGCGATCTACGGATCCATGCAGTGCCCGTTCTACGTGCAGAACGCGGTCGCGCGGGTTCTCGGACGCCCCCTGGCCAAGCTGCGCGTGGTCGCCGCCTCGACGGGCGGCGCGTTCGGGGGCAAGGAGGACGTTCCCTCGCTCATCGCTGCGCTTGCCGCTCTCGGAGCGGCCGCAACCCGTCGCCCGGTGAAGCTCATTCTTGATCGCAAAGAGGACATCCTGTCGACGAGCAAGCGGCATCCCTCGCGCGTGGTCTACCGCAGCGCCGCGGCAGCGGACGGGACGCTTCTCGGCATCGATGTCGACATCGTGCTCAATGCGGGCGCCTATCAGACGCTCTCGTCGGCCGTCCTGTGGCGAAGCCTCGTCACCGCAGCAGGCCCCTACCGTGTGCCGAACGTTCGCGTCGTCGCTCGCTCCGTGGCCACCCATACCGTGCCAAACGGCGCGTTCCGGGGATTCGGAAGCCCCCAAGTGATCTTCCCCCACGAGTCGCAGATGGACCGCCTCGCCGCAATGCTAGGTCTTGACAGGATCGAGATACGTCGCCGCAATGTCCTTCGTCCTGGCGATTCGACGTCGACGGACCACGTGCTTCGCGAGAGCGTCGGCGTCGCCGAGACGCTGGACCGCGCCGCCTCCCGAGCCGATTGGGGCGGGCGCCTCGCTCGCGCCGAGCGCGAAAACGCGGACATGAAGGACCATCGGATCGGCGTCGGCGTAGCAAGCGTCCTCTACGGCGTGGGGCTCGGCGGCAAGGCGCCGTTTCTCGACAAGGCCGGGGCGACGATGAAACTCGAACCCGACGGCTCGGTCGCCGTCGCCGTCGGAACGGTCGAGATGGGACAGGGGCTGGCAACGGCCGTGTTGCAGGTCGCCGCCGAGTCCCTGAAGGTGCCCCTGGAGCGCATCCATCTCGCTCCTGTGGACACGTCGCGCGTACCGGACAGCGGACCCACCGTCGCATCTCGAGGCACCATGATGAGCGCGTTGGCCGTCATGGACGCGGCGGCCAAGCTTCGCGAGAGGGTGGGCAAAGCAGCTGAGGCCGCAGGGATTCCCGCGGGCGAGATCGGCCGCCGTCTGCCGGAGATTGCCCGCTTCATGTGGCAGCGGAATCTCGATCCGGCCGTCGAGGGCTGGGCCGCCACCGAACCCGTGAGTTGGGACCCTGTGACGGGGCTGGGTGACGCGTACCCCGTGTATGCCTTCGCCACGCACGTCGCCGAGGTCGACGTCGACGTGGTCACCGGCGAGACGCGCGTCCGAGCCCTCGTGGCCGTCCACGACTCGGGGACGATCCTGAACTGGGGGCTGGCCGAGGGCCAAGTCGAGGGGGGAGCGGCGCAGGGTCTTGGCTTCGCCCTCATGGAGCGAATCGACCAACGCGACGGACGCCTTCTCGGCAGCGGATTCACCACATACCGCATCCCTACGGTGCGCGATGTCCCGCCACAGGTCGACGTCGACTTCGTCGAGGCGGGGTTCCCGCACGGACCGTTCGGCATGAAAGGCATCGGCGAGGTTCCGCTCATGGCAGCCCACGCAGCCATCGCGCGCGCGATCGCCCATGCGATCGGCCGCGAGCCGACTCGTTACCCGCTCGATCCGCCGGAGGTTCGCGGCCTTCTGCACGGCTCGGCGTAGACCGTCGCACCATCCATCGTCTGCGGGCGTCGTGCCGGACCGCGCCCCAAAGGAAAGCGGGAGGCTCAAGGCCTCCCGCCGTACGATGCACAGTGCCCGCGTTTCAGCCTACATTCCGAGCAGGGCTAGCAGCGAGCTGAAGTCGACCGCTCCTCCCAGCAGGTCCTCCAGTGACGTCACGCCGAGCATGCCGACGATGGTGTTGAAGAAGTTCTGGATCCCTTCCGCGGGGGCGCTCATGATGATCGGCATCAGCGAGGTCGCCAAGTCCATGCCCAGCGACTGCGAGACGGTCGCGAGATAGGCCTGGTTGTCCGTGAAGAACTTCTGGAAGGCTGCTGCGAGGGTGGCGGGATCGGCCTCGCGCATGTAGACGATGCCTGCGCCAAGGAGGTACCCGAGCTTGTCGACCGTCGTGAAGTACGGCGTGCCGATCGCGCGCTCGCCGTCCAACCACGTGATGAACGTCGGAACGGCCGAGGCCGGAGTCCACTCCAGCGGAAGAGTCCCGTACGGAACGAGTTCGCCCACGAAAGTGAATGAGCTGCCGGCCGTGCCCTGAAGTGGGATCAGGCCGCCGCCAATGGCATTGCTGCTCAGGAGGGTCACCGGCTCGCCGAATTCGACCTGCACGCCCGTGACCGTTTGGCCGAGGGTGTTGTTGAGAAGCCAGAATCCGACGCCGCCATCGGGGTTCGTAAGGGGCTGGATGTAGTCCACCGCCGCGACCGCCGAGAGCGAGACCGACGCCGCGAGCGCCAACACGAGGAGTGCCTTCTTGCCACGCAACATGAGTCCTCCTTGACCCTAACGTTAGGCACCATTCTAGCTCTGCCCCCGGACGGCGACAACGCACCCCCCGCAGCGGCGCCTCATGCCGACCCATCCAGGAGACGAGCGAGCCGACCGGCGAACTCGAGGTCGTCCGGCGTCGTGAGTTTGACGTTCCAGGGCTCGCCGGGCACGGAGACGACGTCCAACCCGAGAGCCAGGACGGCGGCGGCGTCATCCGTCCAAACCTCTGCGCCGCTGCATGCCGCCAACGCGCGACGCAGCAGGTCGGTGCGAAACCCCTGTGGCGTCTGAATTCGCGCCAGACCCTGGCGTTCGATCGCGTCCGCGCCAAGACGCCCTTGCGCATCGACTCGTCGCAGGGTGTCCACCTCGGGGAGAGTCGGAACACAGGCTCCGTAAAGCTCAACCGCATCAAGCACTCGCTCGACAAGGCGGCGACTCACGAATGGGCGCGCCGCATCGTGAACGACCACCGCCTCGGCGCGTGCCGCGGCGACACCCGCGCGAGCGGAGTCGACCCGCTCCTGCCCGCCCGTCACGACCAGCACGGGCACGGGCAGCTCGGGAAGGCTCGCCGCAACGATCTCTCTTTCCGAAGCTCTTGCCACGACGATGACCTCATCCACGCGCGGAATTGAGGCCAACGTCTTGACGGACCAGGCAAGTACCGCACGTCCGCCCAACTGCAGGAACGCCTTGTTCTCCGCGAGCCCCATGCGTTGCCCACGCCCCGCGGCAAGGATGACCGCACTCGCCCTCATGGCGTGTCGAGCGGGGGCGACCCAAGGTGGGTGAGTCCGGTTCCGTCGGGCGATACTGCGTAGATCTCCCAGGCCCCGCTGCGGTTGGAGTTGAAGTAGATGAGACCATCGCTGCCCCAATGCGGGTTGATGTCGTCATGCGGGTCCGCCGTCAGCGCGCGAGCTTCGCGGGTCGCCATGTGCAGGATGAAGACATCGGCGTTTCCGTTTCGGCTCGTCGCAAACGCGAGGTACTGGCCGTCGGGCGACCACGCGGGAGACCAGTCTTCGTCGTCGTTCTCGGTCAGTCGGACGACCTCGCCCGAGGATAGGGTCTTGGCAAACAGGTCCAGGTGGCCGTCGACAACCGACTCGTAGGCCAGGGTCGATCCGTCGGGGGACAGCGCGGGCTCCCAGTTCATGAGCTCGGGTTCCTTGGACCCAAGGAAAGAGCATCCGCCCAGCGTGAGAGCCAGGAACACGACGACGACCAGAGTTCGCAAGGTGCCCATCTTCTGCTCCAATGCCTCCTCCAACTGCGGTCACTTCTCCCAGCGCGACGCCTCGTGCACGGGCTCGGCGAACAGCATGCGCCCGGCGTCGGTCTGCAGCGTGCTCTTGACCGTCGCCTTGATGGTTCGGCCGATGTGCCGCCGCCCATTCTCGACGACGATCATCGTCCCGTCGTCAAGGTACCCGACGCCCTGGTTGATCTCCGCGCCGCGATCGATCACCTCAACGTCGAGTTGCTCGCCAGGCAAGAAGCGAGGCTTGATCGCATTGGCCAGTTCGTTCACGTTCAGAATATGGATTCCCTCGACCTGGGCCACGCGGTTGAGGTTGTAGTCCGTCGTGAGAAGGGCGGCGTCCTCCTCGTGCGCAAGGCGGATGAGTTTGCGATCGACCTCGCGAATCGACGGGTAGTCGTGCGTCGTAACGCGAATGTCGACCCGATCGTCCTCCATGAGGTGGCGCAGGATCTCCAGTCCCCGGCGACCTTTTCGCCGCCGTAGCGCGTCCGACGAGTCGGCGATGGCTTGAAGCTCGTCGAGGACGAACTCGGGAAGCAGGATCTCCCCCTCGATGAAGCCGGTTCCGAGAAGATCGCCGACGCGCCCGTCGATGATCACACTGGTGTCGAGAACCTTCGTCCGCCCTCCGGCTCGTCGACGCCGAGTTCCCGCCGTAGTGTCGTCCCCACTTCGCCAGAGCGGCTCCTCGAAGGCCAGACCGGCGCGGGCGCCGATGTAGCCTCCTGCAAGCAGGAGAGCACCCTGGAGAGCGCTGCGCGCCGCGCAGGCCGGGATCAGAAGGCCCAAGGCCACGGCGACGACCGCGGCCGCAGCGGTCCCCGCACCTCCTACAAGGAGCGCGTTGACAGCTCGTGCGCCTGGACAGGCCGCGGTGGCCCGGCGGGCCGCGATCCTTCCCAAGGCGACGACCGCGGCGCCGAATGATCCGCCGACGATTACCCCCACGCACGCGCCTGCCGCGACGGACCAGAATGACCCGAGCCCGGAGAGAGACCCCGTCGACACCGCGAGCAGGCCGCCGAGTGTAGCACACACCGAGATGAACACGATCGAGAGAAGCATGCGCCACCTTCCCCGGGCGAGGCAGACGCCGGACGTGCAGCTTCAGAGACGCTCGATTATACGCACGTCTTGAATTGCCTACAAGCTTTCGCTATTCTACTGGGCCTCGGATGAGGGTGGGCCTGCAGTCCGTGTGGGTCGTGATGGGGGGAGAGGACTCTGGCAGCCGAGTGGACGATTCGCGAAGTTCTGAACTGGACGAGGGGCTACTTCGAGGGAGCGGGGAT
>JBFMGK010000068.1:0-26454 GCA_040752575.1 Candidatus Bipolaricaulota bacterium
CGGAGATGCCGAGCGAGCCCGTGACGCCGGCCGAGACGCCGGCGACGGAGATGCCGAGCGAGCCCGTGACGCCGGCCGAGACGCCGGCGACCGAGGCGCCGGTCGAACCGACGGTTCCCGCGGAGACTCCGGCGACGGAGGCCGTGACGGCGGAGGTGCCCACGGCAACCGTGAGCACGCCGGCCTTGGACGACGTCGCGGTGGTCAATGGAACGCCCATCACGCGAGCCGCGCTCGACGAGGCGACCGAGGCCATCATCTCGCAGTACCAGCGGTTCTACGCTCAATTCGGCATGAACTACCTCTCGATCCTCGAATCGCCGGACGGCTTCGCGCAGCGGCTCACGCTCGAGTCGCAGGGCCTTGAGACCCTGGTCTTCCGCGTGATCGCCGACGCGGAAGTGGCCAAGCGTGGAATCCAGGTCAGCGATGCGGAACTGGACGAGGAGTTCACGAAGCAGTACGAAGCGTTCTTGGCATCGCAGGGACTCAATGAGGACGCCCTGATCGCGGCCCTGCTCGCGACCGGGCAGACGATCGAGTCGTTCAAGGAGAGCGGGCGCAAGAACATCTACGACCAGATGCTCTTGCTCAAGTTGGAGCGCGAGATCGCAAGCCCGATTGAGATCTCGGACGAAGAGCTCGACGCCTATTGGACCGAGCACCGATCCGAGTACGAGACCCCCGAGCAAGTGCGTGCCTCGCACATCCTCGTCGAGACGCAGGAGGAGGCGGAGGGTATCCTGGCGGACCTCGAAGCCGGGGCGGACTTCGCGACGTTGGCCCGGGAGAAGTCCATCGACACGGGAAGCGGGGCGCAGGGCGGGGACCTTGGCTTCTTCGGCCGGGGGGCGATGGTGGCGGAGTTCGAAGATGCGGCGTTCGTGCTGGCGATCGGCGAGACCAGTGGTGCGGTGCAGTCGCAGTACGGATTCCACATCATCCGCGTCACCGACCGGAAGGATGCCCTGACCCCCGAGCTGGCCGACGTCCGCGACGAGGTTGTTGAAGCTGCGGAGGACGAGGTCGCTCTGGAGCGGTTCAAAGTCTGGTATGAGGACGAGCAGGCGAAGGCGGAGATCGTCGTCAACGACCCGCTCATCGAGGCGGCGCGCAAACAGGAACTCAACATCGACGAGGGACTCGCTGCCTTCGAGGCGCTCTGGGCGGCCGGTGGCGACGTCGATCCGCACGTTCCCTACGTCATCGGGACCATCTACGAGACCAAGCTGCAGGACGTGATCAACCAGCGGGCTGAGTTGCTGAACACGGCGGGCGAAGATCCCGACCGCGACGCACGTCTTGCCGAACTCAACGCGGCGATCGAGGATCTCCGGGAGAAGGCTCTGTCCGCATACGATGAGGCGATGACGACCCTCGGCGGCCACACGGCGGTCACTACGCGGATCCAGGCCGTGCAGTCTGCGAGCGAGGCCGTGGCGCCGTTCATCCCGCAGTAGCCGGCGGCAGGACGCGCCGCGCGATCGCGGTAGTCTGGTCTAGGGAGGGAGCGACCTCGGGTCGCTCCCTGTCTTTGTCCCCGCGGGTCGCCGGGCTGTTCGGAGAAGGCTCGTCGACATCCTTCACGAGCTCTTCACAACCCCTCCACCAGCCGTTGACAGGGTGATCCTAGCCTGAGAGCGTACGAGAGGGGACCCGAGAGGGAGGAGAGGCTCCGCAAGGAGCCTCGCCATTTTCCAGCCGCCATATGACCAGGATTCGACGCATTGCACGCCGGTCCTCCGCCTTCTGGATGCCGATCGCGTTGGGTATGCTCGTCTCGGGATGCGTGGCGCGCAACACCGCTCCGCTGGCCGAGTTCCTCCGAACTCCGCGTTCCGGCGACGCGCCCCTGTCCGTGCTGTTCGACGCCTCGGCGTCCATGGACCCCGACGGGCAGGTTGTCTCGTACTCGTGGACGTTCGGCGACGGAGCGTCCGGAGAAGGCGAGACAACAACGCACACCTTCGATCGTGCCGGAGCCTTCAGCGTGACGCTTCTGGTGAAGGACGATCTGGGCGCAAGTGGATCGGCGGTTCGGGCCGTCGACGTCCGCGAAGCCGGCCATCCTCCTGTGGAGGGAACCGAGGTCGGCCAGAAGGTCCCCGACATCGTCCTGCCGGACGTGACGACCGGCGATCTGCGGCCTCTCTCCGAGTTTCGTGGCTACGTTGTGCTCTTGGAGTTCTGGCGCAGCACGTGTTCACCCTGTCGAACGTCGCTTTCGCACATGGAAACGCTCCGCGCCCGCTATGCGGCCGAGGGACTCCTCGTGGTCACGGTGAGCAGCGACGTGACGCCGGAAGCGGCGAGGCAGTTCCTGGTGCAAGAGGGATACGGCGAGTTTGTCGGTTTGCACGACACAGACGGCGCCGCGCGGTCTCTCTACCATGTCGACGAAGTCCCGCATACGTTCCTGATCGATCGCCAAGGCATTGTCCGGCACGCGGATCATCCGATTCGCTTTCGAGACCGACACATCACACCGTGGCTCTAGAACTGCGCGGCGCGTGCGAGAAGCTCGCTCTGCCATAGCGACTCCGGCCAGTGGCGCCCGCGCGCTTTGTGTACGGTTTCGAGGACCTGGAGGGCGGCAGCGGGCGACCATCCTAGGGAGACAAGAGAGCACCCCAACACGGTGCCGGTTCTTCCCGTTCCCCCGGCGCAATGGACGACGACACCCTCGCCGCGGCGGAGTGCGGTCACGGTTGCCTCGACCGCCGCACGGATCTTCATCTCTTCGCCTTCAGGGTCCTCCGGGCCGCTCCGATCCAGCAGGTCTTCGAGATCCGAGGCATGGAGCAGCTCGAGCGGAGAAGGATCATAGGGGGCGCTGCGATGGGTGAGACAAACCACGTGGCGGATGCCGATCCCGCCGAGCGCTCTCCAGGGAAAGCCGGGGTGGGGAAACTTCATTCCGAGTAGGGGAGCGGGCTGCTGCACGAGAACGTAGAGATCATCGGGAACCTTCACCCCGACGATCGTTGACACGTCCAAGGTGTGCCCCTCGTTCTGCATCGAACCTCCGGCGTCTGGGACTCATTGCCCGGAACTCACGAGGGGGAGTATAGTCGTTCGCATGGATGCCTTTCAGGTCGCGAAACCGCTCATCGGGATGATCCACCTGTTGCCGGTCGCAGGCAGCGTCGGGTATGCAAAGCGAGGCACCAAGCCCATCCTCGACGCCGCGCTTCGCGATCTCTACGCGCTGGAAAGCGGCGGCGTCGATGCCGTTCTCGTGGAGAATCTGGGGGATGCGCCGTACGCAAGGAATGCGCCACGCGAGACCATCGCGATGATGTCGGTCATCCTCCAGCGACTGGTCGAGAAGGCCCATCAGCCGGTCGGCGTGAACGTCCTGCGTAACGACGGTCTGGCGGCGCTTGCGATCGCTGCGGCGGTGGGCGCCACGTTCATCCGGGTCAACGTGTTCGTCGGCGTCGCGTTCACCGATCAGGGGATGATCGAGGGGCAGGCGCGTGACCTGCAGTGGCTCAAGCGCGATCTGGGTACCGATACGGCGATTCTCGCCGACGTTCACGTCAAGCACGCCGCGCATCTCACGCGGCTCGAGCAGGCCGCCGTCGACGCCGAACGCAATAGACCGGATGCGCTCGTGATCACCGGGATCGGCACGGGACGCCGAACCCGCTCGGAAGACGTCACCGCGGTCAAGCAGAACGTCGATCTGCCGGTTCTTGTCGGGAGCGGCGTACGGATCGACAACGTGTCGACGTACCGCGACGCCGATGGGTTCATCGTGGGCTCGTCCCTCAAAGTCGACGGCAGGATCGAAGGCCCCGTCGATGTCGAGCGGGTGAAGGAACTCGCCGAAGCGGTCGCCGCGATGCGCGAAGCGGCATGACGCGGATCCTCGTCCTGGGAGATCTGAACCTCGACGTGCACGTCGACGACCGCACGATCGCGGCGGGACACGAAGTGCGCGCTGCCGTCAGGGTGGCTCCCGGAGGGTCGGCGGCTACGTTTGCGCGCATCGCGGCCCAACTGGGTGCCAAGGTCACGTTCTTCGGCGCGGTCGGCGACGATCTTCTGGGGGAACTGCTCGAACGGTCTCTGGACAAGGCCGGGGTGGTCCCCCGGCTCGCGCGATCGCAGCTTCCCTCGGGCGCCGTCGTGGCGCTGCGCCGCGGCGCCGAGCGGTCGATGATCTGCGCGCGGGGGGCGAACGACGCGCTCTCGACGGCCGACCTCGACGCTGCGGACTTCTCCGGTGCGCAGTTGCTCCACGTCTCGGGCTACGCGTTTCTCTCGCCCTCCCCGTCCGCCGCCGCGCAGAGGGCGATCGCCCTCGCTCGCGCCGCCGGAGCCCGGGTGTCGGTCGATCCGCCGCCCGCCAATCTCATAGAGGCTTTCGGTCTGGACGCCATGAGACGGTTGCTCGCGTCGGCGGATTGGCTGTTCCCCAACGAGAGCGAGGGGCGCGCCATCACGGGCGAAGGGCGTGCGGCGCAGATGGCTGACGCTCTCGCGGTGCGACACGCTCATGGCGCGGTCAAGCTCGGTCCACGCGGCGCCTTGGCGTGGCGCGGCGAGGAACGCTACCGGTCGAGCCCGATGGACCCTCTGGATGTGGATCCTACGGGTGCTGGGGATGCGTTCGCCGCCGGGTTCGCGGTTGCGACCCTCGCCGGAGCGACGCTCGCCGAGGCGACGGAACGGGCGACGTCGTCGGCGCGCGACCATCTCGCCGCGCGCCTCTCTACTTGATTCCGTCGCCGCGTCGGTCTACCGTCTCGGTGCTTACGGGACTTCCGGAGGTGACGATGGCATGAAGGACGGAATGGCGTTGTTGTTGGCCGTAGTGCTCGGCGTCGTTCTCGTGGCGGCGTTTGTGGTCCTGCTCATCCCCGAGCCGTCCGAACGCGCGGTCGTCGCCACCGAACGGCTCGACGTGGCCGTGCTTGCGTTCCGGAACAGCTCGAGTTGGCGAGGCGCGGAGGAGACGCTGCGCGGCCGCGTGGAGTACGGGCTCGTGAATGAAGAAGGCATCAGCGTGTTCTCGCGCGCACAACTGGATGCGCTTCTGATGGAACGGGCCCTCGGGGCTGCCGGTGTGATCGATCCAGCGACGGCGATCGAGATCGGAACGCTCACGGGAGTCAGCAAGATCGTGACAGGGACTGTCTACGCCGTCGACACGCAGTCGGAAGACACGACGATGTGTCTGGCGTGGGAGAACGGCGCGTGCGTCGAAGAGGTTCCCGCGCAGAAATACACCGCGCGCATGCTCGCGCAGGTCGAGGTTATCGACGCGCGGAGCGGGAAGATCGAGAACGCCGTCGACACTGGTGGCTCAGGGTCGACCACCGTGCGCCAAGGGACGACCTTCGGAGGGTTCGACTCCCTGCTTGCCGAGGCGGCGACCGAGATCGCGGGGCAGGTTGCCGATCGCATGACGGCATCGTACACGCGCGAGCTGCGCTACGGCCTCTATGAAGGGGCTCGCAGCAAACGAGAGGGCTACATCGGCGAGGGAGAGACGCGCCGGTTCACGACGAGCGACGAAGTCCATCTCATCGTCCACTTCACGCGGACTCGCGACGGGGATCTGTTCGACCTCTCGTGGGTTGCCCCGGCGGGCACGGCCGTGGCGACCGTGGCCGACGTGGTTGACAGTGGCGACTGGCGGCTCTACACGCTGCCTCTTGCCGGTCTGGCCCCGGGCCGCTACACCGTGGAAGCGAAGATCTCCGGGTCGTCTGCGTTCGAGACGCCGTTCACGATCTCGCCTTGACGGCCGGCGGGAGCCCCGAGTGCGAAACCATCGCGAGGAGTTGTGGTTCGAGACACGCGAGCGGCGGGCGTTCGTGTGCATCACGGAACGCGTCGCCGAAGCGGTGGGGCGCAGCGGCGTTCGCGAAGGGCTCTGCCTCGTGAACTCCATGCACATCACGTCGAGCGTCTTCGTGAACGACGACGAGGCCGGCCTGCACCGCGACTTCGAACGTTGGCTCGAGGCGCTCGCCCCGCACGCGCCCACACAGGCGTACGAGCACAACCGCACCGGAGAAGACAACGCCGACGCCCATTTGAAGCGGCAGATCATGGGTCGTGAAGTCGTTCTGGCCATCACCGACGGGCGACTCGATCTGGGTCCCTGGGAGCAGGTCTTCTACGGCGAGTTCGACGGCCGACGCAAGAAGCGCGTGCTCGTCAAGATCCTCGGCGAGTAGATTCCGCAGAGCGACCTGCCCTCTCGCGCGGCATTGACGGGGCAGCAGCTCTCGCTATACTGCTAAGTAACCATTCGGTTACTTATGAGGACCATCGAAGAGGGTACGGGGGCGCGGACACGGCGCAACAAGGACGAGACGCGGCGGCGGATCTTCGAGGCCGCGGCGGCCTCATTCGCCGACCATGGGTTCAGCGGTGCGACGCTCGACGGGATCGCCGAAGCCGCCGGGTGCAGCAAGGCGCTGGTCATCCGCTACTACGGAACGAAGCAAGATCTCTACCGCACGGTTCTCAATTCGCGCTACGCCGAGTTGTCGCAGCGGGAGGCGATTCACGAGTTGTCCGAGGCGGAGAACCTCGTCGATCTCCTTCGTGGCATCTTGTCGGACCTGTTCTCGTTCAACCGCGAGCATCCATCCTTCGCTCGTCTGGTCGCGTGGGAGAACCTCCACGGCGCCGAGCACTTGGACCCCCAGGCGGCAAGGGCGGCGCGAGGCCCCGGTTGGAGCCGGCTGCGCGGAATCCTCGAAGCCGCGCAAGCCAAGGGTTTGGTGCGCGCCGAGGTCGACGTGGCGCGGCTCGTCTACGTTCTGCAGGCGTTGACGGTCGTCTACTTCTCGAATCGACACACGATGAAGATCCTGACGGGTTTCGCGTTTGAGTCTCCCAAGACGATGAACGAGTTCGTCGACTTCTATGCCGAGGTTCTCGCGCGGGGAGTCGCCGCCGAGGAAGGGCGGAGGACATGAACCAGGGTTGGCCGCAGGCGTTTGGATCCGAGCGCGAACTTGACGACTTCCTTACGCGTCCGAGGCCTGCCCTCGTTGAGAGCGCAGCAGAGTTCGCGGGCGGCCTGTTGGTCCTTGGCGTGGGAGGCAAGATGGGACACACACTCGCGCGGATGGCGCGGCGAGCGCTTGACGAGGCGGGCCTTCGGGCTCGCGTCGTCGGGGTGTCCCGCTTCTCGGATTCCTCGGTGTCCGCGGCGCTGCAGGCGGACGGGATCGAGACGATCTCCTGCGACCTGATGGACCCGCGTGCGGTGGCACGGCTGCCCGAGCTGAGCAACGTCGTGTTCATGGCCGGGCGGAAGTTCGGCTCCTCGGGCGGCGAGGCGCGGACGTGGGCGGTCAATGCCTACGTTCCGGGAATTGT
Organism: Candidatus Bipolaricaulota bacterium; assembly: GCA_040752575.1. Lineage (GTDB taxonomy): Bacteria > Bipolaricaulota > Bipolaricaulia > UBA7950 > UBA9294 > CAIOGO01. The sequence goes on from JBFMGK010000068.1 coordinate 7,351, forward strand.
CGCGTCGCGTTTCCCGTCTTGCCGCTTGCTCGCGTTCTCGACGGGCAACGTCTATCCGTTCGTCGAGCCGGGATCGGGAGGAGCGGGCGAAGCCACACCGCCCGGTCCCATCGGGGAGTACGCGCAGTCCTGCCTCGGCCGGGAGCGCGTGTTCGAGCACTTCTGCGCGGAACAGGGGACGAAGACGATCCTGATCCGGCTGAACTACGCGGTCGAACTGCGCTACGGCGTTCTGGTCGACCTTGCACAGTCGGTCTGGCGGGGCGAACCGATTGACCTCGCAATGTCCCACGTCAACGTTATCTGGCAGGGCGATGCGGTGGACATGATCCTCCGCGCGTTGCCGCACGCCGACTCGCCCATCGCGTACCTCAACGTCACGGGGCCGGAGACGGTATCCATTCGCGACGCGGCGGAGGGCCTTGGACGTCGACTCGGCCGCGCCCCGCTCTTCTCGGGACGCGAGCGCGGCACGGCCCTGTTGGCGAACGTCGACAAGGCGTGTCATCTCCTCGGGCGGCCGGAAGTGGACGTCGAGCGCATGCTCGACTGGATCGCGGCGTGGACGCGGTCGGGCGGGCGAACGCTCGGCAAGCCGACGCACTTCTCGGAGCGGGAGGGAAGATTCTGATGCCGATGCGCCCTGAAGCGGCCCGCGTGTTGCGCGAGGGAGTTGCCATTCCCGCCCACGCGCTTGCGCTGACGCCCGATCGCAAGCTCGATGAGCGACGGCAACGCGCTCTGACCCGGTACTACCTGGACGCCGGGGCGGGAGGATTGGCCGTCGCCGTCCACACAACTCAGTTCGAGATCCGCGAGCCGCAGCACGCGCTGCTTCGTCCCGTGCTCGAGCTGGCGGCCGAGGAGGCGCGAGGCCGCAAGCCCCAGGCGGTGAGAATCGCCGGAGTCTGCGGTTCGACGAGACAAGCCGTTCAAGAGGCCGGTCTCGCGGCGGAGCTTGGGTTCGACGCCGCGCTCGTGAGTCTGGCCGCTCTGCCCAAGGCGAGCGACGCCGAACTGGTGGACCACTGCCGGGCCGTCGGGGAGGTCTTGCCGATGGTCGGGTTCTACCTCCAGCCGGCCGTCGGCGGCCGCGTGCTCGGCTATCGCTTCTGGCGTGCGCTGTGCGAGCTGGAGTGTGTGGTCGCGATCAAGGTTGCGCCCTTTGATCGCTATCGGACCCTCGACGTCGTTCGGGCCGTCGCCGAGTCCGGCCGCGCCGGCGAAGTCGCCCTGTACACCGGAAACGATGACCACATCGTGCTCGACCTCGTCACGCGCCACGAGTTCGCCGTCTCGGGGTGGATGGTCACCGTGCGCATGGTCGGCGGCCTCTTGGGGCACTGGGCCTTCTGGACGCGGCCCGCTGTCGGGCTTCAGGCGGAGATCCGCAGGCTCCACGAAACGGGCGAACCGTTTCCCACGGATCTATTGGCCCTGGGGGCGCAGATCACCGACGTCAATCAGGCGGTCTTCGACGTTCGGCACGCCTTCTTGGGTTGTCTGCCGGGCATCCATGAGATGCTGCGACGGTCGGGCCTTCTCACCTCGCGGACATGCCTCGCTCCCGAACTGGACCTCTCGCCGGGACAAGCCGAGGAGATCGATCGCGTCGTCGCGCAGTACCCGCATCTCTCGGACGACGCCTTTGTGAAGGAGCACCTTGATGAATGGCTCCGTTGAACGTCTTCATCCGGCGTCGTGCGCGCTCCTCGTCGTGGACATGCAGAACGACTTCGTCTCGCCCCACGGTGCGATGGCCGGTTTCGGATTCGACGTGCGCGACATCCAGGCGGCGGTGCCCGCGATCGCCCGGCTTCTCCGCGGGGCGAGAGAGGCGGGCGTTCGCGTCTTCCACACGCGGATGGTGAACGATCTGCGGCTCAACGCGTCTTCGTGGACAGCGTTCTGGGGGACTCCGACCGTGACACTGCCCGGGACCTGGGGCGCTGCGTTCATCGATGATCTGGCTCCGAGAGAGGACGAGGTCGTCGTCGACAAGGTCGGGTACGGCGCCTTCGACGGCACGTCGTTGGACGTGGCGCTCCGCGCGGTGGGCGTGGAGACCGCCGTGGTGGTCGGGACGGGGCCGAACATCTGCAGCGGGGACACCCTGCACGGGGCGTTCGCCCGAGGCTTCCACGTCGTTGCGGTCTCCGATGCGTTGGCTTCGTTCTCGCGGCTTGGGCCGGCCCAGAATGCCAAGCTCAAGGACGTCGGGCTGTACGTGATCGCCAACCACTACGGCCGGGTTTTGACATCCGACGACGTTCTGCGCGCCTGGAAGGTGCCGATGTGAGCGGCCTCGGCGCAACGTTGCGGCGTCGGCTGGACGGTTCGCTTGTCTTCGTCTTCCTGGGTCTTCTCCTGATCCTTGCGGCCATCGTTTCTCCGCCCTTCTTCCGGCCGGCCAACCTGCTGAACATCCTTCGCCAGGCGTCGGCGATCGGCGTCCTCGCCATCGGACAGACCCTTGTCATCCTCGCGGGAGGCATCGACCTCTCGGTCGCGGCGATCATGCAACTTGCCGGCGTGACGATCGCCGAGTTGACGGGCGGGGCGAACACGCTCGTACCCCTCGTGATTCCGCTCTCTCTCGCCATGGGGGCGGGGATCGGGTTGGCGAACGGTCTCCTGATCGCCGTACGGCGCGTGCAGCCGTTCATCGCGACGCTGTTTGTCGGGCTCTTGGTGACCGGACTGCGTCTGTGGGTGACGAATGCAACGCCGTCGGGGGTTCTTCCTCCGGCCGTGCGTGCGTTTGGGCGCGGCGGGATCGGCCCGATCCCGAATGCCGTGATCCTGTTTGCCCTGGTCGCCGTTGCGGCGAGCTTCGTCCTTCGCCGCACGACGCTCGGGCGCCGCATCTACGCGGTGGGCGGGAACCCACGGGCTGCGGAGTTGTCGGGGGTTCGCGTCGACCGCGTGACGATCCTCTCGTACGTGCTGTGCGGCGTGCTTGCGGCGCTGGCCGGCCTGGTGCTCGTGGGCTACCTTGGGTACGCGGACCAAGAGATCGGGACGGGCTATGACCTCGATTCCATAGCCGCCGCCGTCGTCGGCGGGGCGGTGCTCGGGGGAGGGCGCGGGAAGATCTCGGGTACGGTGGCTGGGATCCTCCTGATGACCGCGCTGTTGAACCTGGTCTTGATCTTGAACCTCAAAGTGGAATACCAGCTCGTGGTGCGCGGGGGCGTCCTGCTCGCCGCGGTCGCGTTCTACTCCTCGGGCTGGGTTGGGAAGTTTCGCCTGCATCGACCCGGCGTCGCCTCTCCACGGAAGCCGGATCGGTGCGAAGAGAAGGAGGTGGGCGTCCGGATAGGGAAGTAACGGCAGGGCGTATGGGCTCACGATCCAAGAGCAGGCAGACAGGGAGGACTCACTATGGGTAAGCGGCTTCTCGTTCTGGGCATCATCGCGGCGATGGCATGGGGGTCTACCGCCCTGGGGGCCGACACGGTGCTTCCCGGCATGACGGACACCTCCGCCTACGTTACCGCCGGGCCATGGCTTGCCGGTCGAGCCGGCCTGGGGGACACCAATGCGTGGATGACCATGTTCGGTCTTCACTTCCGCTATGCGATCGAGGTGAAGCACAAGGACTTCTTCAGCGACTTTCGCGTAACGTCGTGTTTCTGGAACCCCGTGCAGCAGATCTCCGACATCGAGAATCTCGTTGCGCAGGGCGTCGACATCCTGTTCGTCGACCCCGCGGCCGAGGCGCCGCTCGTGGGTGCGGTCGAGGAGGCGATGGAGGCCGGCGTTCCGGTGATCCTCGCCTCCACCGGCGTGAATACCGACCAGTATGTGTCGTGGGTTTCGCGCGACAACATGAAGGCGGGCTTCCTCTACGCCGACTGGATGGGCAAGAAGCTCCCCGACGGCGGGAAGGTCGTCGTGTTGATGGGGATGGCCGGCTCAAGCTACGCCGAGGACGTGTACCGCGGCGTACAGCAGGGCCTTGCGGCGTACCCGAACCTCTCGATCGTCGGAATGGCGTATTGCGATTGGTCTCCGGTCAAGGCGAAGGAAGCCATGGCTGCCTTCATCCAGGCGAACCCGGAGATCGATGGGATCATCGCCGACGGTGGCCAGATGGCCCTCGGTTGCGTCGAGGCGCTCCTCGATGCAGGCCGCGCGCTTCCGCCGATCACGGCCGACGACTGGAACGGCTGGCTGCGCACGGCCAAGGAGCACAGCGTCGAGTTCCTCGCCGTGTCGGGCGGCTGTCCGCTGGCCGTGACCTGCGTTGACCTCGCGGTCCAGGTCCTGCAGGGGCAAGCGGTTCCGAAGATCGTCGAGTACCCGATGGTCACGTTCGAGCAGGACGAGCTGGATACGTACTACCGTCCGGACCTCAGCGACCAGTACTTCGCGATCAACGAGCTGCCCGAGGACTGGATTCAGCAGTACTACGGGGAGTAGAAGCTGACGCCGGCCGCCCGACGGGGCGGCCGGCGCTTCGTTCGGAGACGGGATGCACGAGACGGCGATCGAGATCTGCGGGGTCAGCAAGGGGTTCCCCGGCGTCCAAGCGCTGCGCGGCGTGACCTTCTCGGTCCGCAAGGGCGAGATCCACGCCGTGGTCGGCGAAAACGGCGCCGGGAAGTCGACCCTGATGAAGATTCTCGCCGGTGCGCAGGCTCCGGACGGCGGCACGGTCTCGCTCTTTGGACGAGCCGTCACGGACTTCACGCCCGACGCGGCGCGGCGCGCGGGGGTGGCGATCATCTATCAGGAGTTCAACCTGATCCCGAACTTGTCGATCGCCGGGAACATCTCCCTGGGACGCGAAGCGCACCGTCTTGGGTGGTTGCGTCGCCGCGAGGAGTTGCGCCGCGCGCGTGCCGTGCTCGAAGAACTGGGGATGACAGCGTCGCCGCGCCGCCTGGTGAAGCGACTCAGCGTCGCCGACCAGCAACTCGTCGAGATTGCGAAGGCCCTCTCGGAGGATGCGAACCTCCTCATCATGGACGAACCGGCCTCGGCGCTGTCGATCGACGAGCGAGAGAGGCTGTTCCGGATCGTCCTTCAACTGCGCGAGAAGGGGATGTCGATCCTCTACGTGTCGCACCACCTCGACGAGGTGTTCCGGCTTGCCGATCGGATCACGGTTCTGAAGGACGGGGATCTCGTCGCCACGCGAGATACGGCTACCACTGATCGCAACGAGATCATCACCTGGATGGTGGGCCGGAAGCTCGAGCAGGTCTTCCCGCAGCGCGTCGGCAAGGTCGGCCCCGTTGCCCTCGCCGTGCGCCATCTCGAATCGGCGCCTCGCCTCCTGGACGCGTCGTTCGACGTGCATCAAGGCGAAATCGTTGGTCTGTACGGCCTTGTCGGTGCAGGACGGACCGAGCTTTGCCAAGCGCTGTTCGGCGTGCGGCGCTCGCGGGGAGTCGTGGAACTGCACGGGAGGTCTGTTCGCCTGCGCTCACCGCACAGCGCGATCCGGCGCAGGGTGGCGTTCGTGACCGAGGATCGAAAGCGCGAGGGCCTTGTCCTTGGCCTCTCGGTCCGAGAGAACCTCGCGCTTCCGAGCCTCGGGCGCCGCCAGCGCGGTTCGCTCGTCCGCAGGCGCGACGAACGTTCCGCGGTCGAGCGGATCGTGAGGCTCCTCGGGATCCGCGCGCCGAGTTCCGAGTCGGTGGTCGTCCAACTGAGCGGCGGGAATCAGCAGAAGGTCGTGATCGGGAAGTGGCTCCTCACCGAGCCCGACCTCCTCATCTGCGACGAGCCGACGCGCGGCATCGACGTCGGGTCGAAGGCCGAGATCTATGCGCATCTGCGCCGGCTGGCGGACGAGGGCATGGCGATTCTCATGGTTTCTTCCGAGCTGCCCGAAGTGCTCGGCATGAGCGATCGCCTGGTCGTGATGCGCGAGGGGCGAACGGTCGGGGAGCTGGCGGGCGACGAGGCGACCGAGCAGAAGGTCATGGCGATCGCGTTGGCCGAGAGCGCCGAACGCGGCTGCATGCTGGACGACCGATCTCCCGAGTGTGCGGAGGGCGCACTGCGTCGCGTCGGGCGCGGGCTCGCCGGATGGCTGGCGTCGACCGAGTTCGTTGTACTCGCCGCGCTGGCGACCCTCTTCGTTGCCGGTGTAGCGACGTCGCCGACCTTCCTCAGCGCCTACAACCTGACCAGCATCCTCCGCTACGCTGCGGCGCTAGGCATTGTCGCGATCGGACAGGCCGTTGCCATGCAGGCCGGCGGCGTCGATCTCTCGGTCGGCTCGACGATCACCCTCGCGATGATGGCTGCCGCGACGGTGATGAATGGCCGAGACGCGATGATCATCCCCGCCGCGCTGGCGGCCGTGGGCGTGGGGTTGGCTGTTGGGGCGGTCAACGGTCTAGCGGTGATCGGCCTGCGGGTCGCACCGTTCATCGCCACGCTCGGCGTCATGTCCCTCGGGCGGGGCGTCGTGCTACTGGTCACGCACGGCCCTGTGGGCGCGATCGGCCGTGGGTTCCGTGCGTTCTCGCGCGGCGCCGTCGGCCCGCTTCCGTCGGCGTTGTTCATCGTGGTGGCGGCTTTCGCCATCGCGATCCTGATGATGAACGCGACGCGCTATGGCCGACACGTGTTCGCCGTGGGCGGCGGGCAGGAGGTGGCCCGTCTCGCGGGAATTCGAGTGCGCTCGGTCATCTTCTCGACCTTCCTCGTGAGCGGCGTCTGCGCCGCGGTCGCCGCCCTGTACCTTACGAGTCGCACGGGATCGGCGAGCCCGTCGGTCGGTCCCGAGTTCGCCCTGGATTCGATCATTGCCGTGCTCATCGGCGGCATTCCGTTCGGCGGCGGGCGCGGCAATATTCTCGGGGTCTTGGCCGGCGTTCTGTTGCTTGCCGTGCTCGGGAATCTCCTGCCGGCATGGAATCTCAGCAGTTGGTACTACCAGATCACGCGGGCGCTCGTGCTCCTTGCGGCGATTGCCATCGTGAAGAAGGAGGCGTGATGTCGTTTCGAGTCGCCGTCGCACAGATGAATAGCGAAACGGGTGCCGTCACGAAGAACCGCGACAAGGCACTTCGGCTCATCGAAGGGGCCGCGGCGTTGGGTGCCGAGATCGTCTTGGTCCCGGAGACCTTCACCACCGGCTACGACATCGCCGACCGGCTGGACGCGCTGGCCGAACCGATCCCCGGCGAAACCACGAGGCAGCTCGGCGAGGTCGCCAAGAGCCGCCACGTCTACGTGTACGCGAGCATGGTCGAGAAGGCGGCCGGCAAGTACCACAACACGGGCGTTCTCCTCGACCCGGCAGGAAAGCTCGTCCACGCGTACCGCAAGGTCCACCTGTTCGCCGCGGAGAAGGCGATGTTCGCGCCGGGAGACTGCGCGGCCATCGTCAAAACCGAGCTGGGGACGTTCGGTCTCACGATCTGCATGGATCTCTTGTTCCCCGAGTACATTCGCGGGCTCGTTCTTTCCGGCGCCGAGTTCGTCCTGAACAGCACCGACTGGTTGCGCTGGGGGCCCCTCGACGCGTGGCAGTGGTGCCACGAGCAGCCGAGGGCCCTTGCGCGAATCCGCGCGCTCGAAAACACGGTGGGCGTCGCGATGGCCTGCCAATGGGGCGTGGATGGCGACTACACCAAGTTCGGCCACTCCTGCATCGTGAGCCCTTCGGGGCGCGTCCTCGCCGGGATGGAAGAGGGCGAAGGGTTCGTGCTTCATGAGCTGGGACTCGAGGGCGTCGAGGCGTGGCGCAAGACCGCGACGTATCTCGAAGATCGCCGGGAACATGAAGCGCTGTACAGAAGTCTGCTGGAGCGCTGAACGGCGGGGCGACCTAGGCGAACACGCGCCGACTGCGCACGAAGTACTCAATCCCTGAGGCGACGGTCAGGACGAGGGCGCAGACGAGCGCGGCGTCCCGCGTGATGTCGATCCACACGCCGACGGCGAACGAGCGATCGACCAGGATGGAGAGGACGAGACCGACGTGGAACACGGTCTTGAGTTTCCCGAGGACGCTGGCCGAGATGACCTGCCCCTTCGACATGGCCAAGATACGCAGGCCGGTCACGAGGAACTCCCGCGCGATGATCAGCATGACGGGCGCGGCGTGAAGTTCCCCGAGTTGCACGAGGCAGACGAGGGCGCTCACGACGAGAAGCTTGTCGGCGATCGGGTCGGCGAACTTCCCGAACACCGACGTCTGTTCCAGGCTCCGCGCTAGGTATCCGTCCACGGCGTCGGACAGCGCGGCGACGAAGAACAAGACGACCCCGGCGATCCTCCCGGGCTGCGAATCCCATAGGATCAAGAACATGAGTAGCGGCACGCTCGCGAGACGCGCCACGGTGATCTGGTTCGGGATCGAGGATCGGAGAAGACCCCCTCGCGCGGTCACGCCGCCCCCGCAAGGACGATCGCGGCGAAACCTTCGGGGTCGAGCGATGCGCCTCCGACGAGCGCGCCGTGGAGGTCCGGCTGCGCAAGAAGCACGCCGGCGTTCTCGGGCTTCACGCTGCCTCCGTAGAGAATCCGCAGAGCCGATGCGATGCCGTCTCCGTGAGCGCGTCGGGTTGTCTCTCGAACGGCCGCCGCGGCTTCCTGAGCCTGCTCCTGCGTTGCCGTCTCCCCAGTGCCGATAGCCCAGACGGGCTCGTACGCAATCACAACGCGTCGAAGCGTCGCGAGATCGAGTCCGGCGAGGGCCGCTTGCAGTTGCGCGTTCAGGACGGCCACGGTCTCCCCCCGCCGCCGCTGTTCGAGTGTCTCGCCGATGCAGAGCACGGGCGAGAGCCCGGCGCGCCCGGCAGCTTCCAGCTTTCGACGCACCAACTCGTCGCTCTCGCCGAACACGTGGCGACGCTCGGAGTGCCCCACGAGGACGTAACGGCAGCCGCAGGCGACGAGCATCTCGGCCGAGACGGCTCCGGTGAAGGCTCCGCGAGGTTCGCTGCAAAGATCCTGGGCGCCGAGCGAGATGGCCGTGTCGGCCAGGGCACGGCCGACGCGATCGAGGCTTGGGAACGCGGGGAAGAGCACGACCTCGGCCGACGCCTTCGCGACCCGCGGTGCGAATCGCCGAACGTACGCCTCGGCCTCGTCAGGCGTCAGGTTCATCTTCCAGTTGCCCGCGATCATTGCCTGCATGTTGGGATCCTTGGCGCAGTATAGCCCAGGGATTGCGGAAGCTCACCCGATTGACAGCGCCGCGGAGGATCCCTACCATCCCACCTCACTCTACCGGCGCGGACGGTCTTCTCTTCGGTTGCCGCGGTCGAGATCTGGGATGGCGATGAAGCACTACGACGTCGTGGTTGTGGGCGCCGGACACGCCGGCTGCGAGGCGGCGCACGCCGCGGCGCGGCTCGGTGCGACGACGGCGCTCGTGACGATCAATCTGTCCGAGGTCGGGCGCATGCCCTGCAATCCGTCGATTGGCGGACCGGGGAAGTCGCAGTTGGTCACTGAACTTGATGCGCTGGGGGGCATGATGGCCCGCCTGACCGACGAAACGATGATCCACGTCCGTCTTCTGAACACCAGCAAGGGCAAGGCCATGCAGGTGCGGCGCGCGCAGGTGGACCGCATCGCGTACAAGCAGGCGTGGAAGCGTGTCCTCGAGGCCACGGACGGACTGGATCTCATCGAAGGGATGGTCGACGAGATCGTGGTGCGGGGCGGGCGCGCGGTCGGCGTACGGTTGCGCGAGGCTCTCGAGCTTTCCTCCTCGGCCGTCGTTCTCGCTGCCGGGACGTTCCTCAACGGACGTGTTCTCCTTGGGGATGTGAGCTACCCGGCGGGGCGAGCGGGCGAGCCGCCATCCGAGCGTCTGGCTGAGGCGTTGAGGTCTCTTGGACTACGCATGGAGCGCCTCAAGACGGGCACGCCGCCGCGAGTCCATCGCCGGTCGTTGGACGTCGGTGGACTGGAGCGTCAGGCGACGAGTTCGACGCCGCTCGCCCTCTCCTTCTCGAGCGCGCCGCGTATTCTGCCGGACGACTGCCCGGTCTACGTGACCCATACGAACGCCGACACCCATCGCATCATCCGGGAGAACCTGCAGGAGAGCGCGATCTTCAACGGCCTGATGAGCGGAACCGGGCCGCGGCACTGCCCGTCGCTCGAGAGCAAGATCGTCAAGTTCCCCGACCGGGATCGCCACAAGGTCTTCCTCGAGCCCGAAGGGAAAGACACGGCGGAGATCTACCTGCAGGGCATCTACACCGCGTTTTCGCCGAGCCTGCAGGAGCGGGTCGTCCGCTCGATCGAGGGTCTGGAGAGGGCGACGATTGAACGCTACGGCTACAACATCGAGTACGATTTCGTAGACCCCCTCTCGGTCTCCGCGACTCTCGAGACGCGCCGCGTCCCCGGCCTCTTCCTCTGCGGCCAGGTGATCGGGACGACGGGATACGAGGAGGCGGCAGTGCAGGGCTTCCTGGCGGGCGTGAACGCCGTCCGCAAGCTTCGCGGCGAGAGCGGCGTCGTGCTGTCGCGCGGAGAGGCCGTGATCGGCGTGCTCGTTGACGATCTCGTGGCGAAGGGCGTGACAGAGCCGTACCGAATGCTCCCCTCGCGTTGCGAGCACCGTGTCCGCCTTCGCGAGCAGAACGCCGACCTTCGGCTGGCCGAACTCGGCCACGCGCTGGGGCTGACCTCGGAGGCCGACGTCGAACGGTCGCGCGAGCGGCGGCGGGCGATGGCGGACCTTCACGATCGGCTGAAGCGCGAGCGCATGTCGCCGGACGACCCGCGCAACGAACAGCTCGCAGCGCGCGGAACCCGCGCCCTGACGAACAACGGCGCGAGTCTGTTCGAACTCCTTGTGCGCCCCGAAGTCCAGCTTGCCGACCTCGTGCCGCTCGACGGGATCCCCGAGTCGGTGCGGTCCGAGGTGGAGATCGAGGCCAAGTACGCTGGGTACATCGCGCAACACGAGGCCGAGGTCGCGCGGATGTCTCGGCTCGATGCGATGTCGATCCCCGACGAGATCGACTACGGGGAACTCACCGCCCTGTCGTTCGAGGGAAGACACCTGTTGAGCCGCGCGCGCCCGCGATCCTTCGGACAGGCGTCGCGCGTCCCGGGAGTCTCGCAGGCGGACCTGGCGATGCTCGCCGTCCTTCTGCGCCGCTAGCCGGCGTCGGCGGCGATCCTCCCCATGCCCGCCCAGCGCTCGAGGATGTCCCGAAACGCCGGGGCAGCCGTCGATCCCCCGCCAGTAGGGCCGTACTTCACCTCGTCGAAGACCACCAGGAGGACGAACTCCGGGCGAAGGGCGGGGACCATGCCGGCGAACAACGACGTGTACCTTCCGTCGACGTAGCCCTGTCCCGGCACGGCCTTCTGTGCAGTCCCGGTCTTGCCGGCGATCGTGAAGCCGTCGAGCGCTGCATACCCGCCGGTTCCGTGCTCCACGACGCCGACCATGAGCTCGCGCATCGTCGCGCACGCGTCGTCGGCGATCGCTCTCGCGGGCTCGGAACCCGAATGCGGCGGCGCGGACGCCGCGGGGAAGACGATTCGCGGCTCGACCCACAGACCCCCGTTGGCGACGATCGAGAGCCCGCGAGCCAACTGAATGGCCGTGACCGCGACGGACTGACCGATGGATGCCGCCGCAAGATCGAGTTCCGTCCACTGGGCCGTAGGTCTCAAGATGCCCTCGACCTCTCCGGGGAGTTCGATGCCCGTCGCGACGCCGAACCCTAGAGCGGTCAACGTTTCGTAGAGGCGCTCCTTCTCAAGCCGCTGCGCTACCTGGATCATCCCGGTGTTGATGGACTCCGCGATGATCCTGGCGAAGGTGACGGTGCCGTACGCCGTGGAGTCTGCGTTGCGCATCGTGGTTCCGGCGACGCGAATCGACGAGCCAGCGGCGAAGGTGTCCGTCGGCCGGACCACGCCGGCTTCGAGCGCCGAGAGACCGGTAAACACCTTGAAGATCGACCCCGGCTCAAACATGTACGTGACGGCTAGGTTTCGCCGCTGTGCGGTCGTCGAGGACGAGAAGCGGTTGAGGTTGTAGCGCTTGTCCTGCGCCATGGCGAGGACGTCGCCCGTTTCGGGGTCGAGGACGACGGCCATTCCGGCATCGGCCTGATAAAGGGCCGTGCGGCGCTCGATGACCTCCTCGCAGACGAGCTGCAGCGTCGCGTCGAGCGTCAGATGGAGATCCTGCCCGGGTGTTCCCTCGTCGAGGACTCGCACCTCGTACGTGCGCCCGTCCCCGCCTTCCAGCACGCGAACGCGTGACGGGATGCCGCGCAGTTCCTCGTCAAACGTGAGTTCAAGACCTTCGAGCCCGTCGCCGTCTGTGCCGACGAAGCCGATAAGGTTGGAGGCCAGGCGCCCCTGCGGGTAGTGACGCTTCCACGTATCGAGGAAGAGAAGGCCGTGAGCGCCGATGGCCTCGGCGTGCTCCTGAATGCGGCGTGCGACGTCGAGGTCGACCTGCCGGTCGATCCACGTGAAGTAGCTCGAGCGGTAGACCAGAGGCACAAGCGACGAGGCCGAGACGCCGAGTTCCTCACTGAGAATGCGCGTCAGCTCGACGGGCTTGGTCATGTTGAAGCTGTCGATGGCGATCGCCCGTGCCTTGACGTCGAAAGCGAGGATCACGCCGTTGCGGTCGTAGATTGCGCCTCGGCGGGGGGCCATCTCGATCACCCGCTCCTGAATCGCCGCCGCGGCATGGGACCACTTCCCATGCTCGATGATCTGCACGTGGACGAGACGCACGAGCAGGATCGCGGCGCAGACGGCGAAAGCCTTGCGCAGATTCCGCGCACGACGACGCTGGATCGCGCTAGGGGTGGATTCGGGTTGGGACGTATACATATCGCGGGTTGGTCGGCGTCGTCATGTTCAGACGCTCCGTGGCGTACTTCGAGATTCGTTCCAGCGAAAGCGCCTCCTCGATCGCGAGGGCGAGCGCGTGGTTGACCTCTTGACGCTCGACGAGATCCTCGCGCGCCGACGCGCACTCGGCGGTCAGCGTGCGCAGGACGGTCGTCTGGCGGATGTAGAGGAACAGGACGGCGCAAACGATGAGGCCCGACAGGAGAAGCAGCGTGGCCTCGCGCGGAATCGCCAGACGAGGACGGCGCCCAGGGCGCCGCCGGGGACGGGGCTTCCATGATCGTCGAGTCCGATGATCGACACGCACGCCCCAAGGTATCCGGGCGGCGCGTCGCCGAGGCGGACATGTGTCGGACCTCGCGTGACCTCACGCGACCTTGCGGCACACCCTCAGTTTCCCGCTGCGGGCCCGCGCGTTCGCCGAGACCTCGTCCGGCGACGGCTCAATGGGCTTCCGCGTGAGGATCTCCGCCTCCACTTGCTTCCCGCAGCGACACTCCGGGAAGTCTGGCGGGCAGAGGCAGCGAGCCGCGCGCTCGCGGAAGAACGTCTTGACCTGGCGGTCCTCCAGCGAATGGAAGCTGATTACGGCCATCCGGCCGCCGGGCGCGAGGATCCTGAAGCCGGCGGCAAGACCGCGCGCCAGCGCGTCGAGTTCGCCGTTGACGGCAATGCGAAGCGCCTGGAAGGTTCGCGTCGCGGGGTCGATGCGCGCGGCGAAGGCGGCGGCGGGTACGGCGCGGTGGACGATTCGGACCAGCTCCGCCGTCCGCGCGATCGGGGCGGTGTTGCGGGCCCGCACGAGGGCGCGCGCGATGCGTCGTGCGTAGCGCTCTTCTCCGTACTCGTGGAGAGCGCGCGAGATCTCAGTCTCGGTGGCGTGAGACAACCACTCTGCGGCTGTGGGGCCGTGGGTGCGGTCCATGCGCATGTCGAGCGGCCCGTCGGTTCGGAAGCTGAACCCTCGTTCCGGATCGTCGAACTGAAGGGAAGACGCTCCGAGGTCAAGCAGCAGGCCTTCGACCTCACGCAGACCGACGCGCCGAACGATGTCCTCGGCGTCCGCGAAGTTGCCGTGAAAGAGCGTTGCGCGGTCGCCGAAGTCGGCGAGACGCTCTGCGGCGAGGGCTAGCGCCGTCGCGTCGCGGTCGATGCCCACGAGACGCCGGCGGGAGTCTGCACGTAGCAGGGCCTCGGCGTGTCCCCCAAGTCCGACGGTCCCGTCGATGAGGGTTCCGCCGCCCAGGTCAGCGAACGCGCTGACGACCTCGCGGCAGAGGACCGGAGTGTGGAAGGCACGAGGGCGTTGCGAACGCTGCGGAGACTCAGGCATCGAGTTGTCGCCTCAGTTGGTCAAGCTTCTGCAGGGCCTCGATGGGCGTCAGCCGCTCGACGTCGATCTTGCGGAGAGCTTTCAGGACCGGGTGTTCGTCGGTTCCGAACAGCGGTGGGATGGCGACGGGAGGGGCGGAGGCGCCGATTTGCGAGAGCCGTCCCTCGGCGAGGAGACCGTCGAGGACTCTGTCCGCCGCTTGGGTCACCGCGTCGGGCAACCCGGCGAGCCGCGCGACGTGAACGCCGTAACTCCCCGCCGCTGTGCCGGGCTCGACGCGATGGAGGAAGACGACGTCTTTCCCGAGCTCGCGAACCGCGACGTGAAGGTTCACGACGTTGGGCAGCTCGTCCGCGAGCCGAGTCAGCTCTTGATAGTGGGTAGCAAAGAGCGTCTTGGCCCTCACGTGACGAGCCAGGTGCTCTGCTACGGCCCACGCAATCGAGACACCGTCGAACGTACTGGTCCCGCGCCCCATTTCGTCGAACAGGATCAGACTCCGCGAGGTCGCGTGGTCGAGGATGCTGGCGGTTTCGAGCATCTCCATCATGAACGTGCTGACTCCGGCGGCGAGCATGTCGCTGGCTCCGACGCGGGCAAAGACCCGGTCGACCAGGGGAAGGACGGCGCGATCCGCGGGGACGAACGACCCGAGCTGTGCCATGATGCAGTGGAGGGCCGTCTGACGCAGGAAGACGGACTTCCCGGCCATGTTCGGGCCGGTGAGTACCACGAGGTCTTTCCCTTCGGGGAGGACAAGGTCATTGGGGACAAACTCCTCGCGGCGCTCGACAACCGGGTGTCGTCCCCCGCGAACGTCGAGCGCTGGCTCCGTCGTGAACGTCGGGCGGACATAGCGCTGCCGATGGGCAACGTCGGCGAGCGATTGCAGAACGTCGAGCTCGGCGAGGACGTCGGTCGCGGCCTGGAACTCGGGAATCGAGGCGCGAAGCTCCAGCACCGCAGCGTCGAACAGGTCTGCCTCCAGGGCGAGGATCTTCTCCTCCATGGCCGCGATGCGGCCCTCGAAGGTCTTGAGTTCCTCGGTGACGAATCGCTCGGCGTTGGCCAACGTCTGACGCCTGACGTAGTCGGGCGGGACCTTGGAGAGGTGAGGGCGCGTCACCTCGAGGTAGTAGCCGAAGACTCGGTTGTAGCCGACCTTGAGCGACGCGATGCCTGTGCGCGTCCGTTCCTCCGATTCGAGTCGCGTCAGCCGATCGCGAAGGGCGGCGAGCTCGAGTCGCATGGCGTCCAGATCCTGGCTCCATCCGTCGCGAATGGCGCCGCCGTCGCGAATCTCTGCGGGAGGCTGGTCGACGAGAAGCGACGCGAAGCGGCGAGCTTGGGCCGCTAGCACAGGCTGGCCTAGGGCGTTGCGCAGCGACGCTAGAAGGTCATCCGCTGCGGGCGGAGGGGATGGGCTCTCTAGCGTGGGCTGGGCAGGTTCCGGCGCGGACGCGACCCCCGTGAGGGCCTGTGCGACGACGTCGATTGCAGCCAGCGAGCGTGTCAGCAGCACGAGGTCGAGCGGGCGAAGTCGCCCGGCCCCGAGCTTGCCGACGAGCCGTTCGGCGTCGTGTACGTCGGACAGCGCGGCGCGAAGCGCCTCCCGCGAGCGCACGTCGCGCACCAGGGTGCCGATGGCATCCAGGCGACGCTCGATCGAGGAGCGATCCGTCAGCGGCGCCAACAGGCGGCGCCGAAGAAGCCTGCGGCCCAGAGGCGTCATCGTGCGATCCAGGACGTGGAGCAGCGTGCCGGAGGCCTTTCCGTCGCGCAACGGACGCACGAGCTCGAGGCTTGACACCGTGAAGGCGTCAAGATCGACGCACTGCGCGATTCCGAGGACACGCAGGGGACGAAGATGGCCAGGGGATTGGCCCTGCGTCTCCCGAACATACGCGAGAATCGCCGCGGCGGCCTGGAGGGCGGCTTCTCCCGCCGTAGGATCCCGGCACTCGGCGCCCTCCGCGGTCCACTCTGCGTCCGCTCGGCGCGTGACGAGGCGGTCGCCCGCCGCGCGGACGAGCGCTTCGCTACCGGAGACCGGCAAGAGGACCTCGGCGGGACCGAGGCGTTCGAGCTCTCCGCGCAGAGCCTCGAGGCTACCCATCGACGCGGCCACGAACTCGCCGGTGGAGAGATCGAGGTAAGCAAGACCGATCTCGCGGGCCGACCTCGACTCGAGAACTGCTGCGAGGTAGTGGTTTGAACCTGCGTCGAGGACCGCGTCGTCGATCGCGGTACCCGGCGTGAGCACACGCACGATCTCGCGGCGCACGAGCCCCGTCGCCTTCTTGGGGTCCTCGACCTGTTGGCAGACGGCGACCTTGTAGCCGCGACGGAGGAGCTGCGCGACGTAGACCTCGCCTCGTCGAACCGGCACTCCCGCCATCGGGTGTCCGTTGCGCGACGTGAGGACGACGTCGAGCTCTTTCGCCACGGTTGCGGCGTCCTCGAAGAACACCTCGTAGAAGTCGCCGAGGTGGAAGAAGAGAATTGCGTCGGGATGCTCGGCTTTGAAGCGCAGGTACTGCTTCATCATGGGAGACGAGGCCGAAATCTCCGACATGAACGGCAGTATAGGATGGCCGACCGAAGCCTGCAACGAGCGGACCTGGGCTTTCGACCTACTTGACATCTGAATATGTTCCAGATATAGTACATTCTTGCTGTTCGCCATTCTGAAAAGGGCAAACCTGCCGTGAGGCAGGGACGCAAAGCTGCGGACCTCGCGATCGAGTCGTTCGTCGGAGCACGAGGTGGCCGGGTTGCCAGAACAACAGTGGCAATGCCCGGCCGCTTTTCTTCTCGGGCAGTAGAGAAGGGAGAACGATGCAGACGACGATCTACTACAGCGACGAGGACGCCTACCTCATCAAGCAGGTCGACGCCAAGGGAAAGCGCGAGCGCAAGAGCCGCTCGAGTGTGATCCTGTCGATTCTGGAGCAGCACTTCGAGTGCGAGAAGCGCCTCGGCGAGATCCTCATTGATCTCGGAGTCCTGACGCACGCTGACCTTGCGCGAGGACTCAGGCTGCAGGAGACGAAGTTCTCGAAGAAGCTCCTCGGCGACATCCTTCTCGAAGAAGAGATCGTGCCTGCCGAAGCCCTGGAGCGCGCACTGCTGATTCAAGGACGGCAGCGGCCCCCTGCGGCGAGTTCGTGAGGTGAAAGGCGGAGGGTTCTCTCCGCAGGTCGAAGTGCTATAGTAGGATAGCAGAGCAGCTGAAAAGGCAAACCATCCGCGAGGATGGGACGCAAAGCCACGGGCCTCTCTGAGGCAGCCGGGTTGCCAGCCTTGGACGGGAGGCGACACCGTGGCTAGCAAGAGGCTAGGCTCAACGACAGGAAGAGGAGTGCAGGGGACGCCGGGGTCTTCGTCCCCGTACTCGCGTCGGTCTCATGGAAGCCGCGGCCACATTTGGTCGATTGCCTGTGCCGTCGCGGTCGGAATGCTGATCGCACTCTCATGGGCGTCCGTAGCGCAGGAGGAGGATCCCTACCCGCGCTGCATTACGGGATGTACCGCCAAGGACGTCACTCTAGAGAGCGTGCGACTTGCTTACCCAGGTACGTGCACGCCGGGCAGCAGCCTCGCGGCGCAGATCCTAGCCACGGTGAATTTCAACCGTGTGAACTCCTACTGCGTGCGTTTCGTCGCAGACGTTTACATCAACAATGTCCTCGTAGTCAAGGATATCGTAAGCCAGCCGTACGTGTTTCAAGACAAGGGTATCTATGAGTTACTTGTCGGGACGGTGAACTGGACCTGCGGATCCGTCCTTGAGTTGAGGAACATCCAGATTTTCTGGTCCGTAGACAACTCCCTTTATGACCCTGCGTTCTGCGTCGGCTGCGTCGATTACGGCCCGGGTTCGAAGTGTGTCGGCTATGCAAGCGTATCAGCGACCACCCCGCTCGTCGCCAATTTCGTGGGCTCCCCACTCAGCGGATGCGTACCGCTTACTGTTCAGTTCACCGACTTGACGACGGGGGGATGGTCCACGAGCCCCTACACGTACGATTGGGACTTCGGAGATGGGTCCGCACACTCTTCGGCCAGGGATCCGCTCCATACGTATGTAGACCCGGGTACCTACACCGTCTCGCTCACGGTGACGGATGCTGGCGCTGCGACGGACTCGGAAACGAAGACGAGCTACGTGGTTGTCGTGGATTGTGGTGCTGACCTTAGGGTGACAAAGACGGCGACCCCGGCAGCCGTGTTTGCTGGCGAAACGCTGACGTACACGGTCGTCGTCTGGAACGACGGCCCGAACACGGCGACGGGAGTGGTGGTCACGGATCAGCTCCCGATTGGCGTCTCGCTTCTCTCGTACGGGATAACCCAAGGGACGTTCTCCGCTGGCACTTGGAACGTCGGAGCACTCGCTCCCGCAGGGTCCGCAGTCCTAACCCTGACGGTACAGGTCGACCCGAGCACGCACGGCACGTTGACGAACACGGCGTGCGCGACGGGGAACGAGACGGACCCGAACGCGGCGAACAACTGCGGGACGACGACGACGACGGTGACGCCGCGGACGGACCTACGCGTGACGAAGACAGATAGTCCGGATCCGGTGATCGCGGGCCAAGCGCTGACGTACACGGTGGTGGTCTGGAACGACGGACCGAGCGACGCGACGGGCGTTGCGGTGGCGGAGACGCTGCCGGCAGGAGTGACGTTCACGAGTGCGACGGCGAGCGTGGGGACGTACAGCTCGTCGACGAACGTATGGACGGTGGGGAACCTTGCCGCGGGGGCGAGCGCGACGTTGACGCTGGTCGTGAACGTGAACCCGGGGACGACGGGGACGTTGACGAACACGGCGTGCGCGACGGGGAACGAGACGGACCCGAACGCGGCGAACAACTGCGGGACGACGACGACGACGGTGACGCCGCGGACGGACCTACGCGTGACGAAGACAGATAGTCCGG
>JBFMGK010000068.1:26554-27040 GCA_040752575.1 Candidatus Bipolaricaulota bacterium
GCGCGACGTTGACGCTGGTCGTGAACGTGAACCCGGGGACGACGGGGACGTTGACGAACACGGCGTGCGCGACGGGGAACGAGACGGACCCGAACGCGGCGAACAACTGCGGGACGACGACGACGACATCGCTGGTTCCCGAGTTGGCCATCGAGAAGACGGGTCCTGCTTCGGTGCAGATTGGGGGCGTGATTGCCTACACGGTGCGCGTTACGAACACGGGAACGGCACCCCTGCACAACGTGACGATCGTCGATCCGAAGCTTGGTTTCTCTGACACCTTGGCCACACTCGGTGTCGGCCTTACGGCGACGTACAACCTGACGTACGGTCCGGTGACGGAAGGCGACCTGCCGGGACCGATCGTCAACACGGCGACGGCGGACGCGGACGAGACGGGACCGGTGAGCGACGGGCACACGGTGGCGATTGAGACGTCTCCGGGGATTGCGCTGGAGAAGACGGCGCCGGCGGGTCCGTACGCGG
>JBFMGK010000068.1:27140-32411 GCA_040752575.1 Candidatus Bipolaricaulota bacterium
GACGGGCGATGCGGGACCGGTGGAGATCGGCGATAGCGTGAGCTACACGATCGCGGTGACGAACACGGGGAACGTGACGCTGCACAACGTGACGATCACCGACGCGAAGCTGGGGCTGTCGGAGACGTTGGCGACGTTGGCCGTGGGAGCGACGGCGACGTACAGCGAGACGTACGGTCCGGTGACGGAAGGCGACCTGCCGGGGCCGATCGTCAACACGGCGACGGCGGACGCGGACGAGACGGGAGAGGTCGAAGCAAGTCACTCCGTCGAGGTCCTGGATCCCGTGATCGACCTTTCGCTGGAGATCACGGCGAGCGACACGACGCCCCCTCTGGGCGAGACCATCGTCCTTACGCTGGTCGTGGAGAACGATCCGAACGTCTTCCGCGCACTCGACGTGCAGGTGAAGCACGTGCTGGGTGCAGGCCTGGAATTCGTTTCTGCAGTGGGCGATCGCGGCACGTATGACGCGACAAGCGGCCTGTGGTCCATCGGGACGATTCAGCCTGGCGAGAGCGTGACGCTCGACGTGCTCGTTCGAACGCTGCCTGGAGGCCCGTTCGACAGCTCCGCCGAGGTCGTCGCTGCCCGGCACCGGGACGTCGACTCGATCCCCGCAAACGCTTCCGTCGCGCACGAAGACGACGACGATCAAGTTGTCCTGACTCCGCGCTGGGCCGACCTCGCGGTGACCAAGACGGCCAGTGCGCCGACCGTCTCCTACGGCGATCCAGTGACCTTCTCCGTGGAGGTCACGAACCTTGGTCCCTACGACGTTGACGGCGTCATTCTGTCGGATGCGATGCCCCTCGGTCTCTCGTACGTGTCCAGTCATGGGGACGGCGCCTTTGACCCCATCTCGGGACAGTGGAGCATCGGGGCGATTCCCGTAGGGGGTACGGCCTCGCTGAGTCTCGTCGCCCTTGTCGTGGACGCCGCGATCGGACAGACGCTCGAGAACGTGGCCCTCCTTGTCGCACGGGATCTTCCGGATCCGAATCCATCCAACGATCGGGCGACGGCGACGGTCGTGGTTCCCGGCGCCGACCTGGAACTCGGCAAGAGCGTCGATGATCCGACTCCCGCACCCGGCGACGAGGTGACCTTCACGTTGACGCTCTCCAATCTGGGCCCCGACGCGGCGCTAGGCATCTGGGTTCGCGACGTCCTGCCGCCGGGGTTGCGCTACGTGGCGCACCAAGGGCAAGGCGTGTTTGACGCCGCACTGGGTTCCTGGAACGTCGGCGGCCTCGTCGTCGGGGCTTCGGCGTCTCTTGCCATCACGGCGCTCGTTGAGGACAGCGCGGCGGGAAGCCGCATCGTCAATGCCGCGGACGTCGTGCTCTCGAGCCTTCCCGATCCCGACCCGTCTAACAACCACGCCGAGGACGACGTGACGGTCGAGGAAAGCGATGGCGGAGGCGGAGGTGCGTTGACCGGCTGTGCGGGTCGCGTGGTCATCCATGAGGTTGCGTGGGCGGGAACGGCGGCGAACCCCGACCACGAATGGATTGAACTG
Organism: Candidatus Bipolaricaulota bacterium; assembly: GCA_040752575.1. Lineage (GTDB taxonomy): Bacteria > Bipolaricaulota > Bipolaricaulia > UBA7950 > UBA9294 > CAIOGO01. Next base: position 28,663 of record JBFMGK010000068.1, read on the forward strand.
CGGAACGTGGGAACGGAGCCGGTCGATCTGTCCGGCTGGTCCCTGCGCTGGCGGCGGAAGGTCCCCGTCTCGCCAGAGGACTACGAGTGGCACGTCGTGCCTCTGGCGGGGATCCTGGCCGGCGGGACCGAGTGCGTCTCCTCGACGCGAGAAGCGGACACGGACGTCATCTTCGCTCGCCGCGACGAGGACACGGTGTCTTGGGCCGTTCAGGGACTCCCGCGCACCGAGATCAGCAACTACCTCCTGCTCGAGCGCCTGACCGACGACGCGGTCAGCTCGCTCGACGCGGACATCGTCTACGATACGGTGTCCCCGTACCCGTTGGAGTTGTTCGACGATGGAGCGGTGATCGAGCTTCGGGACGCCCACGGCACCCTCGTGGACTCCGCGAACGCCTACCCGCTGAATCAGCCTGGGTGGGTCGCCGGGGACGTCGGTACGCGCGCGTCCATGGAACGGACGAATCCCCTTCTGCCGGATCAACCAGACAACTGGCACACCAACATCGGGATCGTTACAGCGGGGCGCGATGCAACGGAGCGGCCGCTCGTCGCCACGGCGCGTGCCGAGAACTCGACGTCTCTGGCCGAGCGGACGCTGTCCGCGGTTGAGCTCACGGCGAGCGTGGTGAGGCAGGGAGACAAGGTGGAGGTTCGGCTCGACCTCACGACGGCCGACCGGCGCAGCACGGGTTGGCCCTGGGTTTACGCCTCGCGTCCGACGCTCGACGTCGCGGGGGGAGGCGCCTCGCTTGCCGAGCCCTCGGACTACGCGTTCGTCGGAAAGTCGGCCGGCGAGGACTACTGGCTGACGATTGACACGGTGGGTTTGGCGGCCGGAAAGCACCTTGTCTGGGTAGTCTACGGCGAAGGCCAGGCGATCATCGTTCCGATCGACGTCGTCCCCTAGGCGCCGGGCGGGCTACGCGAGGACGCGGAAGAACACGGGCCGCGGGCGCGCTGAGTGCGCCCGCGGCCCGGTTGCCCGCTCCAGGCAGCGTCCGTATCATCGCGGCATGGTGCGCGTGTCGAAAACGAATCCTTTCCGCGACCGCCGGACCGCGAACGGCCTAGGGAGGCTGACATAGCCTTCGTCGCGGCGGTCGTCGTCGCCTACCTGATCGGCGGATTCCCCACCTCGGTTGTCCTTGGCCGCCTTTGCCGCGGGATGGACGTACGGCAACATGGGAGCGGGAATGCCGGAGCGACCAACGCGTGGCGCGTCCTCGGCTGGCGAATCGGGCTCGTCGTCCTCCTCCTCGATGCCGCGAAGGGAGCGGTAGCTTCGACGCTCCTGCCGAGACTCGCTGGGACTGCGTCGCCCGTTCCGAACGGTGTTGCCGCAGTCGTCTGCGGCCTGGCGGCCGTGGTGGGACACGTGTACCCGATCTACCTGCGGTTCCGCGGCGGGAAAGGCGTGGCGACGGGCGCGGGCATGCTTGCAGCCCTTGCACCCTTGCCGGTCGCGCTGGCTGTGGGCGGCTTCGCGATCGTGGTGATCGCAACGGGATGGATCTCGCTGGGATCGCTGGTTGCCGCGTGGCTGGTGCCGGTCTTCGTTGCCGTCTGGCCCTCGTCCAGCGACGCCGCGTCGCACGCCGTCCTCCTAGGGGTGACGGCGGCACTGGCCGCCTTCCTGACGCTCACGCATCGAGCTAATGTACGGCGGCTCCTGCGGGGCGAAGAGAGGCGCTTCCCCTCGCTCCAGATATGGAGGCGGTTCGTCGGGCGTAAGAGAGCCTAACTCCAATCTGAACGGCCTTTGACGCCTCTCGGGACCCGGGGTACAATCAGCCTCTTGCCAAGGAGCTGACGATGCAGAAGGACGGTCCAAGAGATCTACGGAATCGCAATCTGAGGAACATTGCGTTCATCACGATTGTGGTCCTTCTCTCGCTCATCGTCCTTCAGACCTACCTGTCGCGCGGCGAAACGCCTGGCGAGGTGAGCTACTCGACGTTCCGGGCCCTCGTTGAGCAGGGCCGGATCCGCGAGGTGGCGATCCGGGACAGCGTGGCACGCGCGACTACGGTGGACAATGAAGAACTCGTCGCACGTCTCCCCGATGATGCCGCGGCGTACGAGGACCTGATCAACGGCGGCGCCGTCGAGGTGAGGTTCGATCCGCCGTCGAGCAGCAGCCTTCTGCTCTCCGCGGCGTTCGCCCTGTTGCCCGTTCTGCTGCTCATTGCCGTCTGGATCTACATCATGCGACGAACGCAGTCGGGCGTTGGGGCGCTGACGTTCGGGCAGTCGAAGGCGCGTCTTGTCACACCCGACTCGACGCAGACGACATTCGCGGATGTCGCCGGGATCGACGAGGTAAAGGAAGAAGTCGAGGAGATTGTCGAGTACTTGAAGGACCAACGTCGCTTCTCAAAACTTGGCGCGGAGATCCCGAAGGGCATCCTACTCGTCGGAGCTCCCGGGACCGGCAAGACGCTCCTTGCGAAGGCCATCGCCGGCGAGGCGAAGGTGCCCTTCTTCTCGATCAGCGGCTCCGACTTCGTCGAGATGTTTGTGGGTGTGGGGGCTGCGCGCGTGCGCGACATGTTCGAGAAGGCGAAGGCGAGCGCTCCTTGCATCATCTTCATCGATGAGATCGACGCCGTGGGGCGCAAGCGCGGCGCCGGACTCGGTGGCGGACACGACGAGCGCGAGCAGACGCTCAATCAGCTCTTGGCCGAGATGGATGGATTCCAGCCCAACCGCGGGATCATCATTCTGGCGGCGACGAACCGTCCGGACGTGCTCGATCCCGCGCTCCTGCGCCCGGGGCGGTTCGACCGCAGCGTGCAGGTCCCGTTCCCGGCGCTGCGAGACCGGGTAGCCATTCTCAAGGTCCATCTGAAGACGCGCAAGACGGCCACCGACGTGAACCCGGAGACCATTGCGCGAAAGACGCCGGGCTTCGTAGGAGCGGATCTGCGAAACCTGTGCAACGAAGCGGCGCTCCTTGCCGCGCGGAGGAACAAGGGCGAGGTTGACATGTCGGACTTCGAGGAGGCGACGGATCGCCTCTATTTGGGGCTGCGCCGGAAGAGCGTCGTCCCCACCGACAAGGAGCGGAAGGTCACGGCCTATCACGAGAGCGGGCACACCCTGCTCGGCTTTCTGCTCAAGCCTCGAGACGTGGTCGTCCACAAGATCTCCATCCTTCCTCGATCGCACGGTTCCATGGGGGTCACGCAGTCGCTCCCGCTCGAAGAGCGGTTCAACCCCACCGAACAGGAGTTCAAGAACGAACTCACGGCGATCCTTGGAGGCCGCGCCGCCGAGGAGATTGTGTTCAACGAGTTTGCTGCCGGCTCGGGGAGCGATCTGCGAAATGCGACGCAGCTTGCGACGAAGATGGTCATCGAGTGGGGCATGAATGAGGAACTCGGCCCGATCAGCCTCGGCAGCGATCGGGTGAACGTGTTCCTTGGCGAGGATATCGTGAAGTCGAATGAACACTCCGAGGAAATCTCCTCGCTCGCCGACCGCGAGATCCGCGGTCTTCTGGTCAGCGCGTACGAGAAGGCCAAGCGCCTTCTGGTCCAGCACCGAAGCGCCCTCGATCGTCTGGCCGAGGAAGTGCTGCAGCGAGAGGAGATCTCGGGCGACGACTTGACAGGCCTGCTCACGCAGCTCGTGCCTGCTCCCGCGTCCGCATGACCGATGCGGTTCGCGTACTCCTCCTAGGGTCCACCGGTTCGATCGGGACGCAGACGCTCGTTGTCATCGCGCGTCTGCGGGCGGCCGGGA
>JBFMGK010000069.1:0-45349 GCA_040752575.1 Candidatus Bipolaricaulota bacterium
CCGATTTGGATCGGCGCACTCGCCGCTCCCAACGCCAGCCCGACAACGACCAAGACTCCCAATACGCCCGAAATCATGTTTCTCACGCGAACTCCCTTCCGTGTATCCTTCGGGCGGGCTCGCCGGGGCCCGCCGTGGGTGTATATCTCTTGCCCACGCTCGGCCGCCCGCACGGCGCAACGCATCGTCTGCGGGCGGCCTCCTGCTTTGTCCATCGACCTCTTGGCCCCGTTCCTGCCACCTCCTCCAAAAAAACGAGACGACCGCAGGAATTCCTGCAGCCGTCTTCTCGGTCTCTCCGTCGCCCGCTGTTCCTAGTTCCTAGCGGGTCGCGGAGAAACCGCCGCGAAACCACCAATAGGCAAACGAGAACACGGCGCGCTGACTGCTCGTCGCTGTCGTTCTCGTCGCGATCATGACCCGGCCACTATAGGCGCGCGCTCTCCGCTCGTCAAGGGGAGCCGGCGAACATTGACAAGAGAAGGGGGCTCGCCTATGATTAGCAGACTTTGACCGTGAGTGCTAACGAAGGAAGGGGACGATGCACCTGCCGGAGAGGCAACGCCTGATCCTCAAAGAGATCGTCGATCGCTACATCCGCCTGCGTGAGCCGGTGTCGTCGCGGATGATCCTTGAGGACTATGGCCTCTCCGTGAGCTCGGCGACCGTTCGCAACGACATGAGCGACTTGGAGAAGCACGGGTACATCCACAAGCCCTACTCCTCGTCGGGCCGCGTGCCGACCCAGAAGGGATACCGTTTCTTCGTCGAGTGGCTGCTCGATCTCTCCCAGCTCGCGAAGGCCGAGGGCGTCGAGATCGCGCAGGCCTACGAGGTCCGCACGCTGGACGTCGGCGAAGCGCCGCGGCACGCGGCGTTTCTCCTCGCCAACATGACGCGCAACGCGGCCTTCGTCATCTCGCCGGATCTCGGCGACGCGCGTCTGGAACGCGTTCTCTTGGCGCGTCTCTCCGAACGCATGGCGTTCCTCGTGGTCGTCTCCGATATCGGAATCGTCGAACAAGGAGCGATTCCGCTCGACTCCACCGCCACCGAGGACGAGATCGAGCGCATGATGCGTCTGGTCAATCAGTCGCTCCGCGGGGCGACGCTCGCCGAGGTGCGCCGCCTTGCCGAGGACGAGACCGAGGGCTGGCACGAGCGCCCGGAAAGGCAGGCCATCCTCGCCGTCGCTCGGCTTCTCGAGGCCCGGATGGGACGCCGCCTGGTCATCGAAGGGCTCGTCCATCTCATCGACTCACTTCAGGTCGTCCCGCCGGGCGACGCTCTGCATCGCTTCGCCAGCCTGAACCGCACGCTGCGCGACGAAACCGGCTTCATCGCCGCTGTTGCGGCATCGCGGCAAGGGCGTCGCGGCATCGTCGTTCACGTCGGAGACTTCCCGCTCGACGGGCTCGAGGAGTGGAGCGTCGTGACGTGTGACTATCGGCCCTGCGGCGGGGTGCTCGGCGTGGTCGCCCCGGTCTGGATGGATTATGGCCGCGCGATGTCCGCGGTTTCCTACGTTGCCGCCCGCCTCGAAGCTTTGCTTCTCGGCGGGCGACCGCGTGACATCCGGAAAGGAAACGAATGACGCTGGAACGTGTCCCTCAGGAGGTCTCCCCCGAACTCGCGGCAGCGGCACCCGAGACGGCGCCCGATGCGCGCGACGCTGAGGTGAAGTCTCTCGTCGACCGTCTACAGCGCCTCCAGGCGGAGTTCGAGAACTACCGGAAGCGTATGGCGCGCGACGTGGCCGTTCTGGTCGAGCGGGCGTCCGACGAGGAGATCGTCGAGTTCCTGCCGATCTACGAGCATCTCGGGCGCGCGCTCGCGGCGTTTGCCAGCGAGACGGATGTCGATGCGTTGACGGAAGGCGTGCGCCGCGTCGCCGCCCTGTTCGAGCAGTTGCTCGAACGCAGGGGAGTGCGGCGCATGGCCGCCGTGGGAGAACGATTCGACCCCGAACGGCACGAGGCCGTGCTCTCCGTGGCGAGCGACCGAGAGAGCGGTGTCATCGTGGAAGAGATTGCGCCGGGTTACGCGCGCGGCGAGCGGATCCTCGTTCCCTGCCGCGTCGCAGTCAGTCGAGGCCCGGACCCTGACAAGAAGGAGGAGACATGAAAGAGAAGATCATCGGCATCGACCTCGGCACGACCAACTCGTGCGTTGCCGTGCTGGAGGGAGGTTCCCCCGAGATTATCACGAACTCGGAGGGCGAGCGCATCACGCCCTCGGTCGTTGCATTCACCGACGGTGGCGAGCGCCTGGTTGGCCGCTTGGCGCGCCGACAGGCGATCATGAACCCGGGCAACACGATCGCTTCGATCAAGCGCGAGATGGGCACGGATCACCGCGTGAAGATCCACGTCGATGGGAAGGTCACAGAGTACTCCCCGGAGCAGATCTCGGCAATGATCCTGCAGAAGCTCAAAGCCGACGCAGAAGCCCACCTGGGCGGCAAGGTCACGAAGGCGGTCATCACCGTTCCCGCATACTTCAACGACTCGCAGCGCCAGGCGACGAAAGATGCCGGAACGATTGCCGGTCTTGAGGTCATGCGCATCATCAATGAGCCCACTGCGGCGGCGCTTGCCTACGGGCTCGACAAACAGCACGAGCAGACGATCCTCGTCTATGATCTAGGCGGTGGAACGTTCGATGTCTCGATCCTCGAGATCGGGGATGGGGTCTTCGACGTTCTCGCGGTCGACGGCGACACCCGGCTTGGCGGCGACGACTTCGATCAGCGGATCATCGAGTGGCTGCGCGACGAGTTCCGCAAGGACTCCGGGATCGATCTCTCCAAGGACGCTAGCGCGATGCAGCGGCTGAAGGACGCGGCGGAGGCAGCGAAGAAGGAGCTGTCGAGCCGCATGGAGACGACGATCAACCTCCCCTATATCACGGCGGATGCCAGCGGCCCGAAGCATCTTGAGAAGAAGCTGTCCCGCGCTCGGTTCGAGTCCATGATCGAGGACTACCTCAAGCGCACGGTCGCCATCGTCGACGCGACGCTCAAGGAGTCCGGCAAGACGCCCGACCAGATTCACCAGGTCGTGCTGGTCGGCGGATCGACGCGCATTCCCAAGGTCCAGGAACTCGTGGCATCGCGCATCCCCGGAAAGATCAACCGCGAGATCAACCCCGACGAGGTGGTTGCCGCAGGCGCTGCCATTCAGGGCGGCGTGCTCGCCGGCGAGGTCGACAAGATCGTCCTGTTGGACGTCACGCCGCTCACGCTGTCGATCGAGACGCTCGGCGGCGTCGCGACCCCGCTCATTGAGCGCAACACGACCATTCCGACGGAGAAGTCGAAGACCTTCACCACGGCCGATGACAATCAGCCGGCCGTTGAGATTCACGTAGTGCAGGGCGAGCGGAAGATGGCCTCGGACAACAAGTCGCTCGGCAAGTTCCAGCTCACCGGACTTCCTCCGGCACCGCGAGGCATCCCGCAGATTGACGTCACGTTCAACATCGACGCCGATGGAATTCTGCACGTGACCGCCAAGGACAAGGCCACGGAGAAGACTGCGTCGATCACGATCACCGACTCGTCCCGCCTGGATTCGGCGGAGATCGAGCGCATGCGCCGCGAGGCCGAGGCCCACGCCGACGAGGACCGCAAGAAGAGCGAGCAGATCGAGACGCGGAATCGGGCCGACCAGCTCGTATACTCCGTGGAGAAGGCCCTTGCCGACCTCGGCGAGAAGGTCGACGGCGCCAAACGGTCGGAGATCGAGGACCGCATCCGAACGTTGCGCGACAAGTTGAATCAGAACGCGTCGGGCGACGAACTCCAACGCGCGATGGACGAACTCTCGAAGAGCGCGAACGACATCTTCGCCAAGGCGTACGAAGCGTCTCCCGGCAAAGCGGCCGAGGGTCCGGCGGCGCCGGGCGCAGACAGCAACGCGAAAGAGAAGGACGAGGGCGACTACATCGACGCAGAGTACGACAAGCCGTAGGGATCTAGGGGCGCGGCCGGGAGGGCGGCGTGGCGAAGAGAGACTACTACGAGGTTCTCGGGCTGGCTCGCGACGCGAGCGAGGCGGACGTCAAGAAGGCATACCGCCAGAAAGCGAAAGAGCTTCATCCCGACCGCAACCCCGCAGACCGCAAGCGGGCCGAGGAGGACTTCAAGCGCGTCGCGGAAGCCTACGAGATCCTCTCCGATCCGCAGAAACGGGCGCAGTACGATCGCTTCGGCCACGCCGGCCCGGACCAGGGCTTCACGTTCGGCGATACCGACCTGCGGCGGGCCCGCGACGCCTACCGCGAGTTCGGCTTCGGCGGCTTCGACAGCCTCTTCGACATGTTCTTCCGTCAGGGCGCTCCCGACCGCGGCGGACCCCGCAGCCGCGCTGCGGCCGGCGAGTCGATCGAGTACCGGCTGCGAATCACGCTCGAGGACGCGGCCCACGGCACGAAGATGATGCTGACCGTGCCGCGCCTCGTCGCCTGCGAGACGTGCTCCGGCACCGGGATGGAACCGGGAACGGCGCGCCGCACCTGCGCAACGTGCAAGGGCCGCGGCCACATCGAGCACCGCCAGCAGAGCTTCCTCGGCTCGTTTGTCAACGTGCAGACGTGCCCGGAGTGCGGCGGACTCGGAGAGATCATCGAGAAACCATGCCCTCGTTGTCGCGGAGCAGGGCGCGTCAAAGAGAAGAGCCGCATCTCGATCGCCGTGCCTGCCGGGGTCGACAGCGGCTCGCGTCTCCGCTTGCGCGGCCAAGGCAATGCCGGCCTCGAGGGCGGCCCCAGCGGCGACCTGTTCATCGTGCTTGAGGTCGCTCCGCACCCCGAGTTCCGACGCGAGGGACGCGATGTCTTCTCGAGATTCGTCGCGTCGTTCTCTCAGGCTGCCCTCGGCGCCAAGGTAAAGGTGGCGACGTTGTGGGGCGAGGAACCGCTCTCGATCCCGGCGGGCACGCAGCCCGGCGCGGTGATCCGCCTTCGCGGCAAGGGCATGCCCGCGATCCACGACCGCGACGGTCGCGGCGACCACCTGGTCGAGGTCACCGTCGCCGTGCCGACGAAGCTCTCGGCACGTCAGAAGCAGGCGATCGAAGATCTGAGCCGCTCTTTGGAAGGAACGCGCTAGCTGGAGCGCACGGCATCCGCCAGCGCGCCGCGCAGCGCGGCGATCGCCTTTCTGCGATGGCTGATCGCGTTCTTCTCGCCGTCCGACATCTCGGCGAGCGTTCGCGTCCACCCCGTGGGGATGAAGACGGGGTCGTACCCGAAGCCGCCGCAACCTCGCGGCTGCGAGGCAATCGTTCCTTCCAGGGTGCCGACGGCAACCATCGAAGAGCCATCGGGACGGCAAAACGCCGCCGCGGCGACAAAGCGGGCCGAGCGGTTCGTCACGCCGCGCAGGGCGTCGAGCAGCTTGGCGTTGTTGCGGGCGATGTCGACGGGCTCGCCGGAGTAACGCGCCGAACGCACGCCCGGCGCTCCTCGAAGCGCCTCGACTTCAAGGCCCGCATCTTCGGCAAGCACGGGAAGTCCTAGCTCACGGGCGATGGAGGTGCCTTTGAGGAGGGCGTTCTCGACGAACGTCTCGCCCGTCTCGTTCACGTCGCCGAAGGGACAGACGTCGACTGTGAGCAGGTGAAGCCCGGGAAGATCAGAGAGGAGGGCGCGAAGCTCGCGGATCTTCCCCGCGTTCTTCGTGCCGAGGACGAGGTCCACGCCAGCGCCGCAGCGCCTAGAGAATCGACAGCAGGAATCCCAGCGTCATGAAAACGGTGGACAGAGTGACTGTCAGCGTGCGCTTGGGATCCCTCGCTTCGTCTCGGCCGAACACCGTGCTGGACATGCCCGCTCCGAAGGCTCCGCCGAGCCCCGAGTGCTCGCTCATCTGGAGGAGCACGATCCCCATGAGCGCAAAGCAATCCAGAAAGAACACGACTTGGAGTATGAGTTTCAGTACAGCCATCGTCGATCGACCCCTTCGCGTCGCCCCGTCCCGTGGAGCCCTCGCGGGGCATTGTAGCCCGAAGGAGGACCCCGCTCAACGGGAAGGCACGTTGCACCGTTCGCCGGTCTCGCCTATGCTCTCGCTACGTCCTCAAGGAGTGGATCTTCGTTGCAGAAGTTCATCTTCGTGACCGGCGGCGTGATCTCCGGACTGGGGAAGGGCGTCGTCGCCGCATCGATCGGCCGGTTGCTCAAGAGCCAAGGCTACCGAGTCAGCCTGCAGAAGATCGACCCTTACGTCAACGTCGACGCCGGCACGATGAATCCCTACGAGCACGGCGAGGTCTTCGTCACCCACGACGGGAAGGAGACCGACCTCGACATCGGGCGCTACGAGAGGTTTCTCGGTGAGCGGCTGTCCGCCTCGCACTACATGACGACCGGACAGGTTTACTGGAACGTCATCCGCAAAGAGCGCGTCGGCGACTACCTCGGCAAGACGGTCCAGGTCATTCCGCACATTACCGACGAGATTCAACGCCTGATCCGCCTTCCGCTCGAGGAATCCGGCGCCGAGATCGGCGTCGTTGAGATCGGCGGCACGGTGGGCGACATCGAGAGCCAGCCGTTTCTCGAGGCGGTTCGACAGATGAAGGACGGGTTGCCAGCGGAAGACACGTTCTTCGTTCACCTCACGCTGTTGCCGCACTTGTCGACGTCCGATGAACTCAAGACGAAGCCGACGCAGCACAGCGTGAAGGAGCTGCGAGCGATCGGCATTCAGCCCGACGCCATCGTCGCGCGCACCGAGCGGCCGCTCCCTCCGTCGGTCAAGGCCAAGATCGCCCTGTTCTGCGACGTCCCTCAGGATCACGTGATCGAGGATCCTGACCTGCCGTCGAGCTACCACGCACCGGCGCGCCTCCACGAGAACGGTTTGACGCGCTGCATCGAGCGCGGGTTGGGCCTCTCGCATCGAGAGGTCGACCTCGGACCGTGGCTCGAGCGGCTTCAGAGACTGGAGAACCCCAAACACCGCGTCCGAGTCGGCATCGTCGGCAAGTACGTCGAGCTACGCGACGCCTACATCAGCATCTGCGAGTCGCTCGTTCACGCCGGAGCCAGCGAGGAGGTCGACGTCCAACTGGTCTGGATCTCGGCCGAGGACGTGGCGCGCGACGGCGCCGCGCGCTGGCTCGAGGGCATCGACGGGCTTCTCGTGCCCGGCGGGTTCGGCGACCGAGGCATGGAGGGCAAGATTCAAGCCGTGCACTACGCGCGCACGCGGCACGTCCCGTACTTCGGGCTGTGCGTCGGCCTTCAGTGCGCGGTCATCGAGTTTGCACGGAACGTCCTCGGACTGGCCGGGGCGAACAGCCAGGAGTTCGACGCGGCGACCCCGCACCCAGTCATCGCGCTGCTCGAGGACCAGGAGGGCGTCGTCCGCAAGGGGGCGACCATGCGGCTCGGCGCGTATCCGGCGCAGATTGCGCCCGGAACGATCAGCGCCGCGAGCTATGGCGCTGAGACCGTCGAGGAACGACACCGCCATCGCTATGAGCTGCACCCCGGGTATCGCGACGCGTTCGATAGGGCGGGCCTCTGCGTTGCCGCGACGTCGCCGGATGGTCATCTCGTCGAGATCATCGAGATCCGTGACCACCCGTGGTTCGTCGGCGTCCAGTTTCACCCGGAGTTCTCGTCGCAATTCCTCTCACCTCACCCTCTGTTCGCGAGTTTCCTGCGCTCATGTCACGATCACACGCTGCGATCGCCGCGCTCGTCGTCCTAGCTGCCGTGGTGGCGCTTGTGTTTCGCCTCGCCCCGCCGCTCACCTCGGGTGATCGACAACCCAGCACCGCGGCGGGGCTGAAGCTCCGTGGATACGACGACCAAGGAAACGTGTCGTGGGAGGCCGCTGCGGAGCGCGGCGAACTTGTCTCCGAGACAGGCGAGTTGGCTCCCGCAGAACTCACGTTCTTCTCGGACGATGCACCGTGGCTCACCGTACGTGCCGAACGGCTGGAGCGGACGGAAACGGGAGGTACGCTCGATGGGGTGTCGCTCTTGCACGACGTGGGTTTCGAAATCGTCACGGACCGGATGACGTGGCGCGAAAGCGCCGGCCGCCTCGAGGCGGGCCGCGCCGAGATCCGCTCGGGCGACGACGGCTTGGTCTGCGAGTCGCTAGCGATCGACACAAAGGCCGAACGTGCAACTCTCTCGGCCGTCACGGCGAAGCTCGCGCGTGGCGAGGTGTTCGATGTCACCGCGACGGCCGGCGAGGTCACGGGCGAGCGGGTCACCCTCTTCGGCGGCGTCGGACTTCAAGGCGCGGCCGCTCGGGCGTCGGCGTCGTCGCTCGAGACAAAGGCCGGTGGCAGCGAGGCCCGGCTCTCCGGCGAGGTGTCCGCGGAGGCCGAGGGGTGGAGACTCGAGGCGAGCGAGCTCGCCGTCGCCGAGAAGGGCTGGACGGCCCGGGGCGCCGTTCGGGTCGAGGTCGACCTCGCGTCACTCGGAGGTGAAGATGGCCCTTGAAGCCCATGGGCTCGTCAAGACGTACGGCAAGCGCGCGGTGGTCGACGGACTCGACGTCGCCGTTTCCCCGGGACAGGTGGTCGGGCTCCTGGGCCCCAACGGAGCCGGGAAGACGACGACGTTCAATCTGATCATGGGGTTCACCGCCGCCGATGCCGGCCGCGTTGTGCTCGACGGCACCGACATCTCGGGCCTGCCGTTCTACCGTCGAGCCCGCCTGGGAATCGGCTACCTACCCCAGGAACCGTCCGTGTTCACCAAGACCAGCGTTCGAGACAACGTCCTCATGGCGCTCGACGCGGCACGGGCTCCCCAGATCAGCGATGACGAGTTGCTGGGCGAGTTCAGCCTTCAAGGCCTCGCCGACCGCTCGGCCGGATCGCTCTCGTCCGGCGAACGTCGCCGCCTTGAGATCGCGCGGTCGCTCGCCCTGTCCCCGCGATACGTACTGCTGGACGAGCCCTTCTCGGGCATCGATCCCATCTCGATCGCGGATCTCCAGAGCCAGGTCCGCCGCCTGACCGCGCGGGGCATCGGGATCATCGTGACCGATCACAACGTGCGGGACACTCTGTCGATCACCGACTTTGCGTACCTCATCCACGAGGGACGTCTCGTGACCGCCGGAACCCCGGACGAGATCCTCACCGACCCGACAGCGCGGCGGGTCTACCTCGGCGAAGGATTCCGGACGTAGCCGCCGCGGCCCAAGTCCATGGGCACGTCGGACGATGGGCCCGCCCAATTCGACGCAATCCCCGCCGACGAACCCGCAAACGGCGACGGCGAATTCACAGCGGAGAGACCCAGGATCTCCCCCAGCGCCTCTTCATTCCCCGAGCGGCTGGCGTAGAAGTCCCTGACCGACGCCGGACTCACGGCGGAGCCGAAGGCCGCCGACCATTGCGCGGCGTAGTGTCCGTCGAACCGCTCGAGGAACGCACCGTAGGCCGCGGGATCCATCGGCTTCCGCCCCATCGCAGCGACCGCTTCGTCCCACGAGAGCCAGGCCCCGGTGGCGTGGAGGAGGCGAAATCCCTTCCGACTCGGCATCAGGCCAACCCGCGAAGCGGAGCGGGACTCGCCCAGATTCGAGAACCAATACAGAAGGGCGACGCGAAGCAGATGCGCGACGGCAGGACGGGCCGACTCCCACAGGGCGACGCAGGCCCGCAGAGCGACGTAGGCCTCGGCCTCGCCGGGATGCGAGGGGTGTTCGCACAACACGTCGGGACAGAGACTACAGAGGTCGGGGACCGCCCCGCAAAACAGGCGTTCCCAGACTCGCAGCCGCGCCATGCTGCTCAGCGTGATGACTCCCTCCGCGGCGGACACCGGCGGGCGAGCGTCCACTGCGGAGGACTTCGGCAACGTCGCTTCGAGTCTCGAAACCGCAGCTTGTTCGTCTGCCGCGGCCGGGGAGGGTTCCCTTCGCGCCCACGTTGTGGAGTGAGGCGCGTCGTGTATCGTCGCCCGTTCCGCGCCGCGACGAGGAGCATGGCTCGGCGGCGCTGCGTGCGAGCGAATCACCACGGCTTGGCCCTCCCGTTCACCAAAACACGAACGCATCCGCCGAAGGCAAAGGCATCGACGACCTGATCCAGTACCATGTTGGTTCTCAACCCTAAAGGTTTAGTACACTGAACTACTGGCCTGTGTCAAGTGGGGTGGGGCGCGCCGCGCAGAGTTGAACTCCGTCGGGCGCGTAGGGTAGGCTCCAGAAGAGGGGGATCAGGCGTGCGCTTTGGGAATCGTTTGCGTGAGCTACGAACCGCTGCTGGGATGACGCAGCAGGAGTTGGCCGACGCGCTGGGGGTCTCGTCAGCCTACATCTCCGCCATCGAGGGAGGACGAAAACCCGCCCCGCCCCGCGCTGTCGTCGAGCAACTGGCCCGCGCCTTGCGCGCGGATCACGAGGCCCTTTGGGAGACGGCGCTCGCCGAGCGCGAGGAACGACTGCGGCAACGCCTTGAGGGCGTGCCGACGTCGCTTCGCGTGGAAGAGGCGCCCGCCCCCGTGACGACGCCCCAAGACAGCGACGTGGAGAAGCTGCTCGCTCAGCACCCGGAGCTGGAGAAGGTCTGCCGGGTCCTCGCTTCCGCCCTGAACGACACCAAGACACGCGCCCGCGCGCTCGCGGTCGTCGACGCGCTCGTGCGCGGGCTCTCGACCCCCAAATAGGCAACTGCGGGACGCCATCGGCCATCGCCGAGATCTTTCGCGAGAGGGTGCTCGTTGACGTCGTAGGAGATCCGCGGCATGCTGCGGGTCAAATCAGATCATCGGGGGTTCGGATGAGACAGCGGTGGGTCTTTGGGTTGGTCGTTGCGTCGTGGGCGGCGCTTTCTCTGTCGGGAACGGCAGCGCAGATCGGCGGCACGGTCGGCGCGAGCGTGGGCATTCTCCCGTCCTTCACCGCGCAGCTCGACGCTGGCGTGACGGTCGAGGGAGACGCGTGGAGCTTCTCGAGCGACACAACGCTCGGTGTGGCGCCCACATTCGGGATCGATGAGTCGCTGCGCTTCGTCTACGAGGTGGATCCGGCGACGTTCACCGCGACGCTCGGCCTCGGACTCCTGCCGTGGGCGTTCGACGGGGCGGCGCTGTCCGCGTCGGTTGACCTGTTCGACGTCGACGTGCTCGACGAAGATCCGACGCTGTCGATCGACTCGACCTTCAACGCGGGTGTCGAACTCGACGGCGCGTTCGATGCCTTCGCCGATCTGACGCTTCGCGCCATCGCCGGCCTCGCCGATCACTCACTGACGAGCGCGACGACGCTGTCCCTGTTGCCCTTAGGAATCACGTCGACGCTGCTTGGCAGCCTCTCGCTCGGCACCGTCACGCTCGGCGAAGGCGACGACGCGGCGACGCTCACCACCTCGGCAAGCGCGCTCGTAAACCTGATTCCGTTCGGCTTCTCGTACGCGCAGATCACCTCGACGCTGAAGGCCGGAGTCGTCTCCGTCGTCGCGTCGCTCACGTACTACGGGACGACCTCGTTCCTCGTTCATCTGTCGGCCACGCTCGACGTCGAACCCGTCACCCTCTCCGCGTGGATGTCGTACGACACGACCGCGGCCAACTTGTTCACCCTTGGCGCGAGCGCCACGTTCGCGTGGGGACCCGTCGAGCTCGGGGCACCGTAAGCGCAGTCACGCAGGTCTATCGCGCTAGGAGAGGCCCGGTCCCGCCCACGATGGAGAGGCCCGCGTGGGGCAAGAGATCTTCTGCTCTGGGCGGAAGCCCTCTTGAGCCCTCAGAGCGGCTTGGCTTGGGCTGCTCGCTCCTTGGACGGGAGCGGCGCTGATCGTCTACTTGGCCGCCTGGGCCAGCCTCTTGCCAAGCTCGCGGCACGCATCGAGAGCGGCAGCGTTGGGCTGGCCGCGCGACTCGATCGTCTCGCCCACTTGCTTCCCACCAACGTGCTTGAAGAGCTTCTCGAAGGGCTCGCGGACATTTCCGCCTCCGCCGTGGGAGTAGAACAGAGCGTAAGGCTTTCCCACGAGGCGTTCGCGATCGTTGCCCTTGGCGATGTACCAGTCGTCGGCAAACATCTTCAGTCCGCCGGCGACGTAGCCGAAGTAGTCGGGCGTGCCGAAAGCCACGGCGTCGGCCTCGCGGTACTGCGCCACGTCGAGTCGCCGCTCGTTGGTGTTGACGAGCTCGACGCGGGCTCCCGCCGTGCGCGCGCCTTCTCCCACGGCCTCGGCCATGGCGTGCGTGTTGCCATGCTCCTGCGAGTGGTACAGAACAAGCACTCGACCCATTCGATCCTCCTTCTCGATCGGACGGCTCACCCGGACAGGATAGCGACGATCATGCTGCGAGGTAAGGCCGCGTATTGCCTCATGGAGAGTGTTACCGAGAGGGGGATTGATTCCTCGCAAGTTAGGTTGCCGAAGGGAACGGGGACCCGATGCCGAGGACTCGTGTGAGGAGTCCCTCGAGGCACCGCGCCCGCCGACCTTCCTCCCCGATCCAGACCTCGCGCACTCCCGTTGGCGCCCTTCAGGAATCCGCCGTACGATGCGGTGATGGAGGGTTGGATGCCGCGCAATGTCGAGATCAAGGCTCGCGTTCGGGATCTTGCCTCGGTGCGGGAGCGAGCGCAGCGGCTCGCGGGGACGCCGGGAGGGGTCCTGATTCAGGAGGACACGTTCTACCGGTCAGCCGACGGCCGGCTCAAACTGCGCGTCTCTCCGGACGGGAAGGGCGAGCTGATCGCGTCTTCCGCCTTCAGGAGTCCCGGGGGGATTGACGCCGCCGCTGCCCCGTTGTGATTCGCGTCCTCGACGTACTGCTCATGGTGACAGCCCGCGAAGCGGTCCCCTGGTTCCTTTCTAGAGCGGCATCTCGAAGCCTACCTCAATCCAGGAGAGACCGCCTTGAGTGTCGAATGCGACCGATCCTGCCCCGAAGCCGTTCCCGAGCCGCAGTCGGCCCCCGACTTCGAGACTCAATCCCCCGCCGCTGAAGCGCGCCATCAGCAGGGCGGTCGCCAGTCCGAGATCCAATTCGCCTGAGATCTCGCCCCCAAGGCCCGTGTTGTCGTAGAGCGCTATCGCGCTGGCTCGGAAGCTGTCGCTGTTCATCGTGCCGCCGGCCATGGCGTTGAATCCAACGGCCGCGTCGTACCCCACGCTCGCGGTCACGCTAACCGGCCCTAATTCGATCCCGAGACCCGCTCCGGCGCTGAATCGTCCCGCGGCGAGCCCGGCGCTCGCCGAGGCGATCGCGCTTCCAATCGGCAGATTCGCCCCGACGGACGCCTGCGAAATCCCCGCGCTTGTGAGACCAAGATTCGCGGAGAGCCCGATGTCATCGAACTCTGTGCTGACTCCGAGATGAACTGCCGAATCGCCGCCGGCAAGTCGCAGGTTTGCCGTAACCTGGAAGTCGGCGAGAGAACCCCACCCGCGCAGGTCGATCACCGTGGCTGCGCCTGGTGACCAGGTAGCGTCACCAGCGATGCCAAACCCAGCGACCTCGGTCGATGCGCCACCCTGGACGGTGGTCCCATCCGTTCCGGCGGCCGCGTCCACGCGAGCCTCGATGGCGCCCACCGAGAACGCCGCGCGCGCTCCAGCTGACGCCCAGAAGGACGAGCCAGCGAAACCTGCCGTGCCATAGAGCGTGACGTCCAGGCTGGCCGCTGCCGCGGAGTCGTCCTCAGCATATCCCTCGTAGATGATCTCGAATCCCTCGTCCTGCGCGGCCACCGTGAGCGGAAGGGCCGACAGAGTGATCAGCAACCAGGTCAAGCTTCTGCGGTTCATGTGCCCCTTCCTAGAACGAGTACCGGAGCCGCTGCTTCACGTCGGTTCCGACAATCCACGCAACGACATCGTCGATCACGCCCGACTCGGCGCCAGGAATCGGAAGCAGCACCCTGCCCATCGCATCGGTCATGGCTGAGATCGAGCTTGCGTAGCCGTCTGTCCCGTGCATCTTCACTTCGACTTGCACACCCGATAGCGGAGGGAAGATCTGCGCCGTGAGCGTGACATCCTGGAACACGGCCGGATCGGCGGGAGACGCCCAGACCATCAGGCTGTATAACTTATCGGAGCCAAGCGCTGTGCGCCGATCCTCTTCCGTGGCTTCCGTCGGATCGAGCTCGCTCGACTGCTCGCCAGAGCCTGGCTTCAGGCTGAAGGTTACGACGGGATTCTCCGTGGTGATCCTGCCGCTCTTCACGTAGGCTCTGAAGTTCTGCGCGTCGGCGCGCAGGGTTACCGTGTCTCCCACGAAGAGACCCGTGATGGAGAACTCCCCGCCTCTTGTGTTCAGGAGTTGGTCGAAGGGAGCGGTGACGTGCACCGTCGCTCCATCGATGCCCTTTCCCGTCATCTCGTTGACCACGTGGCCGATCAGCGTCGCTTCGAGTGGATACAGGCCAATGGTCCGAGATTCGAAGGACGCCTTGGCGGTGAGGCTCTTCGGGCGGTATCCGTTGGCCGTCACCGTTAGGTGGTTCTCCGAAGTCGGCAGGGACACTGAGATGGAGAACCAGCCATCGCTATCCGTCACCTGCTCGACGGCGATGATCGAGTCCGTGAGCTTCACGAGGGCTCCCTGGATGGGGCGACCGCCTCTTCCTTCATCGACCACGCGTCCGCGGATCTGCTGCGGTTCCACATGGGTCTTGGCGTGGACAAGCATGGTCCCCGTGGACATGATGTAGAAGTTTCCGCCCACGGATGGGCTTGCCGTTGTCACGACGAACGCGATGTCCTTCTCGCTCGCGTCGCCGAGAAGTTCCGGGCAGAGTTCCATCGTCACGGTTGCGTACCCCTCTTCGTCGGTCACCGCCGTCGCGGTGACACCATCCTCGCGAGAGAACGTCAAGGGCATGCCCCGGACCGCATCGCCTGAACTCGTGACCAGCCATGCGTTGAGGCCAATCGAGTGGCAGGGCTCGGCATCGTCGGTCAGGATTTGCATAGGCCAGAACTCGGTGTAGTTCGGTGACGGCCGTAGCGTGGAAAACCTCGTTCCCAGCGCGACGCCGAAAGACACGGAGTCTTCCACCACGTCTGCGTCTGAGCCGCCGTACGTTGCCTTGAGGGTGATCGTTGTGCCAACCGTACTCCCCAGCCCCAGCCACTTCTTCGTCGTCGCGATCTGGACGCTGTCTGCGGTTTTCCTCGCGATCCTGCCGTACCCCGAGATCTCGAATGCAATCGCGTCCCTGATCCTCCCTAGAAGAGCGGGATCGATGCCCTGTCGACTCACACCCGGGGCCGTCGATCCTTCGTTGAGGATTGGGACCAGCCGGAATCCGACGTCGGCCGTTCCCCCCTCTTCGATGAGGTCGATCGACGCGGAGAGCTCGATGCGAAAGATCGGCCGCACGTCTTTGCGCTGGAACCACTCCGCCGCTCGCTCTCGCGCCATCCGATCGAGATCATCCTCGCCAAACCCACTGGTCGTGACTTCTTCCCTGTCGAGGAACGGCACTTTGATGGCGCGAAGGCGCGCTTCAATGTCGTAGAAAGACGACTCGTACCGAAAGCCGAATCCGATACGCTTGCGGTAGTTGTTTGCCTTGTCCGGGTCGGGCGCAGGAGGACGCCACTCTCGCGGGTTTCGCGGCAGCGCGTTGGCATCGCGGACGGCGATTGCGTCGGCCAGGCTTCTCAGTCGCGCCTCTTCGGCTGGCCCGTGAATCTTGCCTTGCTCCGCGGCGATGTCGTAGGCGAAGTCGTGCCGTTGAGCAATCGCATCCAACGCATCAATCGGCTGCTTGTTGCCCGCCTTCGAATCCTTGCTTCCGCCCGACCATCCGGGACCGTACCAGTTCCCGTAGTAGATCAGCTGCGTCAGCTCGCCCGCCTCGTACGCCTCGCTGATCAGCTTGCCAGCCGTTTCGGCGTCCGCTGCGACGTTGAGGGTCGAAGCATCCTCTTGACCGAGGGTGATCGTGGTGTCCTTGGCTGCAGAGAGGGTGCTCAGCCCAGCCGACAGCACGATCGTCAGCAGAGCCAAAGCAGCGCGCCGTCGGCAAGTGTCTTTGCCCATCACGAGCGACCACCCCCTCGCGTGACAAGGCTCTCGTAGAGCCGGATGAGCGAGACCGATCGAACCAACGGTTCCGCGGCATACGCTGAGACGTCCAGCCAGACCCAGTCGAGCGGGGACATGGGAGACGCAAGCACGACGAACGTTGCCTCGCGGTGCGTGGCAATCCAGACGGGCCGGAGAGATGCTCGCCATCCGTCCGACGTCTCGTCCAGCAGGTCGAGCGGCCACTCAAGTCTTTCCGCGAGCAGCGCATCGACGGCGGTCGCGACGTTCGCCTGCGCCATCGTAGGTCGCTCGACCAGGCCGTAGGCACTCTCGAGACTCGATGAGGCGGCGGTAACAGCACTCCTAAGGTCCTGTGCCGTGACTTCTCTCGAGGTGTCCTCTCCATCGGCGGTCCGGCGGAACTGCGAAAACGCCACGTCGATGGCATCCATGGCAGCCACGGCGAACGGCGCGGGTTCCTCCCACTCCCTCGTGAGCACCTCGGCCGACAGAATCGAGTAGGACTCGACTTGAGAGGCACGAGCGTCGAACGAGAAGACGAGCAGCGCTCCGACCCACGGGCTGTACAGCGCCCCGGCCGGCGGCGAGACCTCTCCGCCCCCCCGTGCGAACGGAACGGCGTGGCCGAATAGGGCCAGCGCGGCCACGGAGTCGGCGACCGCTCGTCCCATGTCTATCTCCCAGGCGGCGGCCACGGCAGAGCTCATCCAGACCTGTCCGGCGGCCGCAGGATCCAGTACAGCGAGCCTCCGAAACGACTCGATCGCCTGAAGCACGTCCTCCATTGAGGCTTCTTCCGTCTGCGCGACACAGGGCAACGCACAAGCAACTACGGCTGCAAGAGCGAGTGCCCGGCGCAGCCAGAGTCTCGGATTGCGCAATTCCAACTCCTTCCCCGTCTGACCAACCCGCACGGCCGGCCCCGTTTCGGTGGTAGTCTACGCGACCACCTCCGCCAGAGACTAACACTGGAATCAGCGTTCTGATCTGAGGCGCAGGCGGGCTGTAGCCCAGGATTCCGTAGGGATACATCTCGTTGTACTTCGGCCGCCATCGCTCGATGATGATCCTCGCCTCCCGTAGTCTGTGGAGGGTGTCTTCGTTCAGGAGCGTCTCGCAGTCCTCGTTCTCCCGCGAGCTCACAGGTGCAGTGAACGACGGCCCAACTGAGAGACGAGCCAGCCGCTTCCGTACTACTGAGGCACAGAACACCGGCCCGATGTCCAAGCGAGTGTCTTCCGGTGTTCCCCTCCTGATGAGCAGTCCCGCCGGTACTTTGATCGCGTCGATGGATCGGAGCTTCCAGCTGACGACGAACGCCAGCATACCTGCCGGAACTCCAACCTCTCCCACCCTCGCTGGTTCCCTCCCGGCCACAGCCGTACTATGGGCGCGGGAGGGTTGGATGCCGCGCAATGTCGAGATCAAGGCTCGCGTTCGGGATCTTGCCTCGGTGCGGGAGCGAGCGCAGAGGCTCGCGGGGGCGCCGGGAGGGGTCCTGATTCAGGAGGACACGTTCTACCGGTCAGCCGACGGCCGGCTCAAACTGCGCGTCTCTCCGGACGGGAAGGGCGAGTTGATCGCCTATCGGCGGCCGGACGCGGCCGGACCGAAGACGTCGCAGTACGCAATCTATCGCACGCCCGATCCGGCGAACCTCGGCGCGGTCCTCGCGGCGGCGCTCGGGGTGCGCGGCGTGATCCGCAAGCGGCGGATCTTGTTTCTGGTGGGAGCGACGCGCATCCATCTCGACGAGGTGGAAGGGCTCGGCGCGTTCGTCGAGCTGGAGGTCGTGCTCGCGGAGGGGCAATCCGAAGCGGAAGGGGCCGCGATCGCACGCCGGCTGATCGAGGACCTCGGCGTCCGTGACGAGGATCTTGTCGCCGCCGCGTACATCGACCTCCTGGAGGAGTCGAAAGCATGAAGCTCACCGTCTTCACGACAGCGGCGGACTTCCTGGACCGCGTCGGAGTCGCACTCTTTGCAGGCGAGGCCGAGAACTCACTTGCCCTCGGCGTCGCACTCCAAGTGCGCAATGGATACCAGTACGGTCCGGACGCGCCGTTCTTCGCGTGTGTCGAGGATGGCGAACGCATCGCTCTGATCGCGCTGTGCACGCCGCCCTACAACCTGCTCCTGTGCGCTGAGAAGGCGGATCCCGAAGCGATCGCGCAGGTGGCCCATCGTCTCGCCGAACAGGGCGTGACGTTGCCCGGTGCGCACGGCCGGATCGACGTCGTCGACGCATTCGTCCGAGCCTGGAAGGCGGAGACCGGCGTCCTGTCGTCGGTCGCGATGGAGCAGCGGCTTTACAAGCTGACCGAAGTGACGCGGCCGACGAGCGTTGCCGGGCAGGCGCGGTGGGCGGTGGCCGACGACGCAGCGTTTCTCACTCCATGGGCGCAGGCGTTTGTCGACGAGGCGATGCCGGACGGCCCGCACTCGGACCTCCCGACGATGATCGGGCGCGCGATCGCCGACCGCCGCCTGCTCGTGTGGGAATACGGGGACGTCGTCTCGATGTGCGCCCAGACGCGCCCGACGCCACACGGAGCCTCGGTGGGGCTCGTCTACACGCCTCCCGACCTGCGCGGCCGCGGCTTCGCCACGGCATGCGTCGCCGAGCTCTCGCAGCGCGTCCTTGACTCGGGTAAGTCGTTCTGCACGCTGTTCACGAACCTGGCGAATCCGACGTCGAACGCCATCTACCAGCGGATCGGCTATCAGCCGCTTGGCGACTTTCGCGAGGTGCGTTTCTCGCGAGTCGTCGCCTAGGGACGCGCACGCAGGAGGGCCCACGCCGCGGCAGCCAACGCGATGAGGCCGAGCACAAGAGCGAGCGGCATGCTGTGCGCAGCGGGCTCGCCGTCGTTCGGCGCCTCGATCTCGGGGCGGGAGTCGGGCTCGGGCTCGAGGGGCTCCGCGAGTGTGAACGCATCGAGCACCTCGCCCGCGGTCAGCCTGAACGTCGTCTCGGTGGCTTCGGCGATCGACACGACTTCAACGGCAATCCCCCGCCTGGACGTGGCCACGCGGGCGTAGAAGTTGCGCCCCTCGACGGCAATGACCGACCCCTCGACGCGCTCGGCGGCGAGTTCGCGCGGGACGGCTCCGCCGCCGCCGACGACCAGATAGACGATCCCGTCCCGCTCGATGCGCTCGTAGTTGTGCGCATGCCCGTTGAACACGATGTCGACGCCGGTCTCGACGAAGATCGGGTGGTAGATCACATCGTAGCTCCAACCGCTGCCGTGATACGCGTCGGACGACCACACCGGGTGGTGAAACATGACGAACTTGTGGCGCGCGGCCTCCGACAACTCGCGCCGCGCGAACTCTTGTTGCTCAAGGATCCGGTCGGCGCGCGTGACGTTGGTGTCGAGGCCGACTACGACGAGATCGCCCCAGCGGAAGACCCACCACTGCTCGTCGCGCAGGCCTTCGCCGGGCGGCAGCGCGAAAGCGTCGTAGTACGTGCGGCTGTTCTTCTCGTGGTTGCCGAGCACGGGCAGGAACGGAGCCGCCAGGAGCATCGACTCAAACGAGCCGAACCAGTGGTCCCAGTACAGCGAGTGCGGGGTCTCGACCAGATCCCCAACGTGGAGCAGAAAGTCGAAGCCGCCAAGCCGCGCGGCGTCGAACGCGATCGCCGAACCGATTGACGCAAGGCGGTTTGGCCCCTCCCACTGCCACTGCGTATCGGCCAGCACCGCGAAGTTCACCGGGGCACCCGAAGGGGGAGCCGTACGGAAGCAGCCTATCGGGCTCGCAAAGGTCTCCGATCCGCTCTGGACCACGACTCGATAGACGTACGATGAGCCTGGCGCAAGCCCCTCAACGAGCGCGTGGATTTGGCCTTTCGCATCGGCCTCCGGAGCGGAAACCGAGAGACGCAACGTCGCAGCGGTCGGCTGGACGGCGAACGAGGCGACCCGCGCGACTTCGAGCGTCGCCGGCAACGACGGGGAGATGACCCACGACACGACGACGGAGTCGGCCCCCGGCGCCCCGGTGTAGGGCCCGCGCGCGAACGGCGGCGTAAGCGCGAACATGGGGACAGACAGCGCGGCCAAGGCGGCAAGCCATGCCATCCGAGCAGCGAATCGTTTCATCGGCGACCTCCGCAACGAAGGGTACACCTCGACGCAAGACGCCAACAACCGGCCGGCACGACTTGTCGGAGAGGCTGGAGGATGACATCCTGACGTCGAGGAGGCTCGATCGAGATGACCCGAGGGAGGAGACGCCGGCGTCCGTTTCCCCACGCGACAACGCGCGCGTTCTTCCGCGAGCGGCGGTCTGCGCCAGGTTACACGCTGCTCGACTTCTTGCACGGATACGTCTACGGACGCTGGCCCTACGCGTACATCGGCACAGCCATCGGCGAACGGCGGATCCCCGCTCTCTTGCAGCCGCTTGTCCGACTCGGTGCGAGACTCACCAGGCGCAAGGCGCGCGATGCCGCGCCGGGCCGCAACGCGTTCGCCGACCGCTACCACGGCAAAGTGGTTCCCCCAGATCTCGCCGAGCGCCTGGTCACGCTCGACCATGACATCGAGCTGCGCGGGATCGAGCACGTCGTGCCCTACCCCGTCGCGCGCGACCTTGTCTTGAAAGCCCCCGACCACATCGTCGCCCTCGAATGCCCCTGTCGCAGCGAACACGAGAACCCGTGTCTTCCGCTCGATGTTTGCCTTGTCATCGGCGAGCCGTTTGCCGGGTTCATCGCCGAACAGCATCCCGGTCGCTCGCGCTGGATTACGCAGGCGGAAGCGGTGGAGATTCTGCGCGCCGAACACGAGCGCGGCCACGTCCACCACGCGTTCTTCAAGGATGCCATGCTCGGCCGCTTCTACGCGATCTGCAACTGCTGCACGTGTTGCTGTGGCGCTATGCAGGCCTTCGCCCACGGCATCCCGATGTTGGCGTCATCGGGCTACGTCGCGTCGGTCGAGCCGACGCGCTGCGTCGGTTGCGGAACGTGCGTCGACGCTTGCCCGTTCGGCGCCTTGGCGTGCGACGGACGGTCGCTGGTTGTCGACGTCGAGCGGTGCATGGGTTGCGGTGTCTGCGTCTCGAAGTGCCCGCAGGCCGCGCTCGCTCTGGTCCGCGACCCGGAGAGGCCCCTTCCCCTCGATCTCGACGCCCTCCTCGCGTCGCCACGCTGCGGTTGATGGTCGCACGGCGCGCCGCGTAGACTGGACTCATGGGTTCTCCCTGTCGCGACGAGACAAGAACGAAGGTCGTGGCTACGATCGGCCCGGCGTCGCGTGACGCCGGCGTGCTGCGCGCGATGATCCGCGAAGGGATGGACGTCGCGCGGGTCAACGCGTCGCACGGAACGTCGGCGGAGCGCGCGGCGGACATCGCCGCGGTGCGGCGCGCCGCAGCCGCCGAGACGGCGACGGTCGCTCTGTTGGTCGATCTCCAGGGGCCGAAGGTTCGCCTTGGCGCCCTCGCGCAGCCTGTGGACTTTGCCATCGGCGAACGCCTTTCGCTCACCGCCGACCCGGCCGCCGACGGGACCGGCGGCCTGTTCCCTCTGCCGTATCCCGAGCTCTTGTACGGTCTCCGTGCCGGGAGCCACCTACTGTTCGACGATGGCGCCGTCGAGGCCGTCGTGCGGCGCGTTCTCGCTGGGGTGGCCGAAGCCGAGATTGTCGTCGGCGGACGGCTTTCGTCGCACAAGGGCGTCGCGGCGCCCGGAGCCACGGCACGTGTCGCGGCCCTCACGGAGAAAGACCGGACCGACGCCATCCAGGCCGTGGAGGATGGAGTCGATTACCTCGCCCTGTCGTTTGTCCAGTCGGCCGACGACGTCCGCGCGTTGCGGCGCGTTCTCGAGTCGCTCAACGCCGACGTCGAGATCGTCGCGAAGATCGAGAAGCGGGAAGCGATCGACGCCCTCGACGAGATCCTCGACGTCGCCGACGCTGTGATGGTGGCGCGCGGTGACCTTGGAGTGGACGTCCCCCCGCAGGAGGTGCCGTTCTATCAGAAGGAGATCATCCACCGCGCCAACCGACGCGCCATACCCGTCATCACCGCAACGCAGATGCTGCAGTCCATGGTCTCCAACCCGCGCCCGACCCGCGCCGAGGCGAGCGATGTGGCCAACGCCGTCCTCGACGGCACGGACGCCCTTTTGCTGTCGGCAGAGACGGCTGCCGGCGCCTATCCCCGCGAGTCGGTGGCGATGATGCGCGAAATCTCGGCGATCGCCGAGCGCGCAATGCCCTCGCGGAGCGGCGACGAGCGGTTCCGAGAAGACCGCCATCCCGATCCGATTGCCGACGCCATCGGCGCGGCGACGGTTCGCGTCGCCGAGGAGGTCGGCGCACGCCTGATCGTCACCTCGACCTGGTCGGGCTACACGGCGCGCCAGATCGCCCGCGAGCGTCCTCACCTCCCGATCGTCGCCCTGACGCCGAGCGAACGCGTAGCGAAGCGTCTGGCACTCGTCTGGGGCGTTTCTCCCCTCCTCGTCCCGGAGTACGCGACCGCCGACGACATGCTCGAGGTGGCCTCCCGAGCCGTCATCGACGGCGGATTCGCTGCGCCCGGCGACCTGTGCGTCGTGTCGGCCGGTTTCCCGTTCGGTGGCGAGGGCAAGACGAACTTCCTCAAGGTCCATCGCCTCTAGCGCCGGCGCGCGACGTGCCCACGGCGTCGCTCCCCCTTGTTGCAGGCCCCCGGCCGTTCTACTCTCAAGCGGATCCTAACGTCCGGAGAGGAGCAACCATGAGAGTCCTGCTCGTGCTGGCCCTGGGCCTCGCGACCTGGAGCGCCGTCATCGGCGCAGATGACCACGGCGACTCGCCGCTCGCCGCGACGCTCGTCGATGTCGGCGCAGCGCCGATCGACGCGTGCATCGATCCCGTCGGCGACCTGGATTACTTCTTCTGGAACGCCGTGGCGGGGCGGACCTATCGACTGCTCACGAGCCATCTCAGCCAAGACATGGACACGCTTCTCTACCTGTTCTCGTCCGATGGGCGGACCATCCTGCGCGTCGACGACAACTCGGCGACGGGCGGCGCGTCGCAGATCGAATGGACGGCCGACGAGAGCGGCGTGGTCTTCGCAATGGTTCGCCATGCACGAGCCACAACAGGCACAGGCTGCTATCGCTTCTCGATCGCCATGCTTCAGGTCGACGATCACGGGAACGACGCGCTGACGGCGACGCCGCTTTCGGTAGGCACGGCGCGCGCCGGGTTCCTCGAGACTCCCTCCGACGTCGACGTCTTCCTGTTCGCCGCCGAGCGCGGATACGCTTACCGCGTGGGGATCGAGCGCACGAGTGAACGCGGTACGATCGCCGTTCGCTGGCTCGACGCGGATGGGACGACGCGCCTCGCCGAGGGCGAGGTCGGCGAGGCCCCGCTGGAGCTCGCGTGGACGGCGCCTTCCAGCGGATCGCGATTCCTCGAGCTCGGTGCCGCGGGGGACAACGAAACCGCTGCGGGCTATGAGGTCCTCATCTCCGCATCCGGCTACGGCGACGACCACGGGAGCACGGCGGCCGCCGCGTCCGACCTCAACGCCCGCGGTCCGCTGATCGAGGGACGCATCGAGGTCAACGAGGACGAAGACTGGTTCCGCTTCACGGCGAAGCAGAACGGTGAGTATCGCCTCATCCTAACGCCGCTCGACGGCGCCGCACTACGCTTGTCGCTCGTTGGTGCCGACGGGACGACGCTTGTCGACCGTCAGGGAGCGGCAGGCGGCTCTCTCGAAGTCGACTGGGAGGCCCCCAATGAGGGCACGTACTACGCGGCCGTTCGCGGGACGGCTGGCACGTACACGCTTCGCCTCGACACGACGCTCCAGTTGGCCATCCTTGGGCATCTCAATCCGCAAGGCTATTCGCTCGACGTGAAGACCGACGGCGAGACGGCCTATCTGGTGGTTGGAACCAAGGGCCTCCTCGTGGTCGATGCCAGCGATCCGACACAACCCCTTGAGGTCGGGTCGAACTCGACACGCGGCTACGCCCAGTCCGTCACATTGGCCGGGACGACGGCCCTGGTAGCAAACCGCGGCGACGGCGTGACGTTGCTGGACATCTCCGACCCGATGCGACCGACGGAAGTCGGGCGCGTCGACACGCCCGGCTCGGCGCAGGCGATTGCCGTGAGCGAGGGGTACGCCTTCGTCGCCGACCAGCGCGGGGGCTTGCAGGTGCTCGACGTGCAGCGGCCCGCGGCGCCCGCCATCGTCGGCGCTCTGGAGACCGGAGGCTTCGCTCAGGCCATCGCGCTAAGCAACCGACGGGCCTACGTGGCTCTCGGCGACTCCGGCCTCGAGATCGTCGACATCTCGGACCCAAAGAACCCTCTCCGCACCAGCCAGATCAGCCTTCTCGGCGGAGCCACCGACGTCGTGGTGGTCGACGGGATAGCGTACGTCGCCGCGGGATACCGCGGGGTCCGTGTTCTGGATGTGAGCGACCCGAACTCACCGCGCGAGGTCTCGTTCTTCAGCACGACGGGCGAAGCCGTGGGGTTGGCCCTGGACCCGGACCACGAAACCTTGTGCGTCGCCGAGAGAGCCGAGGGGCTTTCGGTGTACTCGTTGGCAGACCCCTCGTCGCCAAAGCGCGTTGCGCAGATCGACACGCCGGGAGAAGCGTTGCGCGTGGCCGTAGACGGCGACCGCGCGTACGTGGCTTGCCGTGAGGCGGGGCTGTACGTGATCGCCCTCGTTCCGTAAGTTCGACCGGGAGAGCGGAAAGAGAAAGGGGAGGAGCAGCCCGGCAGCGGCCGAGCGGCTCCTCCCTTTTGTGCGCGAGTCTCTAGCGAGGACCGATCAGGTCAAGCAGTGCATCGCCCGACAGGTCCGTGCCGTTCCCCGAGATAGTGTTCTCGTAGCCGGCAACGAGCGACGTGGCGTCGGCGAAGACGCCGTAGCCGAGGTTGCCGGTGATGCTGTTCGTCCGCACCGAGCCGATGGATGCCTCAAGGTGCAGGCCGTCGCTCTGGTTGCCGCTGATCGTGGACCCCACGAGCGAGAGCACGGACGCCGCGGACAATCCGATCCCGTGCCCGGCATTGCCGCCCACCGACGACCCGCGGATCGAGGCGGACGACGCGGTAAGCAACAGCCCAGCGGCCGCGTTCTGCCCGATCGTCGAGTCGACCATCAGGAGAGCCGAGCGCTCCGTCGCCACGACGCCGAACGAGAGGTTCGCGTCGATGACCGTCGAGTCGAGCAGCGCTGCCACCGACCGCGTCAGCGAGAGGCCACCTTTGGTGTTCTCGGTGATCCGAGCTTCGGACGTCATAAGCGCAGTCTGCCGGACGGCTTCGATGCCCCACCCGTCGTTGTCGCGGATCGTGCTCCGCGTGATCGAGGCGGGCGAATTGTCGAGGTAGAGGGCCGTCGCAGGGTGTTCGCTAATCGTCGCGTCGAGCACGGTGACCGTGGCGTTGAGCGTGTGCACGGCGATCGCGCGGTTGGCCCGCAGCGTCGAGCCTTGGGACACAACGCCCGAGCTGTTCGTGAAGTCGAGCGCGTAGCTCCCGTTCTGGGAAATCGTGCTCGCCGCGACCGTAGCTTGCGAATCGACGGCAACGACTCCGACGCCGTCGTTCTCGGAGACGATCGTCCCCGAGAGCTCGAGCGACGAGCGGTCGAGCGTGATCGCGTGCGTCGGGTGGTTGGACAGCGTGGAGTCGGAGAACGCGACCGTCGAAAGTTCGGCCTCGAGCGCCGGGCCGCCGTTGTCATCGATGAGCGAGCTGCGGATCTCGGCACGCGAGTCCTCGAACGTCAGCGCCGCGCCCCGTTGCCGGGTGATCGTGGAGCCGGTGATCGTCACCGTCCCCTCGCTCGCGAGCACGGCACTCCCGCCGTTGTCGTGGACCTCACAGTCTTCGACGTCGACCGAGCTCTGCTCGACCGTCACGGCGTCCTGCGTGTGCCCGCTGACCGTGCAGCCGACGAGCGTGACCCGCGACCGCCCCGATGCCGCGACGCCCGAGGTTCCGTTGTTCTGAACGAGCGACGTCGCGATCGTTGCCGAGCTCGCGCTCGCCAACAGCGCATTCTGCCCGTTCTTTGACAGCGTGCACCCCTGCGCGGTGAGTTTCGCGTCCTGCAAAGAGAGGCCGTGGCCTCGGTTGTCGGTCACCGTGGAGTCCACGAGCTTTGCCGACCCGCCGGCGAGCTTCACGCCGTCGGCGCGATGGTTCACGATGCGGCTTGCGTTCGTCACGTTGACGATCGCGCGCAAACCGTCGACGCCGACATCACCGTTCCCATCCACGTCGCTGGCGATCAGGTCGACCGCCGCGTCGACGAGCTGCACTCCGCCCCGGGCGTTCCGCGCGACCGTGCACGACGCCAGAGCGGCCGTCGCGCCGTCGACTCCGGAAAGCCCGTAGCCCCCGTTGTCGACAATCTCGGTGTCGCGAATCTCCGCGCCCGCGCCGGACAACGACACACCATCGCCCGGGTGGTCGGCGACCGTCGACTCATCGATCACCACTTTGCCGTCTTCGGCCAGCACACCCACGGTTCCGTTGTCACGGAGATCCGACCCGACGGCCTCGATCGAGCTGGCAACGAGCGAGACCCCCTCTTCGCCGTTATCACGCACGGTGCTTCCGGTCAACTTCAGTTCCGAGTTCTCGGCCGCGTAGACGCCGCGGCCGCGGTTGGACTCCACGCGCGAGATCTCCAAGTCGGCCTTCGAGTCGGCCAGGACGATGCCGTCGCTCGAATGGTCGTTCACCGTCGAACTCGCGAGGAGCACGGTCGACGTCACCGCGACAATGCCGCTCTCGGCGTTTCGCTCGATCGTACTTCCCTTGATCTCTGCGAAGCTGTTTGCGAGGTCGAGACCGGAGAGGCCGTTCGAAGACACCGAGCTTCCATCGACGATTCGCAGCACCGAGCTGTCGCCGCGCAGGCCGCCGCCGTCGTTGTCGGCAATCGACGTCGCGCGGACGTCGGCCGACGAGTCGGCGAGGTCGACGCCGGCTCCGGCGTGGCCGGTGACCGACGTCGCAATGAGCGCGGCGCGCGAGCGCTCGGCGCCGGTGATCCCCGTGAGCGCATTGTCGGCGATGGCGCCGCCGTCAAACGAAACCTGTGTGAACGACAGGTTCATCCCGTGGGCGCCGTTCGACGAGATCTGCGAGGTCGCGAATTCTGCGCCGGAGCCGACGGCGTGGAGGCCGCTCTGCCCGTTCGACGCAATCGTAATGCCTTCCGCGTTGATCGAGGACTTCGTGAGTTCGATCCCATGCAGGGCATTGCCGCGAATCTCGCCGCCTTCGATCGCCGCGACGGCGTTCGTCGCAACAAGACCCGAGCGCGCGCTCCCACGGATGATCGTCGACTCCATCCCGCACGCCGCATTGGCGAGCACGAGGCCCTCGGCGCCCTGTCCGTCCAACGTGCACGAGACGATCGACGCGGTGGAGTCCACGGCCGAGAGGCCGGTCTGCGTATTGCGGGCGATCTGTGTCGTCGTGAGGTCGGCGGTCGAGTTCACGAGGTCGATGCCGCGCATCCGGTTCCCGCTGACCTGCGAATCGACCATCACGACGGCCGACACCTCGGCCGAGATGCCGTGCGCCGCGTTGTCGGCAATCGTCGAGCGCAGGAAGTCGCCCGAACTCGTGTACAGCCGCACCCCGTGGTTGGGGTGCAACGAGATCGTCGAATCGGTGACGGTCGCGCTGGAGTTCTTGTCGGCGTACAACCCGTAGAGCCCGTTAGAGGAGACCGTGCAGCGCAGCATGTCGATCAACGCGTTCTCGAGCAAGACGCCGTTCTGGACGTTATCGTGGACCGTGCTGTCCGAAAGGTCGAGCCGCGATCCCGTCTCGTAGACGCCGTGGAGCTGATTGCCCGCGGCCTCCAGCCCCGCCGCAACCGCCGAGCTCTTGTCCATGCGCAGCCCGTTCTCTCCCTGGTCGACGAGCGTGCATGAAGCAAGCTTGGCTTCGGACTCCGAAAGGAAGACTCCGTTCTTGAGGTTCCCCCGCGCGGTGCTGCCGCTCATGTCGAGCAAACTCTCGCTCGCACTCGCTCCGTTCTGCAGGTTCCTCTCGAACGTCGACGCGTTACGGATGACGAGTGTCGATCCCGCCGTCGCGGCCGCGCCGTCGAGGGTGTTCTCGCGGAACGTGCTCCCATCGATCGTCCCCGTCGAGGTCTCGAGGAGTAGGCCGTTCGCTCCGTTCTTCTCGGACGTCGTGGCGGCTTCGGCAATCACGGACGTTGCCGGCCCTGCGTAGACGCCGTTGCGGACGTTCTCCTTGAGAAGCGCACCGCGCAGCGTCGCGGTCGACGCGGCAGGGCTCGCGGCGGTGGCGTTGGTCGCCACGCCGACTCCATCGCGCTGGTTGGCGCTGATCTCCGCGTTCTGAACGAGGGACGATGCCTGGTCGATGTGCACGCCATCCACGCCATTCAGCGAGACGACGGCGCCCGACCCAATCGTCGCGGTCCCGCCGTTGGCAACGAGGATCCCGTGACGCGAGTTTCGCGCGACAAGTCCTCCCGTCCACGACAGCGTGGACGCATCGTTCTGGATCCCGTCTTGGAGGTTGTCGACCACGTTGGCGCCTTGCCCCGTGAGCCGGGCTCCCTGGACCAGCCGCAGTCCGGCCTCGAGGTTCTTCGACGCCGTGGCCCCGGAGATCGTGGCCGTCGTCGCGTCGAGGAACAGACCGGCCCGGGTGTTCTCGGTAAGAAGGGCCCCGCCGTCGACGGTTGCTGACGATCCGTTCAAGACCTCGACGCCGTTTGTCCCCTGCCGCGCGATCGTTCCTCCGGTCACCGTGACCACGCTCGCCGCGTCAAGCCGCACGCCCGCGCCGAGGTTGTCCTGAATCGTGCAGTTCACCACGCTTCCCTGCGAGGCGTAGTAGAGGACCCCCGGGGCTTGGTGGCCGCTGACCGTCGTTCCGGAGACGACCAACTCCGCGTCGCGCGCCTCGATCCCCGGACCCTGGTTCGCCTGAACGAGCGCACTGCCCTGAAGGGTGAACGAGGCATTCTCGACGAACACCCCGCCCAGCTTGTTGCCCGAGATGACCGTTTGGGAGCTGCCCTCGAGGAATTCGACAATCGCCTCGGCGTCGACCACGATGCCGTATCCGTCGTTCCGAACGAAGGAACTCGATGTGATCTGAGCCAGTGCCGACTGGATATGCAGTCCGCCGGCATCGTTATCCTCGATCGTCGACTGCGACAGCAGGAGCTGCGCCTCGCGAATGTCCTCTGGGTTGCCGATGAGCTCGATCCCCCACCCGTGGTTCCAGCGGACGACGCTCTCTTCCAGGGTCACGTCGTACCCCACGACCCCCGTGCCGAAGTTCTTCTGGATCGTGCACTCGCGAAAGACGATGTTGTTCCCACCCGTGACCTGAACGCCGACAGAGCCGCTCTGAACGACCAGATTCTCGAACACGAGATCGCGGCAGTTGATGAGTTCCAGCACCGGCCGGTCCTCGAACCGCCCGATGAGCGTCGCCTCGCGCGACGAAGAACTCGTGCGAACCGTGACACCTCGGATGTTGCGCACGCTGGTCGACCCGCGCAGCGGCGTGGTTCGCGTGATGACGATCACATCCCCGCGGTCGGCGGCCTCGAGCGCGTCGTCGAGCGACGTGTAATCGTCGGGCACCGAGATCGTGTCGCCGAACGCGGACCATGACGCCCAGGCCAGAACCAGTAGGATGAAAACCGAGAGAATGTGAAGACGCCGAGCTGCCCTCCGCATGATAACCTCCTCCTCGGTGCGTTGCCTCGTGAGAGACTCTTCCAACAAGGGATCTACCCACGTGCGCCGCAGAAAGTTTCGCGGCACCGCCCGCTGCCTCCTCTCGATGTCTCTCGTCGACCGGCGGCCGCCTCAGTGTAGCGCGCAAAGATGCGGAGGACAGGATGTGCCTCGAGGAGTACGATCGGTTCATGCGCCGCGCCGAACGCGAGATCACCGATCCTAGCGAAATCAGCTCGATCCTCCTGCGCGGGCGCGTCGTCCATCTCGGCGTCGCCGCGGCCGCAGGGCCGTATGTCGTCCCGCTGTGCTACGGCTATGACGCCTCCCGACGCGAGATCGTTTTCCACACGGCGATCTCGGGGCGAAAGCTCGACCTTTGGATGGCCGATCCCCGCGTGGGCTTCGAGATCGATTGCCCTCTTGAGCTCTTGGCCGGCGGCGACAGGGCCTGCGCATGGGGTCTTGCGTATGAGAGCGTGATCGGATCCGGCGTGGTCTCGGAGATCCTCGAGACGGAGGCGAAGATCGAAGCCCTGCGCCTTCTAATGCGTCAGCAGACGGGAGAGAGTCAAGCGTGGACTTTTCGCGCGGAGCCGGTGAACTCAACCCGCCTCTGGCGACTCACGATCGACGCCATGTCCGGCAAACGATGCGGACCCTTGGGAAACCCGTAAGTCAGGAGGGAAGAACCGCGGGCACTCAAGATAGAGGGCCGCTTTCCCCCTGTTCCTCCTGCTATGGGCCATGCCGAACTCAACCTTCTGAGCCCGGCGCCGATCCAGAACTCACCCGGAAAGCGGCCCTGCTGTCGGTCGCCTGGAGTCTATGCACCGCGCCGCGCATCGTCGCCCCCAGATGTCCCCACGCTGCGGTGCGCTCTTGTCCCGCGCGTGAACGCCTATTGCCTACTGCGTTCGCGGAGTCGGGCGGCGGCGCGTCGCCCGCACGTGGTACACCGCGGAGGCCAGCAAGCCGGCCAACGCGACGCCTAGGAGCCATGGCGGAAAGCGGAAGGCGGGCCCGCGGTCGCTCCAGAAGCCCTCGCTCCACCAGGCATGGGTGGGAATCGTCTCGCTCTCGGCGACTCCCGCCGCGTTGAACCGAAGGCCCGAACCGGGCTCAAGGCGCAGCGCTGCAGCAAAACCCGTGGTCTTGGAGCGAAAGATCGACGCCGCTTCGTCGAGTGCGTAGACGAGGGTGGCACCGTTGTGCGAGACGGCGAACTCGCCCTTGGCGACGACGAGCCGAACCTCCGGCTGCTGCGCGTACCACGGACGGGCGCGATCCAGGGCGCCGACCGTCACGTCGAATTCCCCCGCCCCCGGACCGTCGGCGAGCGCGAGCCATCGGACGCGTCCCGAAACGACGTGCACGACAGCCCCATCCGGCGAACTCGCGCGCAGGAGGACTTCGGTGTCGGCGTCGAGGCTGATCGTTCCCCAGGTTCCCGAAGGATGTGCGATGGCCAAGAGCGCGGCTCCGTTCGACCCCGTTCGAATGGCGTATCCAGACTCGACGCGCGTCGGCACCTGCGTCGCGCGCTCCCAGGACGTCGCCGCGCCCTCCACGCGGGTGGACACGGAACCGCTGATCTTTCGCAGTTCGACGCCCACTCCGGAACCGTCAACCCGCGAGGCGCCCTGCTCGAGCACCGAGAAGATCGCGGACCAAGCTTCAGGGGACTCGTCGAGCGCCGCCCCGGACGTCGCAAGGGCCGCGGCGTGAAGTGCTCCGCTGACCGTCACGTCCGGCACGCGGTCAAGGTGAGCCGAGGCCGCGCTCACGATCCCGTCATCGGGCCACGTTGCCGGGAGGCTCTGCGCACCAACGCGGGCTGCCGGGCGGCGTCCGACGATGTTGGCGGCGTCGATGTCCGCGGGAAGGGGCGCCCCGCTTGCCTCGAGCTGATTGAGGTCGCGGAGCGCGTCCGACGAGCTGCGCAGTTCGGCCGACGCCGTCGGATGCGCCGCGAGCCAGGCAGCGACACTTGCCCCCAGCTCCTGGTCAACCCAATCGAGACCGTGGTTCGGCGTTCCAACCATCACCAACGCGCCCACGCCCGGCCGGTCCTCCTTGGCCAGCGCAGTCCGGGCGACGAGGCCGCCCACGCCGTGGGCTACGACGTCGACGCGCGGCGCCTTGAGGCCTGCCGCAGCGTAACGCGCCGCAAGGTCTGCGACGTCGCGCGCGAAATCGGCCGACCACGCGACCAGCGAGTCGGTCCCCGGGGCCCAGGTCACGCCGTCGCCTACCACACGCGGGTCGAACCCACGCCGCCGCGCTTCGTCGGCAAAGGCCGTCCAACCGGAGGGTCCGGCCCAGAAGCCGCCCACGACGAGGAGCGGTGGGCGCACGACGAGGATCGTCGCCGTCGTGCTCCCCGCCTTCCCATCGAGGTCCACGTAGCGCACCGTGATCGCAACCGAGATCCCGCTGACGGATCGAGCCGACGACCCCGTGCCTACGGTCGCGGAACCCTTCGCCGCGTCGACCGGCAGCCCGCGAGGCGCAACGTACACCAGGGTCCCGATCCCATCGGGACCGACGGAGAGCGCCTCGGCGGATGGTGAAGGCGGAACGAGGCTCCCGTATCCCGGAGCGTCCACCGACAGCGAGTCGAGCTTCACGCCATGCGCCGCCAGCGAGAACGTCAACGACGTGGCTCCATCCGCGGCAACGCCCGACGCCTTGGCTCCCGAGGCCAACGTCTCGGCAACCAGCTCTACGGTTGCGCGGGACAGCGTGACGTCAACGCGCCTCGCAACCGGCAGCGATCCGGAGAAGAACGCCGACACTCGATAGGCTCCGTCGGAGCCGGTCCGTGCCGATGCCGATGTCCCCTCGAGTCGTACCGTCGCCCCTTCGATCGGTTGGCCCCGATCGTCGACCACCGTGCCGGCCACCGAGAGCAGAGAGACCGCATCGCTCTCGACATCAAGGACTTGCGTCGACGGCCGGTGCCGGTCGGCCTGGACGTTCAGCACAACGCGAGTCGGCGCGGTCGACGGCGTCGAGGCCGGCTGGGCAATGCGACTTGCCAGCGCGCGAAGCTCTCGGCAATAGGCTTCTTTGTAGCCCTCGCAGTAGACGAGGATCTCGTTCAGGAGGTTGCGCGCCTCGCCTCGCCGCTGCGAGCGCGCCGTCTCGGCGTACCCGCTCGGCGTCGACGCGCTTGTGCCCTCGGGCGATCGAAGCGAAAGGCCCACGGTGATGCGGACGTCGCCGTCGTCCTTACGAAGAAGCGTCGCCGACGAGCTGTCGAAGGCCGCCTCGTCCCAGCCCGTCGCGGCGACGGTCACCTGGTAGAGCACGGAGTACCCGTACTCGAGCGCAACAACCTTCTCGAGCCGGTATCCCTGACAGAAGTTGCGGTACACATAGCCGTTGTCGCAGCCCCAACGCCCGACGCCATAGAGCGGGCCCATGGTGCCGCGTTCGGCGGGTGTGTCGCAGACGCGGGTCGCCTCGGCCTCGAGCTTCCCGGCGAGACCGGCGGCCGTCGGCGCCGTGCCCTCGTCCAACAGGGCATCGAGGAAGCCCCGCGCGGCATCGGCCGGCTGCAGCGCCTCGGTGCACGGTACGCGATCGCGAACCCGGTAGGTCCCTTGAGGTCCTTCGCAGGTGATCCACTGAGAATGTGCGGGGGCGGCGAGCAACGCGACCGCTCCGGCGACGGCCGCCGCAATGTTCCACCCCTTGCGCGCCCACCCGTGGCGATCCATACCCCCATTCTACCGCACCGGCCCGCGAACGGGACTTGCGGCGCAGGTTGCCCCTTGACGGCTCGGCCGGCCGGCGTAGGCTGTAGGCAGTTCGCTTCGGCGGGCGTGCGCGAAGGGCTCCCCGACGGGTCCGGCGTCCGGCCCGCGAAGGAGGCACATCGTGAGGAAACTCGCGCTCTTGCTTGCGGCGCTCCTCGTCGTCGCGCTCATCAGCGGGCTTGCCGGTTGCGGAGGCAACAACGTGCCCAGGTCCGCCTCGTCGACGCGTCCCACGGGTCCCACTCCGCCGGCCGCGACGACGCCTGCGGGAACCCCGTAGGTCGAGCGTCGATGGAGAATCCCAGGGGGCGGCGTCTTCGGATCCAGGCGTTGGTCTTTGACTTCGACGGGTTGATCCTCGACACCGAGACGCCGCTTTTCGCCTCGTGGAACGAGATCTTCTCGGAGTGCGGCTTTGCGGTGTCGGAAGCCGACTGGGCCGAGATGCTCGGGTCGGAGTCCGACCCGCCAACGCCGTACGAGTTGCTCGAACGCCACGTGGGACGCCCGGTCGATCGCGGCGCCCTTCGGCAGCGGCGTCTTGCCCGCGAGGAAGCGCTTCTGGCCTCGGAACCTCTGCTCCCCGGCGTAACGTCGATCCTCGCCGAGGCGCAGGCGCGTCGCCTCCTCGCAGCAGTCGCCTCGAGTTCGGAACGCGAGTGGGTCGAAAGGCATCTCGGTCGCTTCGGACTGCGTTCCGCGTTTCGGATTGTGGTGTGCGCCGAAGACGTGGCACGCACGAAACCCTCGCCGGACCTGTACCTGGAGGCGGTCCGACGACTTGGGGTCGCTCCCGGGGAAGCCATCGCGTTCGAGGACTCCCAGAAAGGCGCCGCGGCGGCACGGGCGGCGGGCCTGTTCTGCGTCTCCGTGCCGAACCGTATGACTCGCCACCGGCGGGCCTTGGAAGCCGACCTTACCGTCTCGTCATTGGACGAGATTGCCCTTGCAGATCTGATTCGCGTGGCGGAGAGCCGGCGCGGTGCGGACTAGAGAACGAGGAGGACGCCGAGCACGACTTCCGAGACAAGGCTGATCCAATTCGACCTTGTCGGTGCGCGATCTCCTGCGATCGAGGCTGCGCGAACCAGCGCGATGGCGAGATAGCCGATGCCCAGCGTTCGAAAGGCATGCGCCGAACGGAAGATGAGCACGGCAATCCCCAGACCGACGAACAGCCCTCCGAGCACGGCGCGGATCTCGCTCGTCCCCCGCGGTCCGGCGGCCGTAAGGCCGGTGAAGCGCTCCGCGCTGGGCGGCGAGACGATTGAGATCACCCCCGCCGCAAGGGTTCCGACGGCAGCCAGGATCTTCAGCGCGTTCAGAAAGGTCATGGTCCCTCCCTCCGAGATCTCCCAGCATAGGACCAACGAGCCGACGGCGTCCACGGTGCGTTGCGGGACGCCGTCGCTTCGCCTAGCATGAGGTGGGAGGCAAAGCGTGAAGATCACGTTCTGTGGAGCCGCAGAGACCGTCACGGGCTCCTGCCACCTGGTGGAGAGCCACGGACTACGGGTGTTGCTCGATTGCGGCCTGTCGCAAGGAGCACGCGAACCACAGAACAGGAAGCCGTTCCCGTTCGACGCGCGCGAAATCGACGCGGTGATTCTCTCGCACGCTCACCTCGATCACGCCGGCCTCCTGCCCCGTCTTGTGCGCGAGGGGTTCGCGGGGCCGATCTACGCAACGCGCCCGACCGCGGAAATCGCGCGCCTGATGCTGGCCGACTCCGCCCACCTCCAGATGGAGGACGCGGCCTACCATGCGCGCAGGGCGCGTCGGCGGGGAGAAGAGCCGTTGCCCGCGCTGTACGACATGGACGACGTGTTGCGCTGCGTCGAGCGCTTCCAAGCCCTCGACGGATACGGGAGGGTGGTTCCCCTCGGGAAGGGCGTCGAATTCTTGTTGCACGACGCTGGCCACATCCTCGGATCGGCGTCGATCGAACTCCGAGATGGAGAGACCGTCCTTCTGTTCAGCGGCGATCTCGGAAACCGGCACCGCCCCATCGTCCGGGACCCTGCCGTGCCGCCGCACGCGGACGCCGTCCTCGTGGAGTCGACGTACGGCAACCGTCTTCACCGCTCGCTGGACGAGACGGTCAACGAGTTGCGCCAGGCCGTCGAGGTCGTGATCTCAGAGGGCGGGAACCTCATCATCCCCTCGTTCGCGTTGGAACGCACCCAGGAAGTGCTCTACGAGTTGTTCTCACTGTGGGAACGCCAGGAACTCCCGCGCTGTGAGATCGTCGTCGACAGCCCGCTGGCTGCCTCGACGACGCGGGTCTTCGCGCGCTTCCCTGACTACTTCGATCCCGAGGGACAGGCGGTCTTCGCGCGCCATCCGCATCCGTTCGACTTCCCGCCGCTGTGGATCACGCAGACGGTCGACGAGTCACGACGGCTCAATGAGCTGCCCGGAGGACACGTTATCCTCGCCGGAAGCGGAATGTGTACGGGTGGCCGGGTCGTCCACCACCTGCGACACAATCTCTGGCGGGATGCCGCCGGGGTTCTGTTCGTCGGGTACCAGGCGGCCGGCACGCTGGGCCGACGCATCGTCGACGGCGCCTCCGCCGTGCGCATCTTCGGCGAAGAGGTCGCGGTACGCGCCCGAATCTGGACCGTCAACGGATTCTCCTCCCATGCCGACCAGGCCGGGCTACTCGACTGGCTCGGGCACGCGCGTCCGAAGCACGTCTTCCTCGTGCATGGGGAAGCTGATCAGCTCTCGGTCTTCGCGAAGAAGATCGCGGAGACGCTCTCGGTCTCGCCCCACATCGCCGGCCTGGGAGAGACGGTCGCCATCTAGGTCCGGCGTTCCCTGCAGCCAGGGCAAGAGTGGCTTACCATCACCGTCTGCCGCGCCCATCTCCATGGAAAGGTCCAAGATATGACAGGTTCTTGGTGGTCGCCCCCAGGACGGGAGGAGGTCCTTGCCGGGCCGCCGATGCGCACGATGCTGCGAATCGGGACCCCTGCTGTCCTCGCGTCCGTCTTGCACACGGCCTACAACCTCACCGATGCCTTCTTCGTCGGGCTCCTGCCCAGCGGCGCCCCTCAAGCCGTGATGGCGGGCATCCAGGTCTCGTGGCCGTTTGTGTGGTTCCTTGTCTCGTTCATCGGCGGGTTTGTCGGCGCGGTGGTCACGGCCCTCGTCGCGCAGAACCTCGGCGCGCAGCGCCCGGAAGCCGCCAATCGAGCCCTCAACCAGCTGTTCGCCATTTCGGTCGTGTCCAGTCTCGTGTTGGGCTTCGTCGGCTTCGTGGCGATGCCGCTGATCTTGAGGGCCTTCATCCACGAAGCGGAGGTAACCGAGCAAGCCACACGCTACATGCGGATCATCTTTGCCGGCCTCCCCACGATGATGATCCCGCAGCTGTTCGCGGGGGCGCTCCAAGCAACGGGCAACACGGTCACGCCGCTGTTGATTACGCTCGTGGGAGTCGGCATCAACATCCCGCTCGACGCGATGCTCGTCCTCGGGTTGGGAGGCGCTCCGCAACTCGGCATCGGGGGCGCGGCCCTCGCAACCGTGATCGCCCAAGGGGTTGTCACGGTCATCTTCCTCGTGTTGTTTCGTCGCGGCTCAGGCCCCCTGAGATTGGATCGCTCGCAGCAGCGCGTGGAGTCCCAATGGGTCTTGAGGTCGCTGGAAATCGGCATCCCGGCTGCCCTTGGCAACTCGTCGGTCGCCCTGGGCTTCGCCTTCATGATGACGGGCATCGGGCGGCTGGAGAACGCCGTCGCGGCGCTCTCCGGATACGGCGTCGCCGATCGCCTGTTCGGCCTCCTGTTCATCGCCACCGACGGGATCGGTGTGGGACTGGCAACCATGGTCGGCCAGGCTCTCGGAGCCCAGGACCTGGGTCGAGCGCGCGCGGTCGTACGTAGCGGCGTCCGCGCACTGTTTTTCATC
This sequence comes from Candidatus Bipolaricaulota bacterium, assembly GCA_040752575.1. GTDB lineage: Bacteria > Bipolaricaulota > Bipolaricaulia > UBA7950 > UBA9294 > CAIOGO01. The sequence goes on from JBFMGK010000069.1 coordinate 37,423, forward strand.
GTGCTCGTCGAAGCCGCCTTCGTGTACCTGGCACGAACGTCCCTCCTGCAGTTGTTCATTCGCGGAGACTCGCCGGGAGCCGCCGAGTCTCTGCGGGAGGGGACACGGTTCATCGAGCTGTTTGCGGCGGGGATGCCCTTCCTGAGTGCCTTCTTCGCCGTGCAGGCCGTCTACCGCGGCTCGGGGCATAACATCCCACCCATGGTTCTGGGCATCCTTCGGCTGTGGGTATTTCGGATCCCGCTTTCGTACGTCTTTGCGTTCACCCTTGGGTTGGGGTCGGACGGGGTCTGGCTCGGGATGTCGGCCTCCAACGTGTTGTCCGGTCTCCCCGCGCTCTTCTTGCTTGTGCGAGGTCGGGGGTGGCAGAGGTCGGTCTTGGATGGCGCAGGGCGCGAACGGGCGCCCTAGGTCTTGTCGCGCGGCGGCCGACACGGACGGCCGCGCCGCACCTTGGAGCCAAGGCTATCGTCCGGTGAACGCCGCCAGGTCGTCCGCGCTCAACGCGATGCCGTAGTAACCCTCGTAGAAAGACTTCGCCTCGGACGCAAGGTCGAAGGTCGTGCGACTCGGAACGAGCACGGAGGCGAGCCAAGCAATCCCGAGCATGGACTCGGGAACCGGGGCGTCGAGCGGCGCAACCCGCCGCGGCATCTTGTGCACGCGGCCGGCGGCGACGGCCCGCGCAACCCGCCACTCGTGGCTGGCGAGCAGATCGTCCACGGTCGACGCACACGTGGAAGAGAGCACGATTACGTCAGGATCTAAGGCCAGAACCTGATCGAGAGTCACGGGGATCCACGCTCCCGAGAGGTTCGACGAGACGGAGACGCCGCCCGCCGCCTCGACGAGCCTCGTCGGGTAAGCGTCCTCACCCGCTGCGACGAACGACGTCGCTCCGAGGAAGAGCACGCGCGGCCGGTCGGCATGGCCGAGCTCGGCTGCGTCGGCTGCCGCGGTGTCGAGCACTCTCCGGTAGTCGAGGACCCACTGCATGGCTCGCAAGTACGTCGGACCGCCGAAGGCGCATCCGGTCAGCGTCATCGCCTGGACAAGGGCCTCCGGCGTCGTCACGGAATACAGGAGGGTCGGCACACCGAGTTCATCCAGATCGGCGGCAAGCTCCGCGTCGCGGGACCCATCAGCCAGGACGAGCTGCGCGCCTCGCGCGGCCAGCTCGCCGGCATCCGGATCGCCCGAGCCGAGGATCTCTGGAAGGCGTGATTCGAGGCGGCGCATCGTCTCGTTGTCCGAATCGGATCCGGAGGACGCCGTGTACCAGCCCGCGACGAGGCGATCCGAGACACCCAGCGCGTACAGGTAATAGGTTCCCGGTTCGTAGGTGCTGGCGACGCGCAGCACGGGCTGTCCAACCTCGACGACCCGCCCCAGCGGATCGACCACTGTCGTGGCGAGGCACAGGACCGCAACCCCGGCGATCCACCCCATGACCGCAGCCAAGACCGAAACCCTTCGCTTCACGATAGCTCCCTCCCTGAACTAGGGCAGACCCCATCACGGCCCGCATCGGCCCATCCGACGCGGTCGCCTCCTGAGGCCATGGGGGAGATCCTCCCCCAAAGAAGCGCCCGAAGCTCGCCGCCGTCGCGCAACAACGTTGAAACGCGCGGGACTCACGGCGTAGAGACCCTGCGAGCCTCCTCGTAGACGGCAGCCCATGCGGAGGATACCGCCAAGGAGACGCCAGCCGACAAGAGATGCGGAACCCTCATCGCGATGGCGTTCGTCGAATCCGATCTCCCGCAACCTACGGCGCGGTCAGCGCCGGCGCGGAAACGGAGACGGCGATGGATGCGCCGACGACATAGACGGGCTCAAGGTCAAGGTCAAGACGAAATGTCTGCGCGGACGACAGCCGCGGCTCGCCGAGCATCGTCTCAACGGTCACGGAGGCCGCGGGAGTGATCCACAGGGGGCCTTCGCGAATCCATGGGTCCTGCCAAAGAACGGTCACGGTCTCTCCGCGAACGTCGAACGCCACCCAAGTGACGCCGTTCTCCCGCGCGCCGTCGATCCACGTGCCGCCTCCGAGTCGATCGGTCATCCTCGCAAACGCGCCGTACGCCAGCTTCTTCACGTCGGCGCCTCGGTCATACGGCCCGATGCCGTCGTAGACAAGGCCCGCCTGATCGAAGAAACCGATCCCGGTCCCCTCGAACTGCGGCTCAGTGACGTACGTCCAGAGTGCCTTGTCCACGCCGAGGAATCGAAGCAGCACGAACCGCTTCACGAGATCGGCGGCCTGTTCGGTTTCGCTCTGTTCGATGGGGCCCATGCCTCCCGAGAACGTCGACATCTCCGTCACCCAGAGCGGCGCGTCTTCTCTCCCGTACCCGGCGAGCACGCGCCGCATGCCGTCGACGATCGTCGCCGCCTCGTCGTACAGGGGGCCGCCGGGCTGAAACGGAGAAGGCCGAGCCAGGCCGAACAGGTGAAACGCATAGACGTCGATCCACTCGCCGCCGCCGGCCGCGAGAAAGCGCTCCAGATAAGGGATCAGCGCCCAATCGCCCATCTCGGGTCCGTCGAGCAGTCCCCCCAGCACCGTAACGCAGGAAGGGCACGCCGCACGTACACCCGCAGCGACGATGGCGACGCGGCGCGCGTACTCCTCCGGGCTGCACGACGTTGCCCACACGCCGTTCTGCTCGTCGCCGATCTCCCAGTAGCGAATCGGCGCCCCGACATCGGCCGCGCCGCTGCCGGTCGTGTAGTGGGCAACGATCGTCGCCGCGGCCTCGGTCGCCGACGCGTCGACGCTTCCCAGGTAGAAGGTGGCGATCGGCGTCACGCCGCGGGTCACGAATTCCCGCATCTGCCGCGTGTGGAGTTCCTCCTTGTTCGACCCGAGAAACGTCGCCGAGGGTCCGATCCAGAATCCCGAGGTCGCGCACTCCGCGCCCAGTCCGTCGAGGTAGCTGAAGTCGGGGATGATTCCCGAGATCCCAAAGAAGCCGTCGCGAAGCTCCGGGTCAGCCGGCGCCGACCCCGCCAGCCCAGCCGCCATCAGCGCCACGGCCGCAATCAACGCCCTTCGGTTCATGGTTTCGCCCTCCGCTACACCTACCCCGCGCAACCTGGGAGAGTTTCGTCGCAGAGCGACGCTCCGTGAGTATGATAGGGCATGCCTGCGCTCCGACGACACCGAAGCCACCCGTTGCGCGTGCACCTGGCCAGCTTGGGCTGCGCCAAGAACCTCGTCGACTCCGAGAAGCTGCTCGCGCGCCTCGCAACAGCAGGGGCCCTTGTCGGCGCCGCGGCCGACGACGCGGACGTCATCCTGGTCAACACCTGCGGCTTCATCGATCCGGCGCGGCGCGAGTCCATCGCGGTCATCGAGGAGGCTTCGGCGTGGAAGGCGTCGCGCCCCGGCCGCAAGCTGTTCGTCCTCGGGTGTCTGGTCGTTCGCGACGGCGACGCCCTGCGCGGCCGTTTGCCGGCCGTCGACGGGTTCTTCGGCCTCGATGAGCACGACGCCATCGTCCGCGCCTGCGGTCTCGAGGACGAGGAGACGGGCGACACGCGGTTGCTTCTCACCCCCTCGCACACGGCGTACCTTCGCGTCTCGGAAGGCTGCAATCACGGCTGCACGTATTGCACGATCCCATCGATCCGAGGTCCGTTCCGTAGTCGTCCGTTCGCCGAGGTCGTCGCGGAAGCGGAGGCGCTCGCGCAACTCGGCGTCCGCGAACTCAACCTCATTGGGCAGGACACGGCCGCTTACGGGACCGATCGTCCAGAAGAGCCTGATATGGACGGTTTGCTGAGGCGCCTCCACGAGGTGGAGGGCGTAGCCTGGATCCGTCTCCTGTACGCCCATCCCCGCAATGTCCGCGCCCCTCTGATACGGGCGATAGCCGAACTTCCCAAGGTCGTTCCGTACGTGGACCTTCCGTTGCAGCACGTTGTCGATCGGATCTTGACCGCCATGAACCGCGGTGTCGATTCGAAGACCGCCGAACGGCTGATCGCCCGCCTACGAGCGGAGATCCCGGGCGTCACGCTGCGCACAACGTTCATCGTGGGGTTCCCCGGCGAGACCGAGAAGGAGTTCGAAGCCCTCCTGGAGGGCATCGAGCGCTTGCGCTTCGACCACGTCGGAGCCTTTCCCTTCTCCCCCGAGGAGGGCACCGCAGCGGCACGGCTCCCGGGACGAGTGCCCCGAGAGGTTGTCTCGGACCGTCTCGAGCGCGTCTACGCCGCGCAACGGACCTACGCCACGGCGGCAAACGCGGGGCGCGTGGGCTCCGTCGTCGAGGTCCTTGTCGATGGGGCGTCGTCCTCCCGCGGGATCTGGCTCGCGCGCACGGCAGGCCAGGCGCCGGACGTCGATCCGATCACCTTCCTGCGCGGGGCCGCGACTCCAGGGACGTTCGCGCGAGCCCGCATCGAGGGAGCGGACGAACTCGACCTCATCGCATCCGTGGCACCCGGCGCTTAGCCGAACGTTCCTCCGGCTCGGTCCTCGGCCTCGGCGAAGAAGCGTCCGACGTCGATGCCGTCCACGAGCGCGTGATGGGCCTGCACGTTGAGCGGTAGAAGAACCCGTCCGTTCGCCTCGCGCCGCCGCCCCCACGCGATCCGAGGTACCGAATCCGGCGGATCGAGCGGAACGGGGTGCACGAGGCCGGTGAACGCTACCCAAGGCATCGCGGTCATGTAGAGCAGATCGTCGCGGTCCTCTTCCGACCAGAGTCTCGGCGACTGCTTGGCCCTCTCGATCCGGTGCGCCGCGTCAGCGGCGAACTGGCGCACATCGGGATCGAAGCGCAACGTCGCGAAGCGGAAGACATCGCCCTCTCCCAAGACGGTGATCGACGGGTCCACAACGTCGTACTCGACGGCCTCGGCTCCGCGCAGACGTCGTCGGAATGCGGGGACCGCATTCGCCGCGGCGCAGAGCACGTGAACCACGGCAACCGTGAACGTGATTCCCGCTGCGCGATGGGCCTCGCGCAACCGCGTCACGTCGACGTCGGCCGTCACATTGACGTACGGAAAAGCGAAACTGCGGAACAACTCAAACGCTTCTCGGCGCGACCAAGAGGCCGGGTCAAGGACGCGCGGCGTGCGCCGCTCTAGGGAAGAGGCCATAGGGAGACGGCGTCGCGCACGGTCATGCGCCGGAGTCCTTCCGGATCCGCCGACGTAACCAGGTCGAACCAGTCCGTTACGAGATCCGGGTAGCGGGCGGCATCCGTAACGTGCAGGACAACAGCGAACAGCGCATCGTCGCCAGCCGTCGCGAACGCCTGCGCGAGGGCAGCCTGCGACGCCGGCGAGAGAAGCGCGTGGTAGACTTGCGTGGCCGCGCACCCATGGATCGTCACCGCCGTCGGACGGGAGACGGCGTCTGCCACCTCGTGGCCGGAGATCGAGATAGATAGACCACAGATCCAATCAACTTCGTCTTCGCCGCCGAGCCCTAGACATCCGGTTCGCCGCTCTCCGGGCAGGGACGTCAGCGCGGCCCAGAAGTCGTCCATTGTTCCCAGAAAGTTGCGTCGCGAGCTCGGCGCGAGGTCCGAGACGGGTACGTTGGTGTACCCGTCCCACTGAGCCCCGCGATCCTGCGTCGCCCAATAGGCGTGATGGTGAACTCCGATCTCGTGCCCGCTCGCGACCCACAGCGCCACCGCGGCGATTCGTTGCGGATCGGCAAGAATCAGGTCCGCCCACTGCGCCGTCAACAGGAGCGTGAGCGGCACGACGTAGCCGTCGGCAAGCGCGACGAGCGCGGCCAACTCGGCGAACGCGGCGGCGTCCACGCCGGTCGGTTCTGCGTGAACGACGAAGCACGAAACGGGAGCCGCGGCGGCCGAGACGGCCGCGGCCAGAAGCGCCAGGCACGCAAGCGCTGTCTTCATCTTGCCTCCCTTCGCCGACGATTCTAGATCTCAGAGATCGACCGGACAACGGACACGTTCTCTCGACGCGGGCATCACGCGGTCTCCACTGGAAGGACGTAGAGTAACCCTATAGACGATCACGGCGGGACAGAAGGGAGCGGGCGTGGCGAGACGTCGACGGGGACTACGGATTCTTCTCGGAGTCCTCCTCGCGTTGGTCTTGCTTGCGGGAGGACTTGCGGTCGCCCTGCGCCTGACGTCGCCTCCGCCGCCCGAGGCCGTCGCCCAAGCCCCTGCGAAGCCGATTCCGGAGGAATGGACGGCTCCATCGGACATGATCGAGGTTCCGACCCCTGTGGTGGCAGAAGGCCGAGCGGCGTGGTCGACCACCGGAACGGTTCTCCTACTCTCCAACGACAAGCCCTTCGGCGAGGAGACGTACGAACTGGACGTGGGGCCTGACGGAGCCTCTCTCTCGTCGTCCGGGCGGTTCTGGTTTCGCATCCTGGTCGCGACGGTCCGCGTGTCGTTCACCCAGAGCTGGGCCGGCGGGAAAGACCTGGAGCCGCGGGAGTACTCGGCGCACTTCGACGCCCCCCTGGGGCAGAGCCAGACGCTTCAGGCTGCGTTCGCCGCGGAAAGCGCGGCGGTACGCCGCAATGGCGACGAGGAGACGTTCCCCGTTCCCCTCGATGAAGCCGTCGTGTTGGGAACCTTCAGTTCGTATGCCTTTCTTCCCGTGCTGTTCCGCGAGCGTCACGTCGACGGCCGCGCCGAGTTTTCGGCCCTTCTGTTTGGGGGTCCTCCCGGCGCCGCAGCGCCTTCTGCGGAAGGTCTCCCCCGTCTTGTGATGGAGCGCGACGGAGAGGGCCTCCTGACGGCGGGGGAGGCACGCGTCGCTGCGGAACGATACATCCTTGAGAGCCCCCTGGGAACGAGCGAGCTCTACGCCAAGGGACATGAGATGCTCGCACTGGTCGCCGGAACGGCGGACCGACGTCTGTTCGTCTATCGGAGCGACTACTTCCCGACTCCGCCGAAAATCGGCGCGGTACCGCCGTCTGAATAGGCGGATTGCCGCGAGCGCAGCGGCCGGCGACACTCCAGGCATGCCTCGATTCGACGAACTGGGGGATGCGGAGCGGGCAGAGAGAAAGGTCCGACTCGCCGAAAAGGCTCTGCGCGCTTACGGTCTCGCGGGATCTCTCACGCTCGTCGCAGAGCGCACGAACCTCGTCTATCGTCTGCGGTGCGGCGGCGCGTCGTACGCCGTGCGCCTCTCGCCTCCCGGCCGTGAGACGCCCGCACTGGAGAGAGAACTGCTCTGGCTCGCGGCCCTCGGTCGCGAGACGGAGCTCCCCATTCCGGAGCCCTTGCTCACCCGTTCGGGAGAGCTGTTCCACCGCGTGTCGATGGAGGGGGTCCCCGGAACGCGTGCCGTGGCCGTCTTGGCGTGGGTCGAGGGCGAGCGCCGCGAGGCGGATCTCGAAGCCGCGGACGGCCTTGCCGCAGGACGGCTGGCCGCCGCCTTGCACCGTCACGCCGAGGCCTTTCCTCTTCCCGAAGAGCGCGCGGCCGTCGCCGGAAGCTATTTCGAGCGACTCGAAGCGGCGCGCAGCGCTCTGGACGGCGCTCTCGCCGAGGAGAAGAGCCGCAGACTCCTCGAGAACGCGGCAGCGTATGCGGCGCGCGTCGCGCGCGCCGTCGACGTGGACTCGCTCGACTCCGGGATCGTCCACGGACGTCTGGTCCTGCGTCGCCTTCGCTACGGCGACGAAGAGGTCGGTGCGCTGGGGTTCGGCGAGTGCCTCATCAGGTCCTTTGCCGAGGACCTTGCCGTCCTCTGGGCCGACCTCGGAGGCCGGGAGTCGACGCCGCAGCTTCGCCACGCCCTTCTGGAAGGATACCGCTCGACACGCGCCCTCTCCTCGTCGAGCGAGGGCAGTCTCTCCGCCTTTGCCGCTCTGCATGCGATCGAAGCGGCGGCGGGAGCTCTCCCGCGCGGACGGACCACAAGCGCAGCGGGGGCGGAGCGCGCCGCCCCGCGTCGGGGGCGC
>JBFMGK010000070.1:0-16915 GCA_040752575.1 Candidatus Bipolaricaulota bacterium
CGAGAGCGGGAGAAGATCGAACGCGAGCGCGAGCGGCTCGAGCGCGAGCGCGAGCGGCTCGAACGGCTTCAAGAGGAGGTCGAGCAACGGCTCGAACGTCAGGAGGAGCGCATCGCGCAACTCGAGGAAGAGCTTGAGGATCGGGAGGAGGCGCTGGAGGAGGCGGCCGAGGGGCTCGAGGTCGGGGGCGCCGCGGGCATCGGCGAGGTTCTCGATGTCGTTTCGGACCGCATCCCGCGCATCCTGCGGGGCATTCAGGAGAGCGTCTACTCCGCAGACCACCTCAAGACTGCAGCGGAGTCCTTCGCGACGTTCTACCGCACGCTCATCGACTCGGGAATGCCCGATGGGCTGGCAGCGGATGTGACCCAGCACCATCTCAAGAACCTGCTGGATCAAACGCAGGTGAGGACCAAATCGCGAGGCCCCCACGCATCGGGATCCGCGCACTCCGGTTTCGATCCGCTGCGCGGCGACTTCGACCCGCTAGGGAAGGACTTCGACCCCTTCTCTTCGCGTCGCGGCCCGGGCCCTCGCCCGCCGCAACCTCCGCAGCCGCATGGGCCAGGAGAGGACTCCTAGCCGCTGTGGATCGGGGTCGGCGCCGCGTGGCGTGAACCCGTGGAGCTAAGCGGGTACGCTCCGCGCGTGGTCCCCGACATCTTCGACGTCATCCGATCCCGAGTCGCCGTTGTCGCCGAAAGGGCAAGCTTCGTCGCGATCGACGAGAAGGCGATCCGGCGCCTCGGCGAAGAACTGGCGCCCGTCCTCGCGCCTCCAGCCTACGACACGTCCCTCCACTATCTGGGCACAGCCGAGGACACGACGGCATACCTTGTGACCCTCGACGCCGTGAACTTCGGCTCCGGCTACTTCCCGTTCTTCGCGAAGCGGCCGGGCCTCTCGGGGTACGGAACGGTCGCCCTTGCGTTGACGGAGAGGTTCCGCGAGCGCGGCCCGTTGGACGCCCGCGAGCTGTCGCGGATCTCGCCGCAGGCTTGTGCTCGGCTCTTCGGGCAGGACGACCGGCACCCTGCCCTTCAGGAGTGGGCCCGGTGGGTCAGCCGCGCCTGGAACGACCTGGGGGAAGACCTTCTGCGGCGGTTCGACGGCGATCCCGTACGGCTTGTGCAGGCCGCCCGAGGTTCGGCCGCAGCTCTCGTCGAGATTCTGGATGCGCAGCCGTTATTCCACGACGTGGCGATCTACGACGGAGCCGAGATCCCGTTCTTCAAGCGTGCCCAGATCCTCGCCTCGGACCTGGCGCTCGGCCTAGAACCGCTGAGAGGAAGTCCGTTCGACGATCTCGAACGGCTGACCCTCTTTGCGGACAACCTCGTCCCCCATGTGCTACGCTGCGCCGGAGTTCTCCGGTATGAGCCCGGACTTGCCGACGCCATAGAGCGAGGGGATCTCTTGCCCGCCGGCTCCCCGCAGGAGATCGAGATCAGGGCGTGCGCCATCCATGCCACCGAACTCCTGGTGGCGGAACTCCGCCGCCGCGGCGCTTCAGTCACCGCCAGAGTGCTGGACGTCGCGTTGTGGTCGTCCGGCCAATCCCCCAACGTGAAGTCCCGTTACCCCCGCCACCGAACGCGCACCCCGTTCTACTAGGGCGCCTCGCCCACCGTAGCCATTTCGCGGAGTCCGTCGACGGTCTTGGGGCCGATCCCCGACACCTCGGTGAGGTCATCCAGGGTCTGAAACGGCCCGTGCGCGGTTCGGTACGCCATGATTCGCGAAGCCAGGGCTTCGCCGATCCCGGGAAGCCGACAAAGCTCCTCCAGGCCCGCACGGTTCACGTCGATCTTCCCCCGCTCGCAGACGACGGGGACCACCACGGAGACGCCGGTGAGGACAAGTGGCGAGGCCGGACGAATGCTAGACCGCCCAGGCGACGGCCACAGAAGGACCGCTCCGCCGAGGAGCAACGCGGCGCTCAGGAGAAAGACCAGTCCTCGTTCCTGCTCTTTCGTCAACCTCAGCCCTCCGCACGGCCGAATCCCTCGCCCTTATCCTCTTTCTTTGCCTTGCATATCCATGCACAGCATCCCTTTCCTCTTCTTTGCTGTCAAGCATCGATGCAGATCCGGAAGCACGCGCGGGCGCTGCTTTGCGCTTCGGAATCCCCGAAGCCGCGGAGTCTATCCCGGCAGCTGCAGCTCACCCTCCCAGCTCCGCAACTCGGAAAGAAGCGCGTGCTCGGTCATGTCGAGGTGAATCGGTGTGATCGACACGTAGCCTTCCGAGATCGCCTCGATGTCGGTTCCCTGACCTCCTGCCGCCGGCCCATCGAGGGGATCCCCGGTGATCCAGTAGTACTCACGGCCGTGTGGATCGCGCCCGGTCACGAGGTAGTTCGAGTAGGCCTCACCGCCGAGCCGGGTCAGCCGCGCTTCGAGCTTCCTGCCAGACGGCGAATAGGGGACATTCACGTTCAACAGGATGCCGGGTGGGAGGGGCGGTCTCTGGAGGAGGAACGCCGCGAGGCGGCTCGCGAAGGCTGCCGCGCGCGTGTAGTCAAGGTCATCGTTCGGCGCCCTGACCGTGTCGTACGAGACGGCGATCGCGGGGATTCCCGACCGCGCGCCCTCCATCGCGGCGGCCACGGTCCCCGAGTACGAGACGTCACGACCCAGGTTGAGCCCCGCGTTGATCCCCGAGACGATCAAGGCCGGCCGTTCACTCAGCAGCCCGAGCAGGGCAAGAGAAACGCAGTCCGACGGCGTACCGCTCGTCGCGTGCCCGATGTCGCCGTCGAGCAGGGGAACGCGGTCGACGCGAAGCGGCTTGTGGAACGTCCTCGTGCGACTGGCCGCCGACCAATTCCTGTCCGGCGCAAAGACCACGGTTCGACCGATTCCGTCAAGCGCCTCCTTCAGGGCCAGCAAACCCGCCGCCGTGATCCCGTCGTCATTGGTAATCAGGATGGTCGGCCGTCCCTCACTGGATTTCACTCGCGTCCTCCCTTTCTGTCGCTTCTCCAGATGGCCCGGACCCACGGTAGAACGCCAACTGGTTGTCGCCGTACTTGCGCAGGTCGACGAGCGTGAGCCCTCCGTAGGCTTCGGCCACACGCTCGGAAGCGTGAATCTCCGCCGCGACGACCGGATCGTCCGCGAGAACGGGTTCGACAGCTAGAGCCGCCAAGGTGCGGGGAACCAACTCGCGGTAGTAGGGAGGACCGACAAACACAAGGTCGTACCGGCGGCCCAGGCGGCCGAGCTCTGGCAGCGCCGAAACGGCATCCGCTGTCACGACGTGGGCTTGCGCCAAGAAGTCGAGGACGTCGAGATTGCGGCGGACGATGGCGCAAGCCTCGGGCGAGTGATCGACGAACGTGCAGGTCGCCGCGCCGCGAGACAGAGCCTCGAGTCCAACACTTCCCGTCCCGCAGTACAAGTCGAGGAAGGCGGCCTCGGACACGAAGTCGGAAACGATGTTGAACAAGGCCGAGCGGACGAAGTCGCGCATCGGACGAATTCCTTCCTCGTCCCACTCGACAAGCCGTCGCCCGCGCCTCGTGCCGCCGATGATCCGCACGTCTCTCCTTGCAGGCCGTGAATCGCCTACGCTATGATCGCCCCCGCACCGTGCGCGGGTACAGACAGGATAAGAGGGGGAACGTGACCGATCAACCGCCACGTCGTCTGTCGAGGTTCTCGCACGTCCTCTTTGACCTTGACCAGACGCTCGCCACCTATGCGCTGACGACGTCCGACATTGTCTCCGTGGTCTGGAATCGCCTCGCGATCTCGCCCGACGAGGTCGGCCCGCCGACCGAGCTTGCCGCGCGCTACGATGCTTTGTGGGTTCGCCTCGAGCGCAGCGCCTCGTCCGGCGAAGCGCTCCGCCGATCGATCTGGAGTTCCGTCCTCCGCGAACGCGGTCAGACGTCTCCTTCGCTCGCTGAGCGCATCGCCGCCGAGCACGGCGCCCTTCGCCGCTCGACCGGCGCGAGACTGCTCGAGGGGGTTGTGGAGCTTCTGTCGAACCTGCGGGGCGCAGGGTACGGACTTGGCCTCCTCACCAATGGACTCTCTGATGTGCAGTGGGAGAAGATCCGCGCGTTGCGCGTCGATGTTCTGGTCGATCAGGTCTCGGTGGCCGGGGACACGGGCGTCTACAAACCCGATCCCCAAGCCTTCCGCGATCTCCTCTCGAGGCTCGACGCTGCCGCAGAGACATCGCTGTTTGTCGGAGACTCGTACGAGGCCGACGTGGTCGGGGCCATCGACTGCGGAATGGCGGCCGCCTGGGTTCGGCCGTCCGGCACACCCGTTCCCGGCCCCCACGTACCCGGGTTTGCCGTCGAACGTGCGACCGACCTTAGGAGCGTGCTCCTGTGACCGGCCGCTGGGTGCCCCGCTCCTCGACCGTCCTCCTCCTCTGCCTGGCGGTCGTCCTCGCGGGTCGTGCGCAGTCGATCATCGACCTGCCGCGGCGCGTGCCGTCGTTCAACCAGGCGTACTCCATCGGACCGGGAGCGTGGGGACGCGAAACGCTCGGAACGGGGGGATGTCCGGATCTCCTCCAGGCGACAGGATGTCTCGTCACCGCCTTCGCCGCCGTGCTCGCCTACTACGAAGTTTCCCTCGAGATCCCCCCCGAGTTCTCCTCGACGGGCCAGCGTCGCGTCGGGATGGACCCGGGGATTCTCAACGATTGGCTGCGCGCACGCGCTGGCTACGGACCGTGCGCGACCGATCCCGCCGGCTCTTGTTGTCTCGAGTGGGATCGCCTTCCCTACGGCATAGACCTCTCGTTCCACGTGAACCGCAGCGAAGTCAGCCTGAACCCGATCGCCGCCATCATCATCGATCACGCTCTACGGCAGGGGAGTCCGATCGTCGCCGGCGTGCACTGGAGCGCGTACTGCCGCAGCGGATCGACGCAGTCCGAGGACTGCCATTGGGTGGTCATCACGGGAAAGATGGGGAGCACGTACACGATCATGGACCCCTTCAACCGCGATTCCGCGGATCCCCAAGGACTTACCACGACACTGAGCGCCGGATCCCGAGGGCGCTACATCGTTGATCGCTTCGCGGTCGTCGAACGCGCGGCGGGAGAGATCGGCTCCGCGAACGCCCTCTGGGTCGATCCGCCCGTCTCCGAGGCGGCGCCGCTGTCGATCGCTGCGCCGGAACCTGTAGGGCCAAGCCCTTGGGCGACGATCCTCGCCCTGATGGCCTCGCTCAGCCTGATCGCAGCCGCGATCTGGCTCGGTTCGCGCGACGCTCCCTAGTCGGGCGGCAAGACCATCGCCCCGACCCAGGTCGCCATGGCGAGAGCAGCGCAGTAGACCGCGAACCCCCAGAGCCGACCCCGACGGAGCACGGCCAACAGGAAGCGCAGCGCGGCCAGGCCGACGACGAAGGCGGCGACGGCTCCGACAAGGACCCCCGCCACGTCGATCGCAGCGCCGTGACCGCCGACGAGGGACCTCGCATCCAGCACGGCGATGATCGCGGCTCCCGCCACGGCGGGAATCGACAACAGGAAGGAGAACCGCGCAGCGCGCGCCGGCGAGAGGCCGCCCGCCACCCCCGCGGCCATCGTCACGCCGCTGCGCGAGACCCCAGGGACCAGAGCAACCGCCTGGGCAAGGCCTACTCCGAAGGCGCCGGGCGCTCCGAGCGACGAACGTCGTGCGCCCCGGCGCGCGCGTTGGTCGGCCACGATCACCGCCACGGCCGTGAGAAGGAGACCTCCGCCGACGATCCACAGAGACTCGAAGAGCCGACTGGCGACGGACCTCAGAGCGAGGCCCAGGGCAACGATCGGAACCGTGCCAACGATCAGCAACCCGACTTCCTTGCGCAGCTCGAGGCTGCCCCGCGGCCCGAAGGAACGAAGGATCGCCGCGACATCCGCCCGAAACGCGACCAAGACTGCGGCAAGGGTTCCGACGTGCACCGCTGCCTCGAGGACAATCCCGGGCGACTTCAGGCCGGTGAGAGCCTCCGCCAGGACGATGTGGGCGGAACTCGAAATGGGAAGGAACTCGGTGAGCCCCTGCACGATCCCGACGATCGCGTAGCGGATCACCGTCGAGATCCCCTCAGACCGTAACGAAGCGAGAGCGCGTCAGGCGGGCACGCATCGACACACGCCCCGCACTTAATGCAGTTATGGGTGTCGATCTCTTCCCGCGGCTGGATGCCCATGGGGCACGCGCGATCACACGCGCCGCAGCTCGTGCACGTTGCGGCATCGAAGCGCAGATGCAGGAAACTCACGCGGTTGAAGAAGCCCAGCAACGCGCCCATCGGGCAGAGGTAACGGCACCAGAACCTGGAGACCACGGCCATTCCCACGAGCGTCGCGGCGAGGGTTCCCATGTGAATCCAGAACGGCACGTTGGTCTTGGCGACACCCAGGAACAGGTACGGAATGGACGCCTCAAGGGACGCCGCCGGACATAGCTTGCAGAACAACGTGTCCGTGGCGACCCACGCCCCCACCAGCGTCGCGGCCAGTACGAGGAACTTCCCGTAGGAAAAGGCTCTTTGCATCCGCACCCGGCGAAAGGAAAGGAGGTCGTTCAGCGTGCCGAAGGGGCAGAACCAGCCACAGAACCCACGTCCGGCTAAGAGACCGTAGGCGGCGATCGCACCCAGCCAGAAAAAGGGCACGGTCCCAAAAGCCACGAGGTTCTGCGCGAGCCCGATGGGGCAGACCGTGACGGCCCACGGACAGGCGTAGCAGTGGAGCCCGGGGAACAGAATGTGGGTCATCCCGATCCCTGTCGCGCCGAACAGCCCGAGCAACAGCCCCGCGCCCTGCGTCGCGCGTCGGACGGTCCCCAGCCTCACGATCCCACCCCCAACAGGTCCAGCAGCCTCTCGATCAGCCGGTCGACGCCGAAGACGACGTCACCTCGATCCACGCGGACGACAGCGGGTACGACGATGCGTCCCCCTCTCGCCACGCCGTAGGTCTCCGCAAGCCCTGACTCCTGTTCCGCGTTCACGTGGCGGATGGACAACCAGGGCGACAGAGACGCAAAGAGGTCCGCAACGCGCTCCGCATAGGGGCATGCATGGCACCACGGTGCGTAGAAGACCAGCAGCTCGATTGGGCTCGACAGCCCGGCCAGCGCTTGGCGTTGGCGATCGTTCAGCTCCGGATCCGGCTCGTGTCCCCCGGCGGTCTCAATGCCCACGCATGACGTGCACAACACGGCTCCGATCGCCTGCGCCTGGCGATGCCCGCCCGTCAGAATCCCCCACGCTAGGGCGCAACTGCAGACCGCTACGGCCATCGTGACCGCCGCGCGGGGGAACCTCCTGCTCACGAGCGCGGCCGCGACCAGGGCTCCCCCCAGAACGGCAAACCCTCCCCACGCCCACGGGAATGGCCTCGCCCCAGGCGTCGACGTAGCTTGCGCGGGCACAGCCTCCGAAGTCGGCTCTCTGATCTCCGAGGTCCTCTCCGGAAGCACGCTCACCCGTAGCGGAAGGTCGACGCGATCGACGATCTGATAGCAGAGGTCGCCAATGCAGTAGGTGTACACAACATCCAGCCCGCCGATGACGTCGCCTTCCTCAACCTCCGCCTCGGCGACCACGGCCAGCGTGACGGCGGCGGTCTCGAACGGCCGAACGAGCGACACGCCCGCCGGCAGGACTGACAAGCCGACGGCATCGCGCAATCCTTCGAACTCCACATCGTCGGCATCAAACAGCGACACGTTCTCCACGCGCACCACGAACTCGGCTCGCCGCCCGGGAGATACAGTGACCGGGGCGTCCGCGACGCGGAACGCGAGAATGGCATCCTGTGCCCATCCTCCGACCCCCGCGACGACCACGACGGCGAACGCTACGGCGATTCCCGCGATCCGTCGGACCCGGACCCCGAATCCGTCGAGCCATCTCACAACGTCGCTCCGTCCGCAGCAGATCGCAAGCGAGACGCTGCGAGGGGTCCTCCGATCGCCGCAAGGATCTCGAACAGCCCGGGTCCCGTGTCGCGCCCCGTCGCCGCCATACGGCAGACGCGTGCCACATCCTTGAGGCTCGCCCCTGCTGCGGTCAGCGCGCCGCGAACCGCCGCCTCCACGTCGTGCGCCGAAGCCTCCGTGAGGCCGTCGAGAACGTCGGCAACCCTCCGAAGGAGTTCTGCTTCCTGTGGCGTCGCCGCGCCCGTCTGCCCGGCGTCCAGCGAAACGGGGAAGAGCATCTCGGCCGTCTCGGCTAGATCGGCCAACGTCTTGGCGCGGTCTCTCAGGAGCCCGACCCCGACGCCGAGACGCCGGCGGTCGGCGGCCTTCCATAGGGTCTCCGGAATCCGCCCGCGCCGCGCCACGTGCGGCTCCAGAAGATCGATCAGCCGCTCCGTCTCGGCGCGTTTCATATGCTGTTGGTTGAGCCACAGGAGTTTGGCATCCTCGAAGACCGCAGCCGACTTGTTCAGTCCTTCCAGGGTGAACAGACGGACAAGCTCCTCTCGAGTGAACAGCTCCTGATCGCCGTACGCCCACCCCAGGCGAACGAGGAAGTTGACGAGCGCCTCGGGCAGAAGGCCGCGGTCGCGGTACTCGAGCACCGACGTCGCACCGTGCCGCTTGGATAACTTGCCCCGATCCGGACCGAGGATCATGGGCAGGTGGTAGAACAAGGGCATGGGCTTGCCCAGGGCCTCGTAGATGTGCATCTGCTTCGGCGTGTTGTTCAGATGCTCGTCGCCGCGGATCACATGCGTGATCTCCATGTCGATGTCGTCGACCACGACGACGAAGTTGTAGACGAAGGTTCCGTCCGAGCGACGGATGACGAAGTCCTTGAGCTGATCGTTGCCGAAACGCACGTCTCCCACGAGTTCGTCGTGGACGACCGTCGCGCCGGTCCCGGGAACGCGGAACCACCAGGCGCCGTCGCTCTCGTACGCAGCGCCGGACCGGAGAAGTTCCTCGGCTGCCGCAAGGTGCCGCTCGTGTCGCTCCGCCTGCCGGTAGTACTCGTCCCAGTCCAGGCCCAACCAGCGAAGCGAATCGACGATTTGCCCGATGGCTTCGTCGGTCGAACGCTCCCGATCGGTGTCCTCGATTCGCAGAACGAACGTGCCTCCGCTATGGCGCGCGAACAGCCAGTTGAACAGCGCCGTACGAGCTCCCCCGACGTGAAGGTAGCCTGTCGGACTCGGCGCAAACCGCACTCGAACCATCTGGCAATCCTCCCCCTCGACCTGTCGTCGAGGCCTATTGTACCGATTGCGAACCGTGGTTCTCCCGCAACGCCGCCGCCCGGCGCCGCACCTCGGCGCAGACGACGGCGGCCGCGGCCGCCACGTTCAGCGAATCGATCCCGTATCCGGCATGGCTCCAGGACGGGACTCCCACCGATTGCGAAGCGCACCGAGCCAACTCGACGGGCAGCCCGCGAGACTCGTTCCCGAACAAGAACAGCCCGTTGCGGGCCAACGGCAGATCAAAGAGCGACGTTCCGCGGGGCTCCGTGGCGTAGCTTTGGACGCCGCGCCGACGCGCCTCCGCCAACGCCGTCTCGAGGTCCACGGTGTGAACGCGAACCCGCAGGAAGGCTCCCATGCTCGCCTGGAGAACCTTGGGATGGGTCGCGTCCACGCATCCCGGCGACGCCAAGATATGGCGAACACCGAACCAGGCCGCGCTGCGCAGCAAGGTGCCGAAGTTGCCCGGATCCTGGACCTCAGCGAGTCCCAACGTCAGATCGCCAAGGACCTCGTTCCAGTTCAGCGGATGGATACGGCATTCGAGGACGGCCATCACGCCCTGGGGGGTTGGCTGGAGAGACAGCGATCGCAGCTCCTGCGAAGAAATCTCCGTGCAGGACGGGATGGCTGCCCGGCTTTCCGGGGTCAGCGCATCCAACCAGGCCCTCGTGGCATAGAGAGCGACGACCGGCCAGCCGTCGGCGAGGCTTTCCCGCACGATCTTGTCGCCCTCGACGACGAACCGCCTGGAGTCCTCACGACCCTTGCGCTCGCGCAGCCGCGCGATCTCCCGTCGCTGTCTCTGACTTAGCATGGTCTCACCGTGGCGAGCGTCGGCGGATCTCGCGCGATGGGGTAGGCCAAAAGGCCAAGGGAGAGGGACGTTTCGTCCCTCTCCCGGAGGGCTGGTATCGGGGGTGCGAGATGTCTAACTTTCGTTAGAACGTCACACCCTAGGCGCGCCGTGTGATGGACCTGTGAAGACGCATTGAGGAATCGATGGAATGCCGCGAACAGAGACAGAGAGCGGCATTGAGGGGGGCGCGAAGCCCCCCCCGCCGCGCAGATGGTTGTGGGAGAAGTGCTGGTGTCGCGTTAGTCGGTGGTCGCCGTGTACTGAATGACCACGTTGTAGTCGCCCTGGGGAAGCGTTGCGACGTCCTCCGCCGCAAGACTGAGCCGGTAGGAGACGCTCACATTGTGAATGCCCCACGCGCCCGACGTCTTGTCGAACGTCAGCCCGAGAGCCTCTTCGACCGTCGCCTCGCTGGCTCCCTCGGGCATCGTGGAGCTCGCCCAAAGAATCGAGCTGGACAGCGACCAGTTGGTCGTGCTGAGCACGCGGAGCTGCGTGTTGTTCGACCCTACGTAGGTCCCCGGGCCGGTGATGCTCGCGAAGTTCACGTTGCCGTTGCCGACAACGACGAGCGAGATCCACGAAGGGATCGAGAAGGAAGCGTTGACTGAGACGGCCGAAGCCACCTCCGGCACCGCAACGGCCAACGAAGCCGCCGACGCGCCGATCATCATCGCCGCCACCAACACCGCCGTACCCACGAACTTGTTCATCCTCATGTCACAGCACCTCCTAATGGTTGTTTGTTCGAGCGCATCTAGCGGCTCGGCCACCATTAGGCGCCGCGGTAACCCGGCTACCCGCCGGCCTTGCGGCCGGAGAGGGCCCGTGGCTTTGCGTCCCGGGGTCTCCCTCGGTTTGCGTTTCTCGAGACATCGCGACGGCCGGAGCGGCCGCCGCAGAGCTGCCTAGAAGGTCCGTAGCTTTGCGTCCCGCCCTTTCGGGCGGTTTGCCTTTGGTAGATGCTTCGAATGAGGATTGCATTGCGACGGACCACCCGTCGCAATCTTCAGATCCATGTCATGACCCGCAGCGCGGGTCGTCCTGGAACTTCCTGCCTCTGTTCACTTGTCAAGGAGCAACGAGGTGATTGTGCCACCGACACCCTAGGGTTAGACATCGCCCCGCGATACGTCGGGCAATGGGCTGGCGTGAAACCCTCCTCGGGGGGAGGGTGTGAATGACGGGGATTTGACGCCGCGGTGCCGATGGACCACAGTGGCATCGCGTGACAACGTAGACGAGTTCAGGGGGACAACATGACGATACGCTGGGGAAAGTGGGCAGTGGCTGCTTTGCTGTTGAGCGGTCTCTTGAGCTGGACGGCCGGTGCCGATGTGCCGCCTCCGTCGGGCGACGCGCCGCGCATCGTTCTTGTCGAACCCGCGCGCGGTGAGGAACTGCCCATCGACGGCTCCGTCCGCGTGGTCTTCGACCGGCCGATGGATCGGCCCTCCGTAGAGCAGGCGTTTGTTCTCACCCCGACGTTGGGCGGAACGTTCTACTGGACTTCCGACGAAGACGTGCGGTTCGTGCCCAATGCACCGTGGAAACGCGGGGAGACGTATGTTGTGAGTGTGTCAGGGGAAGCGCGCGACGCAAGCGGCCTGCCTCTTGCCGAACCGCTCTCCCACCGCGTGCACGTCGTCGGTTTCCTCAGCGTAGTCCAGACATCGCCGGCGGACGGGACCTCCGAGGTAGGAACCGACACGCTGTTCACCGTCTTCTTCAACCGCCCCGTCGTGGCCCTCGCGGCCCTCTCAGCTCCCGACACCGCACCGCTCGCTCAGCCGCTGCAGGTCGAGCCCGCAGTCGACGGAACGGGGCAGTGGATCGGAACCTCGGTCTACGTCTTCGCACCTTCCAGTTCGCTCCGCGGGGGCACGACCTACACCGCCAGGATCCCCGCGGGTCTCGAGGATGAGACCGGCGGTCTTCTCGTCGAGGATGCCGTGTGGACGTTCACCACGGTTCGGCCCCGCACGCTGCGGACGTGGCCTGAGGATGGCGAGGACCTTGTGCCGCTCGACGCGAAGATCCGCGTGACGTTCAACATGCCGATGAGCGCTGCGTCGGCCGCGGATCGGATCTCGGTGCGTCCCGTGTCGCTGTTCGGAGCTCTCCCCGGGGAGCCGGTCTCCGGGATGCTCGAGGCGGAGGGGAACGCGCTGCTCTTCGTCCCGACCGAACCGTTGGAGTTCGATCGGGAGTACCTCGTCACCCTCGAGCCGGGCCTCCTGCCCGAGGGCGGCGGCCAAGGAACGGAGGACTTCACCAGGTTCCGTTTCCGTACCGTTCCGAGGCTTCGCATCTTGGGCACGAGCCCGCGGAACGGGGCGGAGCGCGTCTCGCCCTACTCCCCCTTCGTCCTCGAGTTCAACGCTCCCATTGACCCCGAGTCCGTCCTGGAGAGGATTACGATCGAGCCCACGCCGGCACCCGGAAGTGTCTCGGGATGGTTCAATGACTGGGATCTCCGCTACGTCGTCTACTTCGACATCCAGCCCAGTCAGACGTACACCGTCCGCGTCGCGGCCGGGATCCAGGACCCCTACGGAAACGCCATCGACGACGCCCTCACGGTTCGGTTCACGACGGATCGACTGGACCCCGTCGCGTGGCTGCACGTGCCGGGAAGCGTCGGAACCTACAGCAGCTACGAGCCGGCGCGCATGGTCGTTGCTCACCGCAACACCGATCGGCTCGACTTCACACTGACGAGGCTCGACGTCGCCGACTACTTCGAAGCGCTCACGGAGGGCAGCCGCTGGGATCCGCCCAGCCGCGGCAGTCTGCGTGAGTGGACGGTGCGGGTGAGTTCACCGGAGAACGAGATGGGCTACACGGCGGTCGATCTCTCGGAATCGGGTGGGGCGCTTCGCCCGGGGGCGTACGCCATCGAAGTGGCGGCCCGCGGGGTGGAGTGGAACCCGTGGCAACACCGGCACGTGCTTGTGGTGACCCCCACGCACCTCATCCTCAAGACAACGGACGAGGAGACCCTCGTGTGGGCGACGGACCTCGAGTCGGGACAACCCGTCCCCGGTCTGATCCTCTGGGCGATGAATGCCGACGGCGAACCGCTCGACGTCGACGTCACGGACAGCCGCGGGCTGTCGCGATTTCCGGGAGCCTCGTCGACGGACTGGCGCGGGCTGACGATCCTGGCTCGCAGCCCGTTCACGCTGGCCGACTCGGGATGGAGCGACGGGATCTCGCCTTGGGACTTCGGAACCTTCACGGAGACGGCGCCCGAAGGCCGAGCCTATCTCGATACGGATCGCCTGATCTACCGAACGGGCCAAACGGTATACTTCCGCGCTCTCCTACGAGACGAGGACGACGCCACGTACGGGCTTCCGACGCGGGAAGAGGCGCGGATCACGCTGACCGACCCTGCGTGGAACACCGTCTATGACGAGGCGCTCCCGATCGACGCCTCCGGAGAGGTGGCCGACGAGTTTGCACTCCCCGAGGATGCCGCCTTGGGCACGTATCGCCTGCGCGTGAGCTTCGGCGAGGTCTCTACGTCGCACTCGTTCGAGGTTGCCGCGTACCGCGCTCCCGAGTTCGAGGTCACGCTTCTGGCCGACACGTCCGAGGCTGCGAAGGGAGATCGCGTGGGAGTCAACATCGAGGCGATGTACTTCTTCGGCGCTCCTGTCTCCGACGCCTCGGTCGAGTGGCGCGTGCTCTCGGAAGGCTACACCTTCTCACCTCCGGCGTTCGGCCAGTACACCTTCACCGATACCGACGACCCCTGGACATGTTGGACCTGTTGGTGGCAAGAACCGACTCCGTCGTCGCCCGTTCTCACCGGCGAGGGGAACACGGACGCGTTGGGCGTCCTCTCGCTGCAACTCCCAGCCGACGTCGGATCGCTGCCGCGAGACGAGGAAGGACAGCCGGCGCAGGGCAGCCGGCGCCTGACGATCGAAGCCACGGCGGCCGGACGGGATGGGTCCTCCATCTCCGGACGCACCTCGGTGGTGATTCACCAAGCTTCGTTCTACGCAGGCCTTGCCACCGAACGCCCCATCGGTCGAGCCGGCGAGGAGATGCCCCTCCAGGTCATCACGCTCGACTGGGCTGGTGAACGTCTCCCCGAGACGTCCCTGAAGTACGAGGTCTACCTTCGCGAGTGGCTCAACACCTTCGAAGAAGATCCCTCGGGTGGCGGGCGTTGGTCTTGGACCACGAGGGATACCCTGGTCGCGTCGGGAGACCTCACGACCAACGAACACGGCGACGGACACCTCTCGTTCGTGCCGCAAACCGGGGGTTCGTTCAAGGTCGTGGTCGAGGGTCTGGACGCGCGGGAGCGCACGACGCGGACGAGCCTCTTCGTCTGGGTCAGCGGCGCCGAGACCGTCGCGTGGCGACGGGCCAATGACGACCGCGTGACGCTCATCGCGGACAAGACTTCGTACCGCGCGGGAGAGGAGGCCAGAGTCCTCGTCCCCAGTCCTTTCCCCGGCGAGCAGTGGGCTCTCGTTACGGTCGAGCGATCGGGCATTCTGACCTCGGAGGTCGTACTGCTTCCGAACAACAGCTCGGTCCTCACGATCCCCCTCGGCGAAGAACACATCCCAAATGTCTACGTGAGCGTGGTGCTGGTTCAGGGGCGCGCCGCTGCACTTGCCTCGGGAGAGCGGGCCACAGCGCAGATGAAGGTCGGCTACGTCTCCCTGGCGGTGGACCCTGAACCCAAGAGGCTCCAGATCTCTCTGACAACGAACGCCGTCGACCCGCAACCTGGAGACACGATCGACCTGACGCTGTCTGTCCGCGACGCCGAAGGAGAACCTGTCCACGCGCGCCTCGCGGTCGACCTTGTGGACAAAGCCGTGCTGACGCTCCAGCCACGCGAGGCCGAGAGGATCCTGCGAACGTTCTACGAGCCCCGCGGCCTCGGCGTGTCGACCTCCAGTTCGCTCGTCGTTTCGCTATCTCGGCTCGTCATCGAGCAGCTTGAGGATCTGGGTCTTGTCGAAGAGGACGTGAAGTACGCCATGGACGGCGCCGTGGGCGCCGGGAGCCCCGTTCCAATGGCCGCATCGGGCCTCTCACGGGACGAGGCGGAAGCGGCAACCTCATCCTCGTTGTCTTCTGGCATCACCGTGCGCGAGGAGTTCGCCGACACGGCCTACTGGAATCCTTACGTCGAGACAGACGGCGAAGGCGAGGCCGCGATCCGCGTCGAGTTGCCCGACAACCTCACGACGTGGGTTGCACGCGCCGTGGGGAGTACGACAGACACCCGCGTCGGCGAGGGAACGGCGGAAGTCCTCGTTACGAAGCCGCTCCTGGTGCGCCCCGTCGCTCCTCGCTTCTTCGTCGTGGGCGACCGCGTGCGCCTTGCCGCGTCGGTGACGAACCAGACCGATGCCGCCGTCATCGCCGAGGTCACTCTCACGGCAAGCGGCATCTCGTTGGAAACCCCGGCCGTCCAAACCATGTCGGTTCCCGCGCGTGGCGAGGCCCAGGGCACGTGGTGGGTTCGCGTTCTGGATGTGCCCGTCGTGGATCTCGTGTGGACGGCCGTCGGAGGCGGCTACGCCGACTCCGCGCGACCTCGTTTGACGACGGGCCCCGACGGTACGCTTCTCGTCTTCCGTTACACGGCGCCGGAGACCGTCGGAACCGCCGGAGAACTGCGACAGGGAGGCCTGCGCACCGAGACGGTGCTGCTCCCCGAGGCTTTCGATCCCTCGCGAACCCAAGTCGACGTGCGACTGGAGACCTCGCTCGCCGCGGCACTCCAGGAAGGCCTCACGTACCTTCGCCACTTCGAGTACGAGTGCACGGAACAGGTGGTCAGCCGCTTCCTGCCCAACGCCCTAACCTATCGCGCCTTGTCGCTTCTCGGCTGGTCAGATCCCGAGCTTGCGGAACCGCTGGCCGATCTCGTGCTCGAAGGCCTCGAGAAGCTCTACGAGCGGCAGAACTCCGACGGCGGCTGGGGTTGGTGGTTTGGCGAGTCGTCCAACGCCCATCTCACGGCGTACGCCGCCTACGCCCTTCTTCGCGTTCGCGACGGCGACATCGCCGTTCGCGAGAGCGTCCTTCAGGATGCCCTCGACTTCCTGGATCGAACGCTCGTTCCCGCGGAGGACCTCACGGCGGGCTGGCAGGCCAACCGACAGGCGTGGGTTCTCTATGTCTTGTCGCTGGGAGGAGAGAACGACGCGGCGCCCTACGCCCGTGACCTGTTCGCTCAACGGGAGATCCTGTCTCATTACGCGCGGGCGTTGCTCGCCGCGGCCCTCCACCGCTACGGAGAGCCAACCAGTTCGGTCAACGCACTCGTCGCGGACGTCACCACACAGGCCATCTTGAGCGCGACGGGCGCGCACTGGGAAGAGCGCTCGGTAGATCGCTGGGCCATGAACACGGACACGCGATCCACGGCCATCATCCTCGACGTCCTGATCGAGCTGGATTCGACGAATCCCTTGTTGCCGAATGTCGTCCGTTGGCTGATGGTGGCTCGCAAGGGGGGAATCTGGGAGACGACGCAGGAGAATGCCTGGGCCATCGTAGCGCTCACGGATTGGATGGCCGCGACGGGCGAACTCGAAGCCGAGTACACGTACAGCGTCTCCTGGGACGGGAACGCCCGACTCTCCGGCGTCGCGACGCCGGAGAGTGTGAGTGACTCGGCGACGTTGAGTTTCGCTGGTCCCGACCTGTCGTCGGCCGACCGCCATCGATTGACGATCGAGCGCTCGGAGGGACCGGGAGTTCTGTACTACACAAGCCACCTCTCTCTCGGTCTGCCCGCCGACCAGGTCGACGCGCGATCGCGCGGCGTGGTCGGGAGTCGACAGTAAGTGCCGCTCGGCAGCGCCGTGGGCGGGC
>JBFMGK010000071.1:0-7246 GCA_040752575.1 Candidatus Bipolaricaulota bacterium
GCTTTGTCCCGGGGGCGGCGCGGCGCGCCCGGGCCCGCCGGCGGCCGCCCCCGCCCGCCGGGTTCCGCGAGGTGTCGGGAGTTGGCGAGGCCAAAGCCCTGCAGTACGCCGAACGCTTCGTCGCAGTTCTCGCCGAAACGTGCCGCAGCCGCGGTCTCGAGATGGACATCGACCCGAACGTCCACGCGGTGCCGAAGCCCCCGGGCCGTGGGCGCAAACGACGAGCGACGGTCGATCTTTCGCGGCAGCTTGCGTACGGGCGGTTCGACCGCGGCGAGTCCCTTGCCGCGGTCGCCGATGCCTTGCACGTCCCGTCCGATCGAGCGCTCGAGTTCCTGCTTGACTACCTGCGCGAGCGCCGCGCCACGACGCCGGAGCCGTGGGTCGACGGCGAGCGGTTCGCCCGCGTGGTGGCCTCAGCGCGCGAGGTCGGTGCCGCGCGCCCGATCAGCATCCTGCGCGACCTCGACGGTGGTGCGACGTACGAGGACGTCCTGCTCTCGCTCGCGTGCCTCGAAAACGAGGCCTAGCCATTGGGCCGCGCGAATACACGGGACTCCGCGAACCGCTTCGGCTCCTGTGCCTTGGCGTAGCGTCCTGCGACGCCGTCTTCTCACTCGACGATTCTCAACACGAACAACCCGCCTCGCGCATCGGCAACGACGAGAAGGTCGTCGAGAATTCCGATGTCGCGAGCCCGATCGGCCGTGTCGAGCGAGAAGACCTCCATCGGCAGCGCGGGATCGGCGAGCGAGACGACCAGCACGCCGCGCCAATCGGCGGCGACGTAGGCGACGTCGCCGGTCGCGGCGGCGGCGTTCGTCAGCCCTATGCTGATCGTCCCTAGCTCTGCCGGCGCACGGGGATCGATGATGGAGACCACGGAGATTTGCGACGAGACCGAAACGAGGATCGTGTCGCCGAAGTGCGAGACGCGTTGCGCCGCGTCTGCCATCGTGAGACGGCCGATCGCGGTGGGAGCGGTGGGATCGTCGAGCGAGATCACCCAAAGCCCCTCACGCCACGCCGCGACGAAGGCGAGCAGGCCGCTTCCCGTCACGTCGCCGAAGTAGCCCGGCGACTCGAGCAGGCCGACGATCTGCGGCGCGGCGGGATCCTCGAGCGACACGACGTAGAGGCCGGCGTACGAGGCGGCTGCGAGCACATACTTCCCAAACAGGGCGACGCCAGCAACGACCTCGGGAAGCTCGACGCGCCCGAGCTCCGTCGGCTGCTCGGGGTCGGACAGGTCGATGACGACCAGCGCCCTGCTCGCGGCGAGAACGGCCGTCGCGCGGTCGGCGGCGACGTCGGCAAGATCGGCAATCTCGAACACCGCAACCTCGTGCGGCGAGGCGGGATCTGCGAGCGAGACGATCCGCAGGCCGCGGATCGGGTCGACGGCGAGTGCGTAGCCGTCTGTCGCGACGACGCGCGAGACGGCCGATGCAGCGCCGAGTGAGGCGACGTCGGCCGGAGCGGCCGGGTTGGCAAGCGACACGACGCGCAGACCGGCGGCGCCGCTCGCCGCGTAGATGACGTCACCGACGAGTACCGTCATCGGCTCGGCATCTGGCAAGCGCACGCTGGCGAGCAGCGCGGGGGCGGCTGGGTCTTCGAGGGAGACGATCCGCAGCCCGTCGTAGCGCGTCGCAACCACCGCGAGCCCGCTGCCCATCGCGACGTCGACCGCCGATGGGAGGGCAAGACGACCCAACTCCGCGAGGTGCAGGGGATCCGCTGCCGAAAGAACGACGAGTCCCGCGCTCACATCAGCGACGCAGACGGTTGCGCCGTCGATCGCGACGTCAACGGCCGCAGCGAGGTCTGCGACCGCTCCGATCTCGACCGGAGCCGTCGGTTCGGCGACTGAGATCACGCGGATGCCTCCTGATGAGTCGGCGACGTAGACGAGGCTTCCTGCCGAGCAGACTGCTACGGCCCGTTCGGGAGTATCGACCTGGCCAATGCGCTCGGGGTTCGCTCGGTCGGCGAGCGACACGACCGAGAGACCTTCGTAACGATCGGCGACGTACGCGATGTCCCCGGCGACCCAGACGCCGAGGGCCGCGTCGTTCGGCTCGAGCACGCCGACTTCCACGGGCCGCGCGGGGTCGGCGAGCGAGAAGATGCGGAGGCCGTGCAGGTCGGCAGCCGCGTACGCGTAGCCTCCGGCGACGAACAGGTCCTCGATCACGCTTGGAACCGGCTCGCTACGCCCGAGTTCGACCGGCGCAGCGGGATCGGAGGCGTCGACCACGACGATGCGCGGGCCCTCGGAGTACACGACGAGGTTGCCGTCCGCCGCGACGGCGACTGCCGACCCGCCAAGCTGCGACACGAATTCGAGTCGCGTCGTCGCGACGACTGCCAGAGCTCCGAGAGTCAGAACGAGAACCAGCCCGATGACGCCTACGGCGCGCTTGTCCATTGCGTCCCTCCCGACGAAGCCGCGACGCCGCGTCGCGGCTTCGGGATCATACAACGAACGGCGTGCCCCCTGAGTTCCCAAGGGATGCTTGTCTCGAGGCGGCGCAGACGTGCGCTGGACGGAGAATCTCGTTCTCGCGCTACCGTCGCCGGGGTCGGCGTCGCGGCGGGGGCGCGTCGTGGAAGGCTCTCCCCAGCGTTCTTCCGCGCGCCGGGTGCCTGTCGTCACTTGGCAAGCGCGCGGCGCTCGGCGAAGCTTGTCTCGTGATGACTGTGCGACAAGCCTCTCGTCTGCGGCCGAGCCGTCGAGCGCTAGGGCTCGGAGTGCTGTTGGCGACCCTCCTTCTGGGAGGATGCTTCCTCTTGCCGAACACCGCGCCTCTCGCGGTCCTCGACGCTGAGCCCTTGGACGGGGTGGCCCCGCTCACCGTCGAGTTCCGCGCGACGCGCTCCTATGACCCCGATGGCTCGATTCGACGCTACGCTTGGGACTTCGGCGACGGGGAGAAGGCGACGGGGGCAACGGTCGATCACGTCTACGCTCAGGCCGGAACGCACGACGTGACGCTGACCGTCACCGACCGTCGCGGTGCGCGGAGCACGGCATCGGTCACGATCCGCGTTCGCGCGACCAACGAGCTCCCGGTCGCGGCGTTCTCGGTCGCCCCGTCGACCGCGTTCCCTCAGCAAGCCGTGCGCTTCGACGCCGGGGCATCCTACGATGCCGATGGAGAGATCGTCTCGTACGTCTGGCGCTTCGGCGATGGAACCTCGGCGAATGGTCGTACCGTCTCGCACGCCTACGGCGACGTCGGCACGTACACCGTGACCCTGACCGTCGCCGACAACGACGGGGGCGAACGGGCGGCGACGGCTTCGCTGGTCGTATCGACCGAGATCGACACGACGCGCACCTTGTCGCGCC
Source organism: Candidatus Bipolaricaulota bacterium (assembly GCA_040752575.1). Taxonomy (GTDB): domain Bacteria; phylum Bipolaricaulota; class Bipolaricaulia; order UBA7950; family UBA9294; genus CAIOGO01. Next base: position 3,356 of record JBFMGK010000071.1, read on the forward strand.
GCTATGAGTGGACGTACGACGGACAGATCCAGACTTGCCACTTGGAAATCCCCGTCGATCTCTACACGTACTACCGTTCGCAGCCGCGGACGGCGTGGGCGAGCCGCGACTACGACGAGTACGTTCTCGATGAGCTCGACGACGCGTACCTCGAGGAGGTAACGCAGGAAATCCTCAGCGGCTCGACCGGCGATCGGCACGAGCAGCTCGAGAACGCGCTGTTCTTCGTGCAGAACTGCATCGAGTACGTCTACGATCCCCGCTGGTACGAGTACCCGCGCTATCCCGTGGAGACGCTCGTCGAGGAGGGCGGCGACTGTGAAGACACGGCGATTCTCTACACGAGCCTGGTGCGGACGCTCGGGTACGGCGCGCTGATGGTCGCCGTGGATACCGACGGCAACGGTTACGCCGACCACATGGTGGCCTGGGTCCCGGTCGAGACCGGTTTCGTGAGTGCGCACCCCGACAGGAGCTTCTGGGACTACGACGGCCAAACGTACGCATTCGCCGAAACGGCCGTCGAGGGGGGCTATCTCGAACTCGGCATCGACCCGTGGGGGCTGAGCGCGGGCGACATCGAGACGATCTACGACGTGTCGCGCGTCGATCGGGCCCCGGCGGCGCGGCGTCTCATCCCGCAGCCGCGTCCATAGAGCGAGTCTCCGTTGTCGGGAAGCCGACCACGGCGCAGCCTCTTGTCGCACACTCTATGCCCTTGACAGGCCCGGGGTTCGTGCCCATGATGGCCAGGGTGTCGTGGGGGAGGCGGTCATGAATCTCGAGGAAGGCATTCAGAGGGGAATCTTTGCACGCGAGCCCGCAAAGGCGGGCGAGCTGCAGCAATTGCTCGCGGCGCTCACGCGGCGCCTCGACGACGCGCGGCGGCCGCAGAATCACCCGGACACGCAGTTGGATCAGGTGTACTTGGCGATCCTCACGTGCGCTTTGGCCGCGCTGCGCAACGAAGGCGTCCGCCCCGTCGACCCCGGGGTGTGCCAGCCCGAGATTCTCGACTCGCTGGAAGACACGCTGCATCTCGAGCGGCTGCGGATCGACACCTGCCAGCGGATCCGCGAGCTGCGCGGCCGCGCGATCCGCGAGGGCGTCCTCGTCGCGCCGCGCGACGTCGCCGCCGGCCTCGAAGAGGCCATCTGGCTTGCCGAGCGCTTGCAGCGCTGGCTCGAAGATCAGGACCGGGTCGCGCCGCTTCCCAACTGAGAGCATCGCCTGACGAGATCTGCACTTGCGTCATGTGCGCGCGGCTTGCACGTTCCGCTGCTGTGCGTCGTCCCTCTGCGTTGCAGCCTCCCGCGATCCATGCTCGCCACAGCCGCGGGGTGCTCGCCATCGCCGGTTGTGCTACGTTGGCGCGCACGTGCGTCTTACGCCGAGGAGGAAGCGATGAAGAAGGCTTGGTGGGTTCTGACCGCTCTACTGGCCGTGCTGATCGTGAGCGTTGCGGTCTGGGGGCAGACCTCTTCCGCCGGGGCGGCCTCGGGCAGCGGGTCGCTGTGGGGCGCGACGGCGCTCGGCGGCGTGGGAGGCGTGGCGATCACCCAGGCGATCAAGAAGGCGGTCAACAAGGTTTTCCCAAACCTCTTGGGCAAGAAGAGCACCTACACCCTTGCCCAGATCGTCAGCTTCGGCGTCGGCGTCGTCGCATACCTGTTGTTCCCCGCCGGGCGCGAGCAGATCCTGAGTCAGGGGATCTCGATCTTCCAGGGGGGCGCCACGGCCACGGCCCTGTCGTCGACGATCTACAAGCTGTTCGGCGGGCTTCTCGGGCTGAAGTCGTAGAACCGCGCGACGCTGCGCGTAGGCGATGGCTTGCAGCTCGTAGTACCCGGGAAGGAGCGGACCGCATGCAGAAGAAGGGCAAGAGGCTGGTGGCGAGTCTGATCGGGTTGCTCGTCGGGGGAGCGCTCATCGGCGTGGGCGTGTGGGTCTGGCTCGACGGCAACACGGCGTTCGGAGCGGCGGCGGTCGTGATCGGAGCGATCATTCTCATCGGCTGGGCTCGCAGCGCGACGATGCTGCGGCGAGGGGCGAACCGGAGCTGAAGCGCGGTGGCTCCGACGGCCGCGCATTGACCGCTCCAGACGCCGCAGCCTGGCCCAACGCCGGCCGTCTCGTGGCCGCCGAGGGAGGGCCGGCGCTGCGAGGCTACAGACGGAGAGGCGCGCGGGGACATGACCCGATCTGCGAGCCGCGCGAGCACATCGGGATCGTGTCCCCAGACCGCTGCGTCAAGGTCCCTACGATGTCCCCGGAGTTCCCAGAGCGAGTCGTCGGACCGCGGACGCCCTCCGCCGAACTAGGCGTTGCGTCCCCGGAAGCGCGCGTCGCCGTGCCAGTGGTCGATAGACCTGGTGGACGATTCATGCTAAAGTAGACCGTCATGCCTACAACGACCGTGTCCGCCAAGGTGCCGCAGGAACTGCGCGAGCGTCTTGAGGAGATCGCGAAGCTCGAACGCCGCACGACGAGCAACGTCGTCCAGTTGGCGATTGAGAACTTCGTTCGCACCTACGAGGAGCTGCACCCGCAGTTCCGTGCCGACATCCTCGAGGCGCTTGAGCAAATGAAGTCCGGCAACGTGGCTGCCTACTCGTGGGGTTAGGCTGTGGCGTACACGCCCTTTTCCGTACGCAACTTCGACACCGTCAAGAAGAAGCTGCCTCCTGCGCTCCGAGACGAGGGTGACCGCCGCGTACGGGCGCTGTGCGACGATCCGTCCCAGGGCGAGGCGAAACTTGGGGACCTCCGAGGTGTCTACGTGAGCAAGTTCCATCTCGCCGGGAAGCTCTATCTTCTTGCGTACTGGATCGACAAGCCGGCAAAGACGGTCACCCTCCTGGCGCTTGGCGGGCACGAGAACTTCTACCGCGACCTCAAGCGGTACCTGGCCGAGTGAGTTGCCCGTCCATGACGCGCGGGGACATGACCCGATCTGCGAGCTGCGCGAGCACATCGGGATCGTGTCCCTTCGGGACAGTGTCCCGCGAGCGCATGCGCGGCGACACGAACAAGTACTGCGTCCCCGGAGTTCCCACCGCGTCGTCATGGCGGCAACTCCTTAGCTACTCGACATCTCGCCCAGTCGAGAAGCCATGGGCCCCGGACCACGGACTGTGGACTACGGACCACGGACAGCAGTCGTGCCCGCCCATCCGCCCGCCTGGCGAATCCGCTCTTGAAGCCGATGACACAATGTCTACAATTGATGACCAAATGTCCTCAATATCGCTCGCCGGCGTGCTGTTCTCGAAGACCCGTGCCGCGCTGTTGCGTGAGCTCTACGCCGAGCCGGAGGGTCTGCATGTGCGCGAACTCGAACGCAGGACGGGATTCAACATTCGGAACATCTCGCGCGAGCTGCACTTGCTCTCCGCCGCCGGCATCCTTACGGCGAAGCCCGTCGGCCGGCAGGTGACGTACAAGATGGAGCCGGACTGCCCCATCGCCGACGAGATGAAGTCCATCGTGCGCAAGACTGTGGGGCTCGTCGACGTCATCCGCCAAGCCCTCGAGCCGTCTCGTGACCGAGTCGACCTTGCCTACATCTTCGGCAGCTTCGCGCGTGGAGAGGAAAGGGCAGGCAGTGACGTGGACCTAATGATCGTCGGCGGCGCTACGCGCCGAGAACTGGCCACGCCGCTGCGCGAGGCAGCCGGCTTCTTGAGGCGGGAGATCAACACCGTGTTCTACACCGCCGCCGAGTACGCCAGGGCGCGCGACGAGGAGGATTCGTTCGTCCACCGCGTTCACGTTGGCCCTAGGCTCGACGTTCTTGTCGGCTTAACCGATGAGCCTGGAAGACATGCTCCTACGAGGAGAGATAAGACGATAGCCGCTCGCGGGGGGCGAGGCAAAGCGCTTCGTTGAGGC
>JBFMGK010000072.1:0-26144 GCA_040752575.1 Candidatus Bipolaricaulota bacterium
GCCCCGCCCACCGACACCGCCGCCCGGACTCCGGAGTCCGCGACCTCCGCGAGCACGACGGCGCAGTCCGTGCCGCCGACTGGAGCGCCCACGGCGTCGACCTCGCAGTCCGGCACGATGGGGACCGGCGAAGGGGTCGGCCAGAGCGGGAGCGCCCCGACCCCTATCTTCGACGACGCCGTGGGTGCCGTGGCCGTCGTCTCTCCGGAGGCCCGTCTGGGCGCTAGCGGCGGCGCCACCGCGTATCTGACGCGTGCCGTCCCCATCGAGCGCGGAACCGGCGATCCCAGCGTGGCGAGCGATGCCGTGCTCGCACCGTCCGCAGTCCACTCGGCCCTCGGGGGACGTACCTTACCCGAGGAAACGACCCAGATCATCCGCGACTACTTCACGCGCATCACAGAGGAGAGGGAATGAACAACGAGTACGGCCTTGAGAGGTCTGCCGACGCCTTGCGGCGTCTGGAAGAAGCGATCGCCGGCGTCGTGGTGGGGCAGAGGGACGTCGTCCGCTCGACGCTCATCGCTTTCTTGTGCCGCGGCAACCTGCTCCTCGAAGGCGTCCCCGGCCTCGGAAAGACCCTTCTGGTCAGGGCGCTCGCCAGCGCCGTCGCCCTACCGTTTTCGCGCATTCAGTTCACGCCGGATCTCATGCCCACCGACATCGTTGGGACGAACATCCTCACCGAATCCGCCGGGGCTCGCCGCTTCGAGTTTGCGCCGGGGCCCGTGTTCGCCAACGTTGTTCTCGCCGACGAGATCAACCGCGCAACACCTAAGACCCAATCGGCTCTTCTCGAGGCCATGGAGGAGAGAACGGTTTCCATCGCCCGAACCACCTATCCGCTGCCCGAGCCGTTCATCGTGCTCGCAACCCAGAACCCGATCGAGATGGAGGGCACGTACCCCCTTCCCGAAGCCCAAGTGGACCGCTTCCTGCTGAAGGTGACGGTCGGCTATCCGTCCCTCGACGACCTGGTCAGCATTACCGAGATGAACAGCGAGGCCTCCGAGCTTGTGCTACCGGGACCCGCCGCCTCCGGCGACGACATCCTCGCAGCACGGCGAATCGTCCGGGATCTCCCCATCGCCGCGGCCCTACGTCATGGCGTTGCGCGCCTGGTTCTCGCGACACATCCTGACGGCGCCGAGGCCCCGGCGATGGTGCGCGACTTCGTCGAGTACGGGGCGAGCCCGCGCGCCGCCATTGCCGTCGTGCTCGCCGCCAAGGCGCACGCCTTCCTCTCGGGACGGGTCCACGTCGCGCCGGACGACATCGCGGCCGTCTTCCCCGCGGCCCTACAGCATCGCCTGATTCTCAACTTCCGCGGCGAGGCCGAGGGGATGTCGCCGCGCACCGTGCTGGACGCCGTCTGGAAAAGTGTGTCGGTGGCGTGATGCAGCAACTCATCGACGAGGACTTCCTGCGGCGTCTACCCCAATTGCGTTTCCTCTCGCGCCGCAGGGCCGGAACGCAGCTCGGCGGGACGCACGCGTCGCCGCGCGCGGGCATGAGCATCGAGTTCGCCGACTATCGAGCCTACACGCCGGGCGATGATTTGCGAGCCGTCGACTGGAATGTGTTTGCTCGCCTCGACCGTCTCCTGGTGAAGACCTTCGTGCAAGAGGTCGACGTTCCGGTCTATCTCCTCGTCGATGTCAGCGCCTCGATGCGGTGCGGCTCGCCGCCCAAGGCCTTGTATGCCGCACGACTTGCGCTTGCCCTTGGGTATCTGGCGCTGCGCGGTCTCGACCGCGTCGGGCTGTTTCCCTTCTCGGAGCGCCTCCTCGACCCCGTCGCCCCCCGTCACGGCTTGGCGCAGTTTGGGCGCTTCCTTCGCGCACTCTCGCCCATCGATCCTGCAGGCCGGACCTCCCTCCCGGCCAGCGTGGAGCAGTTCCTCGGCCGCACCCGTGAGAGCGGCATCGTCGTGATCTTGAGCGACTTTCTCTCGGTTGGCGAGCTGGCCGAGCCCCTTGCGCGTCTCCGGCATCGCGGCGACGAGGTCGCGGCGATTCAGATCCTTGACCCGAAGGAACAGATGCCGGTCGCAACGGGGCTTGTCGAATTCGTCGACGTCGAGACCGACGAGCGCGTCACCCTGCGCGTGGGTCCCGCGGCGCTCGCGGAGTACCGACGGGCCTTCGAGAACCGTCAGCACGCGCTGCGCCACGTCCTCGCTCGCCAGGGGGTCCCGTTGTTCGTGACCCCCACCAGCCGCCCACTCGAAGCCGTCCTGCATACCGACCTTCGTTCCGGAGGGATTCTGCGATGAGTTTCGCCAACCCTGCAGGGCTGGCCGCACTCGGAGCCGTCTTCCTCGTCATCCTGCTCGCCCTGCTCCGCGTTCGCGAGCGGCGGCGAGAGGTTGCCGAGATCGCTCTGTGGCGCGACCTTCGCTCAGTGCCGGCGGCGCGCATCCAAAGGGCGCGCGCCCTCGTGGACCCGCTTCTGCTTCTCCAGGTGGCCTGCGCCGCCGCCTTGGCTCTTGCGGTCGCCCAGCCGGCGTGGCGCGCCCAGACAGAGCGAGGCCAGCACATTGCCGTGCTTCTTGACGCGAGCGCCAGCATGCAGGCCGTTTCGACGGACTCTGCAACGCTCTTCGCACAAGCCGTTCAGGTCGCCGTCCAACAGCTCGACCGTCTCCCTGCGCCGAACGTGAGTGTGGTACTGGTCTCGTCCCGCCCCTCGGTCCTCGTCGGCCCGGAACCGTATGGATCGTCAACTCGTGCGGTTCTCCATAGCTCCGCACCTTCGTGGAATGGGGATGCCGACGGAGATGACATCTTGTCGGCCCTTGCCGCGCTTGGCGGCGCGGAGGCTTTCGACCGCATCCTTTGGTTCGGGGATCGTCCTCCCGTCTCGCTGCCCTTCGCCATCGAAGCGGTCGTTCTCCCCCGCGAGGCCAATCTCGCCATCACCCAGTTCGCGGTGCGGGAGCGCGCGTCGGGAGGCGTCTCGGCCTTCGTCGAGGTCGCCAACGAAACCGTAGAATTCCAGTCGTTGGCCGTCGTCGTCTCCGACGGCTCCACGCGGGCCAACGTCGAGACGCTGCTCGAGCCCGGCGAACGCGGGGCCGTCACGGCCTTCTTCCCGTCCTCGCGCGGATCCCGCTTCACGGCGTCGCTCGCCGCCGACGATGGGTTCGTCGCCGACAATGTCCGCTATGCCGCCATCGACCGATCGCCGCCGCTATCGGTGCGCTGGATCGGAGAGGACAACCGCTTCCTGCGCTCGGCGCTCGAAGCGGCCGCGCCGCTGGAGTTCACCGACGCCGCGGAGGCCGATCTGACGGTGGTCTACGACGCCGCGCTGGCGCAGCTCCCGCCGAGGCCCGCGCTGCTCGTCCGCGCACAACTTCCCGGACTCGTGACCGAGAGTAACGCATCCGTCAGCGGTTTCGCCGCCTCGGACGTCTCGCATCCGCTCCTCGAGGGGGTGCGCCCCGAAGAGATCTACGTTGAACACCTTGATCGGGCGGAGGTTGCCCTACCTCACCGCGTTCTGCTGCGCGTCGGCGACAACCCACTACTGATCGAGGTCGCCGATCCCGAGGCTCGCCACTACGTGCTCCTCTCCGATCTCACCGCCACGAATCTGCCGATCACGGTCGAGTTCCCGATCCTTATTCGCAATTTGATCGAGCTGGCCGTGCAACGTGCCACGCCCGCGCCCGGCGATGAGGCCCTCGTCGGTCGGATTCTGCCGCTGCCGGCGAGCGGAGATGCAACGGCATGGGGACCAGCCGGCGACGTGGACGTCCTCAGGATCGGGGACAACGAACTCGCCATCCTCCCTGAGAAACCAGGGTTCTACGGGATCGCCGGCCCGGACGGCGAGCGCGTCGTGGCCGTCAACCTGGACTCGTGTGAGTCGACGCTCTCCGCGCCGGACATGATCTCGGAAGAGCCTGCAGGATTCGCTGGCGCGGTCACCCAACCCCACTGGAGGTCTCTCGGGCCCGGCCTCGCTGGCGCCGCGCTCGCACTTCTGCTCATCGAGTCGTACGTGGAATCGTCGCGCAGGCGGCGCGGGGGGAGAGGACTGTGATTCGCTTCGCCTCACCCCTACTGCTCCTTCTGGTCGTCGCGGCTCTCCTTCCCATGGCCTGGGCTCCTCGGGCAGGAAGGCGGCGTATCGCCGTTCGCGCCGCCGCCGTGCTCCTCGCCGTCGCGGCCCTCGCGGACCCACGCTGGATCCGCGTCTCGGATCGCAACAACGTCGTGTTCCTCATCGATCGCTCGCCGAGCGTCGAACGATCGGCCGACGCCCGGGCAACGCAGGCACGCGTGGCGACTCTGGCACAGACGAATCCAACGTGGAGATACGCGGTCGTGAGTTTCGCTTCGGACGCCGGGGTCGACTCGCCGCTCGGCGCTCAACCTCGCGTCGCGGAGACGCCCCCGAACGGCGAAGCGACACGGCTCGCCGAAGCCGTTCGCTTAGGACTCGCCCTGATTCCGGAGGGCGAGCCCGGCCAGCTCGTCGTATTCAGCGACGGCCGCTTCGACGACGCGGAGGAAGCGGCGGCCGAGGCGGCGCTCGCCGGCGTGCCGATCCATGGAGTCCCGGCCGGGGAGCGTCTTGCCCACGACGCGCGTGTCGTAGAGCTCGAGGCGCCTCCCGAGGTTTCGATCGGCCGGCCTGTCGCGCTTCGTGGCGTCATCGCGTCCACGGGGTCCGGATCCGCGACGCTTGCTCTGTACCGCAACGGCTGGCTTGCCGAGGCAAGGACTCTCGACTTGGCGGAAGGCGAGACGGTGTTCACGTTCGTCGACTCCCCAACCGCGCCTGGTCTGATCGACTACCGGGTCGTCGTGAAGGCGGAGGGCGACCCCGTACAGGAAAACGACGCGCGCTCGGCGCTCGTTCGAACGACGGATCGGCCTTCGATTCTCGTCGTCGACGCGCTGGGCGATTCGGCCGTACCGGCCCTCCTGGACGCCGCCGGGATCCCCTTCGTGGAGACAGCCTCGATGCCCGGACTTTCCTCCCTCGCTGACGTGCGCCAGGTCATCCTTGCCGGTGTCTCGCTGCCTGACCTCACCTCGTCCCACGTCGCGTCGCTCGAACACTTCGTGCGCGATCTTGGGGGCGGACTCCTCGTCCTTCACGGGGAAGACGAAGCGGTGGGGTTCGAACGCGGCGGCATCGAACCCCTGTTGCCCGTGTCCTTCTCCGTGCCCGAGACGGCCCGCGAACCCTCGTTGGCCGTCGTCTTTCTGCTCGACCGATCGAGCAGCATGGGCGAACTCGCGGCAGCGAAGCGAAAGATCCGGGTGGTTCGCGAGGCGGCCGCGGCAAGCCTGCTTATCCTCCCGCCCGAGACGCTCGTAGGCATCATCGCGTTCTACGATGCCTACGACTGGGTGTTTCCCCTGCAGCCTCTCGGGGATGGATCGCAGGCCTACCTGGCGCTGTCATCGATCGAGGCCTTCGGCGGCACCGACCTCTACGGTCCCCTGGACGATGCCGTCGACCGCCTACTCGGAACTCCGGCACGGGTGAAGCACTTGATTCTGATCTCGGACGGTCAGACCACCGAGGTCGGCCGGGACTACCCGTCGCTATTCGGCAAACTCGGCGAGCATCCAGAGATCACGCTATCGGCGATCGCCGTGAGTTCGTCGCCGAACGTATCCTTTCTCGAACGGCTCGCCGACGCCGCTCACGGTGAGATCTACTACGCCACCGACTTCGCGACCTTGCCTCAAGTGGCGCTCCGTGTCACGCAACGCCTCGGCCGCAGTCGATTCGTCCGCGGCGCCGCAACCGTCGCCGCCCACGGCGGATTCAGCACGCTTCCGCCCATCCCTCCGATCTCGGGCTACGTCCTCACCTATCCGCGGCCGGAGTCGACCACCTTGCTGGGCGTCGGCGACGACCCCCTGTTCGCCACATGGCGCGTGGGCCTTGGGGCGGTTTCGCTCCTGAACACAGACCTGCGCGGCCTGTGGACCCGCGAGTGGATGACCTGGGATGGCGCCGCGCGCCTGTTCGAGCAGATGCTGGCGACGACCGAACCGCTCGTCGCGCCGTCCGAGGGTTTCGTCCCTTCGGTCGCCCTTTCCCCCCTCCGGACTCAGGTCTACATCGACGCGCGAACGAGCGACGGAGGGTTCGCCGACCTGCTCTCTCTTTCCGCGTCTCTCGTCCCAACAGCCCTCGACGTTGCCCTACGCCAAGTTGCCCCCGGCTTCTACCGCGGCGAGATCCCCACGCCGCCCGAGGGCGCGTACGCTTTGGTCGGCCGCGACGCCGGCTCGGGACGTTCGTTCACCCTCCCGGTCACCATTCCCTACTCGCCGGAGTACGATGTGTTCGGCGTCGACGCAGCCACCCTCACAGCGCTCGCCGAGACCACCAGAGGGCGCGTCCTCTCCGAGACGGACTCGTTGACCCCCTCGTCCGCCCGCGGGCCCGCGGAGCATGTCCCGCTCGCCCCCCTCTTCCTCGGCCTTTCCCTCGTCGCCTTCCTTGCAGATCTGGGACTGCGACGACGATCGCCCCACCCCGATTGAACCCCGCAAACGCAGTACCTATAATCACGATCCCGCGGGGAGTGGCGCAGCCTGGTAGCGCGCCTGCTTTGGGAGCAGGAAGCCGCTGGTTCAAATCCAGTCTCCCCGACCACGGGAGGGGGTTCGCGTGAACGACGCTGCCGGGCATCTCTCGCTCTACCGTCGCTGGCGTCCACAGCGGTTTGGCGACGTCGTCGGCCAAGACGACGTCGTCCGCACGCTCCGCAATGCCTTGTCGTCCGGCGAAGTGTCTCACGCCTACCTCTTCGCCGGTGAGCGAGGCATCGGCAAGACATCGGTGGCAAGAATCCTTGCGCGCGCGGTCAACTGCCTGAACCCCGAGGCCGGAGAACCCTGCAATCGCTGTTCGAACTGCGGCACGATCCTCTCGGGGAGGTCCCTCGACATCGCGGAGATCGACGGCGCTTCGAATCGCGGCATTGACCACATCCGAAAGCTCCGCGAGGACGTCGCATTCGCCCCGACGGATCTCAAGAGGAAAGTCTACATCATCGACGAAGTGCACATGCTTACGACGGAGGCGTTCAACGCGCTCCTGAAGACGCTCGAGGAGCCTCCTCCCCACGTCATGTTCATCTTCGCCACGACAGAACCCCACAAACTGCCGCGAACGATCGTCTCGCGATGCCAAGCGTTTGAGTTCCGCCGGCTCACATCCGATCGCATCGCCGCCCACCTCGGAAGGATCGCGTCCGCGGAGTCGATCTCGCTGACGCCGGAGGCGCAACACCTGATCGCCGAGCGCGCGAATGGCGGACTGCGCGACGCCGTCGTGATGCTCGAGCAGGCGGCGGCGTATGGACAGGGAGAGATCGGCGCAGCGGCTGTCCTAGACATGCTCGGCCTCGCCGCCCGTGCCACGCACGAGGAATTCCTGGCGGCTCTCGAGAGCGGAGATCGGCCGGCTCTCGTGTCCCTTGTGAGCGACCTCGCCGAGCGCGGGAAGGACCTCGAGACCTTCCTGGGCGACTCCATCGACCTGTTGAGGACGCGTATCGCCGCGGACCCCGCCCACGCCGAGACGTCCATCGACCTGGCACGCGGCCTGCTTACGATCAAGGCCGACCTCTTCCGGACCCTGGATCGGCGGATCCGCTTCGAGATCGGCACTCTCGCCCTCGCCGCGTCGCGTCCCGCACACACCTCGAAGTCCTCGCCCTCGCCGCGGCCCGCCGCGCCCCTCGTCTCCCCTGTTGCTCCGCAGCCGTCTCCCGCCGCTTCCGAGCGCCGTTCCGACCCGCTTCCCGAGACGTTGGCCAGCACATGGAGAGGCTTGATGGCGGAGGTCGAGCAGGACCGGATCGCCGTTGCCGCCTACCTTACGGAGGCCGCGCCACACCTGGACGGGGAGCGCCTCGTTCTCTCGTTCCACCCCGAGCACACCTTCCACAAAGAGAGCCTCGAGAAGGTCGAGAATCTCCACTACCTCGCGGGTGCAGTGCGGCGGCACTTCGGGGATTCCGTCCGCGTCGACATCCGCTTCGACGCATCGGTCGAAAGAAAGCCGCTTCCGCGCGAGATCTTGCTTGAAAAGGCCCGCCTAGTCTGTGAGACGTTCGGGGGCCAGATCCTGAAGGAGGAGCTGTGAAAGGCATGGGGAATCTGAGCGGCCTGATGAAGCAGGCCAAGAAGCTCCAAGAAGACCTCGAGCGAGCGCAGGCCGAGATCGCGCAGATGAGGGTCGCCGCCTCTTCCGGGGGCGGGATGGTTACGGCCACGGTCAACGGCCGCGGGGAGCTTGAGGGCCTCTCCCTCGAGAAGGAGGTCGTTGATCCGAGCGATGTCGAGATGCTCGCTGACCTCGTGCTCGCCGCGGTTCAGGAGGCACAGCGCAAGGCCCAGGCAGCAGCCCAAGAGAAACTCGGGCCCCTCGCGCAAGGTCTGGGTGGAATCCCGAATCTGCCGGGACTCTAGGTGCCGCAGGGTCTGCCTTGCGCTGCCCTTCGCGCTTTCGTATATTTACGGGGAACTCCGTCACGGGGAGGTGGCGTTGCTCGGCGAGATCTCACGGCTTCTCGGCCTGCAGCGCGCCGACGAGGCTCTCGTCGAGGCGCGCAGCCACACGGACCGCCTTCGCGCCCAGCGACGGGCGATCGAGAAGAAGATCGACTCCGAACGTGCCGCCGTCGCCGCCCTTCGCGAGGAATTGCAGCGCCTCGAGCGCGACAGCAAGATGCGCAATCTCGAGGTCGACGAACTCGACGCGCACATCCGCGGCTATCAGAAGCGTCTCGACGAGGGCATTATCAGCTTCAAGGAGATGGAGGACCTCCGCGTGAAGATCGCCAGCGAGAAGGCGCGCATCGATCGGCTCGAGGACGAGGCTCTCGAAGCGATGGCGGCGATCGAGACCGCCCGCGGAGCGCTCGTCGAGGCCGAGGGTGCCCTTGTTCCGCGCGAAGCCCAACTCCGCGAAACGCTTGCCGCGATCGACGTCGAGATCTCCGGTTCGACTTCACAAAGCGAGGCGCTCGCCGCCGAGCGCTCGCGTCTCTCCCTTGACGTGCCTCCCTACTTGCTGTCCCAGTACGAGGCCCTGCGGGCCAACGTCTCCCATCCCGTGGCCACCCTCGAGCACGGCACATGCGGCGGGTGCAAGCTGCGCGTGAGCGCTAACACGGTGGAACGAGCCCGCGGCGGGATGGGCGTCGTCACATGCGAACACTGCTCGCGCATTCTCTACGTCTCCTGATCGTCGCCTGCGTAGCCCTGTTCGGCCTGTCGCTCCCGCTCGATGCGGATCTGCCGCGCCCGATCGGACAGCTCTCGGACTACGGTGCGGTCTTTGACCGCCACGATCGCGATGAGATCCACGGTCTTCTCGAAGACGTTCGAACCCGCCTCGGCCTCGAAGTCTACATCCTGATCAGTTGGGAGAGCCCGTATCCGACCGTGCGGGAGTACGCCGACGCGGTGTTTGGCGCCTGGGGTCTTGGCGGGAAGAACGCACTCCTTCTCGTGTTTCTCCGCGCCGCGGGGGACTGGAGCGCGTCGGCCGTCATGAGCCCGTCGGCAAGGACGCGGCTCGGCCCGCTTGACCGTACCGTGATCGAGCGTACGGCCGACCTCGTCCTTCACGATCGCATCGAAGAGGCAACGCGCTTGGTCCTCTCGGAGCTCCAGGATCTCCCTTCGGCACAGCAGCCGGCGCAGACGCAGCCGGGCGCTGGCGTCTCCTCGGCAGCGAAGGCGTCGCCCCTCGTCGTGATCCTCCCCACGGTCGGCGGCGTGCTGATCCTCGCCTGGGTGGTCTCGCGCCGCGTTTGTCCGCGGTGCGGTCGGTGGCTGCGCGTCCAGCCGGTCCGATTTCGCAGCGCACGCAGCCGCCGCGTATACTCGTGCCGCCGCTGCGGCTATCGCCGCTAGCGGACGGGAGAAGGTCAGAGAGACGCCGTCGGCGGGGCAACCCGCCGTGCGGAGGAAAGTCCGGACTCCATAGGGCAGGCCACTGGGGAAATCCCAGCGGGGGCGACCCTCGGGAAAGTGCAACAGAGAGCAGACCGCCGATGGCCCGCGGCAGCGGGATCAGGTAAGGGTGAAACGGTGGTGCAAGAGACCACCAGCGGTCCGGGTGACCGGCCGGCTCGGCAAACCCTGGTCGGAGCAAGGCCAAGTAAGAAGGCGCAGAAGAACGGCCCGTTCGAGCCTTCGGGTAGGCCGCCTAGATGAATGTCTCTCCTCGACAGAATCCGGCTTACCGACCTTCTCCCGTCTGCCGAACGAGGTCGCGCGAACACGCGAAAACTCCACACCGCGGACACAATTGCGCTTGCCGCGTTCGGCGGCCGTTCGTATACTGCCGCCGATAGCCAGAGGAGGCGGTCGCGATGATCTTCGATTTCACGAGTCTGCTGATTCTCCTACCAGCGCTCGCCCTCGCCGCCTACGCACAGTGGAGAGTGCGTTCGACCTACGCGCGCTACGCGACCGTCAGCGTCATGCGAAACACGACCGCCGAGGACGTGGCGCGGCGAATCCTCAGCGCCGAGTACGTCCAGGGCGTGAGCTTCGAGCCGGTCGATCGCGCTCTTGGTGATCACTACGATCCGCGGAAGAAGGTGCTGCGGCTCTCGGCGCCCGGCTCCAACTCGGTCGCTGCGATCGGCGTCGCCGCGCACGAGGCGGGGCATGCCCTGCAGCACGCGAAGAACTTTGCGCCCCTTGCCCTTCGGTCGACTCTAGTCCCTGTCGCCAACCTCGGTTCGCAGCTTGCGTTCCCCCTGTTTTTCGTGGGGCTTCTCACCCAGGTTCCGACGCTCATGACAGCCGGCATTGTGCTGTTCTCGGCTGCCGTCCTTTTCACCCTGGTCACGCTCCCTGTGGAGTTCGACGCCAGCCGGCGAGCCGTTCTTGCGCTGGAGCAGTCGGGCGTCATGACCACCGAGGAGCTCGGCGGCGTGCGAGAGGTCCTCTCGGCGGCCGCCTTGACCTACGTCGCCGCCGCGGCGATGGCGGCGCTGCAACTGGTGAGACTGCTTCTCCTCGCCAACAGCCGCCGGCGATGAAGCTCGCGCCGTCGCTGCTCTCGGCCGACTTCGCGCGTTTGCTCGAGGAAGCGCTGTCGGTCCTATCGTTGGCCTCGCGATTCCACTGGGACGTCATGGACGGACACTTTGTCCCGAACCTCACGTTCGGCCCTCCCGTGGTGAATGCCCTACGAGATCGGCTGCCCACGCCGTTCGATATCCACCTCATGATCGACCGACCTGCACAGTACGCCCCACGGTTTCGCGTCATCCCCGGCGATCGGATCATCTTCCACCTGGAGAGTGAAGACGCGCCCCAGGATGCCCTCGAGGCCATCCGATCCGTCGGCGCCGGTGCGGGGATCTGCCTCCGTCCCGGCACGCCTCTGGAGACCGTTCTCCCCTGGCTCGACGAGGTCCAGTCCGTGCTCGTCATGAGCGTCGAACCCGGCTTCGGAGGCCAGACGTTCCTGCCGCAAACGCTCGGTCGGATCCGCGATCTCGCCAAGGCCATCGGCAACCGCCCGATCGAGATCGCCGTCGACGGCGGGATCGGTCCTCAGACGGCGCGCGCGGCGGTCGAAGCGGGCGCCGAGGTCCTCGTCGCGGGCTCAGCCATCTTCTCGGCAGCCGACCGCCTCGCGGCGATGAAGCGCTTGTGGGAGGCCGCCGCGTGACCGATGCGGACTTCATGCGACTCGCGCTCGATCTCGCGGAGATCGCGGAGGGCGACACGTCGCCCAACCCCCTCGTCGGCGCCGTCGTCGTCCGCGACGGCGTCGTCATCGGGCGCGGCTACCACCGGAACTGCGGCGGGCCGCACGCCGAGACTTTCGCCCTTGACGAAGCCGGAGACGCCGCCCGCGGCGCAGACCTTTATGTAACGCTCGAGCCCTGTTGCCACGTCGGACGCACGCCTCCGTGCACGGATCGCATCTTGGCGGCGGGAATCCGCCGTGTCGTGGTCGCCACGGAGGACCCCAACCCCGTCGTCGCAGGGCGAGGCATCGACAAGCTTCGCGCCGCCGGCGTCCACGTCGAGGTTGGCCTCCTCCGCCCCGATGCCGAGCGGCAGACGGAGATCTTCCGCACGTTCGTCACCACGGGGCGGCCGTTCGTCCACCTTAAACTCGCGGTGAGTCTCGACGGCCGGATTGCCACCCGAACTGGAGCTTCGCAGTGGATCACGGGAGAAGAAGCTCAGCGCATCGCGCATCGCCTGCGTCGCCGGCATGCGGTCGTCCTGATCGGATCGACAACCGCCCGGCGCGACGACCCAAGGCTCAGCGTGCGGCACGTGGTCGGGCGGACGCCCGCGGCCGTCGTGGTGGACCGTCGTGGCGAGGTGTCCCCAGAGGCACGCCTGTTCCGTGAGCCCGGGCGCCAGACGTTCGTCGCCGCAGCGCACGTCTCCGCCAAGGCGCTGGAAGCGCTACGTGGCGTCGGATGCGAAGTCCTCCATGCTCCGTCCGCGCAGGGCGACGTGGACCTCTCTCGGTTGCTCGACGAACTCGGACGGCGCGGATACGACTCCGTGCTCGTCGAGGGCGGCGGGGAAACCGCCGCGGGATTCCTGGCTGCGGGACTCGTGCACCGGGTGACGTTCTTCATCGCCCCCTTGTTGATCGGCGGCCGAGAGGCGGTACCGGCCGTCGGCGGGCGCGGCCCGGAAGACCTCGCCGGCGCCCTCCGCCTTTCGCACGTGAGCGCCACGTGGGCGGGCCCTGACCTCGTCTACACTGGACTCGTTGCGCGACCCGGGGCATAGCCGTGGTCTCTGTACCACTCGACGGCCTCGCGCAGCACGTCCTCAATCGGCGTCTGCGGCAATCCGAGTTCGCGCACGGCCTTCGCCGGGTTGTAGAACATGAGGTGCCGCGCCATGCGTACGGTGTCGAGGGTCAGGCGCGGCGTGCTTCCGCGCAGCCTTGAAGCGCCTTCATTCCATGCGGCCGCAACCATCAGAGGAGCGATGGGCAACCGAAGGCGGGGGGCGGTGCGGCCGCTCACCCGCGCGAGGATCTCAAGGAACTCCCGCATCGTGAGATTCACGCCGCCCAAGATGTAACGCTCGCCCGTTCGACCCTTCTCGGCGGCAAGCACATGGCCCTGCGCCACGTCGCGGACGGAGACCACGTTCATCCCCGTGTCCACGTAGGCGGGCATTCGACCGCAGAGGAAGTCGACGAGGACCTGCCCCGTCGGCGTCGGCTTAGCATCGCCGGGACCGACGGGGAAGGAAGGGTTCACGATGACGACGCGCAGCCCGGCGCGAACGAACTCCTCCGTCACGGCTTCTGCCTCGTACTTGCTGCGTTTGTATGCCCCGACGATTCGCCTCGCGTCGACCGGCGTGGCTTCGTCGGCCACCTCGCCGCGATGCGGAACCGCGAGAGCAGCCACAGAACTGGTGTGGACGACCACGGAGACCCCAGCTGCTTGTGACGCTGCGAGGACCGTCCGCGTCCCGCCCACATTGATATCGCGCATTTCGTCCGACCGCGGAGCCCACAGCGCATAGCGTGCTGCCACGTGGAACACTCGGTCGCAGCCGCGGACCGCCGCAGCCACCGCCACAGGATCGCGCACGTCGCCCCGAACAACGTCAACGGGCAGGAGGCGGAGAGACGGAGGGGGCTCGGAATCGCGGACCAGAGCGCGCACCTCGTCTCCCGCAGCGAGCAGGGCCCGCACAACGTGCGAGCCAATGAATCCTGCTGCACCGGTCACCAGAGAACGCATGACGATCGCCCTCCCCGCGCAGAGCCGCAGGCGTCCGTGCGGAGGCAGGGCGATTGCCCCACCTCCGGGCTGCGCGACCCGGATACGGCGTGTCCTCAGCCCTTCCGCGACCCACACGCCCCGCTGCTCGCGACTCCGTAGGTCACGCGTTGGCCTCAGGAAGCGTGCAGCGCCACACACCGCGCCTCGAGCACCTGCCCTCTCTGCGCGGGGCGGCATGGACAGCCGATCCGGCAAAGCAAAGCGCCGGCCGGAGCCGGCGCCTCAGAGTGGGCGATGCAGGGCTCGAACCTGCGACCTCTCGGATGTGACCCGAACGCTCTCCCAGCTGAGCTAATCGCCCATTGCCCGCCGGATCATGCACGGGACATCGTTCCATTCTAGCTTCTCGCTGCAACTCGATCAAGCGTCGAACTTCGCGTTCTCGAGCATGTCCGCGAGGCTCTCGCCTCGCCGCTTGCGCGTGATTTCGACGAGACCCAAGGCGGTCATGTCGACGAAATCCGCGGAGACTCTGTCCTTCTTCAGCTCTTCCTTGACGCGCTCGATCACCTGTTCGACATGCGCCGGCTCTTCCATATCAACGAAGTCCACGACGATGATCCCGCTCATCTGCCGCAGCCGAAGCTGCCGCGCGATCTCCGTCGCCGCCTCGAGATTCGTGTTCAGGATCGCCGCTTCTTGGTTGCGATGCCGGACGTCGCCGCCGGTGTTGACGTCGATCGCGATCAGGGCTTCGGTCTCGTCGATGACCAGCGAGCCGCCGCCGACCAGCGGGACGCGCCGCGACAAGCTCTCCTGAATCTGCCGCTCGATGTCGTACTTGGCAAACAGCGGCTCCGGCCCTTTGTGAAGACGGACCTTCGCCTTGAAGGACGCCATCTGCATGTAGTCCAAGAATGAGTGGATCTTCTCGAAGAAGAACGGCGAGTCGACGACGACCTCGTGGATGTCCGGTCCGAGCCAGTCCCGGAGCACCGTCTGCACGAGCCCCATGGCCTTGTACAGCAGCCTAGGCCCCGTAGCCGGTTTGGCCGCGGCCTCGACGCGCTCCCAGCTTTCGACGAGCAGGTGGAAGTCGCGCTCCAGATCCTCGTCGCTCGCCCACTGCGCCGCAGTGCGGGCGATGAGGCCCTCCGCGGGCCCTTTCAGCGCCCGTGCAACGCGCCGGATCCGCCGTTGCTCGCGCACCGACTCGACGCGACGCGACACCCCGAGGCGATCCTCGGTCGGCAGGTAGACCCAGAACCTCCCGGGGATGCTGATCTTCGTCGTCCCCTGCGGGTTCTTGCTGCCAATGCCATCGCGGCGCACCTGAAGGGTCACGAGTTGCCCCGGACGCAGCACCTTGCCGATCGTGTTGCCTGTCTGCCAAGGCTTGAGACCCTTCTCGTCGAGCATCCGCTCGTTGATCTCGCCCTGCGGCAGGAACAGGCTTTTCTTTTCTCCGACATCGACGAACGCCGATCCCATCCCGGGAAGGACGTCTTCCACGCGGCCGCGGTAGATGTTGCCCACGAGCTTCTCATGTGACGGGTGCCCGTAGTAGATCTCCATCAGATGGGGCCCCTCGACCAAGGCCACGCGGGTCCGTTTGTCTCCCTCCTCGGTCAAGTCGACCGAGATCAGGATTCTCTTGTCGCTGATTTCGTCACCTTCTTTCCGTCATCAAGCCGCTCGAGAACAGCCCGATACAGCGTTCCGTCGCACGGATCCGCGGCCTCGGGGAAGATCTCCAGGAGCGGAACGAGGGCGAACCGACGCTCGCGGAGGCGAGGATGCGGGACGGTTAGTTCGGGCTCTTGGATCACGCGGCGTCCGTAGAGGAGGATGTCGATGTCGAGCGGCCGAGGTCCGAAACGTTCGCCCGCCGTCCGACCTGCCCGCCGCTCGACCGCCTTGCAGGCGGCCAGCAACTCGTGCGGCGAGAGATCCGTCAGTCCACGCGCCGCCCGGTTGAGGAACCACGGTTGATCCGCGACGCCGACGGGTTCGGTCTCGTAGAGCGCCGAGACGGCTTCCCAGACGATCCCGATGCCCTCGAGATCGCGCTCTGCCGTCCGCAACGCAGCCTCACGATCGCCGAGATTGGCGCCGAAAAGGAGGACGATCGGAGTCGCGGTCAGCCCCGCCGCCGCGTCACGTCGATTCGCGTGCACGCCTTCCTTCCCCACGCGCGGAATTCCATCTTCCGAACCGTCACACGTGCCGCGGTCGCCCGCCCATTGCGCAGCAGGATCTCGTCGGCGATCGCGGCCGCGAAGGACTCCACGAGGTGGTAGACCGTGCGCTCGTTGACGGCCCGGATCGTCTCGACCATGTCTTCGACATCGTAGGCGTCATCGAGGTCATCACTTGCAGCAGCGGCACTCCAGTCCCCTTCGACGAGGACGTCAATCGCGAACCGCCGACCCACGCGCCGCTCGCGCTCGGTTACGCCGTGCCGCCCACGCAGCTCGACTCCCAGCACGCCAACGCTCATCTCGCCTCTGGTCTCTGCAAGCGAAGAGGCCACCGCGTGGGTGACCTCCACTGTGCTTCGCCCTGTCATGGCTGGACGCGACCTTCCGCTCTCGCATGCGCCGCGCCCCGTGTCGTCGCGTACGCCCAACGTCAGCCCTTCACGGCCTCGCTCTTGGCCGTGTCCGCGAGGTGGGCGAACGTCTCAGGGTCGCGCACCGCGATGTCGGCCAGCATCTTACGGTTCAAGCCGATGCCCCGACGGGCCAATCCGCCCATCAAGGCGGAATAGGAGGTTCCCTCTCGCTTCGCCGCCGCTCCGATCCGCACAATCCACAGACTGCGGAAGGTTCTCTTCTTCAGCCGGCGGCCGATGTAGCTGTTGCGAAGCGCCTTCATCACGGCCTGCTTCGCGACGCGATGGGCGTTGCCCCTCTTGCCCTTGAATCCTTTGGCAAACGAGAGGATCTTCTTCCGACTCTCTTTGCGCTTGTTTCCCCCACGCGCTCGTGGCATCCCATTCTCCTTACGAATCTCGCGGGGCTATTTGCCGATCATTCGGGTGATCATCTTCTCGAGACCCCCTGTCAGCTCTTTGCCCTTTCTTGCTTGCCGCTTCGCCTTCGGGCTCTTCTTCACGCTCTTGTGCCAGTACCCCGACACGGCATGGAACAGCTTTCCACCCTTCGACCGCGTGAACCGCTTCTTCGACGCGGAGTGCGTCCTCTGCTTCGGCACCGTATCCTCCTCGAGCCGTCCTAGCTCTGTTGCGACGGCACGACCATCATCTGCAGCAGTTTGCCCTTCGCCTGCGGCTGGCCCTCCACCCTGGCGATGTCCTTGACCGAGTCCGCCACGCGGTTGAGCAGTTCATGCCCTTTTGCGGAGTGGATGATCTCGCGCCCTCGGAAGAAGATGCTGATCCGGACCATGTCGCCGTGGGACAGGAACGAGCGTACGCGCCCGAGCTTCGTCTGGAAGTCGTGCTCGCCGATCTTGATCGTGAACTTGATCTCTTTCAGCTTCGAGCGGTGCTGCTGCTTTCGCTCCCGCTTCTCTTGCTGGTAGTAGTACTTGCCGAAGTCCACGATTCGACAGACGGGAGGCGACGCCTGAGGCGCGACCTCAACGAGATCCAGTCCTCGCTCTTTGGCAAGTGCGATCGCCCGATCGGTCGGCATCACGTTGAGGTTCTCGCCCTTGTCGTCGATCACGCGCACCTCGGGCACGCGGATCCGCTCGTTCACTCGCATCTTCCTGCTGTCGATACGAACCTCCTAACCCGATTCGTCCCTTCTGTAGAGGCCGCGAGTCTTGATGATCGCCGCCACGCCCGGAGGAACCCACCGGCCGATGGATCTTCCCTCGCCGACCGCGCTGCGCACCGCGGACGACGAGAGATCGATCTCCCGCATCGAAAGGACGTGAATCGACGCCCCATCGTACAGAGGACCCCGCATGGACGACAACGGCATCCCCGCGCGGGGCGCCACCAAGAGCGGAACCTCTCGCAACAGCGCCCCTGCCTCGCGCCAGGATCCGATCGTCGCCAATCGGTCGGCCCCGAGGATGAAGCACAGCCCTAGGGGATAATCTTCTCTCATGACGCGGATCGTGTCAATGGTGTACGAGGGCCCCTTGCGGTCGATCTCGATGCGCGACGCAGCCAGTTGTGGGTGACCAGCGATCATCGCCACGACCATGTCGAACCTGTCCTCGGCGGATCCGCCGAGCGGCTCCGGGCGCTGGGGAGGGACCCCGTTCGGCACGAAGACGACGGACGCAAGCTCGAATTGATGCAGCGCCTCGAGGGCAACGTCCAGATGGGCGTTGTGCGGGGGATCGAACGCCCCGCCGAATACCCCCACCCTACCCTTCAGCGTCAACGCGCACCTCGCCGACCCTGAGCGGGTCTCCCTCTTCGTACCCGAGCCGTCGCAGCTCTTTGAGGACACCCATCTGGTCGAGTCGATCGACGAGGTACTTCCGCGCGTCGCGGCTTGAGAGGACGAGCTTTCGCGCCGCCTGCTCGACCTTCTGCCCCGAGACCACGAATACGCCTTCGTCGACCCGGACCTGGAATCCCTCGTCTCCTTCGAACCGATACGTGCGCCGGCGAACCGGGGCCGCAGGCGAGATGTCCCGCGCACGTTCCGCCTCGAGGACTCGGTACGCCTTCGCCATGAGCTCCCGCACGCCCGACATCGTCGCCACGGAGATCGGATGGAGTTCCATCCCCGCCGCAGCGAATCGCGCTCGCTGGGCTTCCACGACCTCCTCGGAAATCAGGTCGCACTTATTCCCCGCGACAAGCTGTGGGCGCTCGCCGAGCTTCGGGTTGAAGGCGCGGAGCTCTTCGTTGATCCGCTGAAGATCCTCCAGAGGGTCGCGACCATCGAGCGCCGCGAGGTCGACAAGATGGATCAGCACGCGCGTCCGCTCGACATGGCGCAGGAATCGATCCCCGAGTCCGCGACCCGCGTGGGCTCCGTCGATTAGGCCCGGCACGTCCACGGCCACGAATTGGTGTCGGCCGTCAAGGTCCACGACGCCGAGGTTCGGCACCAGTGTGGTGAACGGGTAGTCCGCGACCTTGGCGCGCTTTCCCGAGACCGAGGAGATGAGACTCGACTTCCCGACGTTGGGATACCCGATGATGCCGACGTCGGCAATCAGCCGCAGCTCGAGCCGCAGCGACCGCGCCTCGCCCGGAAGCCCGCGCTCGCAGATCCGTGGTGTCGTCCGCGTCGAACTCGCGAAGCTCGCGTTGCCCCTTCCGCCTTCGCCACCGCGTGCGACGACCACCTCGTCGTCGGTGAGCGCAAGGTCCGCGAGCGTCTCGCCCGTCGCTCCGTCCCGGACTACGGTTCCCACCGGAACGTGGACGATGCGATCCGCGCCGCAGGCCCCGGCGCGATCGTTCTCGCCGCCGTTCGTCCCGTCCTCGGCGGAGAACAACGGCCGATTCCGGAACGAGTAGAGCGTCGACATGCTGAGCGAGGCTCGGAAGACCACGGCGCCGCCGGGGCCCCCGTTCCCTCCGTCAGGCCCGCCGCGGGGATTGTGTCGGCTCGTGGCAAAGTGGATGACCCCGCCCCCGCCGCGCCCTCCGCGGACGCGGACGGTCGCCTCATCGACAAACATGGGATCGCGTGGAGAGCAGCTCAGTCTCCTGCGTCGGCGGGGATCACGTTGACGTAGGTCTTCCCGCGCGTCTCGAAGTGTACCGTCCCTGGGACGGTCGCGAAGATCGTGAAATCCCGCCCCAAGCCGACATTGCGACCCGGTGCGTACTTCGTCCCCCGCTGCCGAACGATGATCGTGCCCGCGTTGACCCACTCACCGCCGAACCGCTTCACGCCGAGCCGTTGGCCCGGGCTGTCGTGCACGTTCTGCGTAGATCCTGTACTTGTCTTATGCGCCATCGTCGTCTCCTTACCTCACCGCCGAGGGCTACCGAACCCCGACGCCGATCGATCCCTCGTGAACGGCGACCTTGCCGCCGTAGTCACGCTCCAGGAGCCGGAACCCCGTAACCAAGGTCTCGAAGACGGCGTCCAGTTCGCGATCCAGGTGCGGTCCCTCGCGATCGACGACCAGGGCCATCTCCTCGGTCAGCGAGCACTCGGCGTGGACGTGTAGATACTCGGTCAAGACCGAAACGGCCGCCTCAAACATCCTGCCGACCTCCCCCGCGAGTTTCGCGGTTCCAAGGTCGCGCGCGGCAAAGCCGAGAATCCGTCCCCGCTCGTCTCGTTGCACCAGGATCTCGCCCACACCGGACTCCTACGCGCCAATCGAGGTGATCGTCGTCGTCATGATCTCCTGACGATGCCCCTGTTTTCGGCGGTACCCTTTCTTCGCCTTGTACTTGTAGATCACGATCTTGTCGCCGCGCTTCACCGAAGCGACTTCTCCGCGAACCGCCGTCCCCGCGAGGTACGGCGTCCCGACGCGGACACCCTCGTCGGTCACCAAGAGAAGGACGCGGTCGAACTCGACCTGCCCACCGACGTCGACGCCCGGGACGAGCTCGTGCTCGAGCTTCATCCCCTCTTCGACTCGGTACTGCTTTCCACCGGTTTCAATGACTGCGTACATCCTGTCACCCCAATGTGGCGTAGATTCTAGCGTCCGGCACAGGGCCCCGCAACCCGCTAGCCGACGCGACAACCCGGATCGACCGGGCTCTCGGGTCCGATCAAGGCAAGCCGCTCCCCTTGGGCTGCGAGGACCATGGCATCCGAGACCACCCCGCGGAGTGTCCGCGGAGGCAGATTCGCGACCACCACGACCTGACGTCCGACGAGTGCCTCGAGGTTGTGCGTGGTGCGCAGCCCAGCCACGCACGTCCGCATCTCACCCCCGAGGTCCACCGTCAGACGAAGGAGGCGGTCGCTTCCTTCGACGGGCTCGGCCGTTCGGATCGTCGCAACGCGTAGATCCACGCGGCCGAACGCCTCCGGCGAGACCAGATCCTCGTCGCGGTCCGTCTTCTCGACCGCCGGCCCCCCCTGCGGTTCAACGCGGGCCCGCATCGCGTCCACGTCGATTCGCTCGAACAGCACGCGCTCGGAACCTAATCGGTTCCCGCCAAGATCCAGGTCGAGATCCGCCCAGCGCGGGCTCTTGACGCCGAGGACGCGCAGTAGATCCCCTCCGAAACGAGGGACATAGGGAGAAAGCAAGAGGGCAAGCGCCTTGACGAGGTGGACGCCTCCCGCAAGCGCCGCCTTGTCGCCCGTCGCCCACGGGCTCTTGCGCTGGAAGTACTCGTTCCCGAAGACCGCAAGTTCGCAGGCGGCGCGAAGCCCCTGTCCGAGGAGACCGTCGGCGAACGCGCGTTCAACCGCGGCAACCGCCGCCCGGACATGGACCGTCACCTCGTCGTCGATCGGGACGGCCGGTACGACGCCGCCCTCTTTGGTTTGCACGAACGAGATGATCCGGTTCGCGAGATTCGCCACGTTCGAGATCAGGATCCCATTGATCGCCTTGTCCAACTCCTCCCACGAGAAATCGACGTCACGCGACTCGGGGCGGTTGTACAGAAGGTAGAACCGCCACAGCTCCGCGGGCATGAGTTCAAGCGCCTGATCGCAGTACAGGCCCACCCCGCGCGTCTTCGAGAAGCCCTCGCCGCCGATCCAGTTGAGGTATTCGGTCGCAGCAATCTGATCCGGAAGGTGGTACCCGCGCTGCGACGCAATAAGCTGCCCCGGGAAAATCAGCGAGTGGAAAGGGATGTTGTCCTTGCCGATCGTGTAGATTTGGAAGACGTCATCGCCGAACCAGAAGGGCTTCCATCGCTCATCGCCCTGGAAGTGTTCGATGACCGCGGAGACATAACCCAGCGCAGCTTCTCCCCAGACGTAGATGACCTTGCCCTCGGCCCCGGCGAATGGGGCGGGGATCCCCCACTCGATGTCGCGCGTGATGGCGCGGGGCTTCAAGCCATCGTCGATCATCTGCTGCGTGAACCAGTGGACATTCCCTTGGAAGCCGCGCGACGCAACGTACTGCTTCAGGGCGGGCGCAAGCTTGCGTAGATCGAGGTACCAGTGCTTCGTCTCGCGAAACTCGATCTCACGCCGCCCGCAGAAGCTGCAGACGGGGCTGACGAGATCCTCGGGCTCGAGGATCGCGCCGCAGGCGTCGCACTGATCGCCGAGCGCGCCCGATGCCCCGCACTTCGGGCACGTCCCGCTGATGAGTCGGTCGGCGAGGAACTTCCCGCAGTGACGGCAGTAGGCGCGGTGTTCCGCCTGGGTGACGATGAACCCCTGAGCTTCCATCTCAAGGTAAATGTCGTGGACGAACGACTTGTGGGTTTCCGACTCCGTCGTCGTGTAGTTGTCGAACCGGATGTCGAACGCGTCGAGTAGCCGTCGAATGCCTTCGTGAACCTCGCTGGCCAAGGCCGCCGGCGTGACGTCCCTCTTGCGGGCTTCGTACTCGATCCGGGTGCCATGAGCGTCGGACCCCGAGACGTACAGGACCTCGGCTCCGCGAAGTCGATAGTAGCGCGCGAACACGTCGCCCGAGAGAAGCGATCCGATCAGATTGCCGAGGTGCGGCAGCCCCGACGCATACGGCCACGCACTGCAGACCAAGACTCGACGCGGGTCCACCGCAACCTCCCTTCTCTCACGCTCGCCACGAGCGGCGATTATAGCGATCCCTTCGGGCTCCGCAAACACACGTCGCTTGCGGCCGCTCCAACTTCCAGGTATACCTGCGCCATGAACGATGGCAGTACCCCATCCACGGAGTCCAGCATTCGCCTTGACGTCCGGGTCTTCGGCGGCCTGCGCGAGCTGCTCGGCAGCCGTAGCCTCGAGGTCAGGCTTCCGGGGCGCTCAACCGTTGCCGCACTCCTGGACTCCCTGGAGCGCGACCACCGCGAGCTCGTTGCGGCGTTGCGGCGCGGCATCGGCGAAGGGTATCTGAACGTCCTCGTCAACGGCCACAACGCCCACTTCCGTCAGGGGCTCGCGACCGCGCTTTCGGACGGCGACGCCGTCGCCTTTCTCCCGCCGATCGGCGGCGGTTAGCCAACGCCCCTAGAAGTCGATCGCCGCGGTGAAGTCGAACGTAGCGGCATGCGCCGCACGACCGGAGTCCTTCAAGCTTCCGAGGTACGAGGAGGTGAACGAGAGACTCCAGCTCTCCGACAGGCGCAGGTCCAGCGCCGCGCCCACGGTCCAATTCGCGTCGACGCCGCGGTCATCCCGTCGCAGGTCCCCCGAGGTCAGCAGCCGCAGCGACGCTCCGGTCGGACCGGGCGCGGCGGACGATCCGTCCGCTGCCGCGCCGCCGAACCAGGCACTCACATCGCAGGACAGCGTGTTGTCCAGCGCCGCCGTCAGGAGCTTGCTCTGCAGCCGAAGCGATGCCGTGAACGCGTCCGAGGTGCCGTCGCTTCCCGTCCACGTCACCCGCAGGCTCCACGCATGGTTCATCGTCGCCTCTTGCTCTTCGGCCGTCCGCGTCACCGTGCGCGTTCCCGTGTAGCTGAGCGTGGGCCGGAACGACGTGGACTCCGTGAAGGTCCACGTCGACGAGACGCGCTCGTTCCACCGATCGACCCGTTCCCCGAGCCCCGTAACGTCCAGCGAGAGAATCGTCCGACCGGAGAGCCCTCCCCTCTCCGTTCTCGCGCTGAGACGACCGCCGAGGCTCAGGCCCTCAGCGTCGAAATCGCCCGTGAGATCCAGCGTCGGCGTGATCTTCCAAGATCCCAAGGACAGCACCCCCACGCTCGCGTTGGCCTCCGCGGCGTGCGTCGGCTGCGAGAACGATCCGCCGAGGGCCCGCTCGGCCGAGAGGTCATACGAGGCCGACAGGCGGAGCGTCGAGCCGACCCACGCAGCCTCGCTCGACCAGCGTAGGGTATCGCTCCCGCTCCGCGTCCCGCCACGGTCGCGCACCGGACGGCTCCACGCAAGGGCGCTCGACGCGTCCGGGCCTAACGCCAGGGTCGCGCTGACTCCCAGCGACGTCGACCGGTCTTCACCGCGCGCCGCGCCCCACGAGAAGGCCTCGCTCCACGTCATGCCGATGTCCAATGCGTCGCCGAACAGCGTATGATCGAGCCCAAAGCGATACGAGAACTCCTCGCGCTCGCGGCCCGGGGCAGCGGCATCGTCGTCCTCGGCTCTCTGCACGAGGACGAGCGACATTCGCGGCCCGGGCGACGCATCCAACTGGACTCGATTCTCCAGCGTGGTATGACGGTTGAGAGATCCGAGTTCGTCGAGCGCCACGGCGTGAGCGAACGACATCCGTAGGCTTTCTCCCAGCCCCGCCTCTCCCTCGAGCGTCCACGCCGCCTCGTCTCGACGCGACAGAACGTCGATGCCTCGGAACCCGGGGAACGTTCGCTCCATCTCTCCGGAGAGCGAGAGCCCGTCGGCCTCGTGGTCGAACGAGGCGCGCGCCGTCCATCCACGCGTCGAGTGCTCGCTCGGGATGACGTCCTCGAACCGATACGGGTTCCAGCCGACCGTCTCCATCTCCTCGCCGGTGAACGACGTCTCTTGGGAGCCGACCTTCCAGAGGACGAGTGCCCCCTCTTCGATCGATGCGGCAATCCATAGGTTCTCGCCGTCGGACGTCATCGCGGTAACGCGAGCCTCGGGATGTCGCCGCACGCCGTCCGGGTCGACGTACCCCGCCGTGCCCCCATACGCCGGTCCACCAAGAACGGCAATCGCTTGCGCCGCCTCCGTAGAGAGCCATCCCGCCGGCTGGTCGTCGATGAAGACCTGGACTCCGCGTTCGGTCGCCGCATACAGCGCCCGTCCGTCGCTCGCCAAGGCGCTCACCCCAAGGGCCGCATCGAGGGCGACGGCTCCCTCGCCGTCAACTCTCACCAGACCCCGGTCCGTCCCGACGTACACGCCACCCGCATGGCTTGCCAGCGCCAGCCCAGGCGCCACGACAGGATCCGTCACGACGTTCCACGCCGCGGGATCGGCAAGGTCTTCGACGGCAACCCTGGCCACGCCGCCGTCCGTACCGATCCACAGCGTCCCGTCGACAAGAAGCAGCGAGCGCACCGATGCACTGGGCAGGCCGTCGCGCTCGCCGAAGCGGCGCCAGTTGGCGACCATGTCAAACGGGACCACGCCCACACGCTCGACGACAGTCAGACCGCTCTCGGTGCCCAGGATCACGACGTCTCGATCCACGGCGGCCGCGCGCACTTCCCGGCCGGCAAGTCCATGGCTCGACGTGAGCGCCCGCCACTCGCCCTCCTCGAGCACGCTGAATCCTACGTCGTGCCCGACGATGGCGAGGCCCTCACCAACGGCCAGAGCGTTGATCTCGTTGGCCACGGCGCGGCGTTCGTTGTCGTCGAACGGGAAGCGGTCATCGGTCACGCCCACGGTGAACGCTGCCAGGAGCTCATCCATCTCTAGGTCGGCCAGGATGCCGGCGACGACCTGCCGATTGGGCATCGTCTTCGCCGCCTCCGGGTTCGAGATCGACCCAGCATCGTCGAGGGCCGACAGGAGGACGAGATCCATCGACAGCCGCTCCGAGACCGGCCATAAGACGGTGGTTCCCGCGAAGTAGCGCGCGTACCCGCCGGCGCCGCCGAGGCCGCCGCTCTGCCGCTCGTACTCCACGACGAGAACGCCCGTCGACGGGACCTCAACGATCAGCGACACCACGCCGATCTCGTAATCGATCACGTAGTCCACGTCGCGCGCCAGGAGCCTGCCGTCCAGCGTGACTCGATCGCTCCCCGGTAGGACGTTGAGTCCCAGGGAGTAGACGCCTCCTGCGACCTCGTAGCGGAACGTCGCTCGCAGCGCCGCCCCCACAAGCTCGAAAAAAGCCTCCGGGAAGTCAACCCGGAGAATGCCCTCGCTCTCGAACACCTCGACGTGATACTGCGAGAGCGAAGGATCGTCGAGGGGAACGAAGGCATCCCCCACTCTTCGGACCTCGACGTCGGTCTCGCCTCGGACCAGTCCCTCCTCCCCGAGAGCGTAGAAGCGCCGCCTCCCGAGGTCGGACAACGCGTAGACCTCGTCGTCGACGCGCAAGGAACTCGCCCCGCGCAGGGCGGCGAGAAACGATGTCTCGACGGCACTGCCCAGGACAAAGGGATAAACGAGGACGGTTGACGTGCCGACGTTCGCAGCGTTGTAGCTTCGGATCGCGTCCTTCAGAGTCTCGCGTACGAGCGCATCGGGCGACGCGCGCAAGAGGAGCCACTGCTCGGATGTCCCGACCACCAGGAACTCCGCATCCCCAAGTTCCCGACCTTCGTGCTCCGCGATCGCCGGCCCAAGGTCGCTCACGCCGAACTCGGCGAGGGCCCTCGAGACCGTCTCGCCGGTCTCGACAACCATGCGGGCGTCGGCGAACTCGGGCACGTAGAACGACCGTAGAGCCGCGTGCGCAAGCCCATCGAGGTGGC
>JBFMGK010000073.1:0-93398 GCA_040752575.1 Candidatus Bipolaricaulota bacterium
GGCGAGCCCCTTCACCCCCCCCGGCACCGGGTGGTGCTAGCTGTCTGTACGGGAAGTATGACTTCGGTCACCCAGTCCAGGGAGGTCGCCGGCTCCCTCGCCGAGGGACACGCGTCGGCGATGTGCGCTACGTTCGCGAAAGCCAAGCGTCGATCGCACGCGCCGCTCGCTTCCCGGCACCCATCGCCTCGATGACCGTCGCCGCCCCCGTCACGATGTCGCCTCCCGCGTAGACGCCGGGCAAGCTCGTGGCTCCCGTCTCGGGGTCGGCTTGGATGTTCCCCCAACGCGTAAGGGCAAGCCCCGGCGTGGTTCGCGGAACCAGCGGGTGCGGACCGTTGCCGATCGCGATGATCACCGCATCGGCCTCAAGCTCGAACTCCGAACCCGCGACGGCAACGGGGCGACGCCGCCCGCTCTCGTCCGCCTCGCCCAGCTCCATCTTCTGGCACCGCACGGATGCGACGCGTCCCCCATTCCCGACGAACTCGACCGGGTTCGTCAAGAGGTGGAAGACGATCCCCTCCTCTTTCGCGTGATGCACCTCTTCTTGGCGTGCCGGAAGCTCGGCCTCGCTGCGGCGGTAGACGATCATCGACTCCTCGGCGCCCAGCCGGAGCGCCGTTCGCGCGGCGTCCATCGCCACGTTGCCGCCGCCGACGGTCAGCGTGCGCCGCCCGACGCGGATGGGGGTGTCGAATTCCGGGAAACGATACGCTCTCATGAGATTCGCCCTGGTCAGAAACTCGTTCGCCGAGTACACGCCGTTCAGGCTCTCGCCCGGCACGCCGAGGAACTGCGGCAGCCCGGCGCCGGTCCCAATGAAGACGGCCTCATAGCCATCGGCCAGGAGATCGCTCACGGTGGCCGACTGGCCGATGACCTGGTTCAGGCGGACCTGTACGCCCATGCCGGCGAGGGCGTCGATCTCGCGTTTCACAATCGCCTTCGGAAGGCGGAACTCCGGGATTCCGTACATCAGGACGCCGCCCGCCGCATGCAGAAGCTCGAACACGGTCACGTCGTGGCCGAGTTTGCGAAGCTCTCCGGCCGCCGTGAGTCCGGCCGGGCCTGCGCCAATCACCGCGACGCGCCTCCCGGTGTCCGGAGCCATGGCCAGGCAGCAGGGTTCGTGTTCCGCTTCCCAGTCTGCGCAGAACCTCTCGAGTCGTCCGATGCCGACCGGCTCAAACCGCTTTGCGAGCGTGCACACCCCCTGGCACTGCGTCTCCTGCGGGCATACGCGGCCGCAGACTGCAGGGAGAGAGTTCGACGCTTTGATCGTCGAGATCGCCGCGGCGAAGTCCCCTACCTTAACGCGGCGCAGGAAGCCGG
The DNA here is from genome assembly GCA_040752575.1 of Candidatus Bipolaricaulota bacterium. Classification (GTDB taxonomy): domain Bacteria; phylum Bipolaricaulota; class Bipolaricaulia; order UBA7950; family UBA9294; genus CAIOGO01. The sequence goes on from JBFMGK010000073.1 coordinate 1,336, forward strand.
GGATATCGATCCCCACCGGGCAGCCCTGAACGCACGGGGCGTTGCGACAGTCAAGGCATCTCGCCGCCTCGGCGATCGCCTCCTCGGTCGTGTAGCCCAGAGGAACTTCGTCGAAGTTGCGCCGCCGAACGTCCGCCGGCTGCTCGCGCATCGGAGTCATCTTCTCGCGGCTCATCGACCCTCGGACTCCTTCCCCGCGAGATACCGTTCGAGCGAGCACACTTCTTCTTCGGCGTAGAAGCGCTGCCGCGACATCAGAAGATCGAAGTCGACTTCGTGGCCGTCGAACTCGGGGCCGTCGACGCACGCGAACTTCGTCGTTCGGCCGACCTCGACGCGGCATCCGCCACACATTCCGGTCCCGTCGATCATAATCGAGTTGAGACTCACGATGGTGCGCACGCCAAACTCGCGCGTGACCTGCGAGCAGACTTTCATCATGATGGCCGGGCCGATGGCCCAGACGCGGCGGACCTCAGGCTGTGTCTCGAGAATCTGGCGCAAGGCGTCGCTCACGTAGCCCTTCGTCCCAGTTGAGCCATCGTCGGTCATGACGCGAAGCTCGTCGCACACGTCGCTCATCCGGTCCTCGTAGAACAGCAGCTCGCGGTTCCGCGCGCCGACGATCCCAAGAACTCGATTCCCCGCGCGGTGCAAGTCGCGGGCAATGGGAAAGAGCGGCGCGATGCCGAGGCCGCCGCCGACACAGACCACCGTGCCGTAGAGATCGATCTCCGAGGGGATGCCAAGCGGCCCGGCGACGTCGAGGATGGCGTCGCCGACCCCGTAGTTCTCGCCCATCTCGCGCGTGCTCTTGCCGACTTCCTGAACGACCAGCGTCACGCCCCCGGTCGCCCGGTCCGCGTCGACGATCGTCAGGGGAACGCGCTCGCCTCGCTCGTGAAGACGGATCACGACGAACTGCCCAGCTCGGCACGACCTGGCGACATCGGGCGCCTCGACCACGTACTCCTGGATCGCCGGACCGAGCCGTCTCTTGTTTAGGATCCTGTACAAGGCCCCCTCCTCTTCGCATGGTGCGGCCGCTTCCGCGATTGTGTCGTTCCCCGCGGTCCGGCGCAACCACCGCCCGATCGCGACGCGAAGTACAATGCCGCGGTGATCGAATGCGATACTACGTGGAGTCGGACGGGCGCGTCCTGCTCGTCCGACGCGGGCGAGAACTCGATCTCCCGGCACCCGACGAGATCAGCGTACCCGTCGACCGAATCGCTCGACTTCCCGTGGAGCCGGAAACGTGGTTCTGCGTTCCGCGGCTCGAAGCGCACCCGGCGGGGTGGCCGAGCAAGGACGAGGTCCCAACTCTGACGGACACGACACCGCTCGCTCGCGCGGCCGTGCACGCCACCATGCCGCGCGTCGTCGTCGAGGCGATCTGCATCGAGAACGGAGAGGTGCTTCTCGTCAAAGGCAGCCGCGGACTCAACGAGGGGCGCTGGTCTTTGCCTGGCGGCTTCCTGCGCTTCGGGGAAACGCCCGAAGACGGAGTCCTCCGCGAGGTTCTCGAGGAAGTCGGCGCCGAAGCCGACCTCGTGAGGCCGGCGGGGACGCGCAGCTGGCTGGGAGCAAGATCCGGGCTGCACTGGATCATGTTCTTCTACCGCATACGACTCCGCGGCCGACCCAACCCCAACCCCGATGAGATCGCCGAGGCCGGCTACGTTCCGATCGCCGAGGCACGGCTCCGGTTGCATGACCCGGCGATGGCCGACGCCGTGTGCCGCGAAGCGGCCCGTTCCGACTAGACGAGATCCATGCTGATCGAGAAGCGCACGTCGGTCAGCCACTCGAGGTAGTAAGGCCGCCGTTCCAGCGAGATCCCCAGCGTAACGCCCGCTTGCTCCAGCGGAGTCAGGACAAGGTCGAGCGTGATGCGATGGATGTCGGTAGGTTCTGCGACCCACGTCTCGCGAGAGAAGGCATACCCGACCCTCAACTCGAGGAATCGCGTAATGAGGTAGTCGTAGGTCGCACTGAAGTCGACGCGGTTCGTGTCCTTGATCGACAAGGGACCGGAGAGCGACCCGCGAACGAGCAGCTGGGCGTTTGGTGTCGTTGTGAAGGCGTAGTTGAATCCCGCGGAGAGCAAGAGGTCACGCGGTCCTCCCGAGGGATCCAAGAGCTCGAAGCCGGCTCCGAGCTTGACGTCCCAACCGCAATAGCGGGAAAACCCCTCCTCTTCGATCAGCTTGGTCAGGCGAGAGAGGTCGACGGCGTTGAGCCCGCCGGAACGCGCGCGGCCCGAACCTTCGATGATCTCCTGCACCGCGGAGAGGAGCGCGGCAAGCGACTCGTAGGTCTCGGCGCTCTCCAATTCGTAGGCGAGGATCTGAAGGTCGACGGGATGAAGCGGACCGGAGAGAGCGCGCGTCCGCACGAGTTCGTCCTCGATGCGCGTCGCGAGTGCGAGCGGGGTGACGTCGGCGAACCGGCCGTAGCCAAGGCCGGCGGTGAGCGAGACGCCCAGCAGGGCAAAGGAGGACGAACTGCGGGCACTCGCTCCGGCAAACGCGAAGGCGTCGCTGTCTTCGATCCAGTATCGCTTGTAGTTGCCGTCTGCAACGGTCGTGTACTGCGACAGATCGAGCAACGAGACCTCCATCTCGCTCTCGAACTCGATGTCGAACCCATACTCGGCGGTGTCGTAGATGCGCGTGTAGTCGACGGCGAACCAACCGACGTTCGTGTCACGCTCGGCCGAACCGTAGGGATCGTTCGTGTACTGGTACGCGAACGACAGCGCCAGGTCGGAGAGGTCCGTGAGCGGCGATTGGTAGTCGCACAACGGCATCGCAGCCGTCGCCAGGGAGATCCACAGCACCGAGAGAAAGCCCCCTCGCGCGATTCGCATCGAGATCACCTCGCTCCCAGGGTAGCCCCCCGCGCGGCGCACTCCACCGAAACCTTCCCTACGTCAGGTGCTCACTGTCCACGCTCCTCCGGGGGTCGTCTGTCGCCCTCGGAGACTCGTGGCAGTTCGAGTTGGCGCTGTTCCACGCCGCACAACCGAGCCACACCGACGCCCAGAAGCCGCACGCCGCGGTCATCGAGCAACGCGCTCTGCTGCAGGAGATGCACGACCGCCTCTTCGATCCGCGCCGCCGAATCCGTCGCCGCCGGGAGCCTGGCCTGGCGCGTCACGGTGTGGTAGTCGGGGTAGCGGAACTTGATCCGCACCATCCGGCAAAGCATCGCGCTGTGCCGCAGCTCGGCCGCGACGGCACGGGCGAGGCGGCGGACTTCGGCCTCGATGTCCTCGGCGCTCACGAGATCGACGTCGTACGTCACCTCGCGCGACAGGGAGAGAGATTCCGCGGGCGCAGCGACGGGCGTCTCGTCCTCGCCGCGCGAGAGCTCCTGCAGCCGCTGCCCCAGGCTGCCGAACTCGCGGACGAGGAGCTCGAGAGGGCTCGTCCGGAGATCGACGATCCTGAGGATGCCGAGTCCCTGGAGCCGTCGCTCAGTTGCCTCGCCGACGCCCCAGATTTCTCCAACGGGAAGAGGGTCAAGCACCTCGCGGACTCTCTCTGGCTCGATGACCAAGAAGCCATCGGGCTTCGATCGTTCCGACGCCATCTTGGCGAGAAACCGGTTCGGCGCGACGCCGACCGAGCAGGACAACCCCGTCACCGCACACACGTCGTGCTTGAGGCGCGCCGCGATGTCGCGGGCGGACGCACCGTGGACCGTCAGGTCGAGGAAGGCCTCATCGAGCGACGCCATCTCGAGAGCCGAGGTCGCCTGCTCCAGGATCTGCCTCACCTGGAGCGAGATCTCGTGGTATCGAGAGAATCGACCGGGAAGAAACACCGCGTGCGGACAGCGCTTCTGCGCAACCGCCATCGGCATGGCGCTGTGGACCCCAAAAGCTCGCGCTTCGTAGGACGCCGTGGAGACAACGCCGCGCGGCCCGAGCCCCCCGACGACTACGGGCCGCCCACGGTAGGCGGGTTCATCCAGCTGCTCGATCGACGCAAAGAACGCGTCCATGTCCAGGTGGCCGATCCACCGGCCTTCGCTCAACGGCACGTGAGCCTCTCCTTGGGCGGGGCAGGGCGGCCTACCGCGAGAACAGGGTAGAATCGCATCCTATGACGATCAAGGGTCGCGTCGCCCTGACCGGCCGACCCGGCGTCGGCAAGACCACGCTGATCGAGCGTGTCCTCGCCGAACTCGACGGCCGGATCGGTGGGTTTCTCACGCGCGAGACACGCAAGTGCGGTCATCGCATCGGCTTCTCGCTTCTCGACTTGTCTGCGGGCACCGAGACGCTCGTCGCCCGCGTCCAGGCGTCCGGCGCGCCGCGTGTCGGACGCTATGTCGTCGATGTCGCGGCAATCGATCGGGTCGGCGTCGGGGCCGTGCTTCGCGCCCTCGCGAACGCCGACCTCATCGTGATCGACGAAGTGGCCCCGATGGAGCTCTTGGCCCCGCGATTCGTCTACGCCGTCGAACAGGCCCTCGCAAGCGACAAGGGTCTTCTGATCGCCACCCACGCCAACGCAACGCACCCGGTCGCGGACCGCGTCCGCCAGGAGCTTCACCTGGTCCGCGTTCGCCTCGGGAACCGCGACGCGCTCGTCGAACAGGTCCGGTCTCTTCTCCACGGCGAGACTAGCGTTTCGCTCCCTCCCAATCCCTGAGGAAGCGCTCGATGCCCTCGTCGGTCAGGGGGTGGCGAAAGAGCTGCCGCAAGACCGCGTGGGGAACGGTGGCGATGTCCGCCCCGAGCGAGGCCGCCTCGAAGACGTGCCGCGGATGGCGCACGCTGGCGACAATCACTTCCGTGGCCAACGCGTAGTTCGCGTAGACCGCCAGGATGTCCGCGACAAGATCCATTCCGGAGCCTCCGACGTCGTCGATCCGGCCCACGAAGGGGGAGACGTACGTCGCCCCACACTTCGCCGCAAGGAGGGCCTGGTTTGCCGAAAAGACAAGCGTGACGTTCGTGGGCACCTCGGCGGCGGACAGCTCGCGCACGGCCTTCATGCCCTGTTCGGTCATCGGAATCTTGACCACGACCCTGCGGTCGAGCTTCGCAAGGCGCCGACCCTCCTCGACCATGACGTCAGCCTCGGTGGCCGTGACTTCGGCGCTCACGGGTCCGTCGACGATCTCGCAGATGCGGCGGATCGTCTCCTCGAACGGGACTTTCTCCTTCGCTACGAGGCTCGGATTGGTCGTCGCCCCGTCGACCAGCCAGGCAACGTCCTTGATCTCGTCCAGGTTCGCGCTATCGATGAACAGCTTCACGGCTCCTCCTCTCCTCGCTTGCCCTGCCTCCGCGACCCATGCGCTCCGCCAGTGTACCGAACGCAGCCCCTCTCGGGTTGCACCTTTCGGACCGGCGGGCTACGGTTTCCTAGGAGGGAGATGTCATGAAGTCCGACCTGATCGTTGTCGGCGGTGGTCCCGGCGGATACGTCTGTGCGCTCCGCGCCGCACAGCGCGGAATCAAGGTGGCCCTGGTCGAGGAGCGACACCTCGGGGGCGTCTGCCTCAACTGGGGCTGCATCCCGACGAAAGCCCTGTACGCCGCGACGCGTCTTCTGGACCGGGCTTCTTCGGCGTCGGAGATGGGGATCACGTTTGCGCCCGCCCGCGTCGACCTCGCTCGTCTGGCCGAATGGAAGGAAGGCGTCGTACGCCGCCTCGCCGGCGGCATCGCCGATCTCCTGAACGCCGCGGGAGTGACGGTGTTCGAGGCGCGGGGAACCCTTGCGGGCAACGGGCGCGTGGCGCTCTCGACCGGGGAGACGCTCGAGGCTACGGCAATCGTCCTCGCGACGGGCTCGGCGCCCGTCGAAATCCCGCCTTTTCCCTTCTCGCACCCCCGCGTGTGGTCCTCGGACGATGCCCTGGCGCTTCCCGAAGTCCCGCGTCGTCTCGCCGTCATCGGGGGAGGCGTCGTCGGGCTCGAACTGGCGACGATCTACCGTCGCCTAGGAAGCGAGGTCACCGTGATCGAGCTTCTTCCGGACCTCCTGGCCTCGGTCGACCTGGACCGTCGCATCATGGCTCTCGTCAAGCGCGGACTCGTTGCAGCGGGCATCCAGGTGAAGACGGGCGTCAAGGCCACGGCGCTTGAAGAGCGCAATGGCGCAGCCGCTCTCGCCCTCTCGGATGGGACGGCGCTTCCCGTCGACCGCGTATTGGTCGCGGTCGGCCGGCGCCCGCGGACATCGGACCTCGGTCTCGCCGAGGCTTCCGTTTCCCTCGACCCGCGTGGGTTTGTCGCCGTCGACGAGCGTCACATGACCACAGCCGCGGGGATCTACGCCATCGGCGACATGGCGCCGGGGCCGATGCTCGCGCACAAGGCCTCCGCCGAGGGTCTCGCGCTCGCCGACCAGCTGGCGGGCGATGCTCCGAGAGCCCTTCGCGCCGAGGAGATTCCTCAAGCCGTGTTCACGGACCCCGAGGTGGCCTCGGTCGGGCTCTCGGAGCGCGCGGCACGCGACGCCGGCCACGAGGTGCTTGTCGGCCGATTCCCCTACGCCGCCTTGGGCAAAGCCCTCGGAATGCGCGAAGGCGAGGGGTCCTTCCAGGTCGTGGCCGATGCCGCGGACCGGCGGATCCTCGGGGCGGCGATCGTCGGCGCCGAGGCGTCCGACCTCATTGCCGAGGCCGCGGTCGCCGTGAGGTGCGGACTGACTCTCGACGACATCGCGCACACGGTGCACGCGCACCCTTCGCTGCCCGAGGGCTTTCTCGAGGCGGCGGAGCACGCTTTGGGGCGAGCGATTCACACGACCAACCGCTAAGACGAGGGTTGGGGCGCGGTCGGAAGCGATCCCCTAGACCCTCGTCTTCCGGTCGATCTTCGCGCTCTCGTGCACGTCGGCGGATTCGCTGTACTCGAGAGAGCCAATGTGGCACCCCGGGCCGATGCGGACGCGCTTGCCGCGGACAACGTCGGCGGTCGTGTCCTCAAGGTGCACGTCATCGCCCTCAATGGACGCAGCCTTGAGTTCCGCCATCCCACTTCCGGCGAACATTCTTACGAGGCCGTCGAAAAGGATGCCCCGCTCGCGGAACCCTCCTCGCAGGATCTCGATCTTCTCGCCGCCGATCTCGCGCGCATAACACTTGCCGCCGAGCTTCACCTCGATCCTGTCGGCCGTGAGCAGGCCATCAATCGTGAAACCGCCGGTCGCCTTGAAGATCTCGGCTTCGAGATCGCCTTCGACGTGGATGTGGCCGCTCACCTTGACGTACTCGGCCGCTATGCTCTTGGCAACGCGGAACGTCCCCGAGCACTTGAGTTCCTTCACCTTCGCCGCGCCGCCGATTCGGGCCGCCCCGCTCACCGACATCTCGTCCGCAGTCACCGTTCCGGCGAACGACGCGCCGCCGGACACCGAGACCTGCGTAGCCTCGACGTTGCCGTCGACTTTGCCGGCGCCGGAAATGCGGAGTTCTTCGGCCTTCAAGTCGCCCGCCACTTTGCCGGCGCCGGAGATCGAGACGCGAGTGTAGTCGCCGCCACTCAGCCTTCCGGCCCCGGACAGGCTGGCCGACCGCTTCTCGTCGCTCATCGCTCCTCCTCTCTCTCGCTCTCCGTGCCCCCGCACGAACCTTCGTCGCCCTCGGCCAGGTCGAGTTTGATCCTCTCCAGCGCATCGCGCAGGTCGACAGCCTCTACGCGCTCCACCTCGGGATCGAAGACCAGCTCGATCGGCCCCACGGCGACGAAACTGATCTCGGCCGAGATTCCCCCGGCAGAGAGACGCTTCCGCAAGAGGTGAAGGTGGAGCGTTCGCTCGCCGATGCGCTCGAGGAACGCCTCGTTGAGTTGCGCCTTGAGCGTGCGCTGCGCCATCGTCAGCTCCTCGGCCCTCGCCCGCGATCGCAGGCGGCTCGTCACGGCCACACAGAGCGCATCGCCGAGCGACAAGGCATCGCGTCCCGCCACTCCGCACGCCTCCAGCGCCGTCTCGTCCATCCAGCTCGCCTTGCGCAGTCGATCGATCGCCACGTTGACCTTGGCGTGGATCTTCGAGGTGATCGCATCCGCCAGGTCGTCGAGCGGCAGGGAATCCTTCATCGTCTTGACGCGCTCGATCCGCTCGAGGATTTTGTCCCGCGGGAAGAAGGTCTCCTGGCCGGTGAACGTCGAGCGCCGCACGAACCACGATTCCGGAATCAGACCCTTCCGCTTCCAGCGGTAGAGCTGGCCGTACGAGATCCCCGTGAGCTGCAGGACCTCCTTCTTGGCGATCAGGTTCTCTTCGTCGCTCGCCATGACACCTCCCATCCGGGCGCTTCGCGCCCCGTGTCGTTCGTCGACGGGAGGATTGTAACAACACACTGTGTTATCGTCAACGGGCGCGGCGCCCTCGACCGCATCGGCTGCGCGGCAAGTCAAGATTCCGCGCGCCGTTTCTAGCGGCCCGGACACTGCGCGGCCACGGCCGCGTCGATCCCCTTCTGCCCGTAGGCCTTTGCAAAGTGCGCAGCGAACTCGCCGGCGAGCCGGGTTGCCCGCGCGTCAAACGCCGACTTGTCGCTCCAGGTGTCGCGCGGTCGCAAGACGGCGTCCGCAACGCCGGGACAGGTTCGCGGCACGGCGACGTGGAACGTTCGATCTTCGGCGTATTCCACGGAGTCGAGTTCTCCCTCGAGCGCCGCGCGGACCATGGTCCGCGTGAGGGCGATGTCCATGCGCCGTCCGACGCCGAACGGACCGCCGCTCCATCCGGTGTTTACGAGGAAGACGCGCGTCCCGAAGCGGCCGAGCCGTTCGCCGAGCATGCGCGCGTAGACGTCCGGGTTCCGCGGCATGAAGGGCTCGCCGAAGAAACGTGAGAAGGTCGTCTTGGGCTCGTCGACCCCGGTCTCGGTGCCGGCCAGCTTGCTCGTGTACCCCATGAGGAACCAGAGCATGGCCTGGTCGTTGGTAAGCCGCGAGATGGGCGGAAGGACGCCGTTCGCGTCGGCCGTCAAGAACAGGATCGTCGACGGGTGACCGGCTGCAGCGGACGGCTTGACGTGGCCGAGGTAGGACAAGGGGAACGAGGCACGCGAGTTGGGCGTAAGGCGATCGTCGTTGAGGTCGTAGCTCCCGTCGGGATAGACCATGAGGTTCTCCAGGATCGCCCCGTGAGAGCGCCAGTCGTCCTCGTGGAAGGCGGCCGCGTAGATCTCCGGCTCCTTGACCGGATTCAGCCCGATGAGTTTGGCATAGCAGCCGTTCTCGAGATTCCAGACGCCGTCATCGCTCCATCCGTGCTCATCGTCGCCGAGCAGCGCTCGCGTCGGGTCGGCGGACAGCGTCGTCTTCCCCGTTCCCGACAGGCCGAGAAGCAGGGCCGAGTCGCCGCGCCGTCCCTCGTTTGCCGAGCAGTGAAGCGGCAGAACGCCGACGCCCGGCAGGAGGTAGTTCATCACCGAGAACATGAGCTTCTTCACCGAGCCGCAGTACGCCGAGCCATAGACGATCCCGATCCGGCGATCGAAGTCCATCGCGATCGCCATCGTCGTGGTCGTGCCGGTGGCCGGATCTGCGCGAAGACGGCCTGCGTACCGCGCAGCGTCCAGCTTGTCATGAGGCAGAACGAGGAGCGTGAACGGGCGCTCGGCGAAGACGCTCGCCATCCCGTCGTGAGAGACGGGGCGGAACATGTTGTCGGTGAACAGCGCGATCAACGCGCGATCGGTGATCGTCTGCGTCGCGAGCGCGTAGCGGGAGTCAGCTCCAAGCAACCGATCGGTCACGTAGAGCCGCTCCTTCGACGCCAAGGCCGCCACGGCGTCGTCGAACAGGAGGTCGAACGTCTCCTCGGAGATCGGAAGGTTGTTCGGCGAGTCCCAATCGATGTTCCGCTCACTGGATGCCCGTCGCACGCAGACCGTGTCCTGAGGACTCCGTCCCGTCGACTCGGGGCGCGTCCAGGTCGCGAGAGATCCGTTCCGCGTGAGGATGGCGTCGCGGCTCTCGACCGACGCTTCGATCAGCGCCTTCCGCGAAGCGTTGCGAATCGTGCTCGACCGCTCGATCAGCGCGGCAATCCTGTCGTCCTGGTTCATGCCCGTGACGCGCTCTCTTTCCCGGCGATCGACTCCGCCGGTCCGGGGATGGTAGCCTGGTTCCCGCGCGCTTCCCAACGCGTCGTGCAATGAAGCAGGCGTTGACGGCGCCGGGCCTGCGGGGTGTAATGGCAGACAGGAAAGGGGGACATGAAGATGAATCTGACGGGCGACGTGCTGTTGCTTGTTGCGCCCCTTGCCGTCATCCAGATTCTGCTGGCCGTCATTGCGATCCGCGATTGGCTCCGCCGGGAGACCTATCTACTCCTCTCGAAGGCGGCATGGATCGTGGTCATCGTCGTCCTCGGCATCGTAGGCCCGACGCTCTATCTGACGCTCGGCCGCGGAGCCGAGCGCACGGAGGGCGATGGAAGCCATCCGGAGTAGGGGTCTCGTCAAGCGATACGAGCGGGGCCGCGTCGCGGCGCTCTCTGGCCTCGATCTGGACGTCCCGCAAGGCTCGGTGTTCGGCTTTCTCGGCCCCAATGGAGCGGGGAAGACGACGGCCATCAAGGTCTTCACCGGGCTGACCCGCCCCTCGTCGGGCGAAGCGTGGGTCGCTGGCGAGCCGGTGACGGGCGCGTCGCTCGCGCTTCGGGCGCAGATCGGATATCTCAGTCAGGATCAGCGCTTCGGCTCGTGGATGACGGGACGCGAGATCCTCGTGTTCGCCGGCAGGCTCTTCGGCGCGGGGAGGGAAGCCGCGCGACGCCGCGCCGATGAACTGCTTGAGATGTCGGGTCTCGCGACGGCCGGACGGCGCCGGGTTGGGGGATACTCGGGCGGCATGGTTCAGCGTCTCGGCATCGCCCAGGCCGTCGTCAGTTCGCCGCGGGTGCTGTTCCTCGACGAACCCTGCGCTTCGCTCGACCCTCTCGGGCGGCGCGATGTCTTGGACTTCATCGCCCGTCTGCGTGGACAGGCCACCGTCTTGATGTCGACGCACATCCTGGCCGACGTGGAGCGCGTGTGCGACACAGTAGGGATCATCCACCGCGGAGTCATGGTCGCCACCGCGAAGACCGCCGAACTCGGGCAGACGGTGGCTCCTCCTGTTCTCGCACTGGACTTCGAGACGGCGGACGGGGCGGCCGCCTTTTCCTCCGCGTGGGATGCCGGGCACGCCTTGGCGTCGGTGTCGATCAACGGCGCGCACGTCGAGCTGCGCGCACCGCACCTGGGCGCCGCGCGGGCGGCGGCCCTCGCGCTCGTCGCCGCCCACGGTCTTCCCCTCACACGTCTCGAGACCCGCTCCGCTTCACTCGAGGACATCTTCGTGCAGCTGGTCGGAGGGTCATCATGAGCCGCAGGAACTTTCCTGTCCTGGTCGCGAAGGAGTTTCGCGAACAGGTGAGAAGCCACCGACTTCTCGTGATCCTGCTGGCCTTCGTCTTCTTCGGGCTCGCCTCGCCGATGCTCGCAAAGTTCACGCCGGACATCGTGAAGTCCGTGAGTGCCGGACAGGGCATCGAGATCAGCGTTCCCGAACCGACCGCGGCGGACGCCGTCGCCCAGTACGTCAAGAACCTGTCGCAGATCGTGCTCTTCGTGCTCGTGTTTCTCACAATGGGCGCCGTCGTCTCGGAGAAGGAGCGCGGCACGGCGGTCTTCGTCCTTGTGAAGCCCGTGTCCCGGTCGAGCTTCCTCGCAGCCAAGCTGTGCACCCTGTGGGCCTCCGTGTCCGCAGGACTCGTTCTCTCGGCCCTCTGTGCTTACGCCTACACGACCCTCCTGTTCGCGCCGCCAGGCGCCGGCCGCTTCGCCCTCGCCGGCGCGCTGCTTCTCGCACACATTCTGACGTTCGTCACGACGACCTTCTTCTTCAGCACAGCCGCGCGCTCGCAGGCCGTGGCAGGCGTCCTCTCTTTCCTGGTCTGGATTCTTCTCGCTTCGCTGAGCAACGTGGGCTACGTGAGCGAGTTTCTCCCAGGGCGCCTGCTCTCGCTCTCTCTCGAGGCGGCTCTTGGGGGGCGCATCGCCTGGGAACCGCTGGTAGGGAGCGCTGCGCTCATCGTTCTGTCGTGGGTCGGAGCCGTCGGATTCCTGCGACGGTGGGAGCCGTAGCCGCAGCCGTCAAGCCGCGGGGATTCCGAAGAGCCTGCTGGCATTCTCGCGGGTCGCACGTTGGACGTCGTCCATCGACAGGCCGCGCAGGTGCGCCACCGCTTCGGCCACCCTTTCCACGTACCTGGGTTCGTTCCGCGTTCCGCGGTGCGGCACGGGTGTGAGATAGGGGCAGTCGGTCTCGAGAAGCAGTCGATCCAGCGGCACGCGTGCGACGGCTTCGCGAAGCGCCGAGTTCGCCGGATAGGTGATGGGCCCCCCAACCCCGAGGTACAGACCCCTCTCCATCAAGGTTTCGGCCAGGTTCCGGTCGCCGAGAAAAGAGTGGACGACGCCCCGGTGCGTTCGCCCCGTCCGGCGGAGGACGTCCAGAAGGTCGTCCGTCGACTCCCGATTGTGCAGGATCATCGGCAGGTTAAGGCGTCGCGCCATCTCGATTTGCTCGGCGAAGGCGCGACGCTGGACGTCGCGCGGCGAAAGGTCTCGGTAGTAGTCGAGTCCGATCTCTCCCACGGCGACGACGTTCGGCTGCCCGGCCAGAGTCTCGAGCTCCCGCAAGGCCGCCGCATCCATCTCCTTGGCATCGTGGGGATGGATCCCGACGGCTGCCCAGATGTGCCGGTGGCGTTGCGCAAGGCGAACGGCCTCGCGGCTCGACGCGAGGTCAACTCCAACCGTCAATACGCCGATCCCGAGTTCGTGCAGGTGCCCGATGAGCGCCGCCCGATCCGCGTCGAACGCCCGGTCGTCGAGGTGGGCGTGGGTGTCGATCAGTCGCACCGTTCAACCTCGCGGAACGCAGCGGGCAAGAGGTCGACGACGTCGCTCGCGACGAGCGATCGTTCCGCGCCCGTCGAGGCAAACCGCTCGGCCGCCAGCCCGTGGACGAACGCCGCCGTCACCGCGGCATCGGGCGGGCTCGCGCCACCGGCCAACAGACCGGCGAGCATCCCCGTCAGAACATCTCCGCTGCCGGCCGTCGCCAGTCCCGAGTTTCCCGTAGGGTTCAGGTAAAGCGAACCCTCGGGCTCCGCGATCACGGTCGGACGCCCCTTCAACAGCGTGAGGACTCCGTACCGGTCGGCGAACTGCCGAGCTGCCTGGACGCGCCGACGGTCGATCCCTGCTGCGTCTTCCCCCGTCCACAAGGCGAGTTCGCCCGGGTGAGGCGTCGCGATCACCCGACCGCCGAGTTCGGCAAGCCTCGCCGGCTCGCCGCGCAGGGCGACGAAGGCATCCGCATCGAGCACGACGGGACCTCGACACTCGCCAAGAAGCCGAACGATTTCGGACGACGTCTCAAGATCGCGCCCCAGGCCGGGCCCGATCGCAAGGACGTCGGCGCGGGCGAGCTGCGGACCCACTGCGTCTGCGGTTCCTGCAGCCAGAGCCCCGTCTCGCTCGGGCGCCGCCACGGTGATCACCTCGGGCGCCGCGCCGTTCGCAATCGGGGCAAGCGACGCGGGCAGCACCAGGGTCACAAGGCCTGCGCCGGCGCGCAACGCCGAACGGCAGGCCAGAATCGCCGAGCCCGTCATGCCGCGCGAGCCGGCAACCACGAGGACCCTGCCGAACGTCCCCTTATGGCCATCCGGCCGACGCATGGGGAGCCGGCGCCTCACGCCCGGCCGACCGGCGACCCGCGCCCATGACACGACACTCTGCAGCGCGCGTTCAGGATAGGCGACGGAAACGACGGCGACGTTGCCGCAGAGGCCGGCCGCAGGGAAGAGGAGGTGTGCGGGCTTGAGGGCGAACATCGCGAGCGTCACGTCGGCCCGTACCGCGGGTCCGTTCAGATCGCCAACGTCGGCAAGAACGCCGCTCGGCACGTCGAGACTCACGACCCGCGCTTCGGATCGCCCAAACCCCTCGGCTAGTTCGGCCATCGCCCCGTCAAGCGGGCGGGAGAGACCCGTCCCGGTGAGACCGTCGACCACAGCACTCGCCCAGGTCAGGGCCTCTTCGGTCGCCGCGCACCCAGGTTCGGCAGGCGTCGCTTCGATCCCCCTCGCCTCGAGGCGCTCCAGCGCGTCGCGCGCCGCCGCGCTGCGGCGCTCGGGATCCCCCACGAGGAAGGCCCGGACCGAGAGCCCCTTCTCGGCGAGGGCCCTCGCGACGACGAGCGCGTCGGCGCCGTTGCCCCCTGGCCCGGCAAATACCGCGATCCGGTGCGCGTGGACGTGGCGCTCGATCCACTCCGCCGCGCCGCGCCCCGCGCTCTCGACGAGATCCGACACGCCGACGCCGAGCTTCACGGCAAGGTCGTCGAGGCGCCGTTGCTCTGCCGCCGTGATGACCAGCGTCTCGTCTCCCCGAATCACGTTGTTCCCTCTTCCTGCCGCCAAAAGGCGACGATCTCCTCGGCAACGTCCGCCGCCGTCCGTTGGGTCACGTCGATCCATCGTACGTCGGGCTCGCGGCGAAACCAGCTCATCTGCCTGCGCGCCAACGCCCACGTGTCGCGAAGCAGCGCCTCCCGAAGCGCCGTCTCGCTGCCGCCGTCGAGCGCCGCGATGGCCTCGCGAACGCCTACCGAACGGTAGGCCTGACATGCAGGCGTCAGGCCGCCGTGGCGCCAGCCCGCCGCTTCGCGGAGCAGCCCGGCGTCCAGCATCCTTCTCGCCCGGGCGGCGATCGCGGCCCGATGTTCGTCCGCCCGGCACTGCAGGCCGAAACGTCGAAAGCGAAACGACAGCGGCTCGGCCTCGCGCTGCAGGGCGCTCATCGCACGCCCCGTCGAGGCGTGCACCTCGAGCGCGCGCACGATCCGCAGGCGGTCGTGCGCGTGGATCGCCACCGCTGCGTCGGGATCCACATGGGCCAGCCTGGCGTGCAGCTCTGCACTCGGCACGCCGGCGACGGAGTCTCGAAATGACGGATCCTTGCCCGGTCCTTCGAACAGGCCGCGCAAGACGGCCGCAAGGTAGAGCGTCGCCCCGCCGGCCAAGATGGGGACGCGACCGCGTCCCGCGATGTCGGGGACGAGCTTCGCGACGTCGCGGCGGAATTCCATCGCATCGTACGAGCCGTCCATCGGCACGCGGTCGATGAGGTGGTGCGGAACCCTGTTCCGTTCTTCGGGCGTCGGCTTGGCTGTGACGATGTCGAGCCCGGCGAAGAACGCGCGGGAGTCGGCCGAGATGATCTCTCCGTCCAGCGTCTCGGCGATTCGGATCGCGACGTCCGTCTTTCCCGTCGCCGTCGGGCCGAGCACCACGAGCACCGCGGGAACCGGCGACGGGCCCGGCATGGAGCCTAGTCCTCCGCGAGAAGCAGCTCGCGGAACTTGCGCAGCTCGGCGCGCCGCGACGGATGCTTCAGCTTCTCGATCGCCTTGATCTCGATCTGTCGGACGCGCTCGCGCGTGATGTTGAACTTGAGCGACACGTCCTTGAGCGTCCTAGGGTGCCCGTCCTCCAATCCGTAGCGCAGCTTGAGGATCTCGCGCTCCCGCTCGTCGAGCTGATCGAGAGCGCGCGAGAGCTGCTCGCGCAGGAACATGCGGAACGTCTCCTTCGTCGGCGAGGGCGAGGCGGGGTCCTCGATGAAGTCGCCGAGCGTGTCCTCGTCCTCTTCGCCGATCGGGCGCTCGAGGGATGCCGTGTATTGGGACACGCTCTCGACCTTCTTGATCTTGTCGATCGACATCCCGGTGAGCAGTGAGAGGTCTTCGAGCGTCGGAGCCGAGCCATGCGACTGGATGTACTCGCGCTTCACACGGTTCAGCTCTCGTACCGTCTCGATCATGTGAACCGGCACGCGAATCGTCCTCGACTGGTCGGCAATCGCTCGCGTGATGGCCTGACGAATCCACCAGGTAGCATAGGTCGAGAACTTGTAGCCGCGAGCGAAGTCGAACTTCTCGACCGCCTTCATGAGGCCCATATTCCCTTCCTGGATGAGGTCGAGAAACGAGAGCCCCCGGTTCATGTACCGCTTGGCGATGGAGACGACAAGGCGAAGGTTCGAGATCGTGAGCCGGTCCCGCGCCGCGCGCCCCTCGCGCACGAGCGCCTCGAGTTCGGCAATCGGCGTCTTGGCCGTCGGCAGCTCGCCCTTCAGCTTCTCCTCGAACGACGAGGACTGCAGAAGCTCGCCGGCTTCGACGCCGCGGCGCACGACGTCTTCCAGGTCGGCGCGCTCCACAGGAGAGAGTCCCTTCGCCGGCGCCTTCAGCCGCTTCGCGGCCTCCTTGCCGGCACGCTGCGCGATCGACAGCTCGGCGTAGGCGCCGATCTCCATCGCTTTGGCCAGCGTGACCTCTCCCTCCTTCGTGAGCAGGGGGACCTTCCCGATTTCGCGCAAGTAGGTCTTTACCGGGTCTTCTCGGCGATCGCTGCCTTCGCCGGCCTCCCAGTCCGCGGCGCGGCCGCGTGTCCGCGTCGTCGGCGCGGCCGGGGCTTCGCCGCCCTCTTCGTCGGCCGGCTCGTCGTCGCTCAAGAGGTCTTCGGGGTCGGCGAGGTCGTCCTCGAGACCGTCCTCGGAGGAGAGGTCGTCGTCTTCGGCCGCCTCTTCGTCGAGAAACGGAACGAGGGCATCGGGCTCGTCGCCCATCGGCTCGGTCCGCTCTTCGTCTCGAGTCGCCTCAAGGTCGGGTAGCGCGCGCGGCGCCTTCGCGGGCTTCTTCGCCTTCTTCTCGGCCATGCAACCCCCTTCGCGCGTCTTTCGACACCAGCCTTTGTCTCTCTTTCATCAGCTCTTGCTGCAGCCTCGTCAGCTCTTCCCACCGGGCGCGGTCGCCCGCGGCGGATTTGAGCTCGGTGGCCACCGCCTCGAGTTTTCGCTCGACGGCCGGGACTCTCACCAGGCGGTCCAGCGCCTGCTCGAGCACCGACTCAACCCCCTTGCCGTAGTCGACCGGAGCCAGCGCGTAGTACGCGGCACGTTCTGCCGCGTCCGGTTGCCCCTGAAGGCGGTCGACGATCCATCGTGAGATGGTAGGCGATTTGGGCGCATCCGCCAGGGCCTCGACGATGGGACGGTTCGCCGGCGAGAAGTCGTCCAGACCGGCAACGGCGGAAACCCTGTCCCATTCCACCTCGCCGCGCAGCGCGAGGGCCAACAGGTCGTCCTCGGGTCCCCAAAGGACCGGAGGCGCCGTGTCGGCGGGCTCCTCTGCGGGACGCGGCACACGCCGGACGCGGGAGGACAGCTCGCGCGCTACGCCTTCCCAAGGCAAATCGAGCAACTCGGCGATCCCCCGCGCGATCTGGTCGCGCAGGGGGAGGCTCTGCACGTCGTGGTAGAACTCCCGCGCAGCAGCAAGAATGCGTTCCTTGCCTGAGACGGTCGAGGCGTCGTGGGCCTTGGCAAGGGAATCTAGGTAGAACGTGTGAAACGGCACCGCGACCCGCAGCGCCTCGCGCATCGCCTCCGCGCCGTGTCGCCGCACCAGGCTGTCGGGATCCTCGCCTTCGGCAAGAACCGCCACGCGAACGCCAAGGCCGCTGTTGCGCAGGATCTGCATCCCGCGTACCGCTGCGGCGCCACCCGCTGCGTCGCGATCGTAGGCGATCACGACGTCGTCGACGAAGCGTTTGAACAGCTCGGCCTGGCCTTGGGTGAGGGCCGTCCCCATGCTGCCCACGACGTTGGCGATCCCCGCTTCGTGGAGCGTCAGGACATCGGTGTACCCCTCCACGAGGACCGCGAATCGCGCATCGCGCATTGCGTCGCGGGCGCTGTGCAGGCCATAGAGGAAGCGGCTCTTGTCGAACAACGGCGTCGCCGGGGAGTTCAGGTACTTGGGTTCGCCGTCGAACGCTCGGCCGCCGAATGCGACCGGTCTGCCCGACAGGTCGTGAATGGGGAAGATCGCCCGGTCGCGGAACCGATCGTAGACCCCCTTGTCTCCTTCCACGAGGAGGCCTGCAGCAAGAAGCGCTGGGATTCCGAACTTTCCCGCCAGCGCCCGCTTGATGCCGTCCCAACCCGGTAGAGCGTACCCAAGTCCATAGCGCTTCCACGCCGCTTCGTCGAATCCACGTCCGGTCAGGTAGTCCCGCGCACGGCGGCCTTCGCGGCCGCCGTGCAGGTTCGCGGCGAAGTGCTCGGCTGCGGCAGCGACCACGAGTCGGAGTTTCTCGCGCTCGCCGTCCTCTCGGCCCCTCTCGAGCGAGAGTCCCGCCTCCTCAGCGAGGCGCCCCGCGGCTTCGAGAAACGAGAGGCGTTCGATCTTCATGAGGAAGG
Source organism: Candidatus Bipolaricaulota bacterium (assembly GCA_040752575.1). Lineage (GTDB taxonomy): Bacteria > Bipolaricaulota > Bipolaricaulia > UBA7950 > UBA9294 > CAIOGO01. The sequence goes on from JBFMGK010000073.1 coordinate 19,642, forward strand.
CGATCGCGTCTCCACCCGCGCCGCAGCCAAAGCAGTGCCACAATCCCTTCTCCGGGTTCACGACCATGGACGGCGTCGAGTCCTGGTGAAAGGGGCAGCGCCCCTTGTAGCTCGCACCGCTCTTCGCGAGCGTCACGTAGCGCGACACGAGCGATACGATGTCGGTTCGCTCCTTGATCGCGCGGAGGTCCGCCCGCTCAGCCATGGCTTACCCCGCACCGCCGAGAAACGGATTCGTCGACCGCTCTCGCGCGAGCGTCGTGGGCTCGCCGTGGCCCGGATAGACAAGCCAGTCCCCGGGAAGCGCAACCACGCGCGCCAGCGACCGATCCATGTCGTCGTCGTTGCCCCCGGGGAGATCCGTTCGCCCGATCGACCCCGCGAATAGCAGGTCCCCGGACAGGATGGCGCCTTCAACGAGGAAGACCACGCTGCCCGGGGAGTGGCCCGGCGTGTGCATCACCCGGATGCCGGGGACGACCTCCTGACCGTCTTCCAGCAGGAGGTCAAACGGAGGATGATGTGGGAAGAACAGGCGGACGACCGGCAGGTCCTCGCGATGGATGCCGATTCGGGCTGCGCCAAGCGACCAGTTGCCGCCCGTGTGGTCGAAGTGGCCGTGCGTATTGAGCACCAGGTCCGGCCGGCGATCGCCGAGCAGCCGACGAAGCTCGGCGGAGTTCGTCGCGGGGTCCACGACCACGAGGTGGGCTTCGGTCTCGACAACATAGCAGTTCGTCGCGAGCGCCCCAAGGCAGACGGTTCTCACCCTCACGGCGCACCTCCTAGGCGTGAGCGACGGTCGCGACATACACTCGGGCGAACCCTGCTCTCTTCAAGGTTCGCGCACACTCCTCCGCCGTCGCCCCGGTCGTGAGCAGGTCATCCACGAGAAGCACCGAGCCGTTTCCCGATCGTACTGCACGGAAGGCGTGCCTCAAGTTCGTTTCACGGGCGCTCGCAGGCAAGGTGCGTTGAGGCACCGTGGGGCGCGCCTTCGCGAGCAGCCGCCGCTCGGGGAGGCCGAGGGATCGGGCGGCCCCTCGCGCGAGAATTCGCGACGGGTTGAAACCGCGCCCCCGCTCCTCGCGTGCCGTCATGGGGACGTGGGTCACGCAGGCAATCGTCCCTCCCCACGTCTCGTCGGCAACGCGTTGGCCGAGCTGCCCCGCGAGCCAACGTCCCACCGCACGCTCGCCTTCAAACTTGAAGGCGCGAACCAGATCGCCCCAGGGACCCTGATACAGGCCGAGCGACAGCGCTGCGTCAAATGCGCGTACCCTCGTGCCGCAGCGCAGGCAGAGATCGACCCGTGCGTCGGACAACGCCTCGCCGCAACGCCGACACCCGTGAGGGAGCGGCTTAGGGAGCTTGCCGGCGCACGCTGCGCAGACCGGCTCCCCAAGAGACGTCAGAACTCCGCACTCGATGCACTCCGGCGGGTAAGCCCACGACGCGACACCTGCCGCGACGCTAGAGAACCAGCGCCAGACGGAGGAGCTGGTTCGTGTACCCCCACTCGTTGTCATAGAAGGCCACGACCTTCAGAAGGCGCCCATCAACGATCGCCGTGAGGGTGGGATCGACGACGCTCGGCCGCGGATCGGCGATGATGTCCGAAGAGACCATCGGATCATCGCTCACGCCCAGAATGCCCGAAAGTTCCCCGCCGGCGTATTTCCGAAGCGCCGCGTTCACGGTCTCCGGCGTCACGGCCTCCTTCATCTCGGCCGTGATGTCGCTCACCGAGCCGGTGGCCACGGGCACGCGGAGCGCGACGCCATCCATCTTCCCTTTGAGCGATGGGATGACCTTCGAAGTGGCCGACGCAGCGCCGGTTGTGGTGGGGACGATATTCACCGCCGCCGCCCGGCTCCGGGTCGGCGACTTGTGCGCCGAATCGACGAGGCGCTGGTCTGCAGTGTACGCATGGACCGTCGTGACCGACGCATGGACGATCCCGAACTCCTTGTCGAGCACGTACACGACGGGCACAAGGGAGTTCGTCGTGCAGGAGGCCGCCGAGACCACGTCGTGCTCGGGCCGAACCGAGCCGTGGTTGATCCCGTAGACGACCTGCGGGATCTTCTCGGCACCCTCGCCCTTGCTTGGCACGGTCTGGAGAACGCGCTTCGCGCCCGCGGCGGCGTGCTGGCTCGCGCCCTTATCCCCGGAGTACGCGGTGAACGCGCCGCTTGCCTCGACAACCAAGTCCACCTTCATCTCGCCCCACGGCAACTGCTTGGGATCCTTCACCGTAAGGAGCGGAACGGTGTGTCCGTCGACGACGAGTCCGCCATCGGCCACGGCGACGGTCTTGCCGTATCGCCCGTAGACGGAGTCGTGCACCAGGAGGTACCGCGCCATGTCCGGTTGGATGAAGGGGTCGTTGATCGCGACGATCTCGACGTCGGGGTGTCCGAAGGCAATCCGGAAGAACGCTCGCCCGATCCGTCCAAACCCATTGATGGCCACTCGCTTTTTCACCCACGTCCTCCTTCGCTGCGCGCCCGGACCCTATCCACGAAGGCCCGGTGAATCCTCAAGTCCCCTGTCAATTCAGGATGGAAGCTCGCGACCAGGATCATACCCTGCTCCGCCATCACTGCCACTCCTTCGTGACGGGCCAGCACCTTCACCCCGGGACCGACGCGCACGATGAACGGAGCGCGGATGAACACGGCAGGCACGTCCGGCCCGATTCCGTCGACATCGAGCGTCGTCTCGAAGCTGTGCACCTGTCTCCCCGATGCATTCCGCGCCACGGCGACGTCGATGGCCCCAATGTGAGGCTCGGCGCGTCCCTGGACCTCGCGCGCGAGCAGGATCATCCCGGCGCACGTGCCGAACATCGGCAATCCCCGCGCGGCGGCAGCGCGCAAGGCGTCCAGCAGCCCTCCCTCGGCAAGAAGCGCCATAGCTGTCGATTCGCCGCCGGGCAGGATCAACGCGTCGATCCGCGAGAGCTCGTCAACGCGTTTGACGATCGCCGACTCGACCTCGAGCGCGGTCAGGGAGCGGACATGCTCTCGCACGGCGCCCTGCAGACCGAGAACGCCGACTCTCATCGGCCGCGGATCTGCATCTTCTCGTGCTCGGGAAGGGTCTCGATCTCGATGCCGGGCATGGCCTGGCCGAGACCCCGAGACACCTCGGCGATCTTCGCTGCGTCGCGGTAATGCGTCGTGGCCTCGACGATCGCCCGCGCCCGGCGCGCCGGGTCCGAGGACTTGAAGACTCCGCTTCCGACGAAGATGCCATCGCATCCCAACTGCATCATCATCGCGGCGTCCGCCGGCGTGGCGATGCCGCCCGCAGCGAAGTTGACGACCGGCAGGCGGCCGGCCTCGCGAATCGCTAGCAGAATGGAATGAGGAGCTCCGAGGTTCTTGGCCAGGCCCATGAGTTCCTCCTCGGGAGCGTCCAACACCGCTCGCAGTTCCTGGCTGACTCGCCGCATGTGGCGAACGGCTTCGATCACGTTGCCGGTGCCGGGTTCCCCCTTGGTCCGGATCATGGCCGCGCCCTCGGCAATCCTACGACACGCCTCGCCCAGGTCGCGAGCGCCGCACACGAACGGCACGGTGAACTCCCACTTGTTGATGTGAAACTCGGGATCCGCCGGCGTCAGAACCTCGGACTCGTCGATGTAGTCGACCTCGAGCGCCTGAAGCACCTGCGCCTCGACGAAGTGCCCGATCCGCACCTTGGCCATGACCGGAATGGACACCGCGTCCATGATCTCGCGAACCCTCTTCGGGTCCGCCATCCGCGCAACGCCCCCCTCTGCCCGGATGTCGGCGGGCACTCGCTCGAGGGCCATGACCGACACGGCGCCGGCCTCCTCGGCAATCCGAGCCTGTTCGGGCGTCGTGACGTCCATGATCACGCCGCCCTTCAGCATCTCCGCAAGCCCGCTCTTGACGCGGAAAGTTCCCCTATCTCCCATGGCACTCACCTCTTCGTGGCAACTCGACGCCGAGTGAAGTATACGTTGGTCCGCCGGGCCGACGGCAGTCGGCCGAAGCTAGCCGCGCGCGCGGCGTGGGTCGCCCGACCACCCAAGCTTCTGGGCCAGCACGGCGAAGAAAGGCGCAGCGCTGGGGAGACGAACCCATCGCGTCGGGACGTCGGAACGACGAACGAGCAGCTCGTCGCCATCGTCTATCTGCCCGACGTGATCTCCATCGGCGATGACCTCGACGGTGCGCCGTGGGCGGATCCGCACCTCGGCACTCGCGGGAAGGACCGTCGATCGGACCCCGAGGGCGTGCACGGCATGCGGCGTCACGATCAGGCATTCTGCTTCGGGAACGACGACGGGGCCGCCGGCGGAGAGGTTGTACGCCGTGGAGCCCGTTGGCGTCGAGAGGATGACCCCATCGCCGGCAAAGGTCGCGATCGTCTCCCCCCCCGCGATCACCGTGAGTTCGCAGAATCGCGACCGTCCGACGCCACAGACGACCACGTCATTCAGGACGGAGCCGCCAAACGCCCGTGCCTTGTAGGTCAGTCGCATCCGGTCCTCGATCCGGGCCTCGCCGCGCAGGACGGCTTCGAACGCCTCGGCCAGCGCCTCGGGATCCGTCGCCGAGAGGAATCCGAGACTGCCCAAGTTGACGCCCAAAACGGGGAGGCCCAGATGTGCGGCCGCATCGGCCGCGCGTAGGACCGTGCCGTCACCCCCGAGGGCCACAACCAGTGCTTCGCCTGGAGCGCGATCCATGGCCCCGGCGACATCAACGCATTCGACGCCGTGGCGCGCGCAGGCCGCCGCCAGCTCGGCGCGCGCACGAGCCGCGGAAGGCTTCGTGTCGTTGGCTACGACGAGGACTCGGCGAAACGTCATGGCGCGATCCTAGCGCCGAGGCGAGAGACCATCAAGACGACCGGCGTGTTGTGTAGCGCCAGCGGCACGCAAGTCGCTCAACGACATCGATCGACACGTAGAGCGCAAGCCCGAGGAGAGCCATCGCCAGGATGCCGGCGAACGCAACCGGCGGGCTGTAGAGCATGTTCTGCTTGATGAACGCGCCAAGGCCTCCGCGGCCGGGCGCCACCGAACCACTGATTTCCGCGATGTACAGGAAGGCCATGCCCAGGCCGACGCTGACGCGCAGACTGGTGAGGATCGACGGGAGGGTCTCCGGCACGATGACGTGGCGGTAGACCTGCCATCGCGAAGCGCCCGCCGAGAGAACGCTCGTGACGTGCTCGGGGTCGATCTCCTTGGCCGCGCCGCGCGCGCTCACCAAGAGCTGGAAGAAGAGCGCGATGGCGACAATCGCGACCTTCACCGGATTGCCGATCCCGAAGACGAGGAAGAGCAGAAGGATGAACGAGACCTGCGGGATCGGATAGACCAAGTAGATCATCGGAGACACGAGCGAGTCAAGCAACCGTTCGCGTCCGATCAGCAGCCCAAGGGGGTAGCCGGCGAAAAAGGCGATCAGAATGGCGAGGACGAGCCGCCAGGCACTGGTCCAGAAGTTGCGGAACAACTGCGGCCCGAGCCGAATCATCTCGGAAACGGCTTGAACCGGGTTCGGCAGGATCGGGGTGTCCTTGACCCAGCGCACCAGCACGCTCGCGCCCCACCACAAGCCGAACAACAGCGCGACGCTCGCCACGTACATCACGATCAGCCCGGCCGGAGAGCGATCGCGCACTCGATCGGTCATGTAGGCCAAGGCTCTGCGGGTTCGGTCGGCGCTCATCCCCTCTCCAATCCGGCCCTCAGACGCGCCACGATCTCGGCAAAAGCCATGGTGCTCCGATAGTCGAGTTTCCCCATTTCGGGGTTGTCCACGACCTCCTTGACGGTCGCGGGACGCTCGCTCAGAATCGCGATCCTTCGGCCAAGGAACGCCGCTTCCTCGATGTCGTGCGTCACGAGGATGAGCGCAAAGGCGTGGCGAGTCCAGAGGCGCAAGAACAAGTCCTGGATCTTCTCCTTGGTCAACGCGTCGAGCGACGCCAGGGGTTCGTCCATAAGCATCACCGAAGGCGAGGTCGAGAGAGCGCGAGCGATCCCGACGCGTCGCTTCATCCCTTCGGACAGCTCCGATGGGTAGCGGTTCCGCACGTCGCCGAGCCCGAGGTCGTCGAGCACGGCGCGGGCCGTGACGCGCGGGTAGTCCTTGTTCAGGAGCAGGCTGAGGTTCGCATTCTGCCAGACGGTTTTCCACGGCAGGAGTCCGGCATTCTGAAGGATCAGCGCGATCTCGCGCCTCGGGCGCAGGAGAGGCTCGTCGCCCACGCGGATCTCCCCCGACGTCGCGGGAAGAAGGCCGGCCATGGCGAACAAGAGCGTCGACTTGCCGCATCCGGAAGGGCCGATGAGCGCAAGGCTTTCCCCGCGCGCGACCTTGAGCGACACGCCGCTCACGGCCCGCACGGACCGCGATCCGCGCCCGTACTCGATCACGAGATCATGCACAGAGATCATGGCAAGAAGCGCGCGTCAACGAACTCCTCGAACCGAGGAACTGATGACAGATAGCCTTTTCCCTTCATCCAGGAGCCGACGTCCGTGTAGATCTTCTCGCAGAGAGCTTCGGGAGGTCCGAACGAGGGAATCGAAATCGCATCTATGGTGGCTTGCTGGATCGTCGCACGATTGGCCCCCTGGAAGAAGAGCCCCAGAACCACATCGAGGCCCACCCCAACGATCTCGTCGCGCGACGACGCGTTCAGCCGCTCGACCGCCGCGGCCACGACGCGAAGGAAGGTCGCGACGTCGGCTCCCCGATCCTGGAGTGCCTCCTTGCGGAACAGGAGGACGCGGGGCGGCGCGTCGACAAACGTGAAGTCCGAAAGGACTACGAGCTTGGGCGCGCTTCCTCCCACCGGGACAAAGACGCGGATGTACGAGTAGTACGGCTCGGGGAGGACGGCGGCAGGCAACGTCTTGGCGCCGAACCACGTCGCGAGCTGCAGCATGTCGCCGAAGTAGGTGTACCGCGTGATCCACGCCCGCGGGGCGCCGTGGGTGCTGAAGAACGCGTCAAGCAGGTACTCGTCGTCGGTTCGATACGTCACGCCGACGATCTGGTTTCCCGAGAGAAGATCCTCGAGGTTCGACGGGCCGAACCCCTGGTGCGAGACGAGAGCCAGGCGCATGCTGTTCGACTGCGGCGTCGACGCCAGGCCCGCCACAACCGCCACGCCGCGCCCGGCAGAGTGGTCGAGGAACGCCGAGGTCACGTCGGACAGCACGGCGTCAAGGCTCCCCGTGAGGAGTGCCGTGCTTCGCTCCTGGTTGTCGCTGATCCCGATGAGGTCGACCGTCAGCCCCTCGGCATCGAACATTCCCCACGCTTCGGCAAACGCAATCGGCAGCGACTCCAGCACCGGCGGAAGACTGATCCGCAAGGCCGGCGCCGCGGCGCAGGCGGCGCTCCCCAGCACCACGAAGAAGAACACGAGAGCGGTCCGTCGCACGCACAGCATCCGATCCCCCCTCATCAGCTTGGATCCCGCGGGATTATAGCGACCCTTCCCCGGGCGACCAACGGGGCGCCTTTCGCGCAGGGTCAGAGCAGGATACCATTGTCGATCCATGGATCGAATCAGCTCGTGGCTCTGGCGGTTCCGCGGGCGCGTGGGGGCGGGATTCCTGGCTCTTGTCGTCGTCGATGGCGCGACGCTCGTCATCCCCCTCGTCATTCGCCGCGCCGTGGATGACATCGGGGCGGGCAGCGCGCGGCTCTTGCTGTACGCGCTGTGGATTGTAGGCCTCGCCGGCATCGCACTCGTGCTTCGGTTCGCCTGGCGCCTCTTGCTCATCGGCACGGCACGGCGCATCGAGCGCGACCTACGTGCGAAGCTCTACGGTCATCTGCTCTCGCTTCCCGCTTCGTTCTACAACGAGACGCGCACGGGCGACCTTATGGCTCACGCGACGAACGACATCGAGGCGGTCACGCGGGCCTGCGGCTTCGGCCTCATCACCGTCATCGACCCGCTGGTCATGATTCCCGTGTCCCTCGGGATCATGCTGTCGATCGACCCTCGGATGACGCTGTATGCGGCGATCCCTCTTCCTATCCTGACTTTCATCATGCTCGCGTTCGGGCGGATCATCCATCACCGATTCGAGCGCGCTCAGGCTGCCTTCTCGGCGGTCATGGAGAAAGTGCGCGAGACGGTCTCGGGCATTCGCGTTCTCAAGTCGTTCGCTCAGGAACCCGGATCGGAAGTGGACTTCGCAGCGACCAATCAGCGGCTCGTGGAGGAGAACATGTCGCTCGTCCGCGTGCACGGTCTCTTCCACTCGCTGATCCAGCTGCTCGGCGGCGCGACGCTCGCCATCATCCTGTGGGTGGGAGGGAAGAGCGTCATCGGCGGCCGCGTTACGCTCGGAAGCTTCGTCGCGTTTGCCCAGTACCTTTCGATGCTCATCTGGCCGATGATCGCCGTCGGGCAGGCCGTGAACCTTCTGCAGCGCGGATCGGCTTCGCTCGCGCGAATCAATGCGTTGCTGGCCGTTCAGCCGGACGTCAGCGAACCCGAAGTCCCGATGGGGCTCCAGAGCGCTGCGTTGGCCTTTCGCGGGCTCACGTTCGTCTACCCCGGCGGCGATCGGGCGGGGACCCCCGCGCTCGCCGACATCAACCTCGAGGTGGCCGAGGGGGAGACCTTGGGCATCGTCGGGCTCACCGGGGCGGGGAAGAGCACCCTGGCCCATCTGATTCTGCGTGTGTTCGACCCGCCCCCGGGCGCGGTGTGGGTCGGCCATGTCGACGTCCGGGACGTCTCCCTCCCTGAGTTGCGGGCATCGATCGGTTTTGTCCCCCAGGACGCCTTCCTGTTCTCGGCGACCCTCGCCGAGAACATCGCGTTCGGGCGGCCGGATGCCGCGCGAACCGAGATCGAGCGCGCGGCTCAGTTGGCCGGAATCCACGACGAGATCCTCACGTTTCCCCTGGGGTACGAAACGCGCGTCGGGGAGCGCGGCATCTCGCTGTCCGGCGGCCAGAAGCAGCGAGTGGCGATTGCCCGTGCGCTGCTCTGCGACCCGAAGATTGTGATCTTCGACGACCCGCTGTCCGCGGTCGACGCCGAGCGGGAAGAGGTCATCCTGGGCAACCTGAGGGCCTTCTTCCGGGGACGGACCTGTGTGCTGATCGCTCACCGGCTTTCCGCGGTGAAGGAGGCGGACCGCATCGTCGTCCTCGACAAGGGCAGGCTCGTCGAACAGGGGAGGCACGAGGACCTCGTCCGCGAAGACGGCATCTACGCTCGGGTCTGGGCCCTGCAGCAGGCGGAGCGGCGGGCGGAGGGCGCATGAGCGACGGGTTCCACGATGACGAGATCGTCGGGAAGGCGTTCGACGCCCGCCTGACGCGGAGGATGCTCCAGTTCCTCACGCCGTACCGGCGGATCTTCGCCATCTGCGTGGCGCTGACCATAGCTCTTGCCGGCATCGAACTCGCGCTGCCCGTCCTCACCAAGACGGCCATCGACGCCCACATGACCCTGCCGTACGCTTTGGTCACCCTGGAGAGCGCACCGTCGGGCGACCCGCTGGACCTCGGAGGCGGACGCTACCTCGTTCGCCGCTCGGCCGTCCCGTCCGATACGTGGCGTGCGTGGGAAGAGGCCGACGCCGTCGAGCCCGAGCGCGTGCTCTTCCTGTCGGTCGAGGATTCGCGTAGCGAGGTCGTCGAGCGCTACCCCACGGCGTTCGTCGCGGTGCCCGGCGGCTTCGCCGCTTCGGAGTCCGCTCTGCGGACGCTGCCGCCGCGCGAAGTCGAGGTGCTGCGCGGCACCGCGTTGGCCAACCTGCTGCGTCTCGCCATCCTCTACGCGTTCGCCCTTCTTGTCCGGTTCGTGTTCGCGGTGGCCCAGGCCATCATGCTGGAGTACACCGGGCAACGCGTGATCTACGACATGCGGAGGAAGATCTTCGCTCACGTGCTCCGCCTGCCCGTGCCCTTCTTCGACCGGATGCCCGTGGGGCGCCTTGTGACCCGCGCCACGAACGATGTGGGGGCGATCCACGAGTTCTTCACGTCGATGCTCGTCAGCCTCTTCCGCGACACGATTCTCGTCGCGGGGATCGTCGTCGTCATGCTGCAGCTCGACTGGCGCCTCGCGCTCGTCGTCTTTGCGCTCTTCCCGCTCATCGGGTTGGCCGCCTGGCAGTTCCGCAATCGCGTCCGCGCCGCCTTTCGCGAGGTGCGCCGCCAAATCGCTCGGCTCAATGCCTACGTCCAGGAGTCGATCTCGGGCATCCGCATCATCCAGGCATTCGTTCAGGAGGTCACCGCGAACCGACGGTTCGTGGAGATCAACCAGGCCAAGTACGACGCCGACTTTCGGCAGATCGTGACCTTCGCGATCTTCCGGCCCCTCATGAGCTTCCTCAGCTCGTTCGCGGTCGCCCTGGTGCTCTGGTACGGGGGCCTACGGACTCTGGGGGGAGCGTTGTCCCTCGGCGCACTCGTCGCCTTCCTGCAATACGTCCGCATGCTGTTCGAGCCCATTCTGAACCTGTCCGAGGGGTACAACGTCCTGCAAGCAGCCATGGCATCCGCCGAACGCATCTTCCTGTTGCTCGATGAGAAACAGGAGTCGCGCGGCGGGGGCGCACAGCCCGAGAAGGTTCGGGGAAAGATCGAGTTCCAACACGTCTGGTTCGCCTACTCGGGCGAGGACTGGGTGCTGAAGGACGTGTCGTTCGCCATCGAACCCGGCGAGCGGATCGCGATTGTCGGGCCGACCGGATCGGGAAAGACGACGCTCATCCGCCTCCTGTTGCGGATGTACCCAATCCAGCGCGGCGAGATCCTGGTCGACGGACTCTCGATCGATGCTTACGACCTCGCCTACCTTCGCGCCCAGATGGCCGTGGTCCTGCAGGATGTCTTCCTCTTCTCCGGGACGGTCATGGACAACATCCGGCTGCGCTCGGCGATCCCCGAGGAGAAGGCCGTTGAGGCCGCGCGTTTTGTGAGCGCCGACTTCGTTGAGGCGTTTCCCGACGGGTACGCGACCGAGGTGAAAGAGCGCGGCGCGACGTTGTCCGTCGGCGAGCGACAGCTCCTGTCGTACGCCCGCGCCGTCGCCTTTGAACCCAAGATCCTCGTGCTCGACGAGGCGACGGCGAGCATCGACTCGCACACGGAAGACATCATCCAGGCCTCGCTGCGGCGCATTCTGGAGGGGCGCACGTCCATCGCGATCGCCCATCGCCTGTCCACGATCCGCGAGTCCAACCGCATCCTTGTCCTGCACCACGGAGAGATCGTCGAGGAAGGCGACCACGAGACGCTGCTTCGCGTCGGTGGGCTCTACGCCGCGCTATACAGCCTTCAGTTCGGCGGCGCCGGCGGTTCGACGTAGCGAGGTCGTGGACAACGCCTGCGCCGGGTGTACTCTGGGCAGGGGGAGGAAAACCATGAACCTTGACATCCGCAGGCTCGGAGCGGCAACCCGCCGCTCGCCGCTGGGGCTGTCCACGACGCGCGGCGACAGGATCTGCGACTTCGTCTCCGACGACGCGCGGGTGCTCTATGACGTCGCGGCTCCCGCGGCGCCGGGCAGCCCGTCGTTTGAGCGGGCCGGGCCGCGCGAGCGCATCTACTTCGATCCTGCAGCGCTTCGCGTCGGCATCGTGACCTGTGGCGGGCTCTGCCCCGGAACGAACAACGTTCTGCGCGCCGCCGTGATGGAACTGTGGTTCCACTATGGCGTGCGGTCGATCGTCGGCTTTCGGTACGGGTTTGCCGGTCTGGTCCCCCGGGCGATCGCCCCGGCCGAACTCTCACCCGACGTCGTCGACGAGATCCATCACCGCGGCGGGTCTCTCCTCGGCTCGTCGCGCGGCACCCAGGATCCCACGGAGATGATCGCGACGCTCGAGCGTGAAGGGATCGGAGTCCTTCTCGTCGTCGGGGGCGATGGAACGATGCGCGGCGCTCAGTCGATCGTCGACGAGGCGGATCGTCGAGGCCTGCCGCTCGCGGTGGTCGCCGTCCCCAAGACGATCGACAACGACATCCCGTTGGTCGAGCGAACGTTCGGTTTCGAGACCGCGTTCTCGGTCGCTGTCGATGCAATTCGCGCAGCACACACGGAAGCCAAGGGCTACGACAACGGCGTCGGCCTGGTGAAGCTCATGGGGCGTCACTCCGGCGCCATCACGACGCATGCCGCGCTCGCCGAACCGGACGTGAACCTTGCGTTGATCCCTGAGGTGCCGTTCATCCTGGACGGAGAACGCAGCGTCGTCGCCTGGCTCGTCGAGCGTCTCGCGCGGCGACGCCACGCCGTCATCGTCGTCGCCGAAGGCGCAGGGCAGGACCTTCTTGGCGAGGACGACCTTGGGCGTGACGCGTCGGGGAATCTTCGGCTTGGCGACATCGGAGCCTTCCTGCGCGACCACCTCGCCGTCTCGTTGCGTGCCCGCGGAGTGAATGCTTCGGTGAAATACATCGACCCCAGCTACATGATCCGCAGCGCGCCGGCGTCGCCCAACGACTCGATCTTCGCAGCGGACCTCGCTCGCTATGCCGTTCACGCCGCACTGAGCGGCCGGACCGCGATGGTCGTCGGGTTCTGGAACGGCCAGTTCACGCACGTGCCTCTCTCCGCATCGCTCGCGCTGACCAAGAGGGTCGACCCCGAGGGCGACCTTTGGCGTTCGGTGCTCGAGTCCACCGGGCAGCCGGCAGCGTGGGGCTGATGCAACCGGTGCGCAAGGCGTTTGCGTACGTCGCGCGCCCGCGAGCGCAGGCCACGAGCTGCTCGTCTTTCGGAGTCTCGACGAGCCGAAGGGCTTCGACGTTCCGAAGGGGGCGGCAAGACCCGACGAGACGTTCGAAGAGGCTGCACGCCGCGAACTCCTCGAGGAGTCGGGCGTGGAGGCTGCAAGGCCCCTCGGCGAGATCGGGACGGCATGGTTCGGGGACGAGAGACAAGCACCTCTTTCCCTTCGACGCACCGGACGGGCTGCCCGCCAGGTTCCGTCACACCGTCACCGGCGACGACCGCGATGCTGGCGACCGCTACGGCTTCGAGTTCCTGCCGATCGATGACGCGCTCGCGTCGCGGCGGGTCCAGGGATCGGATCAGGGCGTCGCTGCGCCGCCAACTCAGCGCGTGACCTCGTCGACCCACCGAGACAGGTCGGGCGGCGACGCCGTCCGCGCGACGGCGTCGCGCCATCGTTCGGTTAGGTCTCCGAGTGACAGGTCGCTCCCCTCTCTCACGAAGAGCGGAAGGCGATGCAGAGGGGCATCGGCCGCCACGGTGCACGGGCCGAGGACGCGAACGCCCGTCCACGCGTCGATCCACGCCCCCTGCGGCACCAGCACGTCGACGCGATCGACTCCTCGTTCCCAGACAGGTCGGACGAGCAGGTCGGGGCCAAGCAGGTACTGCTCGAAAGCATCGACGAAGCGCTCGTCATCCGGGTAGGCGACGATCAGGGGACGGACGATCGGCGTCCCGCGCTCGTGCGCCGCCTCCGCCGCGCGGTAGAGGTACTCGCCGAGGTCTGCGTGCAGGTTCGCGTACAGAGACCAGATCGCGATCAGCTCGGCGTCGTAGACGATGCCGGACGGGTACCCTGACTCTGTCGCCTCGCCCGGGTGATCGTCGGGCAGCCACGACCACGGAGCGAGATTCGCCGTGGGGCCCACCTCCATGATCGGGCAGAAGGCAGAGAACGCCAGCCACCGCGCGAGCACCTCGCGCGGGGCACGCCGGTTGTAGCCTCCGGTGTCGGAGCCCCACAACGGCGTGTTGAGAATCGCCGCCCGCTGAAGGGCAATGATGGCGGAGCGAAGGCCCCACTCGGATGGATCGGTGTCCCCGCCCCACGCCGCGGTCCACTGTGACATCCCGCTCCACCCGGCACGGTAGATCGACACGAACTCGGGGCCGCCGAATGACGCTCCGGTGTCGAAAGCGGCGTGCGCGAACCAAAGCGGAAAAGCGTTGTGACCCTCGCGGTAGTCGGTGCCGTCGGAGTACGCACCGCGGAAGACCTGCCCGTCGGGCGGCTTCTCCTCGCCCCGATCGAGCTTGAACCCTGCGATGCCGGTTTCGACGAGCGGCTGCAGCAGACTCATCCACCACGCGACCGCATCGGGATTCGTGAAGTCGATCAGCGCCGCTTCCGGCAGGTAGGGAAGCGCTTGCTGTACCGTGTAGCCGCGCGCAAGAGCCGTCTCGCGCTCGCCGTCCATGACCCACGGCCCGATCCACAGGAGGGTCTTTACACCGCGTCCGCCGAGCCACTCGACCATCTCGGCAAGTGCTGGGAACCTGTTCTCATCGAACGACAATCCCCCATACCCGAAGGTCCCCTCAGCCCACGGCCGATCGACGACGATCCACGAGCAGGGAATGCCGAGGGCCTGCATCATCAGAGCGTCCTCCACGACCATGGAGTTGAACGGTCCGTCGTACGGCGTCCGGTCGTAGAAGCTGTCGAGATCCCAGCACTCGTCGCGCCACCTTCCGGGACCGAGGAGAAAGCGCGGCGGCAACAGCGGCATTCCGGTGATCCTCGCATACCGCTCGACGACCGCTAGCGGCTCGGGCCCTGGCAAGAGGAGGAGCTGGAGCGCCGGACCCTCGATCTCGATCTCGATCTGTGTCGGTCGCAGAGCCCCACGCGCATCGACGCCGAACCGGTACGTCCCAGGCCAAGAGCCCTCGACCCAGAGCCCCCACCCGGATGACGCGACGAAGAACGGCGCGTAGATCGATACCGTCGGCAGTGTGTAGAGATCGACGACCTGGCCGCGCAGGCTGAGCCCCGCGGTCATGCCCGGCTTCCACGAAAGCGACTGACTTCCTTGCACGACGCGCTCCATGAGTCCGTAGAAACCGTCTTTCGCTGACACGAGAAGCGTCACGCCAAGCTTCTCGAACTCGTCCTTCGGGGTGGCCGAGAAGCTGACGCGCGTTGATCCCTGAGGCCCTTCGCCCATCCGGACGGTCGCCGAACGTCCGTCGGACACGCGACAGCGCGCCTCGGCGCCGTCGGCCGAGATCTCGGCCGACGTCACCGTGAATCGCTCCGAACCGCGCACGACGTACAGCGCCGCGGAACCGGCGACGCGGAGCGATGGGAGCAGATCCTCGGCGAAGTCGATCCCAAAGGGGTCTATCACGAACACCCCGTGGGCCGGGGTTCTCATCGCTAGAGAGATCAGCGCGACCCCCACGAGGAACGTCACTCGGCGCACCATGGTTCCACCCCCTCTTGGCGAGCCTAACGACTTGCCGGTCTCCCGGCAACGCGACGGCGGCGCTCGCCCGGCGAAGCCGCAAACTGGGAGAGAACCATCGCCGCCAGCATCAACCCGCCGCCGGCTAGGGATCTTGCCGAAAGGCGCTCGCCCAGCAGGAGCCATCCGCCGAGTGCAGCAAAGACGCCCTCAAGACTCAGCACCACGCCAGCAACGGCCGGTCCGACACGGCGCTGGCCCATGACCTGCAGCGTGTACGCCACGCCGACGGAGAGAACGCCCGCGTACGCGATCGCCACCCAACTTGCGGCGACCCCATCCCATGTCGTGGCCTCCAGGAACAGAGACGCCGTGAGGCTCAGCGCACCGCAGATCGAGAACTGCACAAGCGCAATGACGAGGGCTTCGGCGCGCGCGACGAGCCAGTCGATGACGTGAACGTGGACGGCCCAGGCCAGAGCGCCGAGGAGCACCCAGCCATCGCCGGGGGCCAGGCGCAAGGATCCGACGATGCTCAGGAAGTACAGACCCAGCGACGACAAGGGGACCGCAAGGGCCGTCACCCAACGCAGGCGCTGCCCGCGTGCTAACCCAAGAAGCGGCACGAGGACGACGTAGAGACCGGTGAGGAACCCCGCCTTCCCGGCGCTCGTCGAAACGAGCCCGATTTGCTGGAGGTTCGCCGCGACGGTCAGCACGAGTCCTGACCCGATCAGGCCGAGAACCGTCCGGCCCTGACCTCGCGTTCGCGCACACTCCGCCGGCCGCGGCGAGCGGAGAAGGAAGGGAATCAGAACCAAGGTTCCCAGCAGGAAGCGGACTCCGTTGAAAAAGAACGGGCCGACGTGGGCCATCCCCGACCGCTGCGCGACGAAGGCAAAGCCCCAGATCGCAGCGGCCAACAAGAGGAGGCCGCTCGCGCCCGCAGGAGGGTGTTGCCGTGCATCGTGCATGGCCGCGATTCTACCGCGGCCGCCGCGCGACGCGTCGCGGAGCCCGGCAATTGCCCGCCGATCAGGGGACAGGCGACCTCGAACCCGGACGTTTCGAGCCTAGGGTGGTTCGGGGAACGGAGGTGTCGTGTGGCGTTTGACCTGGGAGTCCTGCTCAAGCTTCTCGTCTCGGTGATCTTGGGAGGCCTCGTGGGCCTCGAGCGGCAGGCCCATGGGCGGGCGGCAGGACTGCGGACGCACATCCTCGTCAGCCTCGGAGCGACGCTGACCATGATTGTGACCCAATCGTTCACGCAGGCCATTGATCCCGGGCGGGCCGTCGCCGGAATTCTGACCGGCATCGGCTTCCTCGGCGCGGGCGTCATCGTGAAGTCCAACGAGATCGTCCGCGGGCTCACGACCGCGGCCTGCATCTGGTTCGTCGCCACGCTGGGAATCCTCGTCGGCCAAAGCATGCACGTCGTCGCCGCCCTCAGCACGGCACTGTCTCTCGCGATTCTGACGCTCCTGTCGTGGTTCTCGAGCAAGATTCCGAGCGTCAGCTACCACACCGTGGTCGTGCGGTCCGCGACGCGAGACGTCGAGGCTCTCGACTCCAGTTGCCGCGAGATGTTCGCAGCTCAGGGCTTCCGGATCATCGCAGCGTCGAGTCGGCTTGCCGCTGATCCGGTCGCGATGGAACTGACATTCCGCCTGCGGACGCGCCACGTGCCCAACACCGTGAGGGCCTCGCGACCGCTCCTCGCGCTCCCCGGAGTTCGCTCCGTGGACTGGGACTAGCTCGCCCGAGGTGCTGTACTCCGGCGAGTGCGCCGTTTCCCCTTCTGGGGCGCTGGGTTGCGCGGCAGGCAGTACACCCAGTAGCGATGGCCCCCTGGCCGATCGTCCGCGGAGCTCTCGGAAGGCGTCCCCAGACCGTGAATCTCGTGAGTGAAGCCGGGGAAGCGGTCGTCAAACGCCTCGAGGCTCTGCAGGTAGTCGCAGACGGCGTCGTTGGCCTCCTCACCGGGCATCAACACCGGGATCCCCGGCGGATAGGGAACGAGCCCGACGGCCACAACGCGCCCGGCCAACTCGTCCAACGGAACGCGTTCGATTTCGTTCTTGACCAGCGCGCGGTAGGCATCGCGTGCCGTTGCCCGCTGAATCGGCTGGTTCTCGTGAAGGCGAAGCGCCCTCTCTTTCTGGCAGAGTCCTTCGTCGCGGAGGTAGCCGTGCATCTCCAGACACAGGTCGCGGAGCGTGCGGTCGCCTCCGTAGCGATCGGGGTAGTACTCGACAAGCTCAGGAATCGCCTCGCTGAGGGGGGCGCCGGTATCATAGAGGTGCTTGAACTCGAATAGCGCACTGACGAGCGTGCCCCACTTCCCTTTCGTGATGCCGAGCGAGAACAGGAAGAGCACGGTGTAGTGGCCCGTCTTCTCGACGACGATCCCTTCCGAGTCCAGAAAGGCCGTCACGACGGGGGCCGGTATGCAAGCCTGGGCGCGTCCATTCGGCGACGGAGTAGCGGCCGGATCGTACAGCGAACCGTTCGGCGCGATCCCCGGTGTGATGAGCGTCACTTTGATCGGGTCGAGCATGCAGTACCCGGGAGCCAGGTCGCGGAAACCGTGCCACGCCGCTCCGGGCTCTAGGTGCCAGCACTCAGAACGCGAAGCCAGCGTCTCAGGGTCGGCGTCCTCGAATCGGACAAGGCCGCGCGGTGTGCGCACCTTGTCGGGCTGCCACACGTGGAACCACCAGTCGCGCTTCTCCTTGCGGTCGTGCTCCAGGCGTGCCATGACCTGGCGGAAGGCGACGGCTTCGTCGATGGACTCCTGCGTCAGGACGCGCCCCGTCCCGCCGGACATCATGGCCGCCGCGACGTCGTTGGAGGCGATGATCGCGTACTGCGGCGACGTGGAGCTGTGCATCATGTAGGCTTCGTTGAAACGGTCATGGCCGACAGGGGCACGCGGACTCGACTTGATGTGGATCATCGACGCCTGCGAGAGCGCCGCGAGGAGTTTGTGGGTCGATTGAGTCGCGAAGATCGTCGGCGCAGCCTCCCCGTCGACCGGGATCGCCATGGCGTAGCGGTCCTCGTAGAGCGGGTTGAAGCGGGCATACGCGTACCACGCTTCATCGAAGTGAATGCGCTTCGCGCCTCCGTCGATCTGCGTCAGGATCTGCTTGACGTCGTAGCACAAGCCGTCGTACGTCGAGTTGGTCAGGACCAGGAGCTCGGCCTCGACCGGCGTGGGCTCCTTGGGATCGAGCAGCGGGTGGCTCTGGATTCGGCGCACAACTTCCGCCCACGCAAGGCGCTGAGGCGGTACGGGGCCGATGATTCCGTAGTTGTTCGAGTCCGGGTGCAGGTACGTGGGGATGGCTCCAGACAAGCGGATCGCTTGCTCAACGGACTTGTGGCAGTTTCGATCGATGACGACGCTGTCCCCGCCGATCACGCAAGACTGGAAGACGATGCGGTTCGAGGTCGACGACCCATTCGTCACGAAGTACGTCATGTCCGCCCCGAACACCATCGCCGCGTTGCGTTCGGCCTTGCCGACCGGTCCGCTGTGCTTGAGGAGCGATCCGAGCTCGCTCACGGAGACCGAGAGGTCGGAACGGAAAATCTGCTCGCCGAAGAAGCGGACGAACTCCTGTCCAACCGCGGACTTCAGGAAAGCCGTTCCCCCGCAGTGTCCCGGCGTGTGCCACGAGTACTCGTACTCCTCGGCGAAGCGGACCATCGCGCCGAAGAACGGCGGCAGAAGCAGGTTGGCGTACTTCTCGATCGCACTGGAGACGCGTCCGGCGACAAACGCCGCGGGGTCTTCGAGCTTCCAGATGTACTCGTCGATCTGCTCGACGATGAGCAGGTCGATGTCGCGAACCTCCGTGCGGTCGGCGAGAAGGAAGACGGGCAGGTACTCGCCGTGACTGCGCGCGGCCCGGATGAGCTGGCGCACCTCTTCGGGCTCGCTCGGATCCCATGCGACGAGCAAGCACCCCAGATTGGGATTGGCTTCGATGAGCGCCTTCCCGTCCTCGACGTCGTGCGTCGCGTGGGTCGGGTACCCCAGTTGCTGGAGCGTGTCAGCGATCGCGCGAATCCGTTGGCTCGCGAAGGAAGGCTCGTCCCACGTCGGATCGACGATCACGACGGGGTACTTTGGACGTGTGTACATCGGCCGCTGGATCACCTCCGGCCGCAGATAACGGCCACATGCCGGACCCACAGCGCAACGGGTTCTACGCTCGCGTACGGCACCGAGAGACACCCCCCGGAAGGCCCTCTTCCCCTCAAGCTCACCACGTTCTCCCCGGAGGACGCGATATCGTAGGGCCGGGCCCCACGCTCGTCAACCGCAGTGCATCCCGGCTCTCGCTGTGCTACGCTCCAGGGCATGGCGTTTCGGGGAGTTCTCGCCGCACTCTGTCTTGCCGGGCTCGCCGTGCTCGGCGGTTGTGCGCCGGGCGCCAACCTGTCTGCGGCGTTCAAGTATGCTCCCACGGCAGGTCCCTCGCCGCTTACGGTGACGTTCGACGCTACGAACGCGCCACGGGCGTCGACTCCCCAGATCTACTCCTGGGAGTTCGGCGATGGGGCGACCGCGATGGGCCCGCACGTCGCTCACACCTATGTCGTCGATCAGCAATGGGTTTTCACGGTTCGCTTGTCGGTCACCGACGGCTCCGGCCGGCTCGCGACCGCCTCGGCCGACGTGAGCGTGCTGCCTCCCGTTCCGCCACCGTCCGGTCCTGCCGTAGGCTTCACGTGGCCCTTTCACTACGACGCGGCCGGGGACGACGCGGAGAACCTCAACGATGAGTACCTCACGCTGCTCAACGAGGAGGACCATCCGGTGGACCTGTCCGGCTGGACGATCGAGAACGAGCGCGGCGTCACGTTCCGCTTCCCGCATGGCGCCATGCTTGCGTCACGGGCGACGATCACCGTTCACAGCGGCGGGGGAGCAGATTCCGAGACCGTCTTCTACTGGCGCGCCGGAGATCCCGTGTGGAGCGATCGAAGCGACCTCGCGATCCTGCGCGACGCGCAAGGCAACATCGTGGACGTCTACGCGTACATCTCCTGCTAAGTACGGTCAGTCGCGGCGCTCCCACGCGCGCTGGGCGTTCTGCTCTTCTTTGTCCCGCAAGGCATCTCCGAGATCGACGCCGTAACGGTTCGCGATCGCCGCGAGGTAGATGAGCAGGTCCGCAAGTTCCTCGCCGATCGACGCCTCACGGGACGTGCGATCGACGGCCAGCCCCTCGGCCCGCCGCACGGCGCGATACAACTCGCCGACCTCCTCACCGAGCAGCAAGCACTTGTCGCGACCGCTCTGGTCAGCGAACCCACGTTCGCGCTCCATTCCGGCGACGTAGCACTGAACCTCGGAGAGCTTCGGGTCCTGAGAGATGGGCACGTCATCCTCCTCCGCCGTCTCCTGAAGTCCGCGGGTGGTAGTGCACGTGCACATCCCGCACAAGGCGAATCTCGCGCAGGAGAGCTTCTTCAACGCGGCTCGCCACGGCGTCTCCCTCGGCAACGCTCATCGCTCCATCCACCACGATGGTCAGGTTAAGGACGAGGTACGGGCCGAAGCGATGTGCGCGAATCTCGTCGATTCCGCGTACGCCGTCGATCGTTCTCGTGACGGTCTCGATTTCGGTGCGCGCTGACCCCTCGAGCGACGTATCCATGAGTTCGGCCGCGGTGTTGCGCACGATCTCGACTCCGGTGTGCAGAACAAACAGCGCCACGAGCGCCCCGGCCAACGGGTCAACCCACGCGATGCCGAGGCGCCCGAGGACGATGCCCGTGGCTGCGGCCGAAGCGGAAAGAATGTCGTTGCGGTGATCTGCCGCGAGGGCGGCGATCGCGGCGTTCTTTGTCTTGCGGCCGACGCGTGCGGTGTAGAAGTACAACACGATCTTGGCCGCGACGGTCGCCAGGGCGACGCAAAGCGAGATCCAAGCGACGGGGCGCACTGACGCGGCTCCAGACAAGAGGTCGAAGGTCGCATCGATGGAGTCCCAGAAGATCGCCACGCCGGTCGTGATGACGAAGGCCCCCACGACGAGCGCCGCGATGCTCTCGAGCTGTCGGTGCCCGTAGGGATGCTCTTCGTCGGGCGGTCTTCGCGCGGCGCGCATGAAGGCGCCGACGACGGCGTAGTAGATGACGTCCGACGTTGAGTTGATTCCGTCCGCAAGCAACGCCTGGCTGTGGCCAGCGATCCCGATGCCCGTCTTCAGGACGGCCAGAACAACGTTCGCGATCAGCCCGGCCCCGACGGCACGCCCGAGTGCGCGAGGTTGCCCCGTGCTCGTCCCGGGAGCGGTTCGTCGATCGTTGTCGGGCGAGACTCTGCGGTTCACGCGGGCAGGATAGGCCGCGGCGAAGACCAACGCAAGCTGCGTGACGCTCTAGAGGCGCTTCTCCAGAGTGAGGTCGCACGGCCCATCGCGGAAGGGAGCAACGGGGCGGAATCCCAGCCTTGTGTACAGGCGAACGGCAGGCACCTGGATTTCCGGCGTCGCGACCTCTAGGCGAACGGAGAGATAGCCCCGCCCTCTTGCGAAAACGAGAAGGGCTTCGCAGAGCCTCCTGCCCAGGCCCTGGCCGCGGTAGTCCGGCAGGATCCACAATCGTCTCAGCTCGGCAAGCTCGGCATCGATGCCGAGCACGCCTCCCGTCCCAACGATCTTCCCCGCGTCGACCAGAACGAGAAAGATCCCGCCGCGCTCGCCGTAGTACTCCGCGGGCTCCACGAGGTCGTCGAGCGGGTCGTAGCGGGCGCGGACCTCGTCGACCCCGATGCCCCAAAGAAGGCGGAACCCGGTGTCGAGGACGTGCAGGATCGCCGCCGTGGATCCGCGTTCGACGAGACGGAGGTCGATCATGGTCTCCGCCGTGAGCCTCTCGACATTCGATCGAGATACGGGCGCAGGAGCGTTGCCGACATGCCGCAGAACACCGCCGACACGCCGGGCGCATCGGGGAATCGAAGGCGCACGCAGCGCGTCAGGAAGCTGCGGACCTCGTCCCCCTGCAGGGCGTGCCAGGGCACGAACAGCGGCGGGTGAAACGGCCGGAACATCCACATCGCGGACAGCGTAAGGCCAAGGTCATCGACGCGCATCGCCAACACTCCGCTGTAGCTCACGACGCCGAATCGGCCCGAGAGCCACCGCGCGAGCCCCGCCGCGGGGGGTTCAGGAGCTCGATGGGATCGTGCGAGTCGCGCCCACCCGCCGGCCCACGACGAAATAGCCAGCACGAAGAACCACAGACCGATCGCGGCAGCCGCGATGCCCAGTCCGAAGAGCACATGATCCGCGCCGAGCTTCATGGCGGGATGATAGCCGCCAAGCCGGGTTGTCTGAAGTCACGTGATCCGGGCTTTGCTGTCCGCGGGCGGCAGGGCATACTGGCGCCGATACGGCCGGCGATGCAGTCGGTGGCCGGCCGTCGGCAAGGAGGTCTCATGCCGAAGTGGCTCCTCTTGGCACTGGCCGTGGCCGTCGTGGCTGGCCTCGTATGGCTCGAGCAGAACTGGACTCCCCAGATGGAGCGCGTGTCTGAACCGGAAGTCGTCACGGCCCCCGCGCCGGAACCTGTGCCACCGCCGTCTCCCGCATCCGAGGACGACCCGTCGGCCCGGATCGCCGTTCCGACGGCGCCGGAGACCGTCCCCGGGGCCGAAGCGTCGCGCACCGGGGAAGCGCCGGCCGGCGAGGGAATCGGCGAGCCCACCTCCATGGCGGCCGACCGGCTCTTGGCGCAGGCCGATGAGCGACTCATGCTGATGTCGCCGGAGTCGATCTCGTATCTCGGCCTGGCGGAGTCGTTCGGCATGCGCAACGACCGACTCGACTCGATGTCGTACGAAGCCGAGACCGAGGCTTGGGGCGTCCTCGAGGAGACCGCCCGCGACCTCGCGGAGCTGGACCTCGCGGGCGAGAGCGAAGAAACACGCCTGCACGTCGCGATCTACCGCGCCTGGCTTGACGACGCGCTCGCAGGCCGCCCGTTTGCCGACCACGGGTTCGTGATCAGTTCGCATATGGACAGCTACCCATCGTATCTCGAGTGGTTCATGACGAGCCTGCACGTCTTGGCCACGCCGGCCGATGCCGAGGACTACCTCGCCCGCCTGTCGGAGATCCCCGCTCGTTTCGAGGAGGTCGCAGACCGACTCGCAAGAAGCGCGGCGATCGGCTCTCTCGCCCCGAAGTTCATGCTCGATGCGGCCATCGATCAGCTCTTGGCGGTCGGCCGCTGCACCGCCGAAGAGACAAGCTACTACACGGCTCTGGCCTTCGCTCTGGACGCGATGGATGGGCTGGAGGAGACGCGCAAGGGCGTCTGGCTCGCGATGGCGCGTGAGATCCTCACCGAGGCCGTCCTTCCGGCCTACCTCCGGCTCGCCGAGACGGTCGCCGAAGTCGCCGTGGAAGCGCCGCAGGAGGGCGGAGCCTGGCGCGCCGAGAACGGCGACGCGTACTACGCGTATTGCCTCGCCTCGCAAACGACAACGGACCTGACGGCCGCGGAGAT
The DNA here is from genome assembly GCA_040752575.1 of Candidatus Bipolaricaulota bacterium. Classification (GTDB taxonomy): domain Bacteria; phylum Bipolaricaulota; class Bipolaricaulia; order UBA7950; family UBA9294; genus CAIOGO01. Next base: position 43,362 of record JBFMGK010000073.1, read on the forward strand.
CTATGCGTACGGCCTCGAGGAGGTTGAGCGGATCGAGGCCGAGATCCGTGACGCCGCGACAGCCTTGGGGATCGAGGCAACCGGCTCGATCCCCGAGATCTTCGGCGAGGTCGAAGCCGTCACCGGGTCATCGCTCGGCGAGGAGACGCTCGATCGATCGCGCACGCTCCTCGAGCGCATCGTCCCCACGGTGGCCCCCGCGTTCCTTCGCATGCCAGCCGGCGAGATCGAGGTCGTGGATGGAGGCAGCTACACCTACTTCTCGGCCGGGACCGCCGACGGTTCTAGACCAGGGCAGTACTTCGCTCCGACGGAGACTCCGCAGCCGATCTACGAGCTTCCAACGGTCACCTACCACGAGGGCATTCCCGGCCACGGCTTTGCGGCCGCTTATACTGCCGGCGCGGAAATCCCCGAGTACCTCGCCGGCATCTCGTTCACCGCCTACGCCGAGGGTTGGGCGCTGTACGCCGAGCGGCTGGCCTGGGAACTCGGCGCCTACGAGGACGACCCTTACGGGAATCTGGGGCGCCTTCAGGATGAGCTGTTCCGCGCCGCGCGCTTGGTCGTCGATCCGGGACTCCACGCCCAGGGTTGGACGGTGGATCAGGCCGTGACGTACCTAGGGGAGCACACGGGTTTCTCCGAGGAGTACGTTCGCTCCGAAGTTGAACGGTATCTCGTGACCCCGGCGCAGGCGGTCACCTACAAGATCGGGATGCGCGAATTCCTCGCGCTGAGAGAACGCGCCGAAACCGCTCTCGGCGAGAGCTTCGATCTTCCGAGATTCCACGACGCCGTTCTACGACACGGCGAGGTCCCCCTATCGATCCTCGAGGAACTCGTCGACGCCTACATCGCCGAGGCGAAGGGCCTCGACGGCCCAAGCGGGGAAGTGGGACCGTGAGCGCCGCACGCGGAGCCGTGACCCTGCGCGAGATCACCGGCGAAACGGTGCGTGCCGTGTGCCGGCTCTCCGACACCCTCGAGCCGAATCAGCAGAGAATGGTGGCGCCAAATGCTCTCTCGATCGCTGAAGCGTACTTCGAACCGCACGCCTGGTTCCGAGCCATCTACGAGGAAGAGGAGCCGGTGGGCTTCGTGATGCTGTACGACGCTCCCGAGAAGGACTACGTGTACCTCTGGCGATTCATGATCGCCGCACCGCACCAGCGTCGCAGCGTGGGAAGCCGAGCGCTGGAGCTCGTCTTCGAGCACGCTCGGGCTCGCCCCGGGGTACGCGAGGTCCGAGCGAGCTACGTTCCGATCGAAGGCGGCGCCGGTCCCTCCTACGAGAAGCTTGGGTTCGTTCCGACCGGCGAGGTCGACGCCGGCGAGGTTGTCATCCGGCGTCCTCTGCGCTAGCGCCGGACCCCACAGCTGTCACCAGCGCCACACGGCGGAGTAGTCATGCCCCGGCGCAGCGGTCAGTCGGAGAACCTCGCCGTCCTTAACGCGCAGCGCGTAGACGTCAAACCCCGCGCCGCCTCGGTCGGACGTGAACAGGATCTGGGCCCCGTCCGCCGACCACGCCGGCTGCATATCCAGACCGGGATCGAATGTGACGCGCGTCACGTTCGAGCCATCAGCGTCCATGACGTAGATCTCGTCGTTGCCATCGCGGTTGGACACTAACGCGATCCTCGTCCCGTTTGGCGACCATGCCGGCATCGAGTTCGTCGCGCCGAGGTTGGTCAGGCGGCGTTCGCTTCCGAGATCGGCGTCGGCAAGGTAGATCTGTTCGGAACCCTCGCGATCCGACGTGAACAGCACACTCTCCCCGTCCGGCGACCAGCCGTAGAAGAGGTCGTTCCACGCGTTGTCAGTGAGCCGACGGCACCCGCTTCCGTCGGCGCCCACAACCGCCAACTCGGTGGACTTGATCTGGCACGACGGCCGCGGATTCGGCTCCAGCGTGAACCCGATCTTCGTTCCATCGGGCGACCAGTACGGCCCCATCGCGCAGGCAGCGCAGCCCGCCGCTTCGGTGATCGTTGCTAGACCCGACCCATCGGCATTCATCACGACGAGAGCCCACGACGACGACGACCGATGAGCGTAGGCGGCGAGCTTCGTCCCATCGGGCGACCATGCTGGGTAGTACATATTCTGAGTGCCATCCGACACGCAGCGGACGTCACCCCCATCGGCGTTCATCACGTAGATCTGCGACCGTCCTGACCGCGTCGAGACCAACGCGATCGGATGATCGGCGTCTGCCTGAGCGAGGGTCTCGTCGGTCGGAAGACCGGAAGACTCGGCCGTCGGCGGCAGCCACAGGTCCGGCCAGTAGTCGCCCGCGCCATGACGCGTCAGCCGATTGACGTCCGAACCGTCGCGGTCCATCGAGTAGATCTCGAAGTTGCCGTCGCGGTTCGTCTGGAAGACGATCCGCTCGCCGTCGGGCGACCACTGCGGGTTCTCGTCGACAACGGTCGGCGTCTGGGTCAGGCGCGTCAGCTGCCCATCGTCGAGGTTCACGACGAACACGTCCTGCCGAACGCTCGGGAAGCTCGCGGCAAAGAAGACGACCTGCCGGCCATCGGGCGACCAGTCGGGGAAGTAGTCGCTCATCCCCGTGTCCGCGAGCTTCCGGAGGTCTGAACCGTCAATCCCGACAACGAACAGGTCGACTCCGCCGTCGCGGTCCGAGCTGAACGCAATCTCTCGCCCGTCGGGCGACCAGTCGGGAGACGCGTTGTGGAAGCGATCGCCGATCACGAGGCGAGGCTCGCCTCCGTCAGCAGCGACAACGTAGATCTCGCTTTTCCCATCGCCATCGCGATCGGCCTCGAAAGCGATCTCGCGCCCATCGGGCGACACGTCGGGATGGTCCTCGGAACCCGGCAGGTCCATCAGCCGGCGCTCGCCGCTGCCGTCGGCGTTCATCACGTAGAGCTTCACGAGGCAGCTCGGAAAGCAGGTGATCGGGCGAGGATCGTCGCGGTCTGACTGGAAAACGATACGCGTGCCGTCCGACGACCAGTCGGAACAGAACTCGTTCGACGTGTTCTGCGTCAGCCGCGACGCTCCCGTTCCGTCGGCGTTCATCACGTAGATCTCCGCGTTTCCATCTCGGTTCGAGATGAAGACGATCCTCCCGCCTTCCTCGGACGCAAGACACGAGAGGACGAACCCTGTGAAAACGATGCCGAGGACGATCATGTGTTTCACCGGGCCCCCTTTCACGACGATGATCTCGCGAAACCGGCGAGCCCGCCAGTCGCGCACGGTTGCCCGGGAGGCCGCCGGGCTCTACGCTCATGGCATCCAGACGAGGGGGTGCTCCGATGGGTTGGGAAGCGATGCGGAGGATCGTTGTGGGCGGGTCGATTGCGCTCGTCTGCGGCTCAGCGTTCGTCGCGGCGGCCGATCTCGGCGCCCCAGGGCCCTATGGGTGGGCGTCGTTCGAGGACGAGATCGTCGACGCCGCGCGCGAGCGCACGGTGAGCGTGCTCGTTGTCTACCCCGTGCCGGCGGAGGACGTTGAGCCTCCTCGCCCCGGGTTTCCGCTCATCGCCTTCCACCACGGCTTTCTGCTGCGCGGCAGCCTGTACCGCTCGTACGGGGAACGCCTCGCATCGCACGGATTCGTCGTCGTGCTGCCGACGTACGCGATGTCGCTCTCAAGTGCCAACCACACCGAGCTGGCACTGGATGCACGGCTTGTGATCGACTACGGGTTAGGCCTGGACCGGGAAACAGGAAGCCCACTGTTCGGTCGCATCGACGAGACAGCCGTGGGCGCCGCCGGCCACTCGTTCGGCGGGAAGCTCAGTCTTCTCGAAGCGGCTGCCGATCCGCGCGTCCGCGCCATCGCCGCACTCGACCCCGTCGATGGCGGCGGGCCGGGCCCGGCCGACCCCGTGTTGTTTCCGAGCGTGACGCCGGAGCGGATGGGCGAGATTACGGCGCCGCTTCTCCTCGTAGGCGCCGAGCTGGGCGGCGTGAACTGGTTTCTGATCCCCTGTGCGCCGCCGGGTGAGAACTATCAGCGGTTCTTCGAGACGGCAAGCTCGCCGGCGATTGAAGTGACGCAGAGAGGCGCCGGCCACGGGCAATACGTCGACCCGGGGGCGGAGTTTCTGCTGTCCGCGTGTGCGCCGGGAACGGCGGAGGCCGGGCGTGTTCGCTCCGACGCCACCGCGTACCTCACGGCGTTCTTCCTCGGGCACCTCGGGACAGACGCGACGGCTCTCGAGTGGCTCGATGCGCGGCTTGCCGACGACGAGGCACATGGGCTCATCTCGGTGCGCCGTACGGAGTCTGGCGGGACCTAGAGCAAGCGGTTTCCCGCGACGTCGAACGCCGCGAGTGCTGCTCGCGCCGACAGGCTTGTGGGGTACTCACGCGCCAGCAGCGTCCAGATCATCGATCCGTGCAGGTTGCCCTCTGCATCGCGAGACAGCTCTCGCCGCGTGGCCTCGTGCGTGAATCCGAGCTTTTGCGGAACGGCTGCGCTGGCGAAGTTGTCAGGGCGACAGTGGATCTCGACTCGCGTCACGCCGACGCACTCGAATGCGACCCGGGTCAACGCGGCGGAGGCTTCGGTCGCCAGACCCTGCCCGACGTGCGAGGCGCGAATCCAGTACCCGATCTCGAGCGCCCCCGGCTCGAGCCGGGTGTGCAACCCGGTTCCACCGATCGCCAGGCGCTCGTCGCGCGACAAGATCCCGAAGATGTAGTCGCGGTCCAGGTCGAACTCGCCGCGGAACGTCCGCAGGCGCTGCGTCTTGGCCTCGAGGGACTCCGGCTCGCCCTCGACCCAGGGCATCCACGGACGTAAGTGGTCGAGACTCGAGTCGATCGCCTCCTTCAGGAGCTTGGCGTCGCGCGGCTCCCAGCAACGCAGAACCAGACGATCCGTTTCGACACGATAGGGCATGCTGCGCTTTGCGTTGTCCACCCGTCCTCCCTTGGCGCCCCGGTCTGCCAAGCTTACCGAGCGCCGGCCGTCGCAGAAAGCCTGGTTGCGCCATGCCGTGGGAGGTGGGGAGAATGGCTGCGATGATCCCGCTTTCTGATCCGTCTCTAGTGCGCATTCCTGACCTGGCCTTTCGGTCGTTTCGCGGCGCAGATGACTTCCCCGTCAAGGTTGAGATCATGAATGCCACGGCGCGAGCGGATCGACTCGAGTACAACGAGACGGTCGACGACCTTGCCCTCCTCTTCGCCCACCTAGCGAACTGCGATCCGCAGTCCGATATGGTCTTCGCCGAGGCTTCGGGGCGTCCGATCGCCTACGGACGCGTCTTCTGGCGCGACGAGGTCAGCGGTCTGCGCCTCTACACCTCGCTTGGCTTCATCGATCCAGAGTTCCGCCGACGCGGTCTGGGTCGCGCTTTGCTTACCTGGAACCAGGCCCGACTCGCTGAGATCGCGCGAACACATGACTCGGACATCGACAAGGCTCTCAACGCGTACGCCACAGACACCTCTCGCGGCACGGTGGCTCTCCTCGAGGGATCCGGGTATCAGATAGCGCGGCGTATGGTGGAGATGATCCGACCGATCGATCCTCCGCCTCCGCCGTGTCCCCTCGCTTCAGGACTTAGGGTCGTGCCCTCGAAGCCGGATCACTACCCGGCCATCTGGAGCGCGCGCGCCGAAGCCTACCTGGACCACTGGGGCTTCCTCGCCCCAGCGAAGGGAGACTGCGAGCGCTGGATGGCCACGCGTCGGTTTCAACCCCATCTGTGGAAGGTCGCCTGGGACGGCGCCGAGGTCGCTGGCGCGGTCCTCAACCACGTCGACGTGCAGCGAAACGCGTGGGCGGGGAAGGAGCGCGGCTACACGCAGGATGTCTTCGTTCGACGTCCGTGGCGGCGACGCGGACTTGCCCGTGCGCTGCTTACGGAGACCCTTTTGATGTTCCGCGAGATGGGAATGGAGGAGACGCTCCTCGGCGTCGACGCGACGAATCCGCAAGGCGCCCATCGGCTCTACGCAGACCTCGGCTACCAACCCGTCATGTCCCACCTGCACTACCGAAAGCCCCTGCGCGTCTAGCTCCGTGCCGAGTGCCGCCGCGGCGGACCGCGGTCGAACCGCAGCATGGCACAAAGGGCACGTGCGAGCCGGGTTGGTTGTATCCGGAGCACAGCGAGACTAGGCTTTCGGTCTGCGAGGAGGTCTCATGGCCACGATCTCGATTCTCTATGACAACCATGCGCAGGGCGATGTGCGCCCGGGGTGGGGGTTCTCCGCCTGGATCCGAGTGGGCGATGAGTCCGTGCTCTTCGACACGGGCGCCGACAAGCTCGTCTTCGAGGGCAACGCGCGCGCCCTCGGCTGTAACCTGAGCACGGTCGGCGTCCTCGCGTTGTCGCACGAGCACTGCGACCACGTCGGAGCCGTCTCGGCCGTCACGCGCAGAGGGCTGCGCCTCCTCGTCCCCTCCGCCTTCGCCCGGCGATTTGGCGGGCTCCGGAAGATCGGCGTCGAACTCACCGCGGTGAAGGGACCCACGCAGCTCTGCGCCGGCGTGAAGTCCACGGGGACGTTCGGGCGGGCCATCCGCGAGCAAGCTCTCCTCGTCGAGGGCTCGGACGGCCCCGCCCTCGTCACGGGTTGCGCCCACGCAGGGATCGCGACGGTCGCCGAGATCGCCACGAAACTCGCGCAGCGCCCACTCGCCCTCGTCGTCGGCGGCTTTCACCTCTTCCGCTCCGACGAAGCCGAGGTCCGCCATGCCGCCGACCAGCTCCTTCGCCTGGGCGTCGCCCGCATCGCGCCGTGCCACTGCACGGGAGACGCGGCAGCCGGCATCCTCCGCGACGCTTTCGGGAATCGATTCACGGAGGTCGCTGCGGGGAACCGGATCGAGGTCTAGCCGGCTTCGCGAACCGCGTCCAACCAAGGGGCGCCCGCCACGCTACGGCGGACGCCCAACGCGTAGACCCGTCGGCCAGAAAGGGTCCTAGAAGGAACCGCCGCTTTGGAGGGCGAGCTCGAACGCAGGAAGGTGAGCTTCGAGAGACGCCCTGCGCAGGTTCGAGAAGACCCGTGTGATGTCTGCGTACGCGCTCACGGCGGCAACCTGCGCGTCGTAGAGAGCGACGTTGGCGATTTCCGCGTCGACGCCGGCTTGGGCCGCGTTCTCAAGGCTTGCCGGGATCTCCACAACGCCAAGGTAGGGGTTCTCGACCGGGTAGCTGACCGCGTAGCGGTCGAGGATCCGCTGCAGGGCCACGATGTGCCTCGCCTCCGAGGCCAGGATGCTCGCGTACGGCTCGACGTACCCGTACTCCTGAACGATCGCCGCATAGGTTGCATAGGCTGCGTACTCCCCGTCGGGCCCGACGAGCGCTTCGAGAACGACGCCCGACACATCGTACGGCAGGGACGCCTGCACGACAGCGCTGGACTGGCTCCATCGCCACCCCCCCGCGCCGAGAACCAGTACGCCGCTGACCAAGAGACCTGCCACAACAAGGCCGATAAGAGGAATCCTCTTCATTGCCGTACTCCTTTCCTGCCGCGGCCCGGCACGTCCGGACCGGATGAGGAGATCGTCAGCTGTTGCCGTGGTCGGTTCGGGTCAGAGTTGTGGCGCGATGGCAGGCAACATGCGAAGAAGATGTCTCAACCTGATGGCAGAGACATGAGCGGCAGCGGCTCGCGGTCGCCCTCGAACCGTTTCCGCCTATTGCGCAGACCGCTCGGCGAGGTGTCGATCGAGTCTTGCCGCAAGCTCGTCGCGCGAGTAGCCGTGCCGCGGATTGTCGTTCTCATCGAGCAGTTTGGCGATCAACGCGTTCAGGACGCGGTCGCCCTCCCACCTCGTGCCGACGAGATAGCGAAGCTTGGGCGCCGGAGAGAAGAGCGCGTCGTGGATGGCCTCGGCCACGATCTCGGGCGGCGACGGCTTCCGATTCGTTTCGGACTCGGCTTCGGAGGCCGCTTCACCGCTGCCGCTCGAGGCCTCCTCCCGAGGAGGAGCCGCCAGAAACCCGAGGATCTGGTCCGCCTCTTCGCGGAACGGGTCTTGAGCGCGGCGGAACCTGGCGATCGTCCCGTCTCGCGACGCCGCGCCGATGTTCGTCGCCACTCCCCCCGGCTGAACGATGCTCGCGAGGACGCCGTAGGGCTCGAGCTCCAGTCGCAGCGTCTCGGTGTACGACTCGAGCGCGTGCTTGGTCATCGTGTACGGTCCGTAGTAGGTCTTCGACAGCATGCCGCCCTGCGAGCCGACGTTCACGACGCGCCCTTTCGCCGCCAACAGCAGCGGAAGAAAGGCGTTCGTCATACGGAACGGGCCGAAAACGTTGACGTCGAACATGCGGAGAAGTTCTTCGTCGGTCCACGTCGACAGCATGCCCAGCTCCCCCAACCCAGCGTTGTTGACCAGGCCATACAACCCGTGGCCCGCGTCGGTGACCGAAGCAACGGCGTCGCGGATCTGCCCGGGGTTCGTCACGTCGCAGAACAGGGGCACAACGTTTGGGATCTCGCGGAGCCGCGTCGCCGCCTCTTCGTTGCGGACCGTTCCGTACACTCGGCAACCTCGCACGGCAAGGTACTCCGCCGTCGCGCGGCCAATCCCACTCGAAGCTCCCGTCACCAGCACGCAGTCCAAGGTCATCGTCACCCTTTCTCCTCTTCGCGAGGCTCTTGTTCCCGGTTCATCCCCGCCCATGATGAGTCGACGTCCACAAGCCTATCGGTTCGGCGTCTCGCCCGCGTTCTAGTGGCTCGACCCGTCAACTGGCGGTGCTGTCGCTCCTCCAGCGGTCCCAGGTCCAAGGCCGAGGCACAGCCGCGCACGGCCGTGAACCTCAAGCCGCCGGTGGGCGACCCACCGATATCTGTCGGCTCGCGCAGACGCGCCGGGCGGTCGTGTGCGCAGCAAGGAGGCATCCAGATGATCGCACTTCGCCGAATGACCCAGGACGAGTACGACGCGTGGCGGCCGGCGTCTATCGCCAGCTACGCCGCCGAACACGTTCGCGCCGGCAACTGGGGCGCGGGTGAAGCATCCGAGCAGGCCGAGAAGGCGTTCGATCGCTACCTACCCAGCGGGCTCGACACGGAAGGCCATCACGTCTGCAGTATCGTTGCGGACGGAACCGGGGAGAACGTGGGCCACCTCTGGTACTGCGTCGAGCCCGCTCCGGCCGGGTCGCGGCTGTTCATCGCCGACATCGGAATCGGCGAGCCCTATCGTCGCAGGGGGTTCGCACGCGAGGCGCTTCGGTGCCTCGAAAAAGAAGGCCGGCGTCTCGGCGCCTGCGGCATTCGACTCCACGTGTTCGGCGACAACGACGCCGCTCGGCGGCTCTACACGGAACTCGGGTACGTCGAAACCGACGTGCAGATGGTGAAAGACCTCGGCACGTAGCTGCTTCGCAGCGACCGTTTCGTGCGCACCCTTGCCCGCTCTTTCGCTACACTGCGTTTATGGCGGGGATCGTCTTCCTTAGGACTGCGAGGTTCGACGAGGTGCGAGCGTTCTACACCGAGCGCTTGGGGATGACCATCTGGCTCGAGCAGCCGGACATCGCCATTCTGCGCCACGGGAACCTGCTCGTCGGCTTCCACCGGCAACCCGAGGCCGATCTCGACGGGCTCCTGACGTTCTTCTACGAGACGGGCGCCGAGGTCGACGAGATGTACGGACGACTGCGGGACGTTGCGACCGGAGAACCCCTGGAGAACCTGAAGTACCGGATCTACCACTTCTTCGCCCGCGATCCCGAGGGCCGGAAGATCGAGTTCCAGCAGTTCCTCCACGGCGTTCCGCCGGTGAGCGGAGACTGAGTGCGACCGCCGCGACATCAAGAGGCGTACGGCGATCTCACGCAACACCGTCGCGCGACGTAGAGAACCGAAAGGACTGGCCGCTCGATGGTCCCGTCCCGTTCGCGGATGACTGCTTCGACTCGGCTCGTGAGTCGCGCGAGCGCGTCCGGCGCGAGTGCCCGGTGATCTGAGTAGGTCTGGAGCAGTCGCCCGTACTCGGCCGCCGAGTAGCGCCGTGCCCACGGGTAGCGGCGAACCACGACCTCGCCGAACAGGTCCGAAGCATCGATCTCCTCGACGGGGCGGCGGATCGCGGCCTCGAGGTCCTCGTGCCCGCCATCGGCAAGCTCGGGCACCTCTTCGCGGTAGATCGCGTCGAGCGCGGCGCGCACGTCGGGCGGGAGGTCGGGCGAGCGGTTCCAGAACAGAGCGAGCGAGCCCCCAGGGCGCAACGCGGCCGCCGACTTCGCGAACTTCACCTCGGGCGCCACCCAGTGGAAGGCCGACGCCGAGACGACGAGGTCGAAGGACTCCCGTTCGAGCGGCCAGTCTTCGAACGGGGCGTTCTCGATCCTTACTTCGGGAAACGCGCCGCACTTCTCGCGTGCCCGTGCCGCCATCCGCGGCCCGATCTCAACCGCTACGATCGCGTAACCGCGGCGCGCCAGCTCGACGGTCGCCGTTCCCGGGCCACAGCCCACTTCGAGGATCCGTCCGCCTTCCTGGATGCCTGAGAGCGCAACGAGATCCTCGAACAGCGCGACCGGATACCCCGGCCGCACCTCGTCGTAGAGATCGGCCACCGAGTCGAACGAATTCCGAAGACTCAAGTCACGTGGCATAGATGGATCGTAGACAAGCAGCGAAGCCGCTGCCACAGCCGCGCGCCGTTGGAAGCCAGACGATGTGCTCGTGCACACGGCATCACCTTCCCCACGGTGCCGGCGGACAGGTGACCATGCGGCACTCACAGGTTCCGGTACGCCTCGCGACGACTCGCGACGCGAAGGACGAGGACAAGAACCGCTTCGTCGAAGATCGTGTAGACGATGACGTAGTCCTTGCCCGCGTGGATTCTGCGCAGGGAGTCCTTCCCGGCGAGCTGCTTCGTCCCGTCGCAGCGAGGATCCATCGCGAGAACGTCGAGCCATCGCGCGACGCGCTTCTGAATCGCCTTCGGCAGCCGCTCGAGTTCCTTCGCCGCTCTCTTGGTCAGTTCGATGCCGTAGGTCATCGCCGCTTCGCACGTGAGCAGAAGAGACCGCTAGAGCCCTAGCCTCTCCCGCAACTCGGAGAAGGGAATCGCCGCCTCGCCGGAACGCTTGAACTCAGCGAGTGCCCGCTCGCCTTCCTCGCTCCAGTATGCGTCCTCAAGCCGCTCAAGAAGACCGAGGTCCTCTTCCGAGACGAGGTACACGCTCTTCCCGTCGCGACGATCGACGCGCACGCGTTCGCCCTGGTACGCGACGCGATTGAACGTGTCGGGAGGGATCCGGGTCTCCGATGCCTTCAGCGTCTTCATCCATCCCCTCGAAACTGTGCGATTTGTACGACTCGCTCCATTTGAGCAGTATGAGCTCCGTGGTCTTTGCGATCAAGCACTTCAGTAACGGCGCTCGCGGCGGCATGTCGTGCTCCGTTGAGAGTTGCGGCTCTCACGCGTCACGCTAGCCGGCCGCATCGCTATAATCGGTCACGAGATCGAGGGACGGTCAAGATGACGAGCGACTTCAGCGTGATCATCGAACGAGACTCCGAAGGCTACTACGTGGCGTCGGTGCCCTCGCTACGCGGCTGCCACACGCAGGGAAAGTCGCTCGACGAGGTCCTCGAGCGGATCCGGGAAGCTATCGTGCTCTGTCTTCAGGACCGCGGCAGTGACTCAGAGGAGCTTGAGTTCGTGGGCATCCAGAAGATCACAGTCCAGTCATGACCAGACTGCCCCGCATCACGGGCGATGACGTCGCAGCGGCTCTTCTGCGAGCTGGGTTCGTCGTCGCTCGCATGCATGGCAGTCATCGGATTCTGCGGCACCCAGATGGAAGGATGACCGTCCTCCCCGTTCACGTCGGCGAGGTCATTGGCCCTGGCCTTCTCTTGAAGATCCTTGCCGATTGCGAGTTGACCCGGGACGAGTTCCGGAAGCTTCTCTAGCGTCGTTGGCTGGTCGAGCTCCCAACACGTACTGCGACTCTGGAAGCAACCCGGCTGACGGTCGAGTAGTGAAGGCCGGCAGCATCGCCAACCTCCTGAAGCGTGTAGCCGTGGACGCGCAGGGCGTCGTGAATGCGCTGGTCTCGCGTCGACTTGTCCGGCACCCTTGCGAAGAGCTTCGCGAGACTCGGCCGCCCCGTGAGCCGCTCGCGCCGCGGGAACTCTTTCAAGCTCTCGAAGTCCGCGAGAAGAGGCTTGAGCTCGGCGACGAACTCGTCGCTGCCAAGAAGGATCCCACCGCGCAACTCGTCCCAGATTTGCACCCCACGACCCGCCTTGACGAAGTCACGATAGGCCTTCTGCGCACGCGCACGGCTTCTGCCGAACTGCTGCAGAATCCAGTCTGCCGCGAGGAACGACGGCGCCTCCGCCAAGCCTGCTGTTGCGCGATAGCTCGACCACGGCCAGTCCCTTGCCGAGCGCAACATCTTCGCGCGCACCGGGTTGAGGACGACGTAGCGCGCGAGTTCGAGAAGATGGCTCTCCTTCTCGACCACGATGGACTTGAACCGACCCTGGAGGACGTGTCCGACTCGCAGGTGCCGGCGGTTGAACGCCTGCGTGTACACGCCGTTCAGATGTCGCATCCCGCGCGACAGGTTCGGCTCCGGCGTCTCGATGAGTAGGTGGTAGTGGTTCGTCATCAGGCAGTACGCATAGCAGAGCCAGCCGAACCGCTTCACCGTGTCAGCGAAAACCTCGAGGAACCGCTCGCGGTCCGGGTCAACAAGGAAGATCGGTTCGCGGGCGTTCCCGCGACTCGTGGAAGAACAGGAGTTACGGAATCCGCACCGGACCGCGATGCCAGCAACTCCCAAGCTACTCAGCACCGCTGAATAGCCGACGGCAGCCTTCGTACTCGAGTCTCAGTGGGCGGGCCATGAGAGCAGGCTACATCGCGGAACGTCAAGAAGCAAGATCTGACCCCTGCGCCCCATGCGCTGGACCGGTCGCAGGAGTAGAGAGCATGTTTACGTGCTCGAGGGAGAAGAAGGTCGTAATGGCTGTAGCCTGAGCGGAGTACCTATCTGCCTGAGTGCAAATCTCGGAGAAGTCACCTTGCTTTGTGGAGACAGGGTCGAGGCTCGCCCGCGCATCCGACGAGACCCACAGGCTGCGTACAACGTCAGGGGGCTTCGCCACAGGGACGCGGCGCAGCTGCACGAACGGTTCCACCTGACGAAGCACCTCAAGAACAGCTTCGGGCGAGATGACAAACCGGTTGCGCAGCCCCGCGTGATCCTTGAGCAGAAAAAGGCTGCTGAGATCCAGAAGGTCCAGTGGCATTCGCAGGTCTTCAGCCGCTGCAGCCATGGCATCGGCTACGAGAGGCGCTACCGCTGATCTGCCCCCAAGTGCCCGGGCAGACATCGTCGCTCTCGGGGGCTGCGTCAAGGAATCGCTCGCAGCACTCAGCTCACCGCTAGGGTAGTTGGCGAACACCTCCTTGTACACTTGGCGGGGTATGAGCTCGACGGTCGCAACATCTGCTGGACTGAAACTTACATCCGCCTCGAGCCGCTCTGCTTGGGATACGCTCTCGCCCACGAAGTCGGCAAGCGTGCACTGTACGCCTTCAAGGGCTGTTTCGGCGTTCTGCAGGGTCACATTGACCTCGTCTGCCACTCGCAGACGCCAGAGGACCTCGAAATACTGCTCAACCGATCTTTCCGCCTCGTCTTCGACCTTGTGTAGAGCTTCCCGAGTCTTGTCTAGTTCTCTCTTCAAGCTCGTCTTCTTCCACACGGTCGAGTACAGGAACCAGCTGCCCGTCGCAGCATACGTCACACAGAGCCCTACACCCAGATACGGAAGCACCGCCGGGGAACTCAGTGTTGACCAGCGCGCGGCGCCCGCCAGCGCAAGCAGAATCGCCAACCCAAGCATTGCTGCCAGAATGGCTCCGGGGACTACCAAGAACGCAGCCACTGCGTGCCAAGCCCGATTCGCCTCGACGCGCTCCAGTTCCTCACTAACAGCAATGCAATGAGAGTCATGCTCATCTGCCGTCCTCCCCAGGTCCATCAGCTGCCTGTCCAAGCCCGACGCCAAGCGCTCCTGCGCTGCAGCAATGCCTGGTTCAGTCTGCAGCCGTGCCTCGCCTTCTGACGGACCGGCGCGGTCCTCTTCGTCGCCGACAGCTCCTCCTTCATCGGCGCTCCCAGGGGTCTCAAGCAATTCGAAGAGCTCTGACTCAGGTATATTTATCTCCTTACTTAAGTGCTTTGTGTAGGTCTTCCTGAGGAGACGGAGTGTGTAGTCATAGCTCGCTATTGCGTCCGGGGGGAGCGCGGCCTTCTGACTATCTATCCACTTGCTCCTCCAGAAGCGATCAAGGCACGTCGCGACAGCGGCAAGGACCCAGCGCACCCCTCCTTCGGGTGAGTCTATCTTCTCTCTCACGGCAGTCCTGAGGGTTGCCTCGCTCTCTTTCCGAATCTGGGCCGCCCGCGCTTGCAGCTTGTGGTAGCCGGGGTCGAAGATAGCCTGACGGTAGATCTTCGCGTGCTCTTTGAGCGCCTCGATCGCCTGGCGCCCTGTGCGGTCCTCCCTCTTCTTCGACGTGAACGGGGTGATCAGGAGACTCCCACTGTCGTCCCTCCTCAGTCGTTCTTCCAGGAGGTTCGGCGAAACGCACGCCAGCAACTCCTTGGCAACAACAATGGCACCGGCTGTCGTGGTGACACGCCCGGTGGCTACCCTGTCTCGGAGGAAGTTCACCGAGAACTGGCGGGCAATGGCTGCAAGCATTGCGTCCCGTGGCACTACGGCTCTGACAACGCCCAACGAGCGATAGAACGCCCGGCTCGAAGGACCCGAGTGCTCTCCGCCCGGCCGCGGCACGCGCCCGGCGTACATCAGTAGGGCCGCGACGACCTCGCCAGCGAGTGCCGCGGGGGTTGCCCCCCCCATGAGATCCTGGCCGCGTGCGTTGATACCGTCAGCAAGCCAAACAGCCTGCACGGCAGGGACTTCCAACTCCGAATGCGAGGCTTCTAGGAGCAGATCCTCGAGCTCGCTGAGCGTCCGCCTTGCGGAGCTCCAGTGCTCGTCGGTGCATTCGTTCCCCAGCGTTCCGGGCAACACAGCGATGCAGTTGACGCGCAACTGGATGGACCTCATCCTACAGGCCCGCCGCATCTCCGTCACCACAGAGACTACGGCAGTCGCCACACCCTCCGTCCAAGCCTCAAAGACCACATAGCCCACTGAATTTTCTTCCACTACAGTCTGCCGGCGAACCGGATCCATAGCTGTCGGGGCTGGGTTGATCGCGAGGAATGCGTCCCTAAGCATGCCCGCCATCTCGTCACTCGACTCTGCCCGGCGAGGATCAACGCAAAGGATGTGGCACAGGCTGTCTAAATGGTCGGCGTGCTCGCGCCCCCAGGAGCCCAGTGCAAGATACTCAATCCTCGCTTGCGCTGTGGCAAGGCCATCCCCTATCAGGACGACGACTGCCCGCTGTATCGGGTTCACTCCCCGCCTCCTGTAGCTGGAGTACTTGGCAAGTCAGCTAGGCTTGCCGGTCAACATCCTCGGCAAGCGGGAACAGGTCAGGCAGGCTGTCGACCCCCACCCAATCCTTCGAGATGTGGTGGGAGAACTCTGGATCTCCCTCTCGCTCAAGGTACCTAGCCCGGTAGTCCTTCATGTGCTTCAAGGCGTATGCCGCAGCAGGAACAGCAATCCTCAGAGCCCGGAACCGGTACTTCTCCCAAGTCGTCGCAAAGGAGGGTGATGTGATGTCATGCCCATCGGCCCCGGGCAGCGGCACTTCATCCTCGTTACCCAGCAACTTGCGTAGCATCGACGGCTTCCCCGTTTCCCTCTCCGCAATCCCAAAAAGCAGGAACTGCCTGACAACTGCGTTCCTCGCGGGGGTTACTCGCCACAGTGGACTTGCCTGCATAGCAAAGTCCTCAAGTTTCTTCTTCAGGATTGGCTTCGTACTGGGGTCCGCCCAGAGCTGCTTCAGCCTATCGTCAACGCTCTGCCCCAGCACTGAGTCGAACTGGCGCGCAACAGCCAAGCGCAGCCAGGCCGCCACATACTCAGGATCAAGCAGACCCCAGCTAAGGAACGAGTCAAAGCCTACACTTCGCCTTCTCTTGCTGTCCGCTGGCAACTCCTCGTCCGGGACTCGGTGCTTGGCCCACTCGTCGACGACATAGTCCATGGTGGTCTTGCTCACGCAGGTCCCCAAATCCATCTTGAGTAGTTGCGTCCCGAGATCGACGGTGAATGGCTCGCGCGCCGCGTTCGTTGAGATGCGATTTCGCTCCTGCTGCAGCAGTGCAGCCACAATCCCAGTAGTGCGCTCGAATCTGGGCAGCATGTCTTCGCGCAGAGCCCGAACTGACTCATCCACAGCTGTGAGCACAGTGGTCGCCAGGTCCTTCGCAGCCGCCTTGATCGTGCACTCCTGGTACGTGTCAAGGTGCTTCTTGCATTGCGTACTAAGCGTGGCTAGATAGGCCGCACGCGTCCATGAGTGCAGAAACGGCTTCTTGTAGTCCGGTTCCGCACTCGGCTCTTCTCGCTTCGCCAGGGACAGCTCGGCAGCCTGAGCATCGAGCCCACGGCCCAATTCCGCCAAGAATCGCATGGCGAAGCCAGCCCCCTTCTGCATGACCAGCCGCTCCGTCTCGCCGACTAGCGCATCCAGTTGCTCCACAACTAGCCGCGCCGCGTTCGCGCTGTTAGGGCCAATCCAGGAGTCTATTTCTCTGCCAAGCTTGCCCTTGGCATCCGCCATCCATGCGATATACGCCTCCGCGGAGTCAAGCTTCCCCTCCAGCACTTCGTGCTTCACCTGGCTCGTCAGTTTGCCAACCCCTTCTGCAAGCCCCGCAGCAGTGAGCTTCCGCGCCGCCAAGTAGTCCACTGCCTCAGATTCCGGCGTTCCGTCAGCCACAGCTGTCGATTCGGCCTCCAGGCTCCTCATCGCAAGTCCGTGAAGAAGTTCGTTTGCCGTCTCGAGAACTGCCAAGTCGACGGAGCGCTCAATCGGCACTTCGAGGGTCGACATGCCCGTGCTCATGTAGCGCGCCCGCTTTCCAGCCCAGTCGGAACGCTTCTCCGCAACCTCCTCAATCAGGTTCCTCCAGAAGGACCTGACTGCCTGCGTTTCGATGGTTAGGTGAAGAAACAATGCAGTAGCAGATACGTGTTGCAGCGTCTCTAGATCCTTCACCCTGAGTTCGCGATCGTTTATGTCATCAAGGAGGTATATAAAGTTGAAGGGCTTCCGCCCCGAGTGACTTCCACCCCACACGACTCGCACCCCAAGAGGGTACTCGACCGTGAACTCCTCCTTGCAGCCCATAAGGTAGTCGAGCTCCTTCAGGGCTGCATAGCCATTGCCCTCAACGCGTGAAGACGAATTGGGTATCCGGGTATACGCCTTAGGCAGTAGGAAGAAGCCGACAATCCGGTTCCTCTCGGGCCCAAGCATGTCGCGGAGCATGTACCCCACATCTAGAAACATGCCAGATCCTGTCCCGCCTGCAAGCGAGCCAACAACGTAGACCTCAACTTGTGCGGCATCACGTGGGTCTGCATCATCTGCGGCCAGCCCTTCGTCCGGCTCGGTCTCCGCAGTTCGCAGCGCAACCAGAGCGTTATCGATGCGACGTTGTATCTCCTTAGCCTCGCTGAAGAAGGCGATACGCCCTGACACACGACGAGCACCAGCCCCATCCTCCATGTCCTCGAAACTTAGCATCTCGTCAGGGAGTACCCAACTTGAGATCTCTGGGGTCCGGATAAACGGACGGATGTCCCGAAGATCAATACGGAAGAACTCCACCCTGTCAAGAGCAGCAATCGCTTTGTCGATTGCATTCACCTTCACCTGTCGATCTGTGTCAATCGCCAGGAGTCGGACTTGAGGCGGAACGCGGCCCTCATGAAGAAGGAACTGCCCCTTAATGTACTGTAGGACCTTCGTCCCCGTACCACCCAATCCAACCAACAGAGCTCGCCGCACGGTCACCGCCATGGCGCCTCCTTGCTAGGTCAACCTGCGCAGTTGACCGGTACATCATAGCGCATACTAGATAGGACACCCTATCACAGAGCGAAGTCAGAGCCAAGTTGCGGCATTGCCACCCCGCTCTTTCGCATGGATCTGCATGCTTAACGGGCTATCCTAGCGCCTGGACATCCACCAACGAAGCACAGAGTACGTTCCGACTACAGCTAGCAGGAACAGGCCGACAACCCAGTTCTGCAGCACATAGCCTACCACGGCAGACAGCAGTGCGGAGAGGAATGCCTTCAGGATGCGCCATAGAGGCGACGGAATGGTATCCCGAATGCGTTCCGCTAGTTCTTCCAGTGACTCAAGGAAGGAATTGAACGCTTGGCCCATGTTCCGCCCTTAATGTCCTCTCCCCACCGTTCGTTGTGCTCTTGCATGCAGCATGCAACTCTCACCCGTCTACAAGCGACCCTCCCTAAGGACAGAGCCATCGCAGGTGCATGGTCCCGCCATATGTCACTGCCGTCCTTCCGCCAACGCGCAGACGTGAGCCAATGGCTTCCTCGACGATTAGCCCCTGACGGAATCGCTTAACGACGACAGCGATCTGGGTCAGTTCTACACCGGCGATGACAGTCGGACCCCAGGTGAGTACCACGCTTCGCTCGGGGCCGAAGCAATTCACCTTCCGCGCAGCTGCTACGCCAACAGAGGCACAAGCCCAATAGCCACCATCGCACATACAACTAGCACCAGTACCGCCAGAATAACCCCTTTGTGCTCTGCTGCACCTATTCTGGCTAGCCCCCACGCAATGTCGCCTCTACTGAGTCCGACCGCAGCATAGACGAATGCTGCCAGGACAGTGGCGCTGTACAGCGCCAGCGCGATGAGACCACACCATCTTGCGACAGCGGCAGTCAGCGGACTCCGGATTCTGAACAGCGCCGATTCGCTCGTCCACGCGTACTCGATGCCTGGGAAGACTGCCGTCAGCGAGTGCCGGTACGTGCCAGCGATCGCCGCGCGCTCGCTGGGCAGGCGCACAAGAACGGTCGCGCGACCTGACAAGACAAACTGGCCTGGACCTGCGTCCTCAGCTGTCTGGCTTTCTGCTTGCAGGAACTCCATGGGTTGGCCCTTCCCCCCGACCACAAGGAGGCGCCTGCCCATTGGCAACTGGAGGAACGCGTAGTTCGGCTCAAACTGGAGCCTGGCAATCACATCGCCGGGATTATGGAGTCCGGGCAGGAGTTTCGCTGTCACGGAAACTGCAGGAGCAGTCAGCCTGTAGGCGTACGCTACTCTAAGTTCCCTCTCCCCATTTAGGAATTGGACAGGCTCCACTGGCAGGAGACGCAGCGTGCCGGTCTGCTCCCCCGGAGGCGCGTTGGCGGCGATCTCGAAGACGATGTAGCGTGGTCCGCAGGCCACGTTGCTCTTGTCGGACTCCACTAGCGTCAGTTCCGTGTGGTCGTATTCGATTTCAATGCACTTGGAACCTGCGACAAGCGCGGTGTCTGGCTCCAAACTGAGCTCCATGACCCTTTGGCCTTCGGCCACATCACCCAGATCGATGCGGGTGCCAGACGCCTGTCCAAGCGGCTTCTCGATGCTCACAAGGATCCCCGGTCTAGCGGTAGGTACTGATAGCGGCAGCATGATCGCGGTCCCCTGCTGGCCGCCGACCTTGAGTTGCACGGGCGTCGTGCTGCCTGGTGATCCTTGCCACTCGAGGATGAGAGTCGCACTCGCAATCGCCCCTTCCCACCTGGCCAGAGCCGCGCGCGGGATAGCAAGGACGACGGCCACAGATCGATCCGTGTCAAAGGGGCCCTCGATCGCTGATGGAAGCACTGAGACGTGTCCCAACTCCGGGGGCACGTCTTGGAGAGTCAGCGTGATCTTCCCGTCTAGCGACCTCGCATCTCTGCAGATGACATGGACCTGCGCATCACTCTCCACTTGGACGCTAGGAGCTGTCGAGCTCGGCACTGTCCATGGATTTGCGAACGACAGCCGACCTGGGTCGATCGCCACAACCAGCTGGGGCTGCTCCACTTCCACAGCGAAAGAGAACGGGATGTCGCAGGTCCGAACAGGCACGCCTCCCGGAAGGACAACCCACGATCCCGGAGCCGCTTCCACATGAATGACCCCATGGCACTCCTCGCGATAGACCCCGGTCTCCAGAGCCGGAGCAACCAGCCAGGCTTCGCAGGAGTCTGTCACTATGTACACTCCCGACCGAATGTCCTGAGGTGAATGCACGTTAGCTGCATCAGCTAGCATAGGGGTTGTAGGATAGCATTGGTCCAGCTTCACTTGGAGGGCGCCAACTGCCCCCACCGATGTTATGTCAGGATAATGCACATCGAGTGCGACTGCGCTGCCGCCAGGCAGCACGGGTCCCTGCCTTAGCTGCCTAAGCTCTACCATGATCGCGCGTGGCAGATAGGCGAGATCGATGCCGAGACGCATACACGAGTGAATCTCACCTGACTGCCTGAAGAAGACAGCGCCCGATGCATTAGCGCCCTGAACAATGACAGTTGCATCAGTGGGATCAGTGTTCAATGCTGCACTTTGCGCTTCCACTAGAGCATAGGGAGACACGTCCAGAGCCAGTTCTAGCCTGCCGTCGGCACCGTCCACATATGCTGCCTTCTGGAGCCGGATGGCGATTCCGCTGCCTGCCACGCCGCTCTCAGAGACACTCGCCGCTAGTCCATCCGGGCCGACAACTCCGGTGGGAGCACCCATCATGTAGATCGCAGGAAGGCTTACAGAAACAGTATCGTCCGACGTTCGGCCGCCAGCCGGAGTCCACAAGTTCGCCTGGACGCCATCTCGATCTGGCTCGAGTAGGATGAACTCATACGGGATCGCGCCGTAGGAAGACCATCCAAGCCCGTCAAGTGGATCCAGCGCCGCTGGCTCAATCTCGAGGAGCCCTGCGTACTGCCCCGGGGGGAGATCTCGCCGGATCGTGAGCATCACCTGGCCGCTAGCGTCCGGAAGCTCCAGAGCCTCGACCGGACTCCCAGGCTGACCCACTAGCGACACATACCTGTCCCGCGACACGATGCGCACGTGCCTCTGCGCCGATGGTAGTCGTTCATACGCTTGATTGTGTGTTAATAGTAGAGAGAACCCGTTGTCCGTTCGTATCAGGGAACCCTGCACATGCGGGACACTTAGCGGTAGATGAAGCGTAGTCGCGGAAGGGTCGAATACAACTTCGATTGGTGCCTCGTTCCCCGCAGCATAGGAAAGCTGCAATGCCCCGACTAGCTCTGTCATTCCGCTCGACTCCGCCGCACTGAGGTACCTGCGCAGGTCGCTCAGCGGTGAGAAGCGCATTGTGAACTCGAACGAACCTCCCCCATGGAGGACCTGTGCAGCAGCGACTGACGACGGCTCCAAGAGCACCGCAACGCCGGGGATGTCGAACCCAGAAACCACAAGATCGACGCGCCCCGTGTCGACACTAGTCTCCCCGACTCTCGAGACGTCAGCAACTGCGAGGGTACTCACGCCGGTCTCCCCCGTGTCCCACAAGTTCCCGACGTCGAGTACGATGTCGCGCATCGCAAGCTTGACGCTGTGCTGCTCGCCGAAAGTCCTTGCGTCCGCTGAGACTGATGTGTAGATGGGGTGCCCCCCCAAGACCTCTCCAATTGCATCCGGCGCTGTCCCCGTGCTTCCGAAGACGTATCTCCAGACATGCACTGCCTGGTTCATTTCTGCGAACCGTCCGTTCGCACGCTCTACAATCTCTTGCGCTCGTTGAGGGAAGGAGCTGCTACCAATGGGCTCCACGTTTTCGTCGCCGTCGGTGAGTATGACGAGTTCCTGCCGGTGCGTGCGCGCGTATTCGGCTGCAGCAGCGGGAGCCGCGCCGCGCGCCTGATCCAACAGAGAGTCAATGCGCGCCTCCGCTGCCTTGCTCTGTGCCCACGAGGCAGCCGCCGCCTCTTCGTACTGGCGTGCGCGGCCTGGAGACTCGGCTGCATGTCTTTCCTGATCCAGGGCATCTTGGGCCTTTGCGCCAACCTCTGTGACAAGGTCTAGTACTTTGATAACCAAGTCGGGGTCGCCGCCGGCGTACTGCAGGGAGGTCATGATGTCCAGCGCGCACTGGAGTGTTAGGAGAATACCGGTGTTCAGGCCCCAGAAGCGTGGCTGCGTTGCTGAGCGCATTCCTTCAAGTGCAGCGGCAACTCCGAGCCAAGTCTCCGGGATCGCGCCGCCGTAAAGCGGCATCTGCGATGCTGCAGCCCCTCTCTCTCCCTCGAGCAGTTTGAGCAGGTACCCACGGTCCCCATCCCTCTGGACGTAGTACGCGCTGCCTAGCGTCCCTGGACCATCCAGGTCACACGGGCCAACGGAGAAGGTTAGCAGGACAATGCTCCCTGCCTCACGGTCTCTCACTTCACTCGATAGGGCATTCACGACGCTGCCAATAATGTTTTCCTGTAAGGGGTTACCCTTTACCTCACCCACCATGGATGAGGTTACGTCCAGTAGAAAGACAATATCTGTGTTGCTGGCGCACGCTCTGCACACGAGGAGCATCACAATGGTGCAGGCAGCAGCGAACCCAACTAGCCTGCGCCAACTGGTAGGTTTCCAACACGTAGCAGCGTGACCGCATGTAGGATTCATCCAAGCCCTCCTGCCTAAGCCAGGCCACTACTTGCCTGACCTGGACGTGGCGTGATTGTAGTGCATCCTACACAGCACGAGAAGCCCTTGTGGGAGTTCAGGGTCACACGTTCGGCGTGGATTCATGACCTGAGCCTCGGACGTCAGCCCGTGGTCTGGGAACGTCGCGATCCACTGCTGGGTTCCGCCCGAGGCTGAGTGCTTCGGCGCAGCAAACCGCCTGCGTTGGGGCATGGTCGTTGGGTTCGCAGACCCCGAGCACTCGACTCTGGACCCTGCCCCGTTACCTTGGTCATCCAGGAGAAGCTCGAGGCGCTGGTGTCTTGTGTGGCTCTGCGCAGTCGACAAGCCCACCTGGATATGGCAGACTCGCACTGCGAGGAGGAGCGCATCGGGCTCCACCCTCGTGGTGCCGTCGAGGATCGCTGTCCCAGGCACCGCGGGGGCATCCCGATTTCGGCAGCCCGCTCTAGAGGGGCTTGACACCTCGGCCAGCGCGGTTCTTCCTGGAACACCGGCCGACGAGTTCTGCGATCGACGCCAGAGCACCGGTTGTCCATTGCCGTGAGGGCGAACGGGGGCAAGGCGCCACGCGCCCTCTTGACCGTCTCCTATCAGGTGCAGGATCCCGGCTGTTCAGCGCCAACACCCCGACGCTCAGGTTGGACAAGGCTTCGGTGACGCACCGAGGATATGCCCGATCGTCGCGCAGACCCTCAGGCAGACCGGCGCGGTCAGTTCCTGCCTCCAGACGCTCCCAAAACCCCGTCGGCTCTTGCATCCGAGACCCTGCTCAGCTACACTGCGCCCATCTCCGAGCGATCCCGCTCGCGAGGGTTCGAAAGGAGGCGTGAAGACCATGAGATCGGTGAAAGCTGACCTTGTCTTTGTTGCCTCCTGCCGAGCGTTCTAGGGCTCTCTCGGGCCCACACTCCAAGCTCACTCAGGACTCGATCGAGTCTCCTTTTCGCTCCGAGGTGGCAGCCATCCCGGAATCGGTTCTTGGTCATTCAGGATTCGTGGGAGGAAGCTATTTCAAGACGAGAAGAAGTCCGTAGCATGCAGTACGAGCCTGCCGAAGTGCGCAGTCCGCAGTATGTATCTGAGCGCGGCCCGGCCAGTGAGACGGGCAATGCCGCAGACGAGTGGGATGACGTGGCTCTGGCATCGGGCAAGCTGTCGACAGCAGACGGCACGCGTGCCTGGAACAGAGAGAGCAAGCTCGACCGGGACCACAAGCCCGATGGAGGACGACGGCCGGCGGTCCAGCGGGCGCGGCCGGACGATGTGGGCCTGCTGACGAGCGACCAGGTCGCGTTCCTCGACGAAGGACCGAAGGATCCGCTCGAGTTGTTCGCAGACTCGGGCTACATCACCGACGTCGTGAATCGCGTGAAGAGCGGGAAAGAAGCGACGGTCTTCTGCTGCCGCGCTCACCCGTCGACGGGCCACGAGCTGCTCGCCGCCAAGGTCTACGCAATCGGCATCGGCGCGCACTATCGCATGAGCAAGCTCTACGCGGATGGCCGCTTCCGCGTCTACAAGCCGGACTCGCGCCAGGAGCGCGCGATCAAGTCGGGCAAGCACCGCGGCAAGGAGATGGTGTTCGCCGACTGGGTCGGCCAGGAGTACGCGAACTTGCGTGCGTTCCACGCTGCCGGCGCGGACGTGCCGGCACCGATCGCCCAGTGCGGCTCGGGGATCCTGATGGAGTACGTCGGGGATGCCGAGCGTCCGGCTCCGACGCTGGTTGGAGCGACCCTGACTCCGGCGGAAGCACAACGACTTTTCGATCAGGCGATGCGCAACATCCGCATCTTCCTCGCGGAGGATCGCGTCCACGGCGATCTCTCGCCGTACAACATGCTCCTCTGGAAGGATCGGCTCGTGGTCATCGACCTGCCGCAGGTCGTGCACGCGCGCTGGAACGACGAGGCGTTCAACGTTCTCAGGCGCGACATCGAAAACATCCTCTCGTTCTTCAGCCGCCGCGGTGTGACGGCGTCGGCAACGGAACTGACGATTGATCTATGGAAGAGCTATCGGAGAAGTGAGTTGAGGGTCGATTCTGGAGTCCGGGGTCCGTAGCCCGCGGTTCGAGGTGCGGCGGTCTGAGGAGCTTCAGCGGGTCGGGAACCGGAGGCCATGGTCCGGGGTCCGCGGTCAGACGATCCTGGCGCGAAGCCGCGACGCGTGGCGTGAAGCGCATGGGCGCAAGGCGCGTCCGGTTCTAGGGGATTCGATCAGGGAAGCGTGGCGCCAGTCTCCGGAGATGCCAGCCCGCGGCAGGTCAGCCGAGGAGGACGGCTTGCGCTGCCGTGAGGCCGGCGCCGAGTTCGAAAGCGTGCCCGCATGCCCGCAGACCAGCTTCGACGGCGGCAACGGTCGCGATGACGTCGCCTGCTGTGGTAGCTCCCATGTGGCCGATTCGGAAGTGGGCGTCGCGGATCGCCGGATGCAGCCCGCCGGCGAGGATCGCCCCCGCCGACCGAACGGCCGGGAGGAACGAAGAGCCGGTCACGCCGCGCGGATACGTGGGCGCCGTCATCGTGTTCGCCGCGTGGTCGTCACTCGTCGGAATCTGGCCGAGCCCGAGCGCCTTCACCGCCGCGCGGCACGCGGCCCCAAAGCGCCGGTGGCGCGCAAAGCGAGTGTCCAGCCCCTCGGCGAGGATCTGCCCGAGACTCACGTCGAGTGCGGCCACGTGGTTCACCGCCGGCGTCCCGAAGTACGCGGGAACGCGCTTCTCGTAGGCCTCCATGATCGGCAGCCACTTGGCCCAGTCGGCGTAGTAGTTGGCGACCGGCGTCTTCCGCCTCCGCCACGCGTCGAGCGCGGCCGCGCTCACGACGAGGAGCGCGAGTCCGGGCGGCACGCCAACCGCCTTCTGGGACGCCGTCAGCACCACATCGAGGCCCCACGCCTCCTGGCGGATCTCCTCGCCGGCAACGGAGCACACGCCATCCAGCACGGTCAGGACGCCAAACTCGCGCCCGAGCGTGCCGAACCGCTCGACGTCGATGCGGACGCCCGTCGACGTGTCGACGTGCGTCGCCGTCATCAGCCGGTACGGCTTCGCACGCAGCGCGCGTTCGACGAGCGCAAAGCCGATCGTCTCGCCAAGCGGCGCGCGGACGACGTCGACCGCGGCGCCATATCTCGACAAGAGGTCCTCGAAACGATCGCCGAACACGCCCGTGCTGAGGACGAGCGCGTGGTCGCCGGGCTCGACGAGGTTGGCGCCGGCGCAGTCCATCGCGAGCGTCCCCGACCCCGCGAGAACGAACGGCTGTCCCGTCGGAGCTTGCCAGACCTCACGCATCCGCTCGAGCGCGCGGCCGAAGACGGCGATGAAGTCGGGCGAGACATGACTCGTCGTCGGAGCGCCGAGTGCCTGGAGCACTTCGTGATCGAACTCGATCGGCCCGGGGATCATCAGGAGCGCTCGGCTCTTCATCTCGCGCCTTCCTCTCGGTGCTTGATGCCCCGATCTCGCGAACTACTTCGCAGGCGGCGGCGCGATGACTCCGGCATCCATGAGTGCCTTCGTCTCTTCCTGCGCGTGGCGGATCTTCTCCTCGGCCGAGCGGCGCAGCTCGGACTCGGTCAGGCTCCGCCGAGCGATGCCCTGCTCGATCGCCTTCAGGCCGACCGCCACCGCCTGGTTCACGAACACCTCGCGCTCCATCATCGACGGAACGATGTAGTCGTCGCGCAGACCGCGTGCCTGCGCCGTCTCGGCGATCGCGTGCGACGCGGCGATCGCCATCTCGTCGGTGATCGTGGTCGCGAAAACGTCGAGCGTGCCGCGGAAGATGCCCGGGAAGCCGATCGAGTTGTTCACCTGGTTCGGGAAGTCCGAGCGCCCCGTCCCGACAACCCGCGCACCGGCAGCGTGCGCTTCCCACGGCCAGATCTCGGGCACCGGGTTCGCCATCACGAGGACGATCGCGTCGCGGTTCATGCCGCGGATCCAGTCCGGAAGAATCACGCCAGGGCCCGGCTTGGTGAACGCAACAACGACGTCGGCCCCCTTCATCGCTTCCGCTGTTCCGCCGCGTATGCCGGCCGCGTTGGTCTGCGCAAGCATCTCCCCGCGGTACGGGAAGAGCCGCTCGAGGTCCATGTCGCGCGTCAGGACGGTCGGAGAGCCGTCGACGAGGTCGACCACACGAACATTGCCCGGCGCAACGCCGGCCTTCAGCATCACGCGCACGCTCGCCGCCCCGGCGGCGCCACTCCCGAGCTGGGCGATCGTCGCCTCGGCAAGCGGCTTCTTCACCTGCTTCAACCCGTTGATCACTGCGGCAAGCACGACGGCCGCCGTGCCCTGCTGATCGTCGTGCCAGACGGGGATGTCGAGCTCGGCGCGCAGCCGGTCGAGGATGTAGAAGCACTTGGGGCTTGCGAAGTCCTCGAGGTTCACGCCGCCGAACCCCGGAGCCATCCACTTCACCGCCTGGATGATCTCGTCAGGATCCTCGGTGTCGAGCACGATCGGAAAGGCGCCGACGCCGCCCAGGTACTTGAACAACAGCGACTTCCCCTCCATGACCGGCAGACTCGCCATCGGCCCGATGCGACCGAGGCCGAGGACGCGCGAACCGTCGGACACCACAGCCACGGCGTTGGCCTTGTTCGTGTACTCGAAGGCCTTCATCGGGTCGGCGTGGATCTCCTTGCACGGCGCCGCGACGCCCGGGGTGTACCAGATCCCAAGGTCGTCGAACTGCGTCACCGGACACTTGAGCGCCGTCTCGATCTTGCCGCGGTAGCGCGCGTGCCATCCGGGAGCCCTCTCTCCCGGAACCTTCGCCTGCCGCTCCATTGCCGCGATGTCTTTCGGGTTGGTCGCCACCTTAAGCCTCCCTGCTCATCTCTGCGCGGATCGCCGTCAGGTTCGCCTCAACGCGTGCGGCAACGACCTCGTGCAGGCTGCCGCCGTGCGAGTCCATGGTCACCGTGAGCGGGCCGAACGCCTCCACTTCGAGGATCCATACGGCCTCGGGCATGCCGAGCTCCTCGAGCCAATAGACGGCCGGCACGCGCCGGATGGCGCGCGCCGCGAGCGCTCCCGCGCCGCCAGTGAAGTGCGTGTACACCGCACCGACCCGGCCCAGCGCTTCGAGCGTCTTCTTTCCCATGCCGCCCTTGCCGATCACGAGTCGCGTCGAGTAGGTGTCGAGGAAGTCGGCCTCGAACATCTCCATGCGCGCGCTCGTCGTCGGACCGGCGGACGTCACGCGCCAGACGCCGTCCCTGGACTCGACGACCGGCCCGCAGTGGAAGAGCGCCAAGTCTTGCGGGCGAAACGGCAACCGCTCACCGCCGTGCGCGGCGTCGAGCAGCACGCGGTGCGCCTCGTCGCGCGCCGTGAAGAGCTCGCCGGTCACGTAGATCGTCTCGCCGACGCGCAGATCCCGGATCTCGGCCTCGGAGAGGGGCGTCCTTAGGACCTTGTTCATCTAGCTCACCTCCACCCGGCCCGCCGCGTCGACGCGAACGACCTTCCGTCGGTCGGCCCAGCACTGGTAGACGATGCCCACCGGGAGGGACGCCGGATGGCGGTGGGCGAACTCGACGTGCACGTCAAGCGCCGTCGTGCGGCCGCCCAATCCCATCGGCCCGACCCCGGTCTCGTTGATGCGTTGCAGTAGACGCTCCTCCATCCTCGCCGCCGCGGGTTCAGAGTGTCGCTCGCCGAGCGGGCGCAAGAGCGAGAGCTTGGCAAGCTTGAGCGCGAGGTCGGCCCCGCCGCCGATCCCGACGCCGATCACGCCCGGAGGGCACGGCTTGCCTTCGCAAGCCGCGACATGGTCGATCACGAATCGCTCCACCCCCGCGAGCCCCGCCCCTGGCGGAAGCATTCGCAGCGCACAGCAATTCTCGCTTCCGCCGCCCTTCGGCAACAGGTGGATGCGGCACTCGTTTCCCTTCTCGATCTCCCAGACAATGTAGGGAACGAAGCGGCCGGTGTTGTCGCCCGGATTCCTCCCCGTGAAGGGGTCCACCGTGTTGGGCCGGAGCGGAACCGCCGCCGTGGCTCGGCGCACGGCGTCCACAATGGCCTCGCGAAGGACGCCAAGGTGGGCGAACTCGCTCCCCACGAAGACCACGAACGTCTGAATCCCCGTGTCTTGACACATGGCCGCGCCTTCGCGACGCGCGATCTCGACGTTTTGCAGGATCGCCTCGAGTTGGACCCGGCCCACCGGATCCTCTGCGTCCCGCGCGCGCTCGAGCGCGGCGACGACATCGTCGGGAAGCTCTGTCGCCGCCTGTTTCACGGCTTCAAACAGCGCTTCGCCCAAGTCCCCGTACTTCAACCTCGCCTCCTTGCGTCCCCGTCTCTCTTGCGCAGCCCGCTTTCTGCCAAGGTGTCCGCGCTTGCCCAGCGGCCGGATTTCGTATATATCTTACTCGATTGCGCATAGTCAAAGAAGGAGCCAGACGATGGCCCGCGTGTACTTAAACAAGTCGCTCGACCGAGGACTGCGGATTCTTGACCTGTTCGACGATTCCCGCGCCATGCTCTCGGCATCGGAGATCGCCGCCCTCCTCGGCACGACCGCGGCAACGCTGTATCCAACCCTGCACACCCTCCTGCGGCACGGCTACCTCGCGCGCGATGAGCAGAAGCGTTACCAGCTCTCGATGAAGCTTCTGGAACGAAGCGGACACGTTCTGGCGCAGTCCGACGTGCGGCGCGTCGCCCGCCCGCACCTGCGTGACCTCGCGCGCCGGCACCATGTGACCGCCGACCTTGCGATTCTCTACGGATCGGAGGTCCTCTATCTCGAGCGGGAGGTCGGCCACCCGGCCGCTGTGCTCGGCGAGGTCGTCGGGCGCCGTGTGCCCATCCATTGCACGTCGCTCGGCAAGGTGATGTTGGCGTTCATGCCCGAGTCGGAACGCAGCGAGCTGCTCAACAGCCTGTCCCTCGCCGCCTGTACGCCGTACACCATCACAACCCGAAAGCAGCTTCTCGTCGAACTCGCCGCGATTCGCGACCGCGGCTACGCGATGGACATCCAGGAGTTCCACCTAGGAAACGCGTGCGTCGGCGCTCCCGTGTGGAGCCACGGCGGACGCGTCGTTGCCGCGATCAGCCTGATGCTCCCGGTCGACGACCGCATTCTTCGAGGATCGTGCGACGAGGAAGCCGCGGCGGTCGTCGAGACTGCACAGGCGATCTCCGCGGAGCTCGGTTTCGGCAGGGCGCCCGTTCCGTCGGTGGGCGGCCCGCGCGCGGAGAGGCGCTAGTTCGACGTGGGCGTCCTGTTGGCTCTTGCCGCCGCGGCCTCGTGGGGCGTCGCCATGACCGTGGCCAAGCCCGGTGCGAAGCATGTCGACCCGATCACGTTTCTCCTCTTTCGTTGGCTCCTGGCTCTCCCGCTGGCGGCGGCGTACGGCGCCGCCGTCGGAGCTCTGCAGTGGCCGTCCATCGAGGGGGCGCTGTGGGTTCTCCTCGGGAGCGCGCTCAATGCCGTCGTGGGATGGATTCTCTACCTGCTCGCGATGGAACGCGCCCCAGCGTACCAGATCACCGCGCTCGCGAGCACGGCTCCGTTGTGGGGCGTCGTGGGCGCGATCGTCCTCGGCGGCGAGCCGTTCCGTTGGACGGCCTTCGTGGCCGCGCTGCTCGTGGTCGTCGGCGCAGCATTTCTGGTCGAGGGTCGGCGCGACGAGCTGCGCGCGGCGCGCCGCGGCGCCGTGTTGGCGCTCGTCGCCGGCGTGCTGTGGGGCGTCTCCGAGACAGTGCCCATGCGCCTCGCGGCAACGGCCGGCGTCACGCCGGCAACGTCGCTCGTGCTGTTCGCGATGACGGCCGTTGCCGGCAACGCCCTCGCTCTTCCTTTCCTGCGCGGGCGAGTCCCGCGGAGGCTGGACAAGACGGGCTTGTGGCTCGTTGCCTTGTCCACGCTGACCGGTGCGCTCCTAGGGTGGCTCTTCTGGCTTAACGGTCTGCGGTACGCCCCCGCCAGCCTGCTCGCGCCGGTTCGGGGCTCAACGCTCTTGTTCACGTTTCTGTTCTCGGTGTTGTTCCTCGGCGAACGCCCGTCGAGGCGGGCTCTCGTGGGCGTACTGCTGAGCTTTGGAGGGGTCCTGCTTGTCTCGATCAACGTCTAGCGAGAGAGCGCGCGTCGCATCGGATCGGACCGGCGACGCCGCGGGTCGGTTCGACGTCGTGGTTCTGGGCGCCGGGGTCGTCGGCTGTGCCGTCGCCCGGTGGTTGGGCCGCGAGACGTGCTCGACGGCCGTGCTCGAGAAGGGCTCCGACGTGGGCGGCGGGGCCAGCTCCCGCAACTCGGGAGTGATCCACTCGGGAGTCAACTACACACCGGGAACGCGCCGCGCGACGCTGTGCATGGAGGGCCGGGCGCTCCTCGAAGCATGGTGCGGCGAACTCAATGTCCCAATCCGCCGCTGCGGCAAGCTCATCGTCGCACAGCGGGAGAGCGAGCGACCCATGCTGCAGCGTCTGCTCGAACAGGGCCAGGCCAACGGCGTTCCCGGCGTTCAGATCGTGACAGGTGCGCAGGCCGCGACGCTCCAACCGGGAATCCGCTGTGTCGCCGCGCTCCATGTACCGTCGACGAGCATCGTCTCGCCTTACGCAGCCACCATCGCGATGGCCGAGGATGCTGCATCCAACGGAGTCCACTTCTTCCTCGATCACCGCATCACGGAGATCGAGCCCGACGAGGAGGGGTTCGCCGTGTGGACGGAACGCGGCTCGTTCCACGCCCGCGCCATCGTGAACTGCGCCGGGATCTACGCCTCGGAACTGGCCCGCTGCCTGACGCCCGACGCTCCCCCGCAATACCCGTGCGCCGGGGAGTACTTGCTGCTCGACAAGCAGGCCGGCGAGAGCTTGAGGATGGCCGTGTACCCGGCTCCGCATGCGGGCGGCGCCGGACTCGGCGTCCACATCACGCCGACGACGGAAGGTAACGTCCTGCTCGGCCCATCCAACGAGTACGTCGAGGAGGTCGAGACGGACGGCACGACGCAGGTCGTCGCGGACACGCTGCTCGGCGAGGCCAAGGCGATGTGGCCCGACGTGCCCGAGCGGTGGGTGATCGGGTCGTACGCCGGCATCCGCCCCAAACTCACGCCTCCCGAGATCGGCGGGTTCTCGGATTACATCCTGCTGCGCACCGAGGCGCATCCCCGCGCACTACATCTTCTCGGCATCGAGTCTCCCGGACTGACCGCCGCCCCGGCCCTCGCCCGCCTTGTGGTGGAGGATTTCCTTCGCCCCCTACTCGGCTTCGCGCCGAAGCCGTCCGCGGACGTCCGCGTCCGCCGTTGGCCGACTCGCTTCGACGAGCTTCCGGAGAGAGAGAAGGAACACGCTGTGGCGGAGAACCCCGACCACGGGGAGATCGTCTGCCGCTGCGAGGGCGTCACACGCGCCGAGGTCCTGCACGCACTCGACAATCCCCTTAGGGTACGCACCCTGGCCGGAATCAAGTTCCGGTCGCGTGCCATGATGGGCCGATGTTCAGGCGGGTACTGCCTGCCGCGCATCGTCGCGATGCTGCAAGACGAGTACGGCGTGCGCCCCGAGGCGATCCAGTTGCGCGGGCCGTCTTCGCCGGCCTTCGTAGGTCCGCTGTTGGAGGAGGGCGATCCCGATGCGCGGAACGCGTGAGGTGGACGTCGCGGTCATCGGCGGCGGCCCGGCCGGTCTGGCTGCGGCGGCCGCCGCGGCCGCTGCGGGGGCGAACACGCTCCTCGTCGACCGCAACGCTCGACTCGGTGGCATTCTCAACCAGTGCATCCACGACGGATTCGGCTTGCACGCTTTCGGTGAGCTCTTGACGGGACCGGAATTCGCCGACCGCTATATCGCGCGCTGTCTTGAGGCCGGAGCGCGGACGAGATCCGAAACGCTCGTCGTGGAACTCACGCCGGAGCGGGAGATGATTTGCAGCACGCGTGGCTCACGGGAGCGGCTTCGCGCGGGCGCCGTGGTTCTGGCCATGGGATGCCGCGAACGAACGCGCGGCATGCTGCGGATTCCGGGCTCCCGGCCCGCCGGCGTCTATACCGCCGGGACGGCCCAGTGGCTGACCAACATCGCCAACGTGCGTGTTGGACACCGTGTCGTCGTCTTGGGTTCGGGCGACATCGGGCTCATCATGGCGCGGCGCCTCACGTGGGAGGGAGCCCGGGTGGTCGCCGTCATCGAGATCCTTCCCTATCCCTCGGGACTGCCGCGCAACATCAGTCAGTGTCTCGAGGACTACGACATTCCCCTCTACCTATCGCACTCGGTGACGTCGATCCACGGCGCGCAACGCGTCGAAGGGGTCACGGTGACGCAGTTCGACGCGGCGCGACGTCCGATGCCGGGCACGTCGTTTGACCTCGCGTGCGACACGCTGCTCCTCTCGGTGGGTCTCATTCCCGAAAACGAGCTGTCGCGTAGAGCCGGCGTGGCGATCGATGAGCGAACGGCGGGAGCGCGGGTCGACAGCCAGTACATGACGAGCGTTCCCGGGGTCTTCTCGTGCGGAAACGTTCTCCACATCCACGATCTGGCCGACTGGGCCGCAGAAGAAGGCCAGCGCGCCGGGGCGCAGGCGGCTGCGTTCGCCGTCTCGCGCCAAGCCGCCCCCGAGACCGTGACCCTCGCGCCGGGACCCGGAGTGCGCTACGTCGTCCCTCAGGCCGTCTCCCGATCCGAGACGCGCACGCTACTCTCGCTGCGCGTCGCAGAACCACAGGACGAGGCGACGCTCCAACTCACCGCAGGAACCCGATGCCTCGCCACGCGGAGGCTGCGCCGCGCCCACCCTGCGACCATGATCCAGTGGGACGTCCGCCTTCCCGATTCGGAATCACAGCTGGAGGTGCGTCTGGCGTGACGACCCGGCGATTGACGTGCATCTTGTGCCCTAACGGTTGCGAGATCGACGTTTGCTACGAGGGTGTAGTCTCGGAAGACTCGCTCGCCGTCGAGGGAAACCTCTGCCCGCGCGGCTTAGCCTATGCTCTCGAGGAGCTCTCACGACCTCAGCGAACCCTCACCACATCGATTCTCGTGGTCGGGGGAACGGAGCGGCTCGCCAGTGTGCGCACGCGTCGCGCCATTCCGCGAGAGCGCCTCGCAGCCGCCCGCGAGGCTCTGCGCGGATTGGCGGTCCAGGCGCCGATCCAGGCCGGCGAGGTGGTGCTGGAGGATGTCGCCGGAACCGGCGTCGAGGTCTTCGTCACACGCGGCGTGGGGAGGGCGTGTTCGTGATCTACAACGCGGTTCGCGCGTATCGTCTGTCGCCCGTCGTCTCCCTTGTGGGTGCCGGAGCGCGCGACGACCTAGGCAACGTGGTCGCCAAACTCGGCCGCCGCGCCATCGTTCTCGGAGGGCACCGTGCGCTAGCCGTCGCAGAGGACGCGGTCTCTCGTATCGCGGAGGCTGGGTGCCGTCTCGCGGTTCGCGAGTTCCGCGGCGAGTGCACGCAGGACGCCATCGACGCGCTCGCGCAAGCCGCCGTCGATGCGGAAGTCCTGGTGGGTGTCGGCGGCGGCAAGGCGCTCGACACGGCGAAGGCGGCCGCTGCGTCGCGTCGGATTCCGTGCGTCACTCTCCCGACGTCGGCCGCGACGTGCGCGGCGTACACGCCCCTCTCGATTCTCCACCGCGAAGATGGGTCGTACGTTGAGAGCCGTCGCCTCTCCGCCGCGGTGGCGGCCATGATCCTTGACGTGGAGCTGATCGGTCGAGGGCCGTCTCGTCTCCTCGCCGCGGGTATCGTCGACGCGTTGGCGAGAGCGCTCGACACCGATCTGGCCGCCCGTGTCGCCGTGCCCTCGGCAACCGCAGCGCTTTCGCTCGGTGCGTGCCGCGCGTTCGTGGACGTCCTTCGCGAGGACGCCGACTCGGCGCTCGCGTCTCGAGAGACTCGCCCTCCCGCGATGGAGAGGGCGATCGAGGCGTGCATCGTCGGGGCGGGCCTTGCTGGGGAAACCGGAGCCAGGTTCTTCGGCCGCAGCTTCAGCCACGCCGTAGCCTACGCCCTTTCGGAGCGCGTCGATCCTGTCGAGGTTCTGCACGGAGAGGCCGTCGGACTGGGCGTTTTGGTCCACTGCGCGCTCGACGCCCAAGCTCCCCTGGCGTACGAGACCGTCCAAGGCATGCTGAGCCGCTGGGAGCTGCCCAGGACATTCTCCGCCCTGGGAGTCGAAGCAAGCGATGAGGCGGGACGAACTCTGGCACGACGA
Organism: Candidatus Bipolaricaulota bacterium; assembly: GCA_040752575.1. Classification (GTDB taxonomy): domain Bacteria; phylum Bipolaricaulota; class Bipolaricaulia; order UBA7950; family UBA9294; genus CAIOGO01. Next base: position 78,202 of record JBFMGK010000073.1, read on the forward strand.
ACCCTCGACTACCTCGACCGCGAACACGCCATACCGTTCGAGGTCGACGAGGCTTCGCTTCTGCGGGCCTTCCTCCGCGTGGACGCTACCCTCTAGAAGGGGAGGCGCGGCTCCTCGATCGCCAAGAGGTCGCGCACTCCGGCCAGAGCCTGTTGGAGCTTCCGGTTGACGGGAATCCCGCGAGACAGGACGCGCTGCTCATTCTCCCACTCCTTCTCGCCTGCGGTGTAGATCCGCTCGCCGCCGAGCGGCTTCGACGAACGCAACGCGCGGAGGATGTCCCCGGTTCGCTTGCGGAACGCATCAAGGTCCTCGAACGCCGCGACGTCGAGGGCGAAGAAGAAGTGACCGATCGCCTGCTTCCGCGCCGAGCCATCGGCCCCCGCACTCGCCAGGTCTTTGAGAAAAGGTCCCGCCTGCAGGCTGGCCGAGAGGATCTCAACCATCGTGGCCAGACCATACCCCTTGTGGCCTCCCAGGATCTCGCCCCACCCGCCCAGGGGGAGAAGTCCGTAGGCGCCGGCGTCGATCCCGGCCAGCACGGCATCGGTGTCCGTCGACGGCCGGCCGTCGGACGTCGCGGCCCATCCCTCCGGCATCGATTGGCCGGCGCGCGAGGCCACCTCGAGCTTGCCGCGCGGCACGGCGGACGTCGCCGCATCGAACAGGAAGGGACACGGCTCGTCGGTCGGCGCTCCGAACGCGATCGGATTGGTGCCGAGCATCGGCTCGCTGCCGAACGTTGGAAAGACCGACGGGCGTGCGTTGGTTACCGCCAGCCCTACTTGGCCGTCGGCCACCGCCATCAGGGGGTAGTATCCGGCGATTCCGAAGTGCGAGGAGTTGCGCACCGCCACAGCCCCGAGGCCGAACGCGCGCGCCTTCTCCATCGCCATTCGCATCGCACGTACGGCGATGACCGGCCCCACGCCGTGGTGGCCGTCGAGGACGGCGGTGGTCGGCCCTTCCCGCACCACGTCGAGCGTCGTGACCGGGGACAGCATGCCCTTGCGGTATCGCTCGACGTAAACGTGAAGCCGGCCGATGCCGTGGGATTCGATGCCGCGCAGGTCCGAACGAAGGAGGACATCGGCAAAGAGCCGCGCATCCTCGACGGGCGTCCCGAGGCGGCAGAACGCCGTCTCGGTGAACGCCCTCATCGTAGCTACCGGAACGAGAGCCGGGCCGTTCATGTCTCCTCCGTCACGCGTCGAACTCCACGAGAACCTTGATGGCATCAGTCCCCTTCGACGCGCGAATCGCCTCGACCACATCTCGGAACGGGAACGTATGCGTGATCAACGGCCGCGCGTCGAGAATCCGCTTCGCAACCAGTTCGTGGATCCGCTCGACGGCGAACAGCGACGCATCGGACGTCAACAAGTCGACCTCTCGTCGAACAAGGTGCAGGAAGTCAAACGCCACTGGTTTCCCCGGAATGCCCACCATCATGATCCGACCGGCTGATCGCGCGAGATGGACGGACTCGGACACGGTTTCGGGGCGCCCTACGGCCTCGATCACGAGGTCGGCGCCGGCTCCGTCGGTCTCCTGCATGACGACCGCGCGCAGGTCCTCGTCGGGTGTCTGGACGACGCGATGCGCTCCGAGCTGCTTTGCCACATCAAGTCTACGCCGCCGGTGTCCCGAGACAATGATCTTCTGGCAACCGAAGGCCGCGACGCTCTCGAGCAAGAAGAGGCCGATCGGGCCGGCTCCCATCACCACGACCGTCTCCGACGGCGTTGGAGCCGCGCGGCAGACGGCGTGGTAGCCAACAGCCGCCGGCTCGACGAGCGCCGCCTCTTTGGGATCGAGTTCCTTCGGAGCCGGAAACACGGAGTAACCGGGGAGCTTGTAGTACTCGGCGAAGACCCCGTCGGCCTCGATTCCAAGGTGCAGACGTCGTTGGCACACATTGTAGCGCCCTGATCGACATGCCAGGCACTGCCCGCAGACGATGATCGGCGACGTAACGACTCGCTGGCCGAGTTCGAGGTGACGCACTCGTTCCCCGAGGGCGGCGACCACCCCTGCCGCCTCGTGTCCCATCACGATCCCGCGCCGAGCGGGGAATCCTCCTTCGAGCATGTGCGCGTCGGTCCCGCAGACCGCCGCGTACGTTGTCTTGATCAGCACCTCGTCGCCGGCCAACGCGGGCACGGGGACGTCTACGAGCCGGACCTCGCCGGGCCCATCGAATCGCAACGCTCGCATCAAACCCACAGCTTCGCTCCTCTCGAGTCGTCCTTGCCAACCCGCTACGGGGGGTAGGCCATGGTGTACAGGTGGGGACCGCCATCGCGCGGACCCCGCAATACGGCTTCGACGTCCTCCCTCTTCCGCTGGGTCACCTTCTCGATGGGCGGCAAGACCCCCGGAGGAAAGGCCTCCAGGATGTCGTCGTGCAGCTCCACCAGGTAGTCCAGGATCTCCTCCACGCCGCCGATCGCTTTCTCGGCCTTGGCCAACGTCGGCGCACCGACGACGCCCTCTGGGGTCACGCAAACCTCGAGCCCGCCGAGCCCCACTTGCGCGTGCCCCGGGATCGGCCGCTGGTAGACGTCGCCCCCCGCGTCAATGTGCCGCAGGCCCTTATTCCCCTTGAGGAAACCCGCCGGCTTGGTGTCGACCGCATCCTGCAGGTGGATGAACTCAGGGAACAGGGCCAAGGAGTAGGATGTCTCCGCCTCGTCGGCATGCTTGAACGGCGTGTCGAACGGTCCGCCGTGCGCCTTGTCCTTCAGGCGGCCGGGGATCACCGTGGGCCAGTTCACGAACGCGAGCACGGCTGGGACCTGATAGGTCTTCATGAACTGGTGCAACGCATTCGGAATGACGTACTCCTGGCCATGGCCGTTCAGCAAGATCTGCTTGCGGAACCCGGCGTTCCAGAAACCGGCGATCACCGCACGCAGGAGCGCCGTGAACGTGTCCTCGGGCACAATGACCGTGCCGGGCATCCCGAGGTGAGCCCATGGATGCGATCCGTACCAGATGGGCTGGGCCACCGTGCACCCTGTCCGTTCGGCGACCTTCTCGGCCATGCGCGTCACGAGGAAGGTGTCCTCGCCGTACGGTGCGCCGTCGCCGTGGGCCTCGGTGCTCCCCACCGGAATCAACAGGATGTCGTCCACCTTCAACCGCTCCCGCACGGCGCGGCCGGTCATGTTCTGGAAGTAGACGTTCGACGCACGGTCCATGTGCCCGCCCTTCGGCGGCAGTTCCCACTTTGCCATCAGCTCTCCTCCCTGCGCACTTCGATCAGCACCTTGAGCCCCTCGCGGGCCTCGGCAATGGAGAACGCGCGCGACGCTTCGGCGATCGCGAACGTATGCGTCACCCACTCGCGCGCGGGGACGCTCCCGTCGAGAACCCTCGCGAGCGCGCGGCCGAAGTCCCGGGCCTCGTAGATGAACGAACCGAGCACCTCCAATTCGCGCCAGACGATCCAACGCGTCTCCACGAGGGCCGCGTCCATAGGAATCCCCGTGAGGACGATCCGGCCTCCCGGTCGAGCCCGTTCCACGATCTGGGAAACGACCGAGGAGACTCCGGCCGTCTCGATGACGACGTCGGCCTTGTTCTCCACCGCGCTGATCGACGCGACGGCCTGCGTAACGCCGAGAGACTCGGCCCGGGTTCGGCGCGACGGCTCGGGTTCGACCGTGGTCACGACGCCGCCCTCAAGGGTCGCGATCCGCGCCGCGGCAAGCCCGATCGGACCGGCCCCGACGACGCAAACCTGCCGGCCCGCGATCGCCCCCGCGCGCCGCACGGCGCGCTCCGCGACCGCCACCGGCTCGACGAGACACGCCAACTTCAGATCCATCTCGTCGGGCACGCGCCAGACGTAGCGCTCGGGAACGAGCACGTATTCGGCCAGGCAGCCGTCGATTGTGACGCCCAGCCCGCGGCTGTGCGTGCAGAGGTTGTCGCGACCCTCAAGACACGTAGGACATCCACCGCAACCGAAGTTGGGGCGCAGGGTGACTCGCGCTCCAATCCACCCGGGCTCTACCCCTGCCCCCACCGCATCCACGCGCCCCGACGCTTCGTGCCCCAGGATGAACGGAAGGGGCGCCGTGCGACGGCCGCGGTAGAACTCCAGATCGGTGCCGCAAATGCCCACGTACGACACGGCGATCCGAACCTCGCCGGGACCCGGCTGGGGACGGTCTCGCTGCACAGTCTCCAGCCGTCTCGGCTCGACGAGGGCAACGGCAATCATCGTCACCTCGCTACACGGGGACGCCGCCGCGGTCGACGCCGGCAGCGCTCTGCTTCGCCTCGGGCAGGTACCTTGTCACCATCTCCACCACAATGCTCGCCTGATCCGCCATCGCTCGGCCTTCTGCCGCCGACGTCTTGATCCCATGCCCCGATACCGCCGAGTTGCCGGTCTTCAGGTACACGGGCGAGGCCACGCGCACAATCTCCGGCGCCTCGTAGCTCCGGATGAATCCGCCCGACGCCGGCGGGTTGTCCGTGTGCAGGTCCAGCGGAACTTCCACCGCTCGTCGCAACGCACCAAGCATCGGCAGCTGCAAGTCGCGCACCGGGTTGATCGTGTCCGCGCCCAGACGCTCCAGCACTTTGAACGAGGCAGGATTCGCGTGCCCGCAGTGCGCTGATACCTTCAAGTGCATGTCTTTCGGAAGGTCTCCCGACGCCCGCAGTTCGCTCAAAACCCAGAGCAAACCCTCGTCGTACACGAGGATCCCGCGGCACCCCACCGAAAGAGCGCGCTTCACGTCCTCCACCGCTCGCACCACCTGCTCCATCCCGCGCAGCCGGTACCCGATCCGCACCCCCTGCGACGTCTGGACCGTCGCCCCCGTGTCGTACGGAGCCCGCGGCCCCACCGAAAGGTTCAGCGCAACACCTCGCTCCTTCGCCAGCGCGCAGAAGTCCTTCAGCTCGCCTAGCGTGTGTCGGAAGATCCCGTAGGTCTCATCTACCCGGTTGATCGTGATCCCCAGCTTGTCCGCCTGCTGGATCAGCGCCGCAAACGCCTCGAACGAGTTGACCGTCGGCACCTCAATCCGGTAGTGCGCACCGTCCTTGAACGTCTTGCCCGACGTCGTCATCTCGTACAGGTCCCCCTGCGGCAAACCTAGCTTGCCCAGGCTCTTCCTCGTCTCGTCAAACATGTCAGCCTCCTCGGCTCACGACACCGGCGGCTTACGATGATCCGGCAGCGCCGGGCAGTAGACCCAGACGAGCTTCAGCGGCTCGTCTCCTGTGTTCAGAATCGAGTGCGGCGTCCCCGGCGGCATGTAGATCGCCATCCCCGGCACCAGATCCTGTTCGCCGTCCGGAGTCACCAGGCGGCCGCAACCGCTCACGATGTACATCCCTTCTTCGGAGACCTCGTGCGCGTGCTGCGGAATCTGGCTCCCCACATCGGTCACGTTCTGCCCGAGCGAGAAGCCGTGCGCCCCGACCGTGACCTCCGAGAGGAGAACCTTGGACGTCCGACTCGGGATGCGCTTCACTCCCTCCACCTTCGCCGCATCCACGACGTAGGTCATGTGCCTTCCTTTCCCGCGACGCTGAGGCCGCAAGGTCGTTTAGAATCCTTTACGATCGGGTTCGATATCCCAGATCCTCATCATTTCGTCATGGCCGATGTCAAATACCGTGTTGTGCGGCGGCAGCGGCTCGAAGCGCATGAACTCCGGCACGTCGCAGAAGGCGTCGGATCGCCCTGCGCGTTGGTTGAAGTCCCGTTCCAGAGTCAACGTGTGAGCCGCTGCCGTCACGATGTCGGAGAACGAGACGTCCCGCCCGAGACGCCCGCTGACGAGGTCCGCCAGCAACTCCGGTTCGGCAACAAAGGGGGCTCGTGCGAAGAGACAAAGACCGGCCATATCGAGGATCGCCGCGCGCACCTGGAGTCCGCGAGAGTTCGCGATCTGGCCCGCCCCCGAGAGCGGGTCGATCGCCTTCCACGTCCCGAACGCGTTGCCCGCCGTGTGATCGGCCCCCATCGGCGACGTAACGTACGTCACCCCGTTGCCCTTCATCGCCCGCGGGTCATATCCAGGGATTCCTTGGCCGTTGACCGCCGGGATCCGCCGTACGCCCAGCGCCCGTCCGGCGAAGACGACACCCTGTCCAAGGATGCGGCCGAGCGGAGTCCCCTTCGCAGTCTGCGTCAGGAGGTCGGCCGCTGCCTCGACGTCGCCGAACGCCGCGAGGCCCGCTTCCATCGCCACGCCAAGAACGCACCCCATCTCGATGGTGTCCAGACCGAGGTCGTTGCACAGCGCATTCAGATGGGCGACGCCGTCGAGCGTCGCCACACCGCAGTTCGAGCCGAGCAAGGCAATCGTCTCGTACTGAAGCGACGCCACGGCAATCTCTCCGCCGGGGTCGGGGAAAACGTTCGAGCAGCGGATGACGCAGCCCGTCATGCACGGCACGCCGGTTCTTCCCCTTCCGCCCCGCTCGGCGACGAGCTCAGCAAGCCGGGCCCCTTGGAGGGCGTCGGCCGCCTCGAACCTGCCCTCGCGGAAGTTCCGCGTCGGCAAGAGCCCCAGCTCATTCGCCGTGCCGACGATGGCCGACGTCCCCTGCTTCGACATCCCTTGGGCCTTGGGATCGTTGATCAGCGCCGTCGCATAGCGTCGGGCGGCCTCGGCCAGCCTCGCGGGGTCGGCGCCGCGGTCGGCCGCCGCGCCGCCGTCATCCAGCACGATGGCTTTGACGCCCTTCGCGCCCATCACCGCACCGAGACCGCCGCGTGCTGCGTAGCGGATTTGCGTTCCACTGGCGTCGGTCGTCGCGACGCCGGCAGCCCCCATGCGAAACTCGCCCGCAGGCCCGATGGCCAGAATTCCGCACGTCTCGCCGAAGCGCTCGCGAAGGACGCGGAAGGTCTCACCGACCGTTCGCCCCGCGAGGGAAAGGTCCTCGATCCATCGGGCCCCGTGCGGGCCGACATAGAGCCCACGAGCCGCAGGCGCATCCGGCGCGTCCTCGAGGATCAGCGCATGGACCCCAAGACGCGCGAGTTTCTGCCCCGCTTCGCCGCCGACGTTGGCCTCCTTGATTCCGCCAGTAAGGGGGCTCTTCGCTCCTACGGACAGCCTGCCGGATGTGGTGACGGCCGTCCCGCCGAGCCAGCCCGGAGCGAAAACCAAGGCATTGCCTCGCCCTAGAGGATCGGACAACGGGCTCGTCTCGCGGGTTAGAACCTCGGCAATCGTCTGCCGCCCGCCCCAGGCACGCGTTTCCTCCGACACGGGCGTCGCGGCGATCGTTCCCAACCGCGCGTTCACCCGAATCACTCGATCCATGCTCCCTCCATTAGCCATGCGAGCACGCGGTGACCCACTGCGCGCCGGCGTACCAGCCTTCGGCGACGGCCTCGTAGATGCCGCGCGCCTCCGCCGCGTCGCCGACCACACGCAAGGGAAGGCCGCGATGCGACAGCTCTCGCTCCAGATCTCGGTTTGATTCGGCCCCAACGGCCACAACGACGCGATCGGCCGGCCACTCCCGCGGCCCTTCAGGGCACTCGGATTCCACGGCCGAAGGTCGCACGGCTCGCACCGCCACCCCCGTGTGCAGCTCGATGCCGTTCGCGCGGAGCCGTTCCAACAGGTCGGAGCGCGTGATCGGCTCGCAATCTGCGGCCAACCGACACGTCACCTCGAGAACAACGACCTTCGCGCCCCGGGCCGCGCAGTAGGCCGCCGTCTCGCAGCCCACCAGTCCAGCTCCGATCACGACTACGTTCTTTGCCTCGACGTCAGCCTCTCCCCCGAGCACGGCATCGGCCGAGAAGACGTGCGGCAAGTCGGCACCCGGCACCTCAAGCGGACGCGGACCTGCTCCCGTCGCGAGGATCAGCGCGTCCGGTTCCAGCGTGGCGATGTCCCCCGCCGTCGCGCGCGCGCCAAGGCGAACCTCGACGCCGTTCGGAAGGGCGCGTTGCAGGTCCTCGATCAGCCATCCGATCTTCTCCTTGTGCGGCGGCGCGACGGCCAGGTGCAGACGCCCGCCGAGCGTCTCCCGAGCATCGAGCAACGTCACGCGATGGCCGGCCGACGCCGCGGCGGCCGCCGCAGAGAGACCGGCGGGTCCGCCCCCCACGACGACCACGCGCCGGGGCGTCTCGGCCTCTGCGAAGGTCTGCGCTTCTCTCCCAACCGTCGGATTCACGGAGCAGCGTATGGGAAGGTCGTCGTAGACGCGATGGCGGACACAGCGGTTGCATGAGATGCATCGCCGAATCGACGCCGCGTCCTCGCGCCGCGCCTTGTCGGGCCAGTCGGGGTCGGCGATCAGTCCCCGGCCCACCGCGACGAGGTCGGCGGCGCCGGACGCAATCAGCTTCTCAGCCGTCGCGGGGAGGCGGATGACTCCGACCGCGATCACCGGAACCGAGACGGCTCGGCGCACGGTCTCGGAGAGGTAGGCCCGCCAGGCTTCGGGGTAAGACATCGGTTCGAGTTGTTTCTCGGGGTTCGCCGCCGTCGCCGCAGAGACGTGCACCGCGTCGACCCCGGCCTCGACCAGCGCGGCAGCCAGCTCCGACGTCTCCTCGAGCTTCCGTCCGCCCGCCAAGAACTCGTCGCCGCTCACGCGAAAGAGGACCGGATAGGATGCGCCCACAGCGCGTCGGACGGCCCTGACCACGTCCAGCGCGAAGCGCCATCGGCGCTCGGCGGAGCCTCCATAGGCATCGGTCCTCTGGTTCACGAGGGGCGAGAGGAACTGCGCGATGAGGTAGCCGTGCGCGCCGTGGATCTCTACGCCGTCAAAGCCGGCGCGCTGCGCGCGTCGAGCGGCCGACGCGTAGGCTTCGACCAATTCCGGGATTTCATCGAGCGCAAGCTCGCGCGGCCGGCGAAATGCCTCTGCCCAGCCCCGATCCGAGGGTCCGACCGGAACGCCATCGTTCGCGCCGAGCCGCGCCACGCTTCCCGCGTGGTTGATCTGAAGCGCCGTGGCGGCTCCTCGCTCGCGAAGCGCCTGGGCAAGGGAATACAGCCCTGGCACGTACCGATCGTGGTCGACCCGCAGCTGCGTGGCGCCATTCGCGCCTCGGGGAAACTCGACCGTGGAGTTCTCGACGACGACAAGGCCCACCCCGCCCGCGGCGCGGCGGGCGTAGTACGCGGCCATCTGTACTGTGGGCTCGCCCGTCGCCGAGGCGAGATTCGTCGCCATCGCGGGCATCACGATCCGATTCTTGAGGTTGAGCCGCCCGACCGTAAGGGGTTGGAACAACATGTTCTGCCGCATGCCGGAAGCGCTACCCACCGAGGTACAGGCGCTTGACCTCCTCGTTGTTGCGGACGTCTTCCGCAGGCCCCTCGTAACGATTCTTCCCCGTCTCGAAGACGTAGGCGTAGTCCGACATTCGAAGGCTCCGGTCTGCGTTCTGCTCGACGATGAGCAGCGTGCTCCCCGCCGCCTTGATCTCTTCGACCTTGTCGAAGACCTCATTGGCCATGCGCGGCGAGAGGCCGAGGGACGGCTCGTCGAGCAAGAGAAGCCGAGGATTGAGCAGCATGGCCCTGGCCATCTCCAGGGTCTGCATCTCCCCGCCGCTGAGGCTTCCACCCTTCTGCTTCGTTCGTTCGCGCAGCAGAGGGAAGAGCTGATAGACGCGTTCGAGGTCGGCCTCGATGCCCTTCCGATCCTTCCGGATGTACGCGCCCAGCTCGAGGTTCTCCCGCACGGTCATGTGGGGGAAAACGTGCCGCCCCTGGGGGACGAACGTGATCCCGCGCCGGAGAAGCGCGGCCGGTGGAGCATTCGTGACCTCCTCGCCGGCGAAGAAGACGTGCCCCTGGCGAGCGGGAAGTAGGCCGAACAACGTTCGGAACGTCGTCGACTTGCCGCACCCATTCGGGCCGATGATGGAGACGATCTGGCCCTCCTCCACCTTCAGCGAAATGCCTTGCAGGATGTCGAGTTCCTTGGAGTACCCCGCAACGATGTCTTGGACCTCGAGCAGTGCCACATCACCCTCCGAAGTAGGCCGTGAGGACCTGTTGGTTCTTCTGAATCTCCGCCGGGGCTCCCTCGGCAATCTTCTTGCCGTGATCCAGCACAACGATCCGCGTGCACAAGTTCATGACCATGCGCATGTTGTGCTCGATGACAAGGAAGCTGCATCCCTTTCGGTTGAGCTCGACAAGCCTCTCGCCGATCTCGCGACCGAGCGTCGCGTTGACGCCCGCCATGGGCTCGTCGAGCATGATCAGCCTAGGGTCGGACATGAGGACCATTCCGAGGTCCAAGAGTTTCTGCTGCCCGTAGGAGAGGCACTTCGCGACCTGGTCTTTGAGGCGCAGGATGTTGAGGAACTCGAGCAGCCCGATCGCCTTCTCGATGTGATGCCGTTCGTCGCGCCGGAACAGCCGGCTCAGGATCGTCCCCTCGCTCTCTTGCACCGCCATGATCATGTTGTCGAGCACGGTCATCCCCGGGAACAGCTGGACAAGCTGGAACGTCCTGCCGATGCCGCTGCGGTAGATGCTGTGGGGTTTCAGTCCGCTGATTCGCCGACCCAGGAAACGCACCTCGCCCGCCGTGGCCTTCTGGATTCCCGTCACGCAGTCGAAGAGGGTCGTCTTCCCCGAGCCGTTGGGGCCGATGAGCCCAAGGATCTCGCCTTCGCGGACGTCGAAATCGACGCCGCCCAGCGCCTCGAGTTCGTAGTACTTCTTCCTCAGGCCCTTGATCTCCAAGATGGGATTCATCGCATCGACCTCACTTCGTCAATTGGGGGGGCGTTCTCTTGAGCACGCGACGGAAGAACGCGTCGTAGAGCCCGGCCAGACCCGTGGGCCAGAACACAAGAAGCAAGAGCGTGATCGCAGCGAAGATCACGAAGAACATCTGCTGAACGCCACGCAGCAACTCCGGGAGCAGCGTCACGGCGATGACCCCGATGAACGGCCCTTCGAAACGACCTGAGCCGCCGATGATCAACATGATGAGGAACCAGAACGACTCATGGACGGGGAACGCCGTAGGATCGACGTAGCGGATCAGCGGCGCGATGAGCCCTCCGCCGATGCCTGCGTACGCGGCGCCGATCGCGAACGCGAGGAGCTGGTAGGCCAGGAGGCTCACGCCAACCATCTCGGCGCGCACGTCGTTCTCGCGGATGGCCTTGAAGGCGCGCCCCCAATGCGAGTTGAGGATCCAGAGAAGGAGCGCCGTCATCACGGTCAGGATCCCCGCCGTCAACAGATAGAACGCGACCGGCGACGCGAGGCTGACCCCGAAGAACGATGGCCGCGGGATTCCCGCAAGACCCGAGAACCCGCCCGTGATCTCATGCTCGTTGGCCAGCAGGAGGTAGACGACCGTTCCGAACCCGAGCGTAACCAGCGCCAGGTAGTGGTGCTTGACGCGCAGCGACGGCAGCCCGAGGACCAGCCCGCCGAAGAACGAGATGAGCGCCCCGAGGGGCAGGGCGAGCCAGAAGGAATACCCAGCGAGGGTCATCAGCGCGACCGTGTAGGCGCCGATCGCCATGAATGCGGCGTGACCCAGAGAGATCTGCCCCGTGTATCCGAGCGTCAGATTGAGCCCCATGATGACGATCGTGTGCACGCACATAAGCGACGCGAGATACATGTAGTACTGGTTCCCGCCGAAGACGACGGGGACAAGAAGGAGGATGCCCACGAACGCCGCCCACCGGAGAACCCGGACCAAGGGCAGCGGGAGCTTCGATCGCCTGTCCACGGCTATCGCTCCTCCTTCCCGAGCAACCCTTCCTTGCGAATCAGAATCACGGCGATAAGGACGAAGAGCACGAAGACCTCGCGATACTCGGTCGACAGGTAGGCCGACGAAAAGGTCTCGATGATTCCCACGAGGAAGCCGCCGAGGAGGGCGCCGCGGATCTGGTCGAATCCGCCGATCGTCGCCGAGTAGAACGCTTTCAGGCCGAGCGCCGCCCCCATGTCGTAACGCAGCATGTAGACGGGCGCGATGAGCATCGCGGCAAACGCGACCAGCACGGCATTGATGACGAACACCATCGTCGTGATGCGGGAGATGTTGATGCCAAGGATCCTTGCGGCATCTCGGTTTTGCGCGACGGCCTGCATCGCCCGGCCGGGCTTGGAATGCTGGACGAACAGGTTGAGCGCCAGGATGAGCGCGATCGCGATCACGATCGTCCAGACATGCTGCCGTGAGAGGGCCACGCCGCCCACGCGGTAGGGCATCATCCCGAACACGCGCGGGAAGGCCTTGCACTGCGCCGACCAGAACGTTGAGATGGAGTTGCTGGCGAGGAAGCTGAGAGCGATCGTCGCAACGATGATCGTGGTCTGGGAACGCTCCACGAGAGGCTGGATGAGCCCCCGCTTGACCACGTAGCCGAGGAGCACGGCGGAGACGACGAGCGTCACGAGCATCGCCCAGACGAATGGAACGCCCAGGCAGACGAGCGAGAACGTGACGACGGCGGAGACGGTGATGAAGTCCCCTTGCGCGAAGTTCACCGTGCGCGACGCCTGCCACAGTAGGGTGAACCCGATCGCCACCAGCGCGTAGATGGCGCCAATCGCGACCCCCGACACGACTAATTGGATGAACATGACCACCTCTCTGCCGACAGAATCCGAAGGACGTCGCGCGTCTCTCCTACGGTGAGTTGCCCGGGTGCCGCGGCCCCGCCAGTTGCGCAGTACGTGAAGGAGCTTCCCAGCAACAGGGCAACCGGCCGCGAAGCCGCTCCGTACGGCCCCAGGGAAACGGCGGCGAAGGGCACTCCGAGAATCCGCCCGGCTTCTCTTGCCGCGCACAGAAGTGCAACGAGGTCGTCGGGCGACGATGCGCGAACGGCGAGCTTCGCCAAGTCGGGTCCAAGCTCGGCCACGCGCCGCAGACCGGCGATCATCTCGTCGAGGGACGGCGTCGCCTTCATGTTCTCGTACCCGACCAGTACCGGCGTCCCTCGGCGTTGCGCTGCATCCACCAGGGGATCCCGAAGACCGGGATCGGTGAAGACCTCTACGTCGACGGCCGTCGCGCCCGCCGTGACCGCAGCCAAGAGACGCTCGATGCGCGCCGACTCGCCGCCGGCGAACGCCCCGCCGAACTCCGGCGGCCGGCACGCCACGATGTGAGGAGCCCGCATCTCGCGTACGAGCCGACCCACGGCGTCGACGTCAGGCAGGCGATCGATGCGGAGTTCAACGCAGTCGGCCCCAGCCTCGACCGCCTGGCGCGCCCCGTCGAGCATCTGGTCAACGGTCTCCGCCATCGAGCTGGCCACGAGGACCGGGCGTGTCCCCACGAGAAGCGAACCGACGCGCACCGTTCTCATGCCTTGCGGCCCTCTGCGAGCGACTGCTCGTACTTCTCGTTGCGGACGATCGAGACTTCGATGCCCTTGCCCCGGAGGATCTTCACCGTGTGAGGGAGCTGCGGAGGAATGAACACGGTCGCCGGGCTGTCGACGACGTGCTTCTCCTCGCCGAGGGTCACCTCGAACGTGATCCCGGGCAGCGGGAACACGTATGCCTGGGAGACGGCATGGGCGTGCACCTCAACGTAGTCGGGGCCCGGGGGGGTCTTCACGTCGATGTGGTGGATGAAGATGTTCAGGTCCGCCTCGGCCACCATGTCGGTGTTGAGAAAGGCAAGCAGGGGCCCGAGGGTCCCCATCGCCTCTCGGTCGTGGTGGATCAGCGGCCGCTCGGCCCAATCGAAGGGCTTGACGATGTACTTGCCGTATCTGCTCATCGCGCGTCCTCCCGTTCCCGCTCTAGCCGTAATAACCCTTGCGTAGAATGCAGACCTCGATCCCCTTCCCGCTCAGGATCTTGAGGTTGTGTCGCAGCCCCGGCGGAATGAACACGGTCGCTGGGCTCTCCGCCTGAATCGTCTCGTCGCCGAGGATGACTTCGAAACGCAGTCCGGCCTCGGGAAACACGTAGGCCTGAGAGACGTCATGTGTGTGCACATCAACGTAGTCCGGCCCGGTGTCGCCTTGGACCTCGATGTGGTGCACGAAGACGTTGAGATCGGCCCCGTCGACCATCGTCTTGTTGAGGAACGCAATCAGAGGCCCAAGTTCGCCGAGCCCGGTCTTGCTGTGGAAGACCAAGTCGCGGTCTTCCCAGTCGAACGGTTTGACGATCAGTCCGTCGTACTTGCCCATCTAGCTTTCCTTTCGATGGCTCTGTGCCTTGGCGAGCATCGCGTGATCGGCAAGCGTTAGAGCCATCATCGCTTCGGCGATCGGCACAAGCCGCGGCACGATCGTCGGGTCGGTTGCTGTCTTGCAGCGGAACTTGGCTGCGGTCATGGACTTCATGTCGATCGTGTCTTGCTCTGCGGCAATCGTCGGGGTCGGCTTCACGGCGAGTCGAACGACGATGTCGGCACCGGTCGAGATGCCCCCGACGATGCCCCCGGCGTGGTTCGTGCGGAACCGGACAACCCCGCGATCGACGAACGGAACGTCGTTGTTCTCGCTCCCGAGCATCGAAGCCGCGGAGAGCCCGGCGCCGACCTCGACACCCTTGACGGCCCCGATGCTCATCATCGCGCGCGCGAGGTCGGCGTCGAGCTTGCCGAACACCGGCTCTCCCCATCCGGCGGGTACGCCGCGCGCCATCACGCAGACCACACCGCCGATGCTGTCGCCCCGCGCCTTGACCTCGACAGCCCGCGCGAGCATGCGCTGAGCGATCGCCGGGTCGGGACAGCGCACGATCGAGGTTTCGGCCTGGCTTTGCACGTCCTCGAAGCGCATGGGCGAACACTCGACGCCCCCGAGGGCCTGGGTGTAGCCGACGATCTCGATCCCCTCAACGCGAAGGAGCTTCCGGGCGATCGCACCGGCAGCGACGCGCATCGCCGTCTCGCGGCCGTTGGCTCGTCCGTCGGCGATCCAGTCGCGATGCGGCCCGAATTTCGCGCGATAGCCGTACGTCGCGTGTCCGGGCTTGGCGAGTTCCTTCTCGGGCGCGTAGGCCGCAATGCGTTCCGGAGTGGCCCACTCGTTGTCGATGACCATCGCCACCGGGGCGCCCGTCGTCATGCCGTCCATCGTCCCGGAGAGGATCCGAACGGCGTCCGACTCCTTCCTGGGCGTGGCGATCTCGCTCTGGCCAGGCTTGCGGCGGTCCAGATCGGGTTGAATGTCGGCCTCCGAGAGCGCGATGCCTGCGGGGACGCCCTCCACGATGCCGACCAGGGAT
>JBFMGK010000074.1:0-11482 GCA_040752575.1 Candidatus Bipolaricaulota bacterium
CACGGTCGCTCTCCTTCAGAGCGACCTCAAACGACTCATCGCCTACGGTGCCGTCTCGCAGATCGGCTACATGCTCCTCGGGGTGGGCGTCGCCCTTATCGTGAGCGCTACCCGGCCGGCCTTCGGCCTCGTCGCGCTGCGCGGCGGGTTGTTCCACATGATCAACGATGCCGCGTGCGTCGGTCTGTTGTTCCTGGCCTCGGGGGCAGCGACGCGCGCAGCCGGAACAAGGGACCTGGAGCGCATGGGCGGCCTCGCGCATACGATGCGCTGGACGACGGGGTGCTTCCTGATCGGAGCCCTCGCGCTGGCGGGAGTCCCCCCCTTCAACGGGTTTGCGTCGAAGTTCCTTATCTACGAAGGTTCGTTCCTCCTCAATCCGTTCCTGTCGGTCGTCGCGATTCTCTCGAGCATCCTGCTCCTCGCTGTGTTCGTGAAGGCCTTCCAGGCTGCCTTCCTCGGCCCACGACCTGCGATGGCACCGAGGGAAGCGCCAGCGGGCCTCCTCGTGCCGATGGTTCTTCTCGCCGTGGTGGTCGTCGTGTTCGGCCTTTTCCCCGGCGTCTTCCTCGACCGCGTCGTGTCGCCGGCGGCCGACGCTCTCTGGAACGGACGTGACCTGTACATCCGCGCAGTGCTGGGAGGTTTCTGATGTCGGGCATCGACTCGGGTTTCGGCTCCTGGAACCCGCTGGCGTGGGCACTTCTCTTCCTCGGCGCCGGCCTCGTCGCGCTGGGGTTCCGCGCCTTGGGCAGAAGCGACCGCAAGCGCGCTTCAGAGCAGGGGCGGGCCTTCCTGTCGGGCAACGAGGAGCCCCAGGAGTCTGCGGCGCTTCACGTTCGCGGCCGCCATCTGTACTGGGGCATCGTCGACGGATTGGCCGGCTATTACCGGCGTGCAGCGTCCCTGCACACCGGCATCGTGAACGACTACGTCGCCTGGTTCGTCGTCGGGCTTGCCGCAGTGTGCGTGATCTTACTTGGGGTGGGATGAGATGAAGGCACTTCCTCGTTCGTTCAAGCGGGCGCTGTGGGTCTTTCACGTGGCGACCGGATCCTGCAACGGGTGTGACATCGAGATCGTTGCCGCGCTGACGCCGCGCTACGACGCCGAGCGGTTCGGCATCATGCTCACGGGGACCCCGCGGCATGCCGATGTGCTCCTCGTCACCGGGCCGGTCACAAGACCGATGATGCCGCGACTCAAGCGAATCTACGAACAGACGCCGGATCCCAAAGCCGTGGTCGTCGTCGGCGGCTGCGGGGCCACGAGCGGGGTCTTCTACGACTCCTACAACGTCGTCGGCCCCGTTGACCGGATCATCCCCGTCGATGTCTACGTGCCGGGCTGCCCGGCTCGGCCGGAAGCCATCCTCGACGGCGTCGTCAAGGCAGTGGCCAAGCTCGAAGGCCTCGAGAGGGCAGGGGTGACGACATGACGCCGGACCGGATCCGAGACGCGGTACGCCAGGCCCTTGGGAAAAGGCTTCTCGACGACCGCATTGTCGAGCGCAGCGTGGGCACGAACACTCGGCGGGCGATCTATGACCTATGGCTGACCGTTCCCCCGGACGCGTTGCACGACGCCGTGGCCGAGCTGGTCGGCCGGTTCGCCCCCCACTTCACCGTGATCTCGGGCGATGATCTCGGAGAGTCCATCTCGTTCATCTACCACTTCACGGTCGGGTGGGGAGAGAGGTTCGGAGAGGTGAGCGTCAATCTCCGCACGACGGTCGAGAAGGCCAACTTGCGTCTCCCGACCCTCACCGACCTCATCCCCGGCGCGCAGACCTCGGAACGCGAGAAGCACGAGTTCTACGGACTCGAAGTCCTAGGCATTCCGGACGATCGCAACCTGTTCCTACCAGAAGACTCGACGATTCACCCATGGCGGAAGGATCTCGAGGGCGAGACGGAACGCTTCGTACACCGTGCGGTCGAATGGGAGGCCACCGATGAATAATCGATCGCTTCATCTTCAGCTGGGAGGCGATGCGGCCTGCTACACGGTCCCCATCGGGCCCGTCCATCCCGCACTCAAGGAGCCGATCCGCTTCACCTTCGAGCTGGAAGGGGAGCGCGTGGTCGGCGTCGACATCAAGCCAGGGTTTGCGCACCGCGGCATCGAGTACATGGCTCTCAAGCGCAATCTGATCCAGGTCCTCTACCTATCCGAACGGATCTGCGGGATCTGCTCGATTTCACACCCTATCGCGTTCACGCAGGCGGTGGAGAATGCCGCAGGGATCGAGGTCCCGCCGCGCGCTCAGTACATCCGGACGATCATCGGAGAGCTTGAGCGTATCCACTCGCACCTCCTGTGGGCCGGCGTGGGCGCGCACGAGCTGGGGTTCGACACGCTGCTTCATCTGACCTGGAACGTCCGCGAGAAGGCGATGGACCTGCTCGAGCAGCTCTCGGGCAATCGCGTCGACTACGCGATCCCGATCGTCGGGGGCGTGCGGCGCGACATTCCCGAGGAGAAGCTGGGTCTCGCCTACGAAGCCATCGCCTACTACCGCGGCCTGTTGGATACCATGATCGACGCGTACCTGCGCGACGCTTCCGTGGCGCGCAGGACAAAAGGGGTCGGCGCGCTCACGGCCGAGCAAGCTCAGTCGCTCGCCGCGGCGGGACCTGTCGCCCGCGCGGCCGGGCTCCGGAAGGACGTTCGCCAAGACATGCCGTACCTGGCCTACGCGGACTTCCCGGTGCGAGCCATCACCCCTGAGGACTACGGTCTGACGCCCTCCGGGGATGTCTTTGACAACATCGTGGTGCGGCTTCTCGAGGTCGCGCAGTCGATTGAGATCATCGAGTTTTGCCTCGCGAACCTGCCCAAGGGGGAATTGACGTCGATTCCCAAGGTCGCCGCGCTCCTCGCGGCGCTGAAGAAGGCAAGCGGGGAAGGCATTGGGCGACACGAGGCGCCGCGAGGCGAGGTGTTCCACTACATCCGCCTCGAGGAGGGGAAGGAGGAGCCGTCCGCCTGGAAGGTCAAGGCGCCGACGTACTCGAACCTCATGTCGTGGGTGCCGAAGTTCCTCGGCGCGGAGATCGCGGACATCCCCATCATTGCGGCGTCGATCGACCCCTGCATGTGCTGCATGGATCGCGTGCACATCGTCACGGGAGATCGCGAGACGATCTGGACCCAGGATCAGCTCCTTCGGCTGTCGCGCGAGAAAACAAGGAGGATCGTCCAATGACGGGCACGTTCCTCGAAGCCCTCTGGCAAGGCGTTGTCGTCCTGTTCGGCGGGGCGCTCCTCGGGATGGTGTACAAGGGGCTGGATCGCAAGCTCGCGGCGCGAATGCAGTCGCGCATCGGCCCCCCGCTGCGGCAGCCGTTCTTCGACGTCGTGAAGCTGCTGGCCAAAGAGAACGTGGTTCCCGACCACGCCGTCGCCTGGTTGTACAACCTCATGCCCCTCGTCGCCCTTGCGTCGGTCGCCACGCTGTTGTTCTTCGTTCCCCTCGGGGGGCTCGCCCCTCTCCTCGGCGGCTACGGCGACCTGATCCTCGTCATCTACCTGTTGGCCGTGCCGTCGCTGGCAATGGTTCTCGGAGGTTTCGCGGCATCGTCCCCCTATGCCACGGTCGGGGCGCAGCGCGAGATGGTTATGATGATGGCGTACGAGTTCCCTCTTGCCGTGGCGCTTCTCGGCGTTGCATGGCGCCTCTCGGACGCTCTGCCGGGCGCAGCCACGTTCTCACTCGGTGTCATCGCCGCCCATCCGTTGTGGGGGCTTGTGGGCCCCCTCGGGGTGTTCGGACTCATCCTGCTGTGCGGGGCCTTGCTGGTGGTGACGCCGGCGGAACTCGCGAAGATCCCGTTCGATATCCCCGAGGCGGAGACCGAGATCGCCGGGGGACTCCTCGCGGAGTACTCCGGCCGCAACCTGGCACTGTTCTACATCGCCGACGCCATCAAGATGGTCGCGATGTCGGCCCTTGTCGTCGCTCTGTTCTTCCCGTACGGCCTCTCGGGGATGCTCGGCGTCACGGGAGCTGCGGCCATTCTTCTCGACGCGGCGTTCTTCCTCGTCAAGACGTTCGGAGTCGTCTTCGTTGCCGTGGTCGTCGTGCGCGTGGGCTTCGCCCGTCTCAAGATCGCGCAGGCCGCGCGTTGGTTCTGGTTGCCGGTCACGGGGATCTCCCTGCTCGGCCTGGCGCTTCTGGCTCTCGACCGCATCGTCTACTAGGAGGTCGCGTGATCCTCGGGACTCTGCTGAAGCAGCTCGTGCATCGCCCGGCGACGAACCCGTTTCCCGTGAAGTACATGCCGCGCTCGGTGCGCGGCCTCTTGGCGAAGGTCGCGGCGCAGAAGGCCGCCATCCATCCTCCGGTGCCGACGCCCAAAGACCTCCGGGGCAAGATCGCCTACGATCGCGAGAAGTGCATCGGCTGCAAGCTGTGCATCCGCGTCTGCCCGGCCAGCGTCATCGAGTTCTTGCCGGAAACCAAGAAGATTCGCATGCACGTAGCCCGCTGCACCTTCTGCGCGCAGTGCGTCGACGCGTGTCCTGTGGCCGCCCTCGCGACGACCGAGGAATTCCTCCTCGCGGACACGGACCGTTCGTCCGCGCGGCTCACGGTCGACTGACGCGCTAGGTCATCTCGACGAAAGAGCGCTTCCCGACCTGAAGGAGAAGGGGCGGGCGGAACAAGATGTCCGCCTCGGTCGAATCGACGCGGGCATCGTTGACGCGGACGCCGCCCTGCTGGACGACCCGCTTCGCCTCGGCGCGGCTCGCGACGAGCGCCGAGGCCTCGAGGAGGTCGATGATCCAGATCGTGCCGTCGCCCTTCAATCGCGAACGATCGAGGGGACGCTGTGGAACCTCGCGGGGACGCTCGTGATGCACGTGAATCCTGTCGAACTCGGCCTCGGCCTCGTCGGCCGCCGCCGCTCCGTGATACGCGCCGACGATGGTTCTCGCTAGCCTGCGCTTCGCATCGCGCGGCGCCTGCAGGATCTCACCGGTCACCTCGGAGAGCGGAACGTCGGTGAGGAAGACGAAGTAGGGCTCGATGAGGGTGTCCGGAATCGACAGGAGCTTTCCGTACATCGTCGCGGGCGGCTCTCCGATCCCGACGTAGTTGCCCGTCGTCTGGCTCATGGCGCGCTCGCCGTCGATCCCGAGGAGAAGAGGGACGGTCAGCACGACCTGAGCCTCCTGCCCGTACTCGCGCTGGACGTCGCGACCGACGAGCAGATTGAACAGCTGATCGGCGCCCCCCAGTTCGACGTCGGCACGCACCGCGACCGAGTCGTATGCCTGCGCGAGCGGATACAGGAACTCCAGCACGCTGATCGAGATCCCCTCGGCGTAGCGCTTGGCGAAGTCGTCGCGCTCCAGCATCCGAGCGACGGTGTATTTCGCGGCCAACTGGATCACGTCCGCGAAGCTCATTTTGCCAAGCCACTCGGAGTTGTAGCGCACCTCGGTTCGCTCGGGGTCGAGGATCTTGAACGCCTGGTCTGTGTACGTCGCCATGTTGCGCTCGATGTCCGCCTGCGACATCAGTGCGCGTGTTGATGCGCGGCCCGAAGGGTCCCCAATCCGTCGGGTGAAGTCCCCAACCACAAGAACGCCGATATGCCCGAGATCCTGAAACTGCCTCATCTTGCGAAGCGGTACGGAGTGCCCCAGCGTGAGATGCGGCGCCGAGGGATCGATGCCGAGTTTCACGCGCAGGGGCTTGCCCGAGGACTCCGAGTTGGCCAGTTTCTCCACCAGGGCGTCGCGCGGGATCAGGCGATCCGCACCTCGCGCGAACGTCTCGTCGACCCATCGTTCGACCTTGCTCATCGTGCCCTCATGTCCTGACAACCGAGACAATGCGGTCGTCATCGTCGAGTTGGATCAGGCGCACGCCACGCGCATAGCGGCGGTAGACACTGATGTCGCCTGCCAGGATACGGATCACTTTGGCTTCCGTGGTCAGGATGATCTCGTCCTGGTCCGAGACAATGGTGACCGCCTCGAGCGCGCCGGAGTCGGCGTCGAGCTTGATGCCCTGGACACCCTTGCCGCCACGTCCCTGCAACGGGAAGTCGTCCAGAGACACGCGCTTTCCATAGCCTCGCTCGGTCACCATCAACAGCTTCTTCTCCATGGTGATCTCGCGTCCGAGGCAGGCCATCCCGATGACGTGGTCCCCCTCGTCAAGCCGGATCCCAATTACGCCGCGAGACGGCCGCCTGGTGAGCCGCACCTCTTCCTCGCGGAACCGAATCGTCTGACCGAACCGCGTCGCGAGGATGACATCGCCGTCGCCTACCGCAACATCCACCAGGCGGTCGTCGTCGTCGGCATTGAGCGCGATGATCCCGCTGGCATGGACGTTCGAGTAGTCGGCCAGTCGATTCTTGTTGACGATCCCGTTGGCCGTGGCCATGAGACAGAGCTCATCCTCGACCAGGGCGAATCCGCGGACCGGGAGAACGGTGCGAACGACCTCGTCCTGATCGAGGGGAATGAGCGTGCGAACGTTCTTCCCGGAGGCATCCCGGCCCAGCGACGGGAGCCGGTGTCCCTGCGTGCGATAGACCTTGCGACGGTCCGTGAAGAAGAGCAACTCGTCGCGCGCATTCACGAGGCTGGTGACATGGATGTAGTCATCGTCCTTGGTTCGCTGCCCGATGACCCCCTTGCCGCCGCGCCCCTGACTGCGGAACTCGAGCGCGCGCGGCGCGTTGACGTACCCTCGGTGCGACACCGTGACCATCAGATCGTAGTCAGGAATGAGCTCGCTGGAGTCGACGGACCCGTCGTCGTTCTCGATCGCCGTGCGGCGTGCGTCGGGGTACCGCTCGGCGATCTCACGCAGCTCCCGCTTGATCGTCTCGTCGAGCGTCACCTCGCTCCCCAGGATGTCTTCGTACGAGGCGATGGCCCGCTTCTTTTCCTCGTACTCGGCGTCGATCTTGTCGCCCTCGAGGGACGTCAGTTGCGCGAGGCGCATCTTCAGAATCGCATCGACTTGTTCGTCCGACAGGGCGAACGTCCCCTGCAACTCCCGCGACGCCGCCTCGGAGTCCCTCGCTCCCCGGATGACCGCGATCACGTGGTCGATGTCGCCGAGAGCCGTGCGGTAGCCTTCGAGGATGTGGGCCCGCTTCTTCGCAACGTCCAGCCTGTGCTCCGTCCTCCGGCGTACGACCTCGCGGCGGAAGTCGATGAACGAGTTGAGGATCTCCTTCAGCGTGAGAGTCCTCGGGTTGCCGTCGACGATCACGAGGAAGATGGCGGAGAAGCTCTTCTCGAGCGGGGTAAACTTGAACAGCTGATTGAGAACGACATTGGGATTCGCCGAGCGCTTCAGCTCGACGACGATCCGAAGTCCCTCGCGATCGGATTCGTCTCGCAGGTCGGCCATACCGTCGATGTCGCCGGACTGCACCTTTTCTGCGATCGCTTCAACGATCGAGGACTTCCGAACCTGGAAAGGAATCTCGTGGATGACGATCTGATCGTCGTCCATCGTCGCCTTGCCCCGCAACGTGATCTTCCCCAACCCTGTGCGGTACATCTCCTCGATCCCGGCGCGCCCCATGATCGTCCCTCCGGTCGGGAAATCGGGGCCGCGGATGTACTGCATGAGATCCTTCGCCGTCAGGAAAGGACTGTCCATCAGCGCGATGACCCCATCGACGAGCTCGCCCAGGTGGTGCGGTGGGATCTGCGTGGTCATCCCCACGGAGATCCCCCACGAGCCATTCATCAGGAGGTGGGGAACCTTGGCCGGCAGGACGACGGGCTCTTCGAGCGACTCGTCGAAGTTGGGGATCCAATCGACCGTCTTCTCGCCCAGCTCTTCGAGGAACTCCATCGCGACCGGGGCGAGCCGCGCTTCGGTGTATCTCGTCGCGGCCGCCGTGTCGCCGTCGATCGAGCCGAAGTTGCCCTGCCCATCCACGAGCGGGTACCGGAACGAGAACGGCTGCGCCATGTTCACCATGGTGTCGTAGATGGCCAGCTCGCCGTGGGGATGGAACTTCCCCATCACCTCACCGACGACGCGGGCCGACTTGCGGTGCGGCTTGCCGGACGCGACGCCGAGTTCGCTCATCCCATAGAGGATCCGCCGTTGGACAGGCTTGAGGCCGTCGCGAACGTCCGGGATCGCACGGCCCCGGATGACGCTCATCGCGTAGTTGATGTAGGACTGCTCCATCTCCTCTTCGATGAATACGCGTTCGATCCGTTCCATGGTCCCCTCCCCCCGCCCAAGCAGCGTGCGGTGTACGACGAACTCGACGGGAAGAGAGCATACCGCAAGGCGGTTGCGGATTCACTTCGGCCGATGAACTGCTGTCAGCCAGTCGGAGAACGCCCCACGCGCTGCGGGAGTTTCCGCCGAACGAGTTCGAGCAAGAACAGCGCGAGTCCGAAAAGGAGCAACCCATCGCGCAGAGCGCGCACGGCGCCCCGTCCAGTCGGCGGCAGATCGGCCAGGCCGGCATCGGCGATCAGAACCCTCCCCCCGGTAGCTCGCGCGATTCCCCTCAACGTCTCGTCGTCGACCCCCAGGTGGCGGAACTCGTCGGGATAGGGCACGGTGAAGGCAAGCGACGTCGTTCGCCGATTCGTCAAATCCTCAATCGAAAGGACGTAAGCCCCCTGCGACGGCAATGGAAGGTCGGCCGCGTAGAGGCCCGGCCCGACCTGGAGAAGCGGGGTCATCTCTCCACGAGGGAGAACGACGGCCTGCAACGCGAGGAAGTCAACGAATGTTCGGTCGTTCCGGCGGGCCTCAACGGTGATTGCCAGGCGGTCTCGTCCGACGTCGATCGAGGGGAAGAGCCCCTCACCGGCCCACGTCTCGGCGTCCACGGTTCCGAGAAGCGCGTCGAGGAGGAGAGGCGCCCGACTCCACGACAGCCACTCGCGAGTCCAATCTCCAGCCAAATCGGCATTGACCACGCCGACTCGTCCGAGTCCGACGCGCCAGCGCGCGACCACGGGGTCCTTGCCGACCGCCAGCAGGACTTCGGCGGTCGGCCGCGGGTACGTCAAGGCGTATCCGTGGAGCGGGGGAAGCGCCGCCAAATCCCCGGAAGCCAGCGGCCCCACGGCCGTCGACTCGCCTGTGATGAACCGCCCGCGAAGGATGTGGCGCGTCGCCTCCAGGGAGACCTGTGGCAGTCTGGCAAAGTCCTCGGCCACGTACAGCACGCCCCGACCCGCGCTCGCCAGTCGATCGAGCAACGCGCGATTCGGCTGCGGTCCGACGGCGATCACCGACAGATGAACGTCGGTCGCGTCGGCCAGCCTCATCAGAAGTCCGTCCCAGTCGTGTTCTTCCTCGGCCGTCTTCCCGTCAGAGAGGACAAGGATGTGCTTCACTCGGGCTTCGACGTTGCGCAGGGCATCGAGGGCCGCCGCGACGGGACGGTAGAGATCCGTCCCGCCGCTCGCGCGCAGCGACTGAAGCGCAGCGTAAAGACTGCGCCCGTCGGCCACGGGGGCCACGGCCTGAACCCAGACAGGCTCACGATCAAATACAAGAATGCCGACCAGCGTGTCGGGTTCTAGAAGGCCGATGCTTGCCGCGGCGACCTCCTTGAGGACGTCGATCTTGATCGCCCCCTCGGCCCGTTCCTGCATACTGCCCGAGCGATCGAGCACGTACACGACCGCGAGGCTGGCCTGTTCCGCACGCTCGGGAACGGTAAAGGTCACGGGCAGAAGATCCTCCAGCGGCACGCTCCCTACCCCGCGAAGCTCCGTCTCTCCTTCGGCGATCAGGAGCCCTCCGCCGAGATCGGCGACGAAAGAACGCAGGGTTCGCACGTCTTCGCGCGTCATCGTCGCCAGAGAGATGCCCGTCACGAGGAGCTCTCGCGACCTCTGAAGATCGGCAAGCGTCGGGACGCTCGCACGGACCGTGTAGGCGCGTCCGGCCGTGCGGAGCGCGGCGTCGAGCGCGGCGGGGACCTCGGGCGCGACGATCCAGAGCGGCGGCGGGCCTTCGATTTCGGCCACGGCCGACAGGGAGTCGTTCTGCGGGACGGGGTCGCCCGGACGCTTCACAAGCGCTTGATAGGCCGCAGCGCCCCCGCCGTTCACCCTGTCCACGATCTGGAAGGCCGTCCATCCCTCGCGCAGTGCCACCGTTTCTTGGGCCACCGGTTCTCCATCACGATAGAGAGACAGCTCGGCCGGGCCCGCGCCATCGGATTCCACGACGATCTCGATCGCGAAGGGCCGATCGACCTCGATGCGCACCGGCACATCAAGGCGGAGTAGGCGGGCGTCGAGCGAGCCCACGCCCGAGAGAGGAAGCACGGAGACAGGAACGCCCGCCGCCCGGGCCGCCGTGACCCCCTCGAGAAGACCCTCTGTGATTCGGCCGTCGCTCAACAGGACGAGATGGCTTTCGCCGTCCTTCGGCAGCGCGGCAAGCGCAAGCTCAATCGCTGCGGAAAGGTCGGTCGCCTGCCCCAGGTCCTCTGCGCTGGCGACGCCGGGAAGGGGCAGAGGGTCCTCGGAGAGCCCCACAGAGATCTCCGCGAGGGCGGCAAACGACACGACGCCGAAGCTGCGGTCGGCGTTCGCCTTGCGGAGTGCGGCGAGGGCCTCGTCTGATGCCCGGGCAGGTACGGACAGCGCAACGCTTGGGGACCGGTCGAGCAAGACGATCACGTTCTCGCGATCCGCTGCGCGACGGACTTCCGGCTCGGCAAGCGCTAGGAGAAGGGCCAGGCCGGCGAGCGTTGGGAGGACGAGGTCTCGCCCCCGCCGTCGTCCCCGGAAGAGAAGCGCGACCACGGGAATCACGCCGAGGAGGGCGAACGGCGCCGCGAAGCGAATCACCTGCGCCTCCTGATCAGGCCGCCCCGCAGGAAGGCCACGCTCTCGGCCGCCAAGAACAGAAGAGCTGCTCCTGTCGCTAGCGGCCAAAGCGGCACGAGGACCTCGTCAAGGCGCACGGGAGTCTCGCCCGGCCGCTCGACGACTCCCGACCCGGAGGGGTGCGGGGACTCCCCGCCGGCGACGTTCACGGCGATGGGGAAGACGCCTGTCTGTGCCGTGAGTTCATAGAGGCCCGGAGACCGCGCGAGGAAACCGAACGCCTCGGGGTTCACCTCGACTTCCCGTCCCGACGGCTCCCTGAGCCGTATCGGAGTCCCGTAGGGGCTGAACGCAATGGCATCGCCAGCCGCAAAGGCCCCGGCCGGCGTCGAAGGGCTGGCGAGGGCGAGCCAACGCAATGCGTTCTCCATCAGGATCGGAAAGTCCACCGTGAGCGGGAGGTTCGTTTCCATGGGGGTCGGCGCGAGGAGCACGACGCGGCGATCTGGAAGATCGGCCCGCCACAGCACCGGCATGCCGCCGAGGGAGAGCACCGTGATGCCGGGGACGTGCGTCGTCACCGTGGGGGCAAGGCGCACGACGAAGTTCTCCGGTTCCACATCGGCGAGCAGTCCATCCTCTGGGCTCTCGACCGACAGTTCCTCGGCGACGCGGCTCA
>JBFMGK010000075.1:0-5057 GCA_040752575.1 Candidatus Bipolaricaulota bacterium
CGAAGGCCGGCGAACGTGGAATCGTGGAGGGAATCCAAGGACCCCTGTAGCGTCGCAGCTTGTCTGCGACGGTCGATCGGAGCGGTCCAGCCCAACGTTGCGTGGCCGCATCAGGCAACGCTGGGCCGGCCTGCGACGTTCGTGGCTGCGACACTCGAAAAGGCCGTCGGAGACGAGCTCCGACGCTACAGCGGTTTATGGTTGTCGCCGACGTTCGTGGCTGCGACGCTACAGCGGCTTGCCAAAGCGCGTGTTGTTGCGCTTGGCGATGCGGGCCGAATGTAATGCTTGACACCTCCGCGTCGCGTGGTCTATGATGCTCGCAGCATCTAGTGGAGAGGCGAAACTAGACCAGCAAGGAGGTGGTCGCCCGGCACGGAACTCCTCAAGGAAGTACGCTTCTTGTCACAAGCCAACGCAATTGGAGACTGCGTAAGGAGGTAGTTTCACGATGAAAAGGGCTCTCGTACTTAGCCTTGCTGTGGTTCTCGGCCTGGGCATCGCGTCCTTTGCCCAGACACTTTCCGGGTCGTGGGAGACGTACATCACGATCGATCCCGCTGGCCCCACGATTGAGCTTGACTCGACGCTGACGGTGACCTACGCCCTGAGCGGCTGGGCGTTCACGTCGGAGACAGTGATCGACGAGACGGGCTGGCTCGACCAGGTCTTCACCGCGTCGGGCGCGCTCGGCGCGTTCACGCTCGGCTCGACGCTTGACTTCGATCCGATCACGCCCGCGTTTGAGTCGTGGGAAGTCACGACCGGCTTGTCGATCGCCGGCGTCGCGTTTGACGCGACGTTCACGTTGACCCCGGGCGACGTGTCCCTCGTTCTCGAGGGCTGCGGCACGGCCGGGCTCGTCGACCTCTGCGTCGAGATCACGTTCGGCGCGGTCGGCGGCGGCTGCGACTTTGACTGGGCCGGCATTGTGATTTCGGGCAGCTTCCCGTTCTGCTGCGCCGACGTCGGCTTCGAGCTCGAACTCGACTGCGACGGCTTTGAGCAGATCTGCTTCACGGCCACCGGCATCGAGATCCCGGGCATCGCGTTCGCGACGCTCGACGCCGAGCTGTGCTACACGGTGCAGACGAAGACGCTCGTCGTGGAGCCGAGCTTCGACTTTGGCGGCGACGCGTGCTTCGAGATCTACCTGACCGATCCAGCCGGCGGCCTGCTGTTTGGCGACATCGAAGTCGTCGGACTCGGCCTCAGCTGCACCATCGGCGGCGTGGAGTTCTACGGCCTGTCGTACTGGGGTGCCGCGGGCAAGCCGACCATCCTTGGCGACTACTGGGAGATGTACCAGATCTCGACGACGGACGACGGCTGCTGTGGCCCGTTCGCGTTTGACATCGCCGTGTACTTCCTCGAGGGCGGCGCGCGCCTGTTCGACGTGTCGTTCTTGACGGCGTCGATGGAGATCCAGCTCGCCAGCCAGTTCACGTTCTCGATGGGTATCGACATCGACTTCGAGGTTACCGGCTTCACGAACTGGATTCTTGGCTTCATCGTGACCTGGTAGTCACAGGGACAACGACGTTGTCTCTCTCTGAGAGACCTTGATCCGGGCCCCGGCAGTCTAGCCGGGGCCCGGTCTATTGCCCGTTGGCCTGCCGCTGCGGGCTCCGCCCGAGTCGGCACTCCCGCTCCCGCCTGTCCGCCGCGGTCTGCGTGCTCTCCCTTGGATCTGTCTAGCTCCCGTCGGGAAGCCCGCGCGCATCGAAGGCGCTTGCAGGAGCTCTTTGCGTTCAAGGCGCGAGCGTGACGTCTATCACCGACGCGGTGTAGGCGCTTGCCTATGATGGGGGCAGGTCATCACATCTAGTGGAGAGGCGAAACGAGACCAGCGGGGAGGTGGTTGTCGGCCAACAGAGGCAGGTGCCTGAGGCTCGTCGCGGCGGACGAGCGGCGGCCGGCGCGGCGCCGGCTGCACAGACGACGCCGACGTAGAGGTAATCGCAGACTGCGTAAGGAGGTAGTTTCACGATGAAAAGGGCTCTCGTACTCAGCCTTGCTGTGGTTCTCGGCCTGGGCATCGCGTCCTTTGCCCAGACGCTTTCCGGGGCGTGGGAGACGTACATCACGATCGATCCCGCTGGCCCCACGATTGAGCTTGACTCGACGCTGACGGTGACCTACGCCCTGAGCGGCTGGGCGTTCACGTCGGAGACGACGATCGACGAGACGGGCTGGCTCGACCAGGTGTTCTCGGCCACGGGCGCGCTCGGCGCGTTCACGCTCGGCTCGACGCTTGACTTCGATCCGATCACGCCCGCGTTTGAGTCGTGGGAAGTCACGACCGGTCTCTCGATTGCCGGCGTGGCGTTCAGCGGCACGTTCACACTCGTTCCCGGCGACGTCGAGGTCATTCTCGTCGGTTCGGGCACGGCCGGACTCGTGACCCTCGAGGTCGAGATCACGTTCGGCGCGGTCGGCGGCGGCTGCGACTTTGACTGGGCCGGCATTGTGATCTCGGGCAGCTTCCCGTTCTGCTGCGCCGACGTCGGCTTCGAGCTCGAACTCGACTGCGACGGCTTTGAGCAGATCTGCTTCACGGCCACCGGCATCGAGATCCCGGGCATCGCGTTCGCGACGCTCGACGCCGAGCTGTGCTACACGGTGCAGACGAAGACGCTCGTCGTGGAGCCGAGCTTCGACTTTGGCGGCGACGCGTGCTTCGAGATCTACCTGACCGATCCAGCCGGCGGCCTGCTGTTTGGCGACATCGAAGTCGTCGGACTCGGCCTCAGCTGCACCATCGGCGGCGTGGAGTTCTACGGCCTGTCGTACTGGGGTGCCGCGGGCAAGCCGACCATCCTTGGCGACTACTGGGAGATGTACCAGATCTCGACGACGGACGACGGCTGCTGTGGCCCGTTCGCGTTTGACATCGCCGTGTACTTCCTCGAGGGCGGCGCGCGCCTGTTCGACGTGTCCTACCTTGAGGCGAACATGGAGATCCAGCTCGCGAGCCAGTTCACGTTCGCGATGGGCATCGAGATCGACTTCGAGGTTGGCGGCTTCACGAACTGGGTCCTCGGCTTCATCGTGACCTGGTAGTGACAACGTCGTCTCTCTCTGAGAGACCTTGATCCGGGCCCCGGCGCTTGCCGGGGCCCGCTCTCTTGTCGTCTCGCTCCTTTTGGCGTGGCGCTCTGTCGTCGCGCGTCAGCTCTTCTGCAGCTTGGGTTGGCCTGGCTGCCGTCGGTTCGCCCCGCGGCGGTTCGCAACGCTCGGCCGCCGTGCGTGATGTCCAGCACCGACGCAGGCCAGCGTTTTCCCTATCCTGGTCTCGCCGCCCCGCAGGGGGACGGGCCGGGCCGTGACGCTCTGCCGCAAGAGCTGCGCACGCCGAAGCTCGGGTGTGGTGGCGGTCGAAGGAGGGAGTGCGATGAGAAAAACGCCCGTGATCGCCGCCGTTGCGGCGGCTTGCCTCGTCGTCGCGGCCGCAGCGTCGGCCCAGACGCTCTCGGGGTCGTGGGACACGAGCGTCACGATCGTCCCGTCCCCGGTCAGCCTGTCGCTCGAGTCGAACTTGACGGTGAACTACGCTGTGGGCGACTGGACGTTCGCCTCGAAGACCGTGGCCCTGGAGACGGGGTGGTTCGACCAGCAGTTCACGGCGACCGGCGTCCTGGGTGGATTCACGGTGGGCTCGACGCTCGATCTGGATCCGGACAACGCGGCGTTCGACCGCTGGGAGTTGTTCAGCGGGACTGTGCTCGCCGACATCGCGTTCGACGTGACCTTCACCCTGCTGCCGGGGGACCTTCAGGTACGGCTCTCGGGAACGGGGACGATCGAGGCGCTGCGTCTGACCGCGGCCATGACCTTCGGCGCGACCGGCGGCGGGTGCGACCTGGATTGGGTTGGGGCGAGCCTGACGGGCAGCTTCACGCTCTGCTGCGCCGACGTCGATGCGGTGCTGGCGCTGAACTGCAGCGGATTCGACCAGCTCTGCTTCACGGCCCAAGGCCTGGCGATCGCCGCGATCCCGTGGGCGATGCTCGACGTCGAGCTGTGCTTCACACCGCAAACGAAGACGCTGGTTGTCGAGCCGCGGTTTGACTTCGGCGCGAGCGGCTGCTTCGAGGTCTACTTGTCCGACCCCGCGGGAGGCGCGCTGCTGGGCGACGTCACGATCGACGCCGTGGGTCTTGAGTGCACGATCGGCGGCATCGAGTTCTACGGGATCTCCTGGTTGGGCACTGGATCTCGGCCGAGCCTGCTCTCGGGCACGCCGTATTGGGAGGCGTACCGGATTCGGACGAGCGGGCCGGACTGCTGCGGGCCGTTCTCGTTCGATGTGACGGTCTACTTCCTCGACGGCGGAACGAGGTTGTTCGACCTGGCGTTCGTCGAGGCCGAACTCGAGATCCGGCTGGCTGCGCCGTTCACGTTCCGAACCGGCGTGGAGTTCGACTTCGAGCAGAGCCCGGCGTTCGCTGAGTGGACGCTGGGATTCCTCGTCGTCTGGTAAGTGCCGTCTCGCCGCGTCCGCCGGGCGTCTCGCTGGCGGCCCCGGCGGACCGATGTCGCGTCGTCCGCCCCGCTTTCGGAGTTCGAAGCCGCGGGCGGACGGTTCTCTCGTGGCTCGGTTCGCGCCCCATGGCGCGGCCTCCTCTGACACCCGACCGGGGGGCGACGGGTATACTCCGTAAGGAGTCCATGGAGGTGGGTTCATGAATCGACGCGCGGTGCTTCGGTTGGGTCTTGCAGTCGTCCTTCTCGCTGGGAGTCTCGCATCGGTCGCTACGGCGGCCGATCTCCCTGTCGTCCGGCAACCGAACGACCCTGCGTACTCCGCGGCGGACCGCACCGCGCTGGCCGCGGCGTGGGCCGCGGTGGACCCGATCTTGGCGGCCGGGACTCCGATCCCGGCGTTCCGTCTTGTGCAGAACGGGTGGAGCGAGCGCGACTTCCTGTTGTTTGCGGCGGGCACGCTTCAATCGGCCGGGTACAGCGTCTTCCTTGCGACGGGCGCTCTGACGCCCGGCGTCGAGCACACGTGGCTCCTCGTTGGTGTGGCGCTGCCGGGCGGTACGGGCTATCTC
>JBFMGK010000076.1:0-63907 GCA_040752575.1 Candidatus Bipolaricaulota bacterium
GGGACGCGGCCGGCGCAGACCTGGCGCCGCCCGCCCATCACACGCTTCTAGTGGAAACTCCGGGCCATGCCCCGCGTCGCTCCGTGGACTACGGGAGGACGCGAATCGGGGCGTAGCCGACGTCCTGGACGAGACGCTGTCCGGCATCCGACAGGACGTACAGGATGACCTTCAGCACGTCGCCGGACGGGAAACCGTTCGTCGACATGTACAGCGGGCGCGAGATCGGGAAGCTCAGATCAACGGCCGTCTCGATCGACGCCACGGCGCCGGAGACCGTCAACGCCTTCAGCTGCGGCGTGACGTAGGCGACGCCGACGTAGCCGATCGCATTGGGGTTGCTCGACACTTCGGATGCGACATCCGCGTTCGAGGTCGTGTAGATCGCGCCGGAGCTTACGTCTGCGCCGTGCATGACCTTCTCGCCCCACGTCTCGAACGTGCCCGACGAACTGTCGCGCGACACGATCACGATGGGCTGGTTCGAGCCGCCGACCTGATTCCAGTTGGTGAACTCGCCGGTGTAGATCTTCTTCAGCTGCTCGAGCGTCAGATCCGACACGGGGTTCGACGGGTGGACGACCGGCGCGATCGCGTCGTTCGCGACGTGCCACGTGAAGGGATGAACGCCCTTCTCAACGGCTTTCTGAACCTCCGACAGCTTCATCCCGCGCGAGTGATCGGCGATCATCGTCGTGCCGTCGATCAGGTTCGCGATGCCAACGCTCGAACCGCCGCCGGAGACCTCGACTTCGATCGAGCCGGCAAGTGCCTCGGCGACCGCCTGGGCAATGGGGAGAACCGTGGTCGAACCGCTGATCGTCACATCCGTCGCAAACGCGACCATGCCCAACCCGAGAAGCCCGAGAACCGCAACAGCCAGCACACGCTTGCCTACCATCCTGACTCCTTTCCTTTCTATAGACCTTGCCGGCAATATATACGATAGCGGCTCACTATGCAAATACTCCTGCAGATGCATATTCCTGGAAGCCGAAGCCGGGTGCCCTCGCAAGGGAAGCGTGAATGAGGTTCTCCGCGAGTCCGCAATTCTAGTTCCTACCAGCGCTTGCAGCGCCAGCTCGAGAGGCCAGGTATACTAAGATCATGTCTCCTGCGCGCAGAACCGACCCCCAGGAGCGCGTGCTCTTCTTGTGCCGCCACAACTCGGCCCGCTCCATTCTTGCGCAAGCCCTTCTGCGGGCAGCGTTCCCAGGGCGGTTCGACGTCGAAAGCGCGGGGATCGAGCCTGCCGGTGTGCACCCCCTCGCCCTCGAGGTGCTGCGCGAAGCCGGTGTACCCATCTTGGGGCTCCGCTCGAAGCACGTTCAGGAACTCGCCGGCCAGCGGTTCGATTGGGTCGTGACGGTCTGCGGTACGGACGAGCCAACTTGCCCCTTCTTCCCCGCCGGTCGGCAGATCCATCACCCGTTCGCCGACCCGAGCCGCCTCCAGGGGTCCAAGAGCGAAGCACGAGAGGCCTTCCGCCGAGCGCGCGACGAGATCCGCCAATGGATCCTGCAGACGTTTGGTCCTCCGCCAACGGGCGGGCGTCTCGCCCCCGCGCCATGGCGCCAGCTCCCCGTGGCCGATCTCTTGCGAGATATGGATCGCGTCATCGACGCCGCCCTTGAGGAGGATGAAGCGTGCACGGACCCGACCTCCAGAGCCATCTTCCCGGCAGACTTCGTCGCTCACGCCGTCCTGCGAGTCAAGGCACCGGGTGTCGTTGCCGGCCTGCCGGTCGCCGCCCGTGCATTCCAGCGACTCGATCCGCGCATTCGCTTCACGGCGCGCGCCTTGGACGGGGAGCCCGTCCTGCCCGGGGACGTGGTCGCCGAGGTGTCGGGGCCGGCCCGCACCTTGTTCGCGGGCGAGCGGACCGTCCTCAATCTGCTGCAGAGGATGTCGGGTATCGCGACGATGACGCGCCAGTTCGCCGACGCGGTGGCAACGACGCCCGCGGTCATCCTCGACACGCGCAAGACGGCGCCGGGACTGCGCCGCTTGGACAAGTACGCCGTGCGGATCGGCGGCGGATGGAACCATCGCATGTCTTTGGGCGGCCTGGCCCTCGTGAAGGACAACCACATCGACGCGGCGGGCGGCCCGATTCATGCCCTCTCAGCGATCCGAGAGCGGACCCCGAGTCTCCCGATCGAGATCGAAGTGCGATCCCTCGCCGAGCTCGACTTGGTTCTCTCCGTCGATCCTCCTCCGAACGCCATCCTCTGCGACAACTTCGCGCCGGCGGAACTGAAGCACGCCGTGTCACGTGGAGGCCAGTTCACCTGGATCGAGGCGTCGGGTGGGGTCACGCTGTCCGAGGTTCGTCGCATCGCTGCGACAGGAGTCGACGCGATCTCGGTGGGTGCACTCACCCACTCGTCCCCAGCCCTCAACCTCTCACTCGACGCATTGCAGGCTGCCTCGGGCAAGGGGAGGCCGCTCCTCGACGAGGTTCGGTCGCTGCGTCGCGAACTTGGGGCCCAGGTCCTCGTGCTGTCGCACGCCTACGTTCGCGAAGAGGTCTCCTTGGTGGCCGATCTCGTGGGGGACTCGCTCGAACTCGCACGAGCCTCCGCCGCAACGGAAGCCAGGCTCGTCGTCCTCTGCGGCGTGCGGTTCATGGGGGAGACGGCAGCTGCGCTGGCTGCAGCCGAGCAGACCGTTCTCCTGCCCTCGCCCGAAGCCGGCTGCTCGCTGGCCGAGTGCGCTGAGGATGCGGCGGTCGGCGAGGCACTGACTCGCCTCGGCGAGTGCGGCTCCGTCGTGCCCGTGGCCTACGTGAACTCCTCGCTCGCGGTCAAGGCCCGCTGTGGTCGCGGCGGCGGGACCACGTGCACGTCGGCCAACGCAGCCGCCGTCCTGAGATGGGCGCTCTCACAAGGGGAAAGAGTGCTGTTCGTCCCCGACCGCAATCTCGCTCTCCACGCGGCCCATACGGTCGGCGTCCCGGCAAGTGCTGTTCTGGAGTGGAACCCCGTCTCCCCGCCATCGCCGCACGAGATCCATGACGCGCGCCTCGTTGTCTGGCCGGGTGCTTGCTCGGTGCATCGCCATTTCACCGTGCAAGACGTTGAGGCGATGCGTCGTCGCCTCCCCGCGGCGCGCGTGATCGTGCACCCGGAGTGCGATCGCGCGGTTGCGCTCGCGGCCGATACCGTGGGATCGACAAGCCTGATCGCGCGAACGGTCACGCAGTCGCCTGCTGGGGCCGCGTGGGCAATCGGCACCGAGCATCGTCTCGTCCTGCGCCTCGCTGCCGCCCATCCCGAGAAGACCGTGGTCGGGCTCTCCGACGTGCCGGCGTTCTGTTCCAACATGAGCCTGATCAGGCTGGAGAGCCTGCGGGACATGCTCCAGTCGATCGCGGACGGGGACCATGACCGGTTCGCGGTCAGGGTGCCTCACGACGCAAGAGCGGATGCTCGTGCCGCCATCCAGCGGATGCTGGACGTGACCGCCCCCGAGTCCCTGAGCACGCATCCACCGAATCTGGGGATCCGATGACGCTCGAGGCCGACGTTCTCATCCTGGGTTCGGGCATCGCGGGGGCTGCCGTCGCGCTTCACCTGTCGCGCGACCCGCGACGGCGCGTCCTCGTGGTGAGCCGGGCCTCCGACCCTACCGACGGGGCGACTTCCTGGGCCCAGGGCGGGATCGTCGGTCATGTCGCCGAGGGTGATCCCGACCTCCTCGTTCGCGATCTTCTTGCGGCAGGCGCCGGCCTCACCCTTCCGGAAGCCGCGCAGAGGCTCGCCGAGGCCGGTCCCCACCTTGTGACACGCGTACTGGTTGAGGAGTTGGGCGTTCCCTTCTGCCGAAGCGCCGCCGGAACATGGAGCCTGGCGCAGGAGGGTGGGCACTCCACAGAACGCGTGCTTCACGTGCGGGACGAAACGGGGGCGGAAATCGAGCGCCACCTCATCGCTGCGCTCCTTCGGCGTGCCAACGTAACCCTGTTGCCCGCGCACACCGCGATCGACCTCCTTACCCTACCTCACCACAGCGACAACCCCCTGCGTGCGTATCGGCCTGTCCGCTGCTTCGGGGCCTACCTCCTGGATCAGGCGAATGGGGAAGTCCTCAGAGCCCTTGCGCCGTTTACGGTCCTGTCAACGGGAGGCCTCGGCCAGATCTTCCGCCACACCACGAACCCGTCGGGATCGCGAGGGGACGGATTCGCCATGGCCCATCGGGCCGGTGTCCGTCTCGAGAACATGGAGTACGTGCAGTTCCATCCAACGTCGCTGGCCGTGCCGGGAGCGCGCAACGCACTCATCACGGAAGCGTTGCGCGGCGCCGGCGCACAGCTTCGCACGCCAGACGGCGAGGCCTTCATGAGGCGCTACGCCCCGGCCTGGGGTGACCTCGCCCCGCGGGACGTCGTCGCGCGAGCGATGCACTCGGAGATGGTGCGGCGCGGGTATCCCCACCTCCTCCTGGATGCGCGAAGCGTGTTCTCGCGTTGCGATGGACAGTCTGCCTTTCCGAACGTTCTGCGGAACTGCGGCATGGCGGGTATCGATCCGTGCGAAGAGCCCATCCCGGTCGTGCCCGCGGCCCACTACGCGTGCGGAGGAGTGCTGGTCGACAGGGTTGGACGAACGTCGCTCGAGGGCCTCTATGCCGTCGGGGAGGTGAGCTGCACCGGCGTCCACGGAGCCAACCGGCTCGCAAGCACGTCGCTCCTCGAGGGATTGGTCTGGGGCACCTCGGCGGGCGAGGACATCGCGACGCGCAGCGATGTCGTCTCGCCGCCGGAACGCGAGCTGCGGGAGTGGGAGGCCACGGGCAGCGAGGTCGCCGACCCCGTCCTCGTGCTCCGCGACCTCGAGTCGATCCAGAACACGATGTGGCACTACGTCGGACTCTCGCGCCGTGCTGACAGACTCGCGCGTGCGTCGGACGATCTCGACCACATCTGGAAGGGGATCGGTTCGTTCTACCGCACGCGGAAGGTCGACGACGGACTGGTCGGGCTGCGCAACGCTGCCCAGTGCGCCTGGGTCACGTGCCTGGCCGCCTTGCGGAACCGGAGCTCATGCGGCGCGCACTGGCGTGAGGACGCGCCAGCGTAAGGAGTGGAATCGGCGCCGTCGGTCCGCCAGCCTGATGAAGCGGCACGCTGGGACTTCTCCAACGAGGCGGTCCACCCTCGCTCGAGCTGGCCTGGTGGCGGGCGTCACGGGGAGGGCGTTCGAATCACAACTCCGGAGTGGATGACGTACTGAATGCGCGCCAGAGCCGACAAGTCAGCCGTCGGATCCCCATGCACGACGACCAGGTCAGCCTCCTTGCCGACTTCTAGCGTTCCCACGCGACCATCGATGCCACAAACTCGCGCCGCGTCGCGCGTCGCCGAGAGGAGGATCTGGAACGTCGAAAGCCCTGCCGACCGCATGAGCTGCATTTCGGTAAGGGGCGTGCCGAGGTCGAACGGCGTCGAGTAGCCGCAGTAGTCGGTGCCCAGTGCGATGGTCCCCCCTGCCTCCGCGAAGCGCCGCAGATTCGCGTCCGCCGCGGGGCCGTACCGCGTTCCGTAGCGGGCATCCACCCCGTGCCACAACTCCAGTGTGGGAATCCACGCAACCCCGGCAGCTACGATGCGTGCCATCAGATCATCTGACGCGTCGTCGTAGACCATGTGGGCCAGCTCGTCGACCCCGGCGGCCAGCGCGAGCTCGACGTGGTCCGTGCGACTGACGTGTGCCGACACCCGCACCCCGCGGGCGTGCGCCGCTGACACGATGGCGCGAAGGAGTTCCTGGCTAGGCAACCGCCATGTCATACCGGCGAGGCGGTCCTCGATCCCCACCTTGATCAGGTCCGCGCCCAGCGCAAGGATCGAGGCAACCGCGGCCTCTGCGTCCTCGGCCGTGGCAATCGGGTAGACCCCCGTGTAGCCGCCAAGGCAGCTCAGGGGAGGGCTCGCCCCAATCAGGCGGGCCCGTCTTGGGTCACCGAGGCTGTTGTCACGAAACGCGTACAGGGCTGCGATCTCGGCCGCATCTCCCGTGCGGAGCCCGAGATCCCGCACGGTGGTCACTCCGCCGTATGCCCACGCAGCCAGCAATTCCTCATCGTACCCGCAGTGGATGTGCGCGTTGATCAATCCAGGCAGGATGGTCATCCCCTTTGCATCGATCACCTCGGCATCCACGGGTATGGCCAGTTCGCCGCGTGGCCCGACCGCATCGATCACTCCGCTCCGGACGACGACCACGGCGTCCTGCAAGACCGTCCGCCCCGTTCCGTCGAACACGCCCCCCCCCACGAAGGCCATGACCGGGGCGGAAGCGGGGGACCGGAAGCTGCCGATCGCCACAAGACATACGAGAACGGCGAACTCCCCCGCTGCTCGTAGCGCAACACGACGCAACGCTGCCACCTCCTGTTGAGCCCAACGCGCCAGCCTAGCGGAACGTCGCCATGGAGCGCAACCAAGGCACGCAGACCTTCGCGATGCCGCCGGTCAAGGAGCGGTCGAAGCTAGGCTGTCGCACCGTTGCGATCGGGCGCATGCGATGCCTCGCACTCCGCGCGAGAGTCGCGTCACGCTGTTCCGAAGGACTGGCGGGTGTCGACAGCCCCTGTGTCCGCGATCCAGCGTGTACCTCGCTCAGGGGATCCTGCCTCCGAAGGGCCTCGGCACGTTACGACGGCGTCCCAAGAGGAGGCCCCAGGGCAGCACGTCCGTGCGAAGGCCTGTGCGCTGGACCCGGCTGCTCGGCGAGGACCGCGCGACGCAGGGTAACGCGAAGCCCCACCACGTCCATCGCAGCATGGCTCTCTCGGCCCGGCCACGGCCCCGTCCACGTGCCCAAGAACGGGACGCCTGCTCCAGCAAGCGCTTCGCCCGTTCACCTGCTGCATGTCGGGGACGACGCGGAGCCGAGTAAGTAATGCATACTTGACATCGTGTCATGGATTCTTTACTCTGACGCGCGGAGGTTTCCCATCGCATGACAGCAGACATGGCGTACGAAGAGCGAAACACCTGGATCAGTGGGGTGGCGACATTCGTTTCGTATGTCGTCTATCTGGGGATCGTCCTCCTCCGGGCGAAGGGCATCCCCCTGGCCGACGTCCAGTACGTCGCGCCGCTCCTTTGGACCCTAGCGAGTTCGATCATCGCGTCGATCGTCGGCTGCGTCGTCGGAGCGTGCCTCTGGGGCAAGGGGTGCGGGAAGAAGGACGTGCGTGATCGCGAGATCGAGCGCTTTGGTGGATATGTGGGGCAGTCGTTCATGTGCATGGGCGGCTCCGCGGCACTGATTCTGGCAATCCTCGAGGCGGACCACTTCTGGATCGCCAACGCGATCTATCTCGGCTGCGTTCTCTCGACCGTGCTCGGATCGATCACGAAGATCGTCGCGTACCGCCGCGGCCTGGGGTTCTGTTGAAACCAACGCGCGTCACGAATGCGATCCGCTCCCTTCGCTTCGCCCACGGCGAGATGACGCAGGCTGAGCTTGCGGATCGGATCGGCGTGACACGTCAGACGGTGATCGCGATTGAGCAGAGCCGTTACTCGCCATCGCTCGAGATGGCGTTCCGGATTGCCCGAGTGTTCGGCGTTTCGCTCGACGACGTGTTCAAGTACTCGGAGGATGAGGAGGAAATGGCATGACCGAAGGACCACGACGAATCACGCCGGCGCGCGCCGTGGGCACGTTCCTGCGTCGGGGCATGTGCTCGCAGACGCTGCTCGCCGCCGTTAACCATGCCTACGGCCGTCCGATGCGTGACGAGGAGCGCGCCTCGGATCCGCTCGTCGGGGGGGTCCTGCAGCACGGGTACCAGTGCGGCATGCTCTGGGGCGCGGCTCTCGCTGCGGGAGCCGAGGCCCATCGGCGTTCCGGCTCGGGTCGGGATGCACAGGTTCACGCCATCGTCGCGTCGCGGCTGGCTGTGGAGGCGTTCCAAGCTCTGTGCCACACGGCGGATTGCTCGGACATCACGGGCATGACGGCGACATCCACGATGCGGGAGATGGCGGCCTTCTTCTTCCTCCAAGGCGGAAGCATCAAGTGCTTCCGCTTGGCCGGCCGCTACGCGCCGGCTGCGTTCCGCGCGATCGACGCCGCCCTCGATGCCGCAGTCGTTGATGCGGGGCCGTCGGACCGGGTCAGCTGTTCGGCCGTCGTCGCTTCGAAGCTACGCGCGTCGGAGCTTCACACCGTGATGGCGTCCGGGCTGGCCGGCGGGATTGGCCTGACGGGAGGCGGGTGCGGGGCCTTGGGCGCTGCCATCTGGCTCCAGGGACTGAACCGTCTCCGCAAGGGCAAGCGAGTCACGTACAAGTCGCCTCAGGCGCTTGCGCTGGTCGAGCGCTTCCTCAAGGCGAGCGACTACGAGTTCGAGTGCCGGAAGATCGTTGGGCACACGTTCACATCAGTCGCCGAGCACTCGACTTGGTTGAACGAGGGCGGGTGCGCGGCGATCCTCGACGTCTTGAGCGATCGGACGATGGGCGAGACCTGATGCCATTTCTTGAGTGTTCTGGGCGGCGACTCAGGCTCAGCGACGAGGGCTTCCTCGTTCACGCGAGGCAGTGGGATGACGACGTGGCACGCCTCCTGGCCCGGACCGCGGAAGGACTTGCCGAGCTCACGGACGACCACTGGTCCGTGATCCGCTGCATTCGCAGGCACTACCTGGCTCGGCGCCGCGCTCCCCAGGTGCGCGCCGTGTGTCAAGAGACGCAGCTCTCGCTCAAACGGATCTACGAGCTCTTCCCGAGCGGGCCGGCGAAGGGCGCCTGCAAGGTGGCGGGCCTGCCGCGACCGGATGGCTGCGTGTAGCGGCTCGTTGGAGGCAGACCATGTGTAGTGACGGCAGGAGTCCCACCCTGAACCTGGCGGTCCCCTCCGAGGTTGGGATGATCTACCTCGACAACGCGGCCACCTCCTTTCCCAAGCCTCAGCAGGTCTACGAGTTCATGGACGCGTTCTACCGCAAGACCGGGGTCAATCCCGGGCGCAGCGGCTTCGACCTCTGCCTCGTCGCGGGCGAACTCGTTGACGAGACGCGCGAGTTGCTGAGCAGTCTCTTCGGGGCAACAGATCCGAGTCGCGTGGTCTTCGCCGCCAATGCGACCGACGCCCTCAATCTGGCGATCTTCGGCCTCGTCGGCCCCGGCGACCACGTCGTCTCCACACGACTCGAGCACAACTCGGTCGTTCGTCCTCTGTGGACGCTTCACGAAGACGCCGGCGTCAGCGTCGACTGGGTCAGCTTCGACTCAAGAGGCTACGTGGATCCCCAGGAGGTCATCGGCTGCCTCCGGCCAAACACTCGGGCGGTTGTCATGAACCACGCGTCGAACGTTCTCGGAACGGTGCAGGACGTCGCGCCGGTCGGCCGTGCTTGCCGCGAGCGAGGCGTCCATCTCATCCTTGATGCCTCGCAGACCGCCGGCGTGGTTCCCGTGAAGCTGGACGCGTTGGGCGCCGACATCATCTGCTTCACCGGGCACAAAGGCCTGATGGGTCCGATGGGCATCGGCGGCATGGTCGTGCGTGAGAACGTCGAGATCCGCCAGACGCGCGCCGGGGGCACGGGCGTCCGTAGCGCCGAACTCCGACATCTGACAGACTATCCCTACCGTATGGAATACGGAACGCCCAACCTGCCCGGCATCGCGGGGCTGCATGCGGCGCTCACATGGCTCCGCCACGTCGGCATTACAGAGATCCATGCCCACGAGATGGCACTGTGGCAGACCCTTCGCGACGGCCTCGCACAACTCGACGGGGTCACGCTTCACGGCCAGGACCCTGGTCAAGGAGGACGCATCGGCGTCCTCTCGTTCAACGTCGATGGGTTCGAGGCTGCCGATGTCGGCACCCTTCTCGACGTCGACGCGAACATCGCCTGCCGCACGGGCCTCCACTGCGCGCCGCTCTTGCACGGACAGCTCGGCACCCACAGGCTGCACGGCAGCGTCCGCCTCAGCATAGGGCCGTTCAGCAACCTGGGGCACATCGAGAGGGCAGTCGCCGCGGTGGCCGAAATCGTCGCGATGCGGCGCCTGACCGAATCACGTCAGGCCTGAACAGAAGTCCAGCGGTGCGGGTGCCTGCACGCGTCGACGAGGACTCGCTTCTCGGCTGCGCCGAACGCGGTCGAGTCCGTCTGTGGCGAAGCAGCGAGATGGAACCCCTCATGTCGCGAAGCGGGAGTTGATCCACGGATCCGCGTCCGCCGACCGTCTGCCGGAACCCGACTCCCGACGGCACGTCGCATCGTTCGCGCGCAGATGATGACGATGAGCTCCCCGGTCTTGCGCCGCCTCGCCGGCATCGACGCGCAGGCTGCTCGACCTCCAAGGCTTTCGAGGCGTTTCGACGGCTACCTGGGAGTGTGGACTTGCTTCCGCCGCGCGGGGTCAGGCGCCTTGAGGAGTTCCCGACGTGTAGTGCTCGAACAGCTCCTGGTTCCAGTTGAGCTGGGTCCCCGCAGCCTGCAGCGAGGCGAGCAGCAGGGCTTCCGAGATCTCGGCCTCCGTCGCGCCGGCCGCCGCCGCGTCTCGGAGGTGGTGTTCAGTGCAGTGCGTGCAACGGAACACAGACGCGACGGCCGCTCGGATCAACTCCTTCGTCTTCGCGTCAAGGACCGTCTGCCCTTTGGCCGCGTTCGAGAAGTGCTGATACGCGGCGCCAAGTGGAGACTTCCCGACGTACCATGGTGACTTCGCACTCATCGCGATCCCTCCTCTTTTTTTTTTTTCGACGACAGGCTACGCCTTCCAGAATCCTCTCCGCCGCAGCAGCTTCCCAAGGTACACAAGGCTCAGCATGATCGGGACCTCCCAGAACAAGCCCATCGTCGTTCCAAGCGCCGCGTAGGAGCCGACCCCGTACATGGCCACAGCCGATGCGATCGCAATCTCGAAGTGGCTGGACGATCCGATGATCGTGGCGACGATCGCCTCACGGTATCGGAAGTGGAGTGCCCGTGTCGCCAGAAGGTTGAATCCGACGATCAGGGCAAAGCCGATGAGGAGCGGCAGCGACACGAGCAGGAGCTGGTCGAAATGGTGCAGGAGGACCTCGCCGTTGAGCGCGAACAGGACGACCAGCGTCACGAGCAAGGCCACGATCGCCACGTTTCCTACCGCCGGCCGGTAGACCCTCGCAAACCACGCTTCCCCTTTGGCTCGAAGGAGCAGCCGCTTGCTCGCGATGCCCAACAAGAGCGGCGCACCGATGAAGACCGCTGCAGAGACCGCGAGGAGACTCCGATCGAGCGGGATGTCCTGGATCCCGGTCAAAAGGGAGACGATCGGAACGTAGAGAACCATGAGCGTGATCGTGTTAAGGCTCGTGTTGACCACGTTCTGTTCCTGGTTCCCTTCGGCGAGCTTGCCCCAGACGAGAACCATCGCCGTGCACGGGCTGGAGCCCAGCAGGATTACGGCCACCATGAGCTGCTCGTTGCCGCGCAGGAACAGCGCCGCAAGGCCCGCAGCCACGAGCGGCGCGAGGATCCAATTCGAGAAGAGCGTCAGCAGGATGGGCTTCGGGTTGGCCCGCAGCTTGCGGAGCTCTGCGAGCTGAAGGTTGAGCATCGCCGGGTACATCATGAGGAAGAGGCAGATGCCGATCGGGACGGACACCCCGCGCACCTGCCATGAATCGATGGCGGCGCCCACGCCAGGCACGGTCTGGGAAAGGAGAAGCCCCAGTCCCATGCACAGCGCAACCCACAACGCCAGGTACTTCTCGAATCCCCTCATCGTGTCTCCTTGGCTCTACCTGTCGAGCTTTGCCGTCCGGGCGGTTCGCCGGCCCAGTTGCCCATCCCATGTCGCAGCGGTGGCTCTTTGCCTGACGGGCCGGTCGGCCCCACGACACAGCGGCCCGCAACGCGCTGGCCGAGCCGCGAGCGGAGACGCGCTTGATCCTCGTCCCGCGGCGCCAGAATCGTCTCCAGCGCTACCATGAGAGGGCTGTCGGCAACGCCGTAGTAGGCCCACAAACCATCACGCCTGCACGTCACGAGACCGGCACGCCTCAGTGCCGCCAGATTGCGCGACGTCTCGTACTCCGGGAGCTCGACTCCGGCTGCAAGTTCGCACACGCACAGCGGCTCGCGAGACGACATCAACAGAGCCAGAAGCCGGAGACGCATCTCCTTCCCCACAGCAGCAAGCGAGAGCGCCAGCTCTTCGAAGTCGATCTCCTTGTTCCCTCCATCTGATTGCACGATGCTGCAAATAATAGCCACCCCGAGCGTTGCGTCAAGCGGGTGCGCCGTGAGTGCTGCAACGCCGTCCCTGTAGCGTCGGAGTGGAGGCGTTCCACCGCCGGAGACGCGAGCATGGCTTTGGGGCGGCATCGCCCCGCAACCCACTGGCCCTGCGATGCGTGACGCACTATGCTTCATCGTGTCAACCGGCGTGCCCGTGAGAGGAGAGGAGTGCGATGACGGCGTCCATTGCAGCGACCCAGGAAGAAGTGTGGAGCCTCCTCAAGCTACACCAGTGCGTCTACCTGGCCACTTCGGAGGGTGATCAACCGCGCGTCCGGCCCGTCACGTTGCTCAACCTCGATCGCAAGTTCTGGATCGCTACGGGCACACGCAGCGCCAAGGCCCGACAGATGCGGCGAAACCCGAACGTCGAGTTCTGCCTTCCCCTGACCGCCGAGTGCGGCCAGGGCTACGTGAGGGTCTCCGGCCTCGCCAGCGCGGTCTCCGATCCGGACACCCGCGAGAAGATCGGCCAGCAGATCCCCTTTCTCGGGGAGTACTGGACGGGGAGCGACGATCCTCAGTTCGCGCTCTTTCGGATCACCCGCGTCGAGATCGAATACCTGAAGCCCGGAGAGATGACGCCGGTGACCTTCATCGTGGCGCACTGACGCCGTTGACCCTCGAGCCCCTTGCGCGATCCTTATTCATTGGCTACGATGAAGATCATGTGGCTGGACACCCCGGTCGATGTGATGGTTGAATTTCGCGCCGGCGTCTCGTTTCCACGCCTTCAGACGCTCCACGTGGGGGGCGTCGACGTAACCTTCGCGGCCCCTGCCCGGATCGACGCCACATCCAGCGGATTGCTCTATCGTCTTATCTGCCCGC
Organism: Candidatus Bipolaricaulota bacterium; assembly: GCA_040752575.1. Classification (GTDB taxonomy): domain Bacteria; phylum Bipolaricaulota; class Bipolaricaulia; order UBA7950; family UBA9294; genus CAIOGO01. Next base: position 13,093 of record JBFMGK010000076.1, read on the forward strand.
AAGGATCGTACACTCTACGGTTCGAACGCGAAGCGCAACGGTGGATCCTCGAGTCCGTAAGCGGCATGAGCCTTGCTTCCATCTCGGGGCTTTCCCGCGGGCTGTCTGCGAAGCAGGCGCTGCTTCGGCCGTCGCTCGACGCCGCTTTGAGGACGCAAGCGCCGTCTCCCTCGTGACGAGGGGCGAGCCTGAGCCGTGACGCGTCGTCTTGTGGGCAGCCAAGTGCCGACGACGCCGCCTTTTTCCTCTCCATGCCCTTCAGTGCACGTTGCCCATCCGGGGAGGGCGGGCCTTGGCATGCAGCCCCGGCTCTCCTATGATGGCGGTTCCAGGCGGCAGACCCGCTTGGGGTTCCCTGCGGCGCCGTCCGACGCTGACGGCGCGGGAAGGAGGCCGCCCGCTGTGCTCGGCCGCTTTGACTACGTGAGTCCTGCGACGCTCGACGATGCCGTACGACGCCTAGGGCCGGGCGTGGCGATCCTTGCAGGGGGAACAGATCTGCTCGTCGATCTCCGCGCCGGACGCGCGTCGCCGAGTCTTCTCGTGGACATCAAGCACGTCGACGTGCTCCAGCGTCTCGAGGTGTCCTCCGCACGAGGCATCGCCGTGGGGGCCGCCGTGTCTTTGTCCCGTCTCGTGGACACCCTGCGGGCGTTGGGCCTCGCATCCGGCCTCGCCGAAGCGGCATCTGCAATCGCCACCGTGCAGCTGCGTCACCGGGCAACCGCCGTGGGCAATCTCTGCAACGCATCGCCCGCAGCCGACCTCGCGCCCATTCTTCTCGTCCTCGACGCCCAGGTCGCTGTGACGGGCCCGCGCGGCGAGAGGGTTCTTCCCCTCGACGGCTTTTTCGTCGGCGCGAAGCGAACGTGCCTCGCCGCCGACGAAATCGTAACCGAGATCCGAATCCCAAAACTCGACGTCGACCTTCGGTCGGCCTTCCGAAAGCAGCAGCGCCTGCGAGGACACGATCTGGCCGTCGCGAGTGCGGCCGCCGCCTTCTCGGCGTCCGACGGGCTGCTCCGCGTGGCCATCGGAAGCTGCGCCCCAACACCTCTTTTGCTCCCGCCCCTCCGCGTCGGCCGCTCGCCCGAGGCCAGCGTGGACGAGGTCGTCGCGTTGGCCAGCCAATCGATCTCCCCGATCAGCGACGCCCGCTCGTCTGCTGCCTACCGAGCCGCCGTCGTTCCCGTCCTCGTCCGGCGGGCCGTGCTGGATGTCCTCAAGGAAGGAGGTCGGCCATCGACTCCGTGATCCGACTGACCGTGAACGGCCGGCTCGAGACGGCGAGCGTCCCCGCGGGCCTGACGCTGCTCGAACTCCTGCGCGATCGCTTTCATCTGACGGGCACCAAGGAGGGCTGCGGAATCGGGGAATGCGGCGCGTGCACCGTCCTGCTCGATGGACTCCCCGTGGCCTCATGCCTTGTTCTGGCCGTCGAGGCGGATGGGCGAACGGTGGAAACGATCGAGGGAGAGGCGATCGGCGGCGAGCTGTCCAAGCTCCAGAAGGCGTTTCTCGAAGCCGGCGCCGTTCAGTGCGGCTTCTGCACCCCGGGGATGATCATGTCGGCCCGCGGCCTCTTGCGGCGGAATCCGCGCCCGTCCGACGACGAGATCGTCGAGGCGATGTCGGGCAACCTGTGCCGATGCACGGGATACGAGGCTATCCTTGACGCCGTGCGTCGCGCGGTGGAACACGACCCGTCGCCGTCCGCGCCGCGCCACGCCCACTCCCCGCCGCAGAAGGAGGACAGACGTGCCTGAGCTCCGCGTGGTGGGACGGCCGGTCCTTCGCGACGACGCGATCGAGAAGGTCACGGGAACGGCACGCTACACGACCGACCTCGCGCTGCCGGGCATGCTCTACGCTGCGATCCTCACCTCTCCCCATGCGTCGGCTCGCATTGCACGGATCGACGTGGCGACGGCTCGCGGCGAGCCTGGAGTTCGGGCCGTTCTCACCGGAGACGATCTCGACGTCCTTCTCGGTCTGTACCTGCGGGACAAGAGGATCCTGGCACGCGGCGTCGTCCGTTACCAGGGCGAGCCGGTCGCCGCCGTCGCGGCCGACACCCTGGACGAGGCCCGCAGCGCCCTGCGCAAGATCCGCGTCGACTACGAGGAACTCCCCGCCGTCTTCGACGCGCGCGCCGCGATGGCTCCCGGAGCGCCGCGGGTCCACCCCGAACTCGCAACGTACGAGCGCATGCGCGGCGTCTTCTTCCCTGAGGCGGGCACGAACGTCGCCCATCACCAGAAGATCCGGAGGGGAGATGCCGCGGCGGCGCTCGACGCCGCGGACGTGCGCATCGAGGCCACGTTCGACAATCCACCCGTCCAGCATGTTCCGCTCGAGACGCACGCCGCCATCGCTCAGGCCCTTCCCGCGGATCGCGTCGAGGTGTGGACATCCAGCCAATCGCCGTACACGGTGCGCCACCTGTTGGCCCATGCGTTCGGCCTTCCCCACGCTTCGGTCCGCGTTCACGTTCCCTACGTGGGCGGCGGATTCGGCGGCAAGGCCGGACTCGGCGTCGAGCCTCTGGCCTATGTTCTCTCCAAGGCGTGCGGCGGACGCCCCGTGCTCGTCTCGATGACGCGCGAGCAGGAGTTCAACACCATGCCGTCGCGCCAGGGCCTCACGTCGACGCTTCGCCTCGGCGCGACACGAGACGGTCGCCTGACAGCTCTCGAGGCGACCTACGTTTGGGACGCCGGCGCCTATGCCGACTATGGCGTAAACATCGGACGTGCGGCGGCGTACGCGGGCGCAGGGCCCTACGCCGTCGACAACTGCTCCATCGACTCGTACGTCGTCTACACCAACAAGGTGTACGGAACGGCCTTTCGTGGATTCGGCCACCTTGAGGTGCTGTGGGGCGTCGAGCGAGCCATCGACCGTCTTGCGCGCGCACTGGACCTGGATCCCGTCGAGTTCCGCCGCCGCAATCTCCTGCGCTCGGGAGACACGACGATCACCGGCGAGCCCATCGCGGTGGGACACGGCAGTCCGCGGAAGTGCCTTGAGGCGGTCGCGCAAGCCATCGGCTGGGGCCTCCCGCCGTTGCCCCCCGACGCGCCGAACAAGGTTCGCGGCAAGGGGGTCGCCATGCTTCACAAAGCACCCGCCATGCCGACGAACACCTCGTGTGCCGCCGTCATCAAGCTCGACGAGGACGGGGCTGCGGACCTGCTCGTGTCCGGCGTCGACTACGGCCAGGGGACCTACACGGTCCTACGCCAGATCGCGGCGGAAGAACTCAGTCTGCCGATCGAGAAAGTCCACGCCGTGTGGGACTGCGACACGGCGATGACCCCCTACGACTGGCAGACCGTGGCCAGCCGATTTGCCTACATGGGTGGGAATGCCGTGATCGCGGCGGCGGCGGACTGCCGGAGACAGCTCATCGATACGGCCGCCAACGCCCTCGGCGTCCCCGCCGAAGCCCTCGTCTGTCGTGACGGCCGCGTGTGTGTGGCGAGCGATGAAGGTCGCGGTCTCGAGTACCGCCAGCTCGCGCTGGGCTTCACATTTCCCAACGGGAATGCCATCGGCGGGCCGATCATCGGGCACGGCCGCTCCATAGCGACGGGCCTGACGAACCTGGATCCGGAAACCGGACAGGGGCGACCGGCGCAGTTCTGGACATACGGAGCGCACGCCGTGGAAATCGAGGTCGACACCGAGACGGGAGAGATCACGGTCCTGCGGCTCGTCACCGCCGTCGACGCGGGCAAGGTTCTCAATCCCTTGTTGTGCCGCGGTCAGATCGTCGGCGGCGTCGTACAGGGCCTCGGCTCGGCCTTGCTGGAGGGATTCCAGTTCGACGAACGTGGCCGGCTGATGAACCCGAGCTTCGTCGACTACAAGATCGCCACGGCGAAGGATCTGCCGCGGGAGATCGTCCCGATCATGATCGAGAATCCTCAGCCGGACGGCCCTTATGGCGCGCGCGGCGTCGCCGAGCACCCCATGATCTCGGTCCCCTCCGCCTTGGGCAACGCGTTGTTCGACGCCTTGGGCATCGACTTCTCGTCCCTACCCCTGACCCCCGAGCGCGTCCTCGGGAAGATCCTCGAAGCGGGGTCGCGTTGAAGCGGGTTCTCATCGAACGCGGGCGCTACTTCGACTCTGTCTTCCTTCTCCGCGCCAGTCGGACGCTCGAATCGCTCGACGGGGTCCGCCATGCCGTCGTGGCGATGGCCACTCCGGCCAATCTCGAGAGTCTGGCTCGCATCGGCTTCGAGGTCCCGCCAGGCGTTCGCCCCGACGACCTGACCGTCGCCATCGACGCGGACGCTGCATCCCTGGACGCGGCGGAGCAGCGCCTTGCCACCTTCCTGGCCGAGGGAAGCGAGCCGGTGAAGTCCGGGCGCAATCAACCTGCAACGCTCGAGGACGCCCTCTCCGTCGATCCCGAAGTCCGTCTCGCCCTGGTTTCGGTCCCAGGAGTCTACGCCGCTGCCGAGGCGCGCCGCGCTCTCCGGCGAGGGCTCCACGTTCTGCTGTTTTCGGACAACGTCTCGATCGACGATGAGATCTCGCTCAAGGATGAAGCCGCTCGGCGGGGTCTCCTGCTCATGGGGCCCGACTGCGGCACGGCCATTGTGAATGGGCTTCCTCTGGGCTTCGCCAACGTCGTCCGCCGCGGATCGATCGGCATCGTCGGCGCGTCGGGCACCGGGATCCAAGAGGTGTCGTCGCTCATCGATCGGTTGGGCGGCGGCGTCTCGCAGGCTCTCGGAACCGGGGGGCGGGATCTCACAAAGGCTGTAGGAGCGCGATCGACCCTCGCGGCCCTTGACGCCCTTGCCGCCGATCGCGAGACAGCGGTTCTTGTCGTCATTTCGAAGTCGCCCGCGCCCGAGACGGAAGGCCGCGTTCTGGAACGGCTTGCACAATCTGGCAAGCCCGCTGTCGTCCACTTTGTCGGCCAGGGCGCGCGCTCTCCCGACGGGCAGGTACGGTTCGCCGACACGCTCGCGGAGACGGCGCGCGCCGCGTGCCGATGCATCGGGATCCATGCCCCGGATTGTCCGGGCGGCCGGCCGCCGCAACGCGCCCTAGAGGCGCCGGACGGCAGGTTGTGTGGCCTGTTCTGCGGCGGCACGCTGGCCCAGGAGGCGTGGGTCATCCTGCGACGTTCCGGCGTCGAGACCCACTCCAACGTCGCCGCGGACCAAGCACTTCGCCTTCGGCCGGACCAGACGCCCCCGGGCCACGTCGTGTGGGATCTCGGCGACGACGTCTTCACGGTTGGACGTCCCCATCCCATGATCGAACCCGCGCTCCGTGACGAGAGGGTCGCGCAGGCCGTCAACGCGGAGCGGACTTCGATCGTCCTCGTCGACTGCGTGCTTGGGTACGGCGCTCACGCTGACCCCGCGGCAAGTCTCGCTCGGGCCGCTGGGAGTGCACGCCGGGCCGTCGTCATCGCTTCGGTGACGGGAACCGATCGTGACCCGCAACGCTATCGTGAGCAGCGCCAACGTCTCGAGGAGGTCGGCATCCTCGTCGCAGAGAGCAACGCAGAGGCCGCGCAGTGGACCGCCGCCGCTCTCCGCGGCCGAAGGGAGCGTTGTCGATGAGGCGCCCCAACGAACTGCGAACCCTTTTTGGCGACGGTCTTCACGTCGCGAACCTCGGCCTCAGGACCTTCGCCGACAGCCTCCGCAATGCGGGAGCGTCCGTCGTCCACGTCGACTGGCGGCCCCCGGCCGGCGGAGACCCCGACCTTGCGCGGCTTCTAGAAACCCTTACGAAGAGCGACGGGTTCGGCTGGCGCGAACCCATCGCCTCGGCCAACGCCACGGCCATGGCCCGCCTCTTGGCCGCCGAACCCCGTGTCCTCGGGATGGGGCGAGCCGGCGACGTCATCCCCGGCATGACCGGCCAGACCGTCTTGCACGCCGGCCCGCCGGTTGCGTGGGCCGAGATGTGCGGTCCGATGCGCGGAGCCGTTGTGGGCGGCATGCTGTACGAGGGGCTCGCCGCCTCGGCCGAGGACGCTTCGCGTCTCGCCGCCTCGGGAGAGATCCCCTTCGCGCCGTGCCACGACCACCAGGCTGTCGGCCCGATGGCCGGCGTCATCACAGCCTCGATGCCCGTGTGGATTGTCGAGAACTCGCCCTTCGGCGTCCGCGCCTTCTCCACGCTGAACGAGGGTCTAGGCAAGGTCCTGCGATACGGAGCCTTCTCCGAAGAGGTGATGACTCGCCTGCGGTGGATGCGCGACGTGCTTGCGCCACGCCTTGCCGAAGCGCTCGCGGCGCACGGGCCCCTTGATCTGCGAACCCTCATCGCTCAGGCGTTGCAGATGGGAGACGAAGGCCACAATCGCAATCGCGCCGCGACGTCTCTGTTCATCCGCGAACTCGCTCCCCACCTCGTTCGCCTCTCCGCGCCGCGCGATCAGGTGGCGCAGATCCTCGAGTTCCTCCACACGAACGATCACTTCACGCTGAACCTGTCGATGGCTGCGGCGAAGTGCGCCCTCGACGCCGCAGCCGACGTGCCGGGCAGCTCGCTCGTCACCGCGATGGCGAGGAACGGCGTCGAGTTCGGCGTGCGCGTCGCCGGAACGGGGAGCCGCTGGTTCACGGCTCCCGCTCCGCGGGTGGAGGGCCTCTACCTCCCCGGGTACTCGAAGGACGACGCCGCGCTCGATCTCGGAGACTCGGCGATCACCGAGACGGCCGGATACGGTGGCTTCGCCATGGCTGCCGCTCCGGCGATCGTCCAGTTCGTCGGGGGCAGTCCCGACCAAGCCCTGGCCACCACGGAGCGCATGCGAAGGATCACGTTGGCCGAGAGTCCTGCGTACCGCATACCCGCCCTCGGATTCCGCGGGACGCCGACCGGGATTGACGCTCTGCGCGTCGTCGAAACCGGCATCCTGCCGGCCATCAACACGGGCATCGCGCACAAGGACCCCGGGGTCGGGATGGTCGGCGCCGGGTTGGTGGTGCCGCCGTTCGAGTGCTTCGCCGCGGCGGCGCGGGCTCTGGCGCAGACGCTGCAAGAGACTCCGAATGAATGACGCTCGCGCCTGGGGACTCCTGTGGGCCTCGCGAAGGTTGCCTCGGCACGACGCGGCCGCCCGATGTGTTGCCCCGTTGACGAGCCGCAACCGCCCGGGCTTCGGCTTTCGCACACCGGACTTCGAACGCAAGGGAAGGAGATGACATGAAGTTGATCGACCTCACGATCCCGCTGTCGATCGCCACACCGCCGTGGCCGACGTACGAGCCTCTCCAGGTGAAGTACTTCAAGCGGCTCGCGCCGAACGGCGCGAACGGACAGCTTGTCACGCATTCCAATCACGTCGGCACGCACCTCGACGGCGAAATTCACTTCTACACGCCCGGCAAGGACATCGCGCAGTTGGGACTTGACTTCCTCGTTCACGAAGGCGTGATCGTCGACCTGTCCGACGCCGTGGGGGACTATGACATCTACACACCGGAGATGGTCGAGGACCGTGTCGAGGTTCGGGAGGGCGACATCCTCATCCTCCACACCGGCTATCACCACTACGGCTGGGACCAGCCCACTGCCGACGAGGTTCGCTACATGGTCAAGCATCCCGGCCCCGACCGCGACTTCGCAGTGTGGTGCCGCGAAAAGCGGATCCGCTGGATTGGCGTTGATTGCGGATCGGCAGACCATCCGATGAACACGATCGTCCGCGACTGGATGCCGCGCCAGGCCCAGGAAGCCGACCGTCACTTCCGGGCCAAGTACGGGCAACCGCTGGCCGAACGCTTCGACTCGAGCAAGTACCAACTGATGCACATTGAGCTGTTCAGCCATGGGATCATCCACGCCGAGTGCGTCGGCGGCGACATCGACCTGCTGCTCAACCAACGCGCGACGATCGGCTGCTTCCCATGGCGGTTCGTCGATGGCGAGAGCTCGATCGCCCGGGTTGTGGCCTTCGTCGATGAAGACCGCTACGACGAACTCGCCGCGATCAAGTCGGAGTGTGTGCTGACGAAGTTCGGGGATGTGGCGGGGGCCAAGAACCCTCAACTGCACGAGGTCGGCCGGACCTAGCCTCGCCGGCGCCCGGTGGAGGCCGTTGCGGAGCGCCTTCGCCCGCCGAGCCGTGCCGCGCGTGCGTAAGGTTCCTGCCCGTCCGGCCGGCTCGCCTTGCCGATCGGGCCTGGCGACGGAGACCGGAGTGTAATGCACAATACAGGCGGCAAAGGCGATCACCCTTCCCATGCGGCGCGGTCAAACAGTTCGGCGGTCCCTGTCCAGCGAATCGCCTGTCATGCCCGCCGAGTCCTCTCGCAGGGACGCTTCGCAGGGTACCTGGCGTCGGCATTTCGCCATGGATGCAATGTCGTCCTCGGTGAACCTGCAGACGGAACCTGGATCTCGATCCAAACGGCGGCCGTCCCCCTCCATCCGTGGGCGGTCGAAGCCCCCATCCAGGGCAGCGACATGGCGCTCGGGTCTCGTGTGTCGGTTGACGAGGGACTGCTCAGCGTGGGAGCCATGCGACTCTCTCTCCGGGACGCGCGTTTTGAGCCTCTTCGGATCCCGATCTACAACGCGCGGGAGGCCGCCCTCGCCCTGGCACGCTGCCGATCGCCGGGGCCCCTAGCCGCCCTCGCGTACCCCAGCCTCGACGGGCCTCTGCTCGATGCCCTGGGCCGCTGGCGCGCGACGGGAGACCCGTACGCTCTTGACTCCCTTGTCGGATGGGGCCCGGGTTCCACGCCCACCGGCGACGACCTCCTGTTGGGCGTCCTGGTGGCCGCAAGGGCGATGTCCGGCGTGTCGCCGATCGCGCGGTGTGACGCCCGACGCGCCCGACAGCTTCTCCGTGGGACGCGTCTCTCTGAGCGCACACCGACTCCCTCGGCACAGGCTCTCGCCGCCGCGCTCGAGGGGGCGGCGCATGAGGCGGCGATCCGGCTTGCCGTCGCCTTGGGGAGAGCCGGCGCACAGCGTGACGTTGACCGTGCAGCCTCTCGTCTAGCGACGCTCGGCGCCTCGTCGGGCGCCTGCCAGCTGTTCGGCATCTCTACAGCCTTACGGCGCTTCGCCGCCGCGGGGCGACCGCTGCGCGACGGGACCCGCATCTCGTGGTACTCTCTTTCGCAGATCGGTTGAACTCCAAAGTGTGAAGAGGAAAGGACCCACGATGGTGAAGCTCAAGCCGTGTCCGTTCTGCGGCGGCGAAGCGCGCGGTTGGTGCCGTTCGGCGTCGATCAGCCCTGCCGACGAAGTCGACTACAACGGTTACGTGTCGTGCACGCGGTGCCCGGCGAAGATGAGGTCTACCTATCAGCATGTCCTCGGTCCCGAGGCCATCGCCGACGCCGCACGAAACTGGAACCGCCGCCCGGAGAACCCTCCGACGCAACCCTAGGAAGGAGCGCGATGGGACTCCTGTTCTCGGATCACGCGGAGACCATCGGCCGCACGCCCCTTGTGCGGCTTGGGCGTCTCGCACGCGGGATGCAAGCCGAGGTCGCGGCGAAGATCGAGGGGCGCAACCCCGTGCACTCGGTGAAGTGCCGCGTCGGCGCCGCAATGGTCTGGGCGGCCGAGCGCGACGGCATCCTCCATCGCGACCGTCCGCGAGACGTGAGCGTCGTGGAGCCGACGAGCGGGAACACGGGCATTGCTTTGGCCTACGTCTGCGCGTTGCGCGGATATCCCCTGGTTCTCACGATGCCGGAGACCATGTCGGTCGAGCGCCAAAGACTCCTTCGCGCGTTCGGCGCGGACCTCGTTCTGACGCCCGGGAACCTCGGCATGCGCGGCGCGATCGCCAAGGCGGACGAGATCTGCCAGGCCGATCGCGCTGGAACCTTCATGCCGCGGCAGTTCTCGAATCCCGCCAATCCGGAGATTCACGAGCGCACGACTGGCCCCGAGATCTGGGAAGACACGGCGGGCAACGTCGACGTCCTCGTCTGCGGCGTAGGGACCGGCGGGACGATCACGGGAGTCAGCCGCTACTTCAAGTCGGCTCGCGGCCATCGCTTGCGCAGCATCGCGGTCGAGCCGAGCGCCTCGCCCGTGCTCAGTGCGTTGAAGCGCGGCGAGGAGCCGCGACCAGGTCCCCACGGGATTCAGGGAATCGGAGCCGGGTTCAAGCCCGAGGTCCTCGATCTCGACCTCGTCGACGAGGTCGCCGCCGTCGACGAGGAAGAGGCGATCGACACGGCGCGCCGTCTGTTTCGCGAAGAGGGCATCGCCTGCGGGATCTCCAGCGGCGCCGCCGCGGCGGTCGCCTTGCGCGTCGCCTCGGAACCGGCCATGGCCGGGAAGCGAATCGTGGTCGTGTTGCCCGACTCCGGCGAGCGCTATCTCAGCACGTCGCTGTTCGCCGGCTGGGCCTAGAGAAGAAGGAGGAGCCGTGATGGAGTCGGCCTTGCCAGAGGTCCGCCGTCGGCGCGTCGCGCAAGACATGGACTGGACCCCAGAGATTGCGTCGGCGCTGTGCCGCCCCGACCGCTCGTCGGCCGGAGTCCCGGCGACCTTCCCGTCCCCGTGCCATCGGCAGTCGCCGTCCCCTATCGGGCTGCACGAGATCGTCGACGCGCTTCGGAGGGCGCTGTTTCCCGGCTTCCTCGACCCAGAGGGAGCGAACGATGAGGATCTCGTGTGCGAGACCACCGGAGCCCTCGACTTCGTCGCAACGCACCTTGCCGTGCAGATCGACCGCGGATTCGCGCTGTCGCGCACCCCGAACCCGGCCGCCGCGGATTCCCTTGTGCGGACCTTCATCGAGCAGCTCCCGTCGATCCAGGCGCTGTTGGCCTCAGATGTCGAAGCAGCCTATGACGGGGATCCTGCCGCGACGTCGCGCGAGGAGACCATCGTGTCCTACCCGGGAATCCTCGCCGTCCTCCACTACCGCCTGGCCCACGAGCTGGCGCGGCTCGGCATTCCGATCGTCCCCCGGATGATGACCGAGCTCGCCCATAGCCAGACGGGGATCGACATTCACCCGCGCGCCGAGATCGGCGAGCGATTCTTCATCGACCACGGCACCGGCGTGGTGATCGGGGAGACCGCGGTCGTGGGACGCAACGTCCGTATGTACCAAGGCGTCACGCTGGGCGCTCTCTCTTTTCCGGCGGACGAGCGCGGTTTCCCAGTGAAGGGAATCCCTCGACATCCCATCGTCGAAGACGACGTGATCCTCTATGCCGGGGCGACGATCCTCGGCCGCGTGACGATCGGCCGTGGTTCGATTATCGGGGGCGGCGTCTGGCTCACACGCAGCGTCCCTCCGGGCTCGGTCCTCACGACGTCCCGCGCTGAGGAGGCCACCCAGCGAGATGTTCCCACCAGGCGCTGACCGCCGTCTATCCTGATCGGATGAGAAGGGTCGCAGACGCGCGGCCCAGTTGCCCGCGGCTGTCGATCACGTAGAGCGTCACCGTGTACGACCCCGCGGCTTGATACTCGTGGACGTACAGGCGGTCCTCCGATGGACCGCTCGCCGAGACGTGGCCGTCGCCGAAGTCCCACCCCACGTGAGCGACGGAGGCTCCCGGCGTCTGGGATACGTCCGCAAAGGAGACAGGCTCCCCAGCAACCGGGGGGGAGACAACGTCGAACGCCGCCTGCGGTGCGGTATCGATCACGCGAAGCTCAAGGGCGGCGGATCCGCATCGTCCTTCGGGATCGCACGCCGTGACGGTGGGCGCGTAGCCGCCCGCGGAAGGATAGGAGAAGACCGCGACGGGTGCCGTCTGCACCGCGTCCGAGAACCCATCTCCGTCGAAATCCCACGTGAAGGTCAAGGGCAGGGTTGGATCCGTGGACACGCTGGCTGCGAGGGGAACGGCCTCGGCCGTCGCCACGGTGGTAGACGACGCCCCGAGCTTCACGAGGAGGCTCGCGGTCTGAACATCGGGCAAGCAGGCGTCGGCGTCGATACCGGCAACTTCCTGGGCGAGCGGCGTCAAGAGGAGAGTGCCCCCCGCCTCGGCGACGATCTCAGCACTCGTCTGCGTCGGGAAGTCGTCAACCGTCCAAGCGTTGCAGCCGCACGACCAGCCCGGCTCGCCCACAGACGCGTCGAGCGTGACCTCTGCGGCCATCCCGCAGAGACTCCCAGCGCAGACTGCGGCAAGAACTACCCATCGCACGCTCATCTCCATCACCTCGCTCTGCCCATCCTCACGCACCGACGTGGTCTCCGTGGGGCTCGCTCGCGTCAGATCTGTGAAGCATAGGAGAGCTCTGGAGATCAGGGTTTCGAGACCTCTGAGGTCGCAGAAGTGATGTACTCGTGAAGAACATGTGGAGAAACGACGGCAGCGCCTTGTTCACCGCGCGCCCAGGTCTATCATGGAGCGCACGAGGGAACAGGATGAACACGTTCACGTCCTAGGCAAAGGAGGTGAAACCAAGCGTTCGCGGATCTGGTGGGGAGTCACAGGATTCGCTGTCCATTTCCCTGACGGGTTCGCCTTTCCCGCGTGTCGCTCGGCCCTTGGAAGCCTGCGAGAGTCAGACGGTCCCGTCTGCGGATCGTCAGGGACATCGGTCGGGCGAAGGGTCCCCCTCCTCTCGGGAGCCCTCTCGGGAGCCCCCTCGGAAGCGCTGCATCTTCGAGTAGCCGATGCCTCCTCCGGAACCCGCGCGAGGAGGTGGCTCGGTCTCCGGGACACAAGGCTGGGCCCGGAGCCGATCGGTGAGTCAGAACAGAACAGGGTCGCGCGGGCCGCCGGACAAGACCATCGAGCCTCCAACTCCCATCGCCACGGCCACGTCAAGCTTGCGCAAGGACCGCCGAACGTCGCCGTACGACCCAGCCACCGAGGCTTGCTTGAAGTCCGCGCGCTGGAGCCGCGAGTCCTCATGCAAGCGCGAGCGTCGCACGAACTTCGAGTATCCCAAAGGACAGGCCGGCCCTTGGCCGGCCTGTTCACGATGTGCCTTGTTGGAAGGAGATGCTCGCCTAGAACCTGCGCCCGCCTCCGCGCGAGTCGCCTCCGCGGCCGCCACCACCACCCGGTCTGCCGCCGCGACCACCCATCCCGCCGCCACCACCGGTTCGCGGCGGGCGGCGCTTGCGGTTGCAGTCGCCGCAGTACACAGGACGGTCGGACATCGGCTCAAACGGAAGCTCGTCGATCGCCTTTCCGCAGTCTGCGCACTTCAGATCGAGGTGCCGAACGTCGACCATCCTTCTCTCTCCGAAACCCATTCGATCTCCTTTTTGCAGGCTCGGCCGCCGGTCAACGATTGCCGCTGGCGGAGCCTACGCGCACACAGTACCTCAATCCTGCGCAGAAAGAAAGCGCTGGGGGGTCTGAGCCCTCGGAGGACTGGGAGCCAACGGCTTCCGTCTTGGGTTTCTCAGACCCGGACGACGCGATCGTGTCGCTGCCGAGGACGCCGTCCGTCCCGGGCAGGCTGACCGCTTCATCCGTCCTGGAGCTCCGGCTCGACGTCGCCGCGTCGCTCGCACCAGAGGGCCCACCCGCGCCGCGGGCAGGTCCGCGCTTCAGCGCCTCGATCGCACCCCGTCAGATCGGCAGGAACTGAAGTCCGTAGATCGGCCCCCCCGCGGGCTCGCGAACCACGCCGATCGTCGTGCGCACGCGCGTTCCGATTTGGGGGCGCTCGTCGAGAAGCTGGCCGGTGACCCTTAAGCCGCCGTCCAGTTCAACGATGGCCAGCCGCAGGTAACGCGTCTCGTAGTCGACGGCGAGCGCATAGACATCGGTGTACGTGAGGACCACGCCCTCGCCGGCCACCTCGACCGGTTCGAAGGTCTCGCCGCGGCACTTCGGGCAGATTGCATGCTTTGGATAGCTGACGCGGCCGCAACTCGTGCAGCGGAACGCGTGGACGCGGGGGCTCATCGCTCCTCCTTCCGCAAGACCGTGGCCACGACGTTGTTTCCGAAGCCGCCGAAGTTGCAGGCGTAGGCCAGCTTCGCGCCCGCAATCTGGCGCCCGGCAGCCTCGCCGCGAAGTTGCCACGTCAGCTCGACAAGCTGGGCAACCCCTGTCGCTCCGACAGGGTGTCCCTTGGCCTTGAGTCCTCCCGAGGGGTTGATCGGCAATTTGCCCGTGAGCTGGGTCTCGCCGCGCTCGAGGGCCTTGTGCGCCTGCCCCGCCTTGAAGAAGCCCGCAGCTTCGCTCTCGGCGATCTCCAGAATCGTGAACGCGTCGTGAAGCTCGGCCACGTCAACGTCCGCAGGCTTGGCGCCCGCGGCTTCGAACGCCGCGACGCTCGCGAGGCGAACGGCCTTCAGGTCTGTGGGGTCCTCTCGCTCCTGTACGGCGTGCGTATCGGTGGCCTGACCGATGCCGGCGATCACGACTCGCGGTGCGCCCAGCTTGGCCGCCACGTCTTGCGACGCAAGGAGGAGAGACGCGGCGCCGTCGCTCACGGGACAGCAGTCGAACATGTGAAGGGGCTCCGCAACCGGTGGGTTGTTCACGATCGCCTCGGGAGCCGTGAGAATGCCCTCCATCGTCACCGGCTGATGGATGTGAGCGTACGGGTTCTTCATCGCGTTCTCGTGGTTCTTGATCGCGACGAGCGCGAGGTGCCGTCGCTCGACACCGTGACGCGCCATGAAGAGGCGAGCGAACAGCCCGGCCAGCGAGGGCAGCGTCACGCCGTAGATGTACTCGACCTCGGGATGTGCCAAGCTGGCAACGAAGTCCGTCGCTTCGAGTCCGTCCACAGCTCGCATCATCTCGACCCCGGTCACCAAGACGACATCGGCCATCCCCGAAGCGATCGCCTGGTAGCCAACCTTCACCGCACTCGCGCCGGAGGCGGGACCGTTCTCCACCGCCTCTGCGGCCGCTGGCCACATCGAGAGCCGGTCGACGAGCGCGCTGCCGAGCGCCGTCTGGCGGTTCACGCGGCCGCCGCCCATGTTGGCCACGACGACCGCGTCCACGGGGATCTTGCCGAGGTTCGCGTGGTGGAGTGCGGCCAGCGAGGACGTGGCCGCAAGGTCGACAAGAGGCCACTCCGATCTCCCGAAGCGCGTCATGCCGGCTCCCACGACGTAAACGGGCCTCATGGTCGGCCTCCCTTCTCTTCGGTGACCTGACGGCGCACCGCCTCGCTCCCCGGAAGGCGGATCGTCGCCGCCCCGGCGAGCAGAGTGTCGGACACGGGTCGGCGTCCCGAGACAAGACGCGGCTTCGCGTCGAAGTACGTCTGCCTCGTGAGAACCCAGGACGGAACCCCGCCGAGCTCGTGCTGCACCTCGTACTTCTTCTCCAGCGGGTACTCGATCATCCAGCGCCGGAAACCGATCGGACTCTCGGCGACGATCAGGACCTCCTCCTGGCCGATGTGCTCGATGTGGTACTCCATCTTCGCAGCGAACAGGTGCGACCCAACGCGCAACCCGCGCCGCAAGGTCATCGTGTGGTAGCTCATGCCGACCTTGGCGTCGACGAGCCGCCCGTTGACCATCCCCGCGAGCGCCCCGTCGATCAGGCCCACGAGCACGTACTCGTCCCGAACACGGTGGCGCTTGTAGGCCAGGAGTTCGCCGTAGAGCCGCGCCGCCACAATATCGTAGAAGTCGCGCTCCACGAGGAGAAGAGGGTAGATGGCCTCGAGCAACACGGGAACCTCTTCCCGTGCCACCTGCCGCACCACCATCTCCTCGCCGCTCGCCAACGTAATCGCCTTGGGCGGGTACGGAGGCATCTCCATCGCCGGGGGCCGAAGCAGGGCCTCCAGGTCGGTCGCGCTCCCCATCGTCGTCTCCTTTCGATAGGGCAAGCCACACCCTCACGACCGGGCAACGCCAGCCAGGTCGAACGGTCAGGCAGCCTGTCCGGCTGTAACGATAGGGCCTGCTGAAGCAGGCGTCAACTGAAGCCCTGCCGTTCCGGCCGTGCCCACGGTATACTCCCCGCTCTGGGGTGCCGAGGGAGGGGACATGAGATACGACTACGACGTTGGCGTGATCGGTCTTGGCCCTGCCGGGATGGCGGTCTCGATCATGGCCGCCGAGATGGGCCTGCGTGTTCTCGGCGTCGAGAAGCGAAGCCTCGGCGGCGAGTGCATGAGCGTGGGCTGCATTCCGAGCAAGGCCCTGCTGAGGATGGCCCACGCGCGGCACGCCGTGACGCAGTTCCCCGAACTGGGCCTGGCGGCGACCGCGCCCCCGGCGCCGACCGACACCTTCCGTCGTATCGCCGATCGCCTGCAGTTCATCGATGAAAAAAAGACAAGGGCGATGTTCGCCAAGGTCGATCTGAAGCTCCGCGAGGGTCCGGCAACGTTCATCGATCCCCACACCATCGAGGTCGCAGGCCAACGCCACACCGCGAAGAGGATCTTCATCTGTGTCGGAACGCGGCCGGCCATGCCCCCGATCCCCGGACTCGACCGCGTGGACGCGCTCACCAACGAAACCCTCTTCTCAATCGACCGCGTGCCGGAGAGCCTGGTCATCATCGGAGGCGGCGCCATCGGCTGCGAGATGGCCCAGGCGTTCTCTCGCCTGGGCGCGCGGGTCTCGGTCGTGCACATGGACGAGCACCTCCTGCCTCACGGGGACGCCGACGCCGGACGAGCGCTCGAGGCGAGGTTTTCCACGGAAGGTATCGATGTGTACAACGGCCGCCGCATCAGCGAGGTCTCCTCGTCGCAGGGCATTGTCGCGGTTCGCACCCACGTCGGCGAGACCCTGCGCGGGCAACGGCTTCTCGTCGCCGCAGGGCGCCGGTTCGACCTGGCGGAGCTGCGTCTCGACAACGCGGGAGTGAAGTTTTCCGAGCGAGGAATCCGCGTTGACGCGACGCTCCGGACGACGTGCCGCCACATCTTCGCGCCAGGCGACAACAATGGGGCCTACTTATTCTCGCACGCGGCAATGCATCAGGGGATGATCGCGCTCATCAACTCGATGGTCCCGCGTCCGTTCCGCCGCAAGTACCGCTCGTATGTCGTGCCGTGGACGGTGTTCACCGAGCCGCAGGTCGCGCACGTGGGTTGGCTGGAGCGAGACCTCAAAGCCCACGACATCCCCTACGAGGTCCTCGAGGCGAAATACGAGGACTACGGCGCGGCCATTGCCGAGAACATCGCAGTGGGAGGCGTGCGCGTCTACGCGAGTCCGACCGGAAGGATCTATGGAGTCCGGATCATGGGCGAGGGCGCCGGCGAAATGATCAACGAATGGGCCCTGGCCATCCAGAGCCGCCTACGAATCCACCGGTTGGCGTTTCTGCAGCACAGCTTCCCGTCCATGTCCTTCCTGACGAAGCGCGCCGCGGAGGGATGGATGATGAACCGCATGAAGAACCCGTGGGCGCGGAGGCTCGTGCGTCGCCTCGTGTAGCGGGGGCACGGCATCCGTTGACACCCTGAAGGGTGAGGGCTATCATCCACCGACTGCGAAATCGGTCGAGGAGGAAAGAGCTTCGTGGAGCAGGCAGACAAGAGACTACCCAAGCGAGTGGGGAACTACATCCACGCGATCGGTCGCCGGAAGCGTGCGACGGCGCGGATCTACCTCGCGGAGGGCTCGGGCACGCTGTTGGTGAACAACCGCCCGGCCGAGCAGTACTTCGGATCGTTCCTCAACTCCCAGGAGTATCTGGAGAAAGTGCTGAAGGTCCCGTTCTACATCACCGGAACCGTCAACCGCTTTGACGTCAAGGCACGGGTCCGCGGTGGTGGGTTCACCGGGCAGATCGAGGCCGTGCGCCTCGGCATCGCTCGCGCCCTCTGCGGCGTCACGTCGGAGTACCGCACGCCGCTGAAGCAGGCCGGCCTCCTCACTCGCGACGCGCGCGAGGTCGAGCGGAAGAAGATCAACCGTCGCAAGGCGCGAAAGAGCGAGCAGTACTCCAAGCGCTAGCGAGCCAGGAGCCGACTGTGAAAAAGGGCATTCACCCCGAGATGAAGAAGGCCGTCGTTCAGTGCGGATGTGGAGCGCGACACGAGACGCTCTCTACGGTGGCGGATATGCGCGTCGACATCTGCTCGAAGTGCCATCCGTTCTTCACCGGCGAGGAACGGTTCGTCGATACCGAGGGACGAGTCGAGCGTTTCCAGCGCAAGTACGCCGGCCACACGTTGTCGACGAAGAAGAAGGCCGACACGTGAAGCCGCCGATCGGCGGACAAGCGGTCATCGAAGGCGTCATGATGCAGAACGGCGACCGAGTAGCGGTCGCCGTTCGTCATCAGACAACGGGTGAGATCATCGTCCGTCCACTTCCGGTGCATCGCCGCTTCCCTCGTCTGGGGAAGATTCCCTTTGTACGGGGGACGTTTCGCCTCTTCGACATGATGTCGCTCGGTCTCCGGGCGCTGAACATCTCGACGCAGATCGCCTTCCCCGAAGAAGAGAAAATGAGCAAGGGGGCGAACTTCCTCGCCTTCGCGTTGGCAATCGTCGTCGGCGTCGGGGCGTTCATCGTTCTCCCGCTCTTCGTCACGCAGAGTCTGCCGACCGTACGCCTCGGTCATCCGATTCTCTTCAATCTCGTCGAGGGATCCATCCGTCTCGCGCTGTTCTTCGGCTACCTCGTGGTCATCTCGTTCATGAAGGACATTCGCCGCGTGTTTCAATACCACGGCGCCGAGCACAAGGTCGTCTACACCTACGAGGCGGACGAAGAACTGACGGTGGAGAACGCGCGCCGACATACAACGCTTCACCCGCGCTGCGGAACGGCCTTCTTGACGACGGTCTTTGTGATCGCCATTCTGGTCTTCTCGCTGGCCGGGAACCCCGCGCTGTGGCTCAAGATCTTGTCGCGTCTTCTTCTTCTCCCGGTCGTTGCCGGGGTCTCGTACGAGGCCCAGCGCTATACGGGCCGCCACTTCGATCGACCCTGGGTCCGCGTGCTGGCGCAGCCCGGCCTATGGTTGCAGCGTCTCACGACACAGCCGCCGACGGACGACATGGTCGAGGTAGCTCTGGCGGCCCTGCAAAGTGTGCGCGACGTGGCATCGGGCGAGCCGGTGAGCGTGACCGCGTGAGAACGCGAAGACCTCCGCGCTAGAGAGAGAGCGACGCATCGACTCCCGTGGACAGCGGGTGCGACTCCCCGAGTTCAGCATGCCGAAACGCCGCGACGGCGGCAATCATCGCTGCGTTGTCCGTGCAGAGCGTGATCGGCGGGAACGAGACGAAGATCCCGCAGCGCGTCCCCTCTTCGACCAAGTGCCGCCGAAGGTGCGAGTTGGCCGCGACACCCCCGACAACGACCAGGCGGTCGCGGCGAAACCTACGGGCGGCTTCGAGGGACTTCTTTGTGAGAACGCTGACGACGCTCGCCAAGACCGACGCCGCGAGATCCTCGCGTCGTTCGCGCGGATTCTTGCGCACGTGATAGAGGGCCGCCGTCTTGAGCCCCGAGAAGCTGAAGTCGAAGCCTGCGGACGCCTCGAGGGGGCGCGGAAGCGGCACCGCGTCGGGCCGACCTTGCGACGCGAGGGCATCCATCTTCGCGCCGGCCGGGTATCCGATGCCGAGCATCTTGCCGATCTTGTCGATCGCTTCGCCGGCGGCGTCGTCGACGGTCGTTCCGACGACGTGGTACTGGCCGTACTTGGCAACGTCGACGAGCAACGTGTGTCCACCCGAGACGATCAGCCCCATGAACGGCGGCCCGGCCTCGGGAGCGTGAAGTCGGTGGGCGAAGAGGTGTCCTTCGAGGTGGTTCACGCCGACAAACGGTGCCCCGAGGGCAAAGGCAAGTCCCTTCCCGTGCGAAGCCCCGACCAGCAGAGGACCGACGAGCCCGGGTCCTATCGTCGCGGCCACCAGGCTCACATCGCGCAACGCGATACCGACCCGTGTCGTCGCCTCTGCGACGAGATACGGGAGCTTGACGACGTGGTTTCGAGACGCGACTTCAGGAACGACTCCGCCGTAGCGCGCGTGCAGATCGGCTTGCGAGTACACGGAGTTCACGAGGATCTCCGTCTGGCCGCGTAGGAGGGCGACCGACGTCTCGTCGCACGACGTCTCGATCGCCAGGGTGACGCGCGGAGACTCGTTCATCCCACGAACTCGCCCTTGAGAACGCCGATGAACGGAAGGTTTCGGTACAACTCCGCGTAGTCCATCCCGTAGCCGACGACGAACGCGTCATGCTCCAACGCGAAGCCGACGTAATCGACTTGAGCCGGGATCTCGCGCCGCGCCACCTTATCCACGAGCGTGCACACTCGAACGCTTGCCGGGTTCCGCGACTCGAGATTTCGGCGTAGGTACTCAATCGTGTACCCCGTGTCGATGATGTCCTCGACGATCAGGACGTCGCGGCCCTCGATCGGACGCTCCAGGTCCTTTACGAGTCGTACCGCTCCGGGCGCCGTTCCGTTGCCGTAGGACGACACGCTGATCAGGTCGATCTCGACGGGCATCTCGAGCGCCCGTGCGAGGTCTGCCGTAAAGATCATGGCTCCGCGAAGAATCGCCACCAACAAGAGGGGGCGGCCCTTGGCGTCGCACGCCAACCCGCCGGCCCGGTAGTCGCGCGCAATCTGCGCGGCGAGTTCACGGACCCGGCGAGCAATCGACTCCGCGTCATACAGAATCTCACCGATACGAGACCGAAGGTCGATCGGCTGCATGCCTCACCTCTTGTCGGACTCCGAGATGCAAGCGAAAGCATCAGTGCCAATAGCGCACGTCCGGCTATTGGCACCGAACCAGTGTACCGCCCCGACGGGGCGATCTGCAATGTCCCGACCGTCTCTCGCGGCGCTATCCATCCAGCTTCGCACGGCGAAGCCGGTTCGCGTTCAGCACGACGTTGATCGAGGAGAGGGCCATCGCCGCCTCGGCCACCAGCGGGTGAAGAAGCCCAAGCACCGCGAGCGGAACCGCGACGATGTTGTACGCAAAGGCCCAGAAGAGGTTCTGTCGGATCTTGCGAAACGTTGCACGCGCTAGGCGCACGGCTCGCGCCGCTCCCGCGAGGTCGCCCGAGACGAGCGTGACGTCCGCTGTCTCCATGGCCACGTCGGTGCCCGTGCCCAGCGCGATGCCGACGTCGGCTGCGGCTAGGGCGGGAGCATCGTTGATCCCATCTCCGACCATCGCGACCCTATGCCCCGTTCTCTCTCGCAGATCGCGAATCACATCGGCCTTCTCTCCCGGCAGCACCTGGGCGACGACGCGATCCACGCCGATCTCCCGGGCCACAGCCTCCGCCGTCAGGACCCGATCTCCAGAGAGAAGGATGAGTTCCAGCCCGAGTTTGCGCAGCGCGGCTACGGACGCGCGTGCCTCCGGCTTGATGGCGTCCGCAACCCCGAACAGACCCAGGATGCCGCGCTCCCGATCTGCGACGGCCACCACCGACCGTCCAGAAGACTCCAAGCGCCGCGCGACAGCGGCCCACTCGCGAGGCGCCACCCC
Source organism: Candidatus Bipolaricaulota bacterium (assembly GCA_040752575.1). GTDB lineage: Bacteria > Bipolaricaulota > Bipolaricaulia > UBA7950 > UBA9294 > CAIOGO01. The sequence continues at coordinate 34,450 of JBFMGK010000076.1, forward strand.
TTCCGCCTCCATCCAGTCGAGATGACCAATCCGAACGTCTCGGTCCTCGACAGTTCCGGCGATCCCTCGCCCGGGCAGGGCGACGAATCGCTCGGCTCTGGGCAGAGCGATCTCTCGGCGCACGGCCTCACGGCAGAGCGCCTGCCCCACGGGGTGCTCGGAGTTCGCCTCGAGGGCTGCGGCAAGTCGCAAGACCTCGCGCTCGCCGGCCTCGCCGGCCATCACGTCGGTCACCTCGGGGCGACCCACGGTCACGGTACCCGTCTTGTCGAGAGCCATGACGCGGACGGCCGACAACCGCTGGACGGCGTCCCCGCGTCGCAGAAGAATGCCACGGCGGGCGCCGAGTCCCACCCCGGCAGCAAGGGCCGTGGGCGTAGCCAACCCCAACGCGCAGGGACACGCGATGACCAGCACGGCCATCGCGGCGTAGAGGGCGCGCGTCGCGACGGGCGCGGCCTCCGCGACCCAAGGGAGATGAGCGGCAAGCGGCGCCGCCAGGCGTGCCATGACCTCCGGGGCCCACATCCACGCGGCGAACGTCCCCGCCGCGAGCACGACCACCGCCGGAACGAACCAGCGCACGACGCGGTCGGCAAACGCCTGGATCGGCACTTTCGACGACTGGGCCTCGCGGACAAGACGTGCAACCTGAGCGAGGAACGTGTCTTCACCAACGCCGGTCGCACGAACGTGCAGAGCCCCCTCGCCGTTCACTGTACCGCCGATGAGGGACTCGCCGACGCCTCGCACGACAGGCATCGACTCGCCGGTGGCCAGCGACTCGTCGATCGAGCTCTCGCCCCACTCCACCACGCCGTCCGTCGGGATCTTCTCGCCGGGACGCACGATCATCAGGTCGCCGACCGCGAGGTCGCGAACCGAGATGACCTCCTCGCGTCCTTCACGAACCACGCGGGCCGTTCGCGCCTCGACGTCGAGCAGGCTGCGCAAGGCGGCGGTCGTCCGGCCGCGCACCGAAGCTTCAACAGCACGACCGGTCAGGTGAAAGGCCATGATCATCGCCGCGATGCCCGAGTAGTCTGCGACCATCGCCCCCCCGCGGAGATGTGCGAGCAGCGTCAGAGGCCCCGTGGCGAACGAGGCCAGCGCCCCCAGCGCAATCAACGTATCCATCGACGGCGACAGCCGTACGGCCGTCCTCCATGCCGAGCGCAGGGTCGGCCAGCCGGCGATGAAGACCGCGGGAAAGGACAGAACGATCATTCCGACGTGAAAGACGAGCGCCGAGGGCCAGCGAACCCCCAACACCATTTCGGGGAGCATCCAAGCGACAAGTGGCAGTGCGAGGGCCCAGGCGAGAAGTGCTCTGCGTCTTGCCGCCCGGGCTCGGGCGGCCTCTTCGTCCAACCCGCGGTCGGGGGCTTCGGAAACGCTGTACCCAGCGGCGACCACGGCTTGCTCGAGGGTCTCGAGCATCACGTCGTCGCTTGCCGTAACCCTCGCGCGTCCCCCGACCAGGTCGACCTCGGCGCGTTCGACGCCCGCAACGCGCCCCAGCGCGCGCTCGACGGCTTGAGCACAGCTTGCGCAGTGCATGCCGTCCACGCGCAACGTCAAGGCCCGTTCCGGGCGCGCATCTCGTCTCGCCATTGCACCTTGAGGTTCCACGGCGAAAGCCTATCCAGACGGAGTGAGCACGTTTCGCGGACCTCATGGAGATGCCGTGAGCGTTCTCTAGAAAGACTCGAGGGCCTTGCTGCCAGGCAAGGCCCTCGCGGCAAGAGTGATCGCCGTGCAGTCTCTTGCGAAAGTACGCTTCTCTTCTTGTGTCCGAATCTTATCGCATCGGTCGCGCCCTGACAAGCGTGGACAGGCCAGAGCCGACCGTATTGACCCGCGCGGAACCCAGGATGTTCCCCACCAACCCACGACGCCGTCGCGAGCCATGCACCGAGCTTGACGAATCACACAGCCTGCGGTCTACTATCCGCGGAGGTCCGATGCGCCGAACCACGGGGATTCTGCTGCTTGCCTTAGCGATGGCTCCCCTTGCCGGCTGTGACGAGCCGATCGTGCTCTCGGCTTGGATCATCCCCGAGGTCGGCCACGTGCCGTACGAGGCGAACCTCGTCTGCACGCCCCTTGCGGGAACGTACACCGTGCGACTTCCCGACGGGACGACCCTCGTCTCGGAGGAGAGCGAGATCCCCGTGATCGTCGACCTCTTGGATTGGGCGGCCGAGGTCACGTGGTCAGACGGCCGGGACGTCCGCAACGCGGTCGCTACGGCACGAGGCAGCAACGCGCGGCCCACGATCTGGCGGCCGCGGCTCAACGGCGATCCATACCTCTGGGCCCTGCGCCCGCACGAAAAGACGCTGATCGACTTCTCTCATGTGGCCGGCGGGCTGTCGGGGCCGTCCACCGGCGTGCACTACGACGGCGTGTGGCGCCTTGTCGAGGTGCGTGTGGAGGCCGAAGCCAAAGTCGTCTGCGGGGCGCCGATGGGCGACTCGATCTACACCCCGCCGTGGGAAGAGGACGTCCTCCACGCCGAGTACGGCGGCCGGATCGTCGACCACGCCGTCCTTGTCTACCCGCTGCTCACCATGGAGACCCATGCCAACGGACGGCCGTACGCTCCGGCGGCGATGACCGGCTATCCCTATGATCCCTACACGCAGCGGAACGTCCTTCTTGGGGTGCAGTTCCCCGAGCAGACGGCAACAATCTACGTCGCGGTCGAGGACGAGTGGGGACGCGTGACGCGTGCCGCATTCGAGATCCCTGTCGGCGCAACGTCCACGTGGACACCAGATCTCGACGCCGACCACCATCACACCAACCCCGTCGTCCCCGACAAGCCGGAGACCTTTGCGGGAGCCGCCTTCTTCGTGAGCGGCACGAGGGACGCGACCTATCACCGCCGCGACTGCCCCGAGGTCTGCGGGATCCCCGGCACGGAGCGCCTGTACTACGCGAGCGAGGCCAACGCAGAGGCCGCGGGGAAACGGCGTTGTCCCTCGTGTTTCGAGTACTAGATGCCACCTTCCCGCCGTTGTTGAGCCGCGTCAAAGCCTTCGCCGTGCGGCCAAAGCCAATACGACAGGTTGGACCCGGCACATCGAGCCGCAACGTGGAACGCGATTTCTCTCGCCAGCTTCCTTTCGCTAGACTCACCGAAGAGGTGATCAGCGATGCGAAGGATGGGGGCTCTTGTCGGGATTCTGCTCTGCGTGCTATCCCTGGCGGCCCAAGCCGGTTCCGTCCGTCTTTGCGACTACGTGTCTCCGGAGACCGACCTTGCCGACCTCGGGCTCTCGTTCAGCTACCGCTACTTCAACGACGGTGCGACCGAAGGGCTGGAGGAGAGCGGCGGACGAGTCGCCGTGAACTACGATCAGATACACGATTCGCCGAATGTCGGGTTCACCCTCGCGGCAAGCGGCGAGCTCCTCTTGACGGGACTTGAGCCGAGCGGCGGCCTCGGTGAGGGATCGGGGACATTCCGCTACTACTTGACGAAAGACCAACCGCTCTTTGGGTTCGGCGGACTGGAAGCGTCTTTCGCAACAGGGCTTCCGGCGCCGGCGGCCAGCCTGCGCGTCGGGATCGGCTACGGACGTTTCTCCGACGTCACGCCGCTGGCCAAGGCGTTCGCGATCCAAGACGAACTCCTGCAAGCGGGGTCGATTCGCGGCGTGCTGCCCGGGGAAACCCTCCTGAAGATCGCGGAACTCATCGGGCAGAGGGCGACGTACGACAGCGTGGAGGACCTCGCTGCGGCCGCCGTCGCGATGATCCAGACAGCCTCCGAGATGGTGATCGCACCGCGGCAGGTGCTCATGGTCGAGGACGTGATCGCTGCGACGGGCGACGAGCGAAACTGCGGTTGGGCCGTGCAGGCCGGCCTCGGCTATGAGCTGATCGACCCCTACGGCGGCGCGCGCAATCTCCTGTTGACGGCGTCGGCCGATCTCGCCCTGGCCCCCGACGCAGCAAGCCAGCTTCTCTGCCGCGCGAGTTTCTCGGGCCCGTTCAACATCCTCGAAGAGAACACGCTGACGGCAAGGGCGTCCTACGCGCGTACCCTCTCCGAGACCAGCTCCATGACCGCGACCTACACGCTTCAGCGCATGCAGCCGTTGGGGCTGGCCGCGAGCACAAGCCATGCGCTCGCGGCGGTTCTCGGCTTCGTCGTCGGCGAGGCGGACGTTGGGCTCCAGATCTCCCTCACGAAGGCGGCCGACGTGCAGGAGTGGACGGTGGATGTGACGCTGAGCGCGTCGCTGGACCTGTTGTAGGATAGAGAGGGGCAGAGCTGAGGCGGGCCCGTCGGGAGCATGGGCCCGCCTCAGCGTCTCGTTCAGGATTCGTAACCTGGGCCCTCCAGAGTCGTCTTTGGTACTCTGGACGGCTTGGCAGTTCGCCGTCAGCGAACTGCGACAAGTTCTCGCCGGCCAGGGGTAAAGCTGAGGCGGGCCCGTCGGGAGCATGGGCCCGCCTCAGCTTTACCCCCGACAGGATTCGAACCTGTGACCTACGGTTTAGGAAACCGGCGCTCTATCCTACTGAGCTACGGGGGCGTCTAGAACTCCTCGAGAATCAAGTATAGCTGCTTGGCCGCCGCCTGCTCGGCCTCCTTCTTTGTGTGCCCGCGGCCGATCGCCCGGTGCCCGGCGACGGAAACGCTCACGGCGAACTCCTTCGCGTGCTCCTTGCCTTTCGCCGTGGCCAACGCGTAGCTCGGGCGACAATCAAAGAGCCGCTGGGCCGTTTCCTGGAGCAGGCTCTTGTAGTCGCCTGTCGTGGACTCCTCGGCAAGGTAGCGCTCGATATCTGCTTCGAGGCAGCGGACGACGAACTTCTGCGCATACGAGAAGCCACGTTCCAGGTAAAGGATCGCGACGAGCGCTTCAAAAGCGTTGCCGCGGTTGTTCGGCCGCTGCCGGCCGTTGTTGGCTTCCTCGCCGCGCCCGAGCCGCAGGTAGTCGGCAAGTCCAAGCTCGTCGGCCTTCTCCGCGAGAACCGGCCGGCTGACCGCCACGGACTTCGCCTTGGTCAATCGTCCTTCGTCGGCATCTGGATACGCCTCGTACAGGTGGCCGGTCACGGCCAAATCAATGACCGCGTCGCCCAAGAACTCAAGTCGTTCGTTGGAGCCACGCGGATCGCCGACTTCGTTCGCGTACGAGCTGTGCAGAAACGCACGTTCAAGGGTCTCGGCGGGAATGCGCAGCTTCAGCTCCCGCGCCAGCGTCTCCATCGGTTTCGCTTCCATCGTCTCTGCGCCTCACGCCTTGCTCTGTGCTACCCCCTCGCGATCATACCCCGCGGGCCTGGCACGAGCCATAGCCGCACCTTGGCTTCGGTCCCGCCCCGCGTAGACTGGACGCGATCGGTCCGCGAGGTGCACAGAGGAGGCGCAAGACGTGCGAGGCTTGGCGTTGGTCGCACACTTCGACGACGCCCCGATTTGGGTCGGCGGGGCGATCTGGGGCACGTTGCAGCTTGGATGGGAGTGGCTCGTCGTCACGACATCCGCTGCCGAGCCGCAGCGGCGCGGTTACATTGACGCGTGGTGCGCGTCGCTCGGCGTCCGCTCCGTCGCGCTGTCTTTCTGCGACCATCCCGACGGAGCACCGTTCTCGCGAAACGCCCGCGACGAACTCCTCCTCTGCGTTCGCGAAGCGGTCCAGGGCTTCCGGCCGGATTGGGTCTTCGCCCACAACCCGGACTCACTTGGCGAATACGGCCCCCACCCGAATCATCTCGAGGCCGCCGAGGCGGCACGCGAACTCGCCCATCAGGGTCTTTGGAAGGCCGATCGGCTCGCTCTCTTCGCCTATCAACGCGCGTCCGGCACCGCGGCGCCCCCCGTCGCGCGAAGCGGGGCGACGCACATCCTGCCGCTCGACTACCCCACCCTGCAACGCAAGGCCGCCTGGTGCGCATCGGCCAACGACGTCGAACGCGCCGATCCTGAGCTGGGCGAGAACACCTGGCTGCGCCACCTGGGCTGGCCCTGCCCGAACCCCGAAGCCTTCTCGGCCCACGATCTGCCGCCGCCGTTCCTCCGGAGGGCGAGGTGAACGTCCGCCGGCTGCCCTGTGCGGCCTTCCCTGAACCGCCTGCGTTCGCCAGTCGCCCCGAGAACCTGATGCGAAGCCGGGTACGTGCGTTGGGGCTCGTCCCGACAAGTCAGCGAGGGGAAACCCCGCGCGCTCGGCGCATGCCCGCACGATCCTGTGCAACGTTCGTCATCGACGCGGGCGGCTCCGTGGTTGCGGCGCACAACCTGGACGAGTCGTTCCCCGTGCCGGGACTCGTCGTGGCCAACCCGCGCGGCGTCGCAAAATGGAGCGTGCGCTTTCACGAACTCCTCGTCCCGCTGCGCGCACGGTCCACGCGACGCGTGCGCTGGACGTCGAAGTACGGATCGCTCACCTGGAACGTGTTCGGCCGCGAGTTCCCCGACGGAGGCATGAACGAGGCCGGGCTCTATGTTGCTGAGATGACGCTCCTAAGCACAACGTGGCCGACAGGTCGCGCGACCGCGCACATGTATCACCACCAGTGGATCCAGTACTTGCTGGACAACTACGCGAGCGTCTCGGCAGCCCTAGAGAGCCTTGCCGTCGCGGGGCCCGAGGGACACTGCCGATGGCACTTCCTCCTCGCCGATCGGGAGGGGGATGTCGCCGTCGTCGAGTTCCTCGACGGACGGGCGGTGATCTACCGCGACGAGGAGCTTCCGTACCGCGTCCTCTGCAACGCGCGCTATCGCGAAGAAGTCGACGCCCTCAAGAGCTACGCCGGGTTCGGCGGATCGAAGGATCCGGGAATCCGCGAAGCCGACGAGGATCCGCGGTTCCGCTTAGCTGTCTCGGCCCTGGCAGCCTCCGCAGGTTCAGGAGATGCTACTGAATTCGCGTTCTCGCTCCTCGACCGCCTCGACCTCGGCACACGGAAGTGGGCGACGGTCTGCCGACTCGCCGAAGGGAAGATGCTGTTCCGAACGTCTGTCGCCCCTTCGCCTCGCTGGATCGCCATGTCCGCGAACGGCTTCGCAAACCTGGACCGTCCTCTCGCGCTGGACATCCACCACAACGCCTCTGGGGACGTGACCCAAGAGCTCGCCCCGCTCTCCGCGCGGGACCATCGCAGAGCGGTCTCGGCGGCGTGGGCCGAGATCGACCTCGGGCTCCTGGCAAACGCTCTCGCGAAGCCCCTCTTGGTCCATGGCCTTGCCCGAACAGCGACGGCGTTTCGCAGCGAACAAGAAAGGATGATCGGCCAGCGCCGGACCCGTTCGTAACCGGGCGAGGAGGCCTTAGCGTCCCGGGAGCTTCCTCAGAAAATACGTGCGGCCTGCGTAGGTGAGTTCGACGAGCTCGCCCAGCGCTACGAGTTCACGAACCAGCGCGTCGTCGGCTCCCGCACGCGCCAGGAATTCCTCGACGGCGTCGCTGCGCATCGGATGCACCGAGGTAATCGCCAAAAGATCCTCGCGGGCGTCGCCGGTCATCGAAAACGCGTTACCTTCGTAGCCCAACAGGCACTCCACGTGCCTCACGCGTTCCTGCACGATCTGGAACGCCCGGTTCACCGCATCTTCGCTCGGCGCCGTGACCCACGCCTCGGCTGGCGGGCGCGTGGCCACGGAAAGGTAGGCCGTCGCAGGCCGTAGCCGGGCAAGGAAGTCCGCCACCGCCTCCGCGTGCTTCTCGCTGTCGTTGAGTCCGCCGACGAGCAGGGTCTCGGTCGCCAGAGTGCCCTGGAAGCTCTCGGAGAACGCCAGCGCCCCAGCAAGAATCGACTCCAGTTGGAGTGCCCGGTGCGGCCGGTCGACGCGGCGCCAGGTGACTTCGTCGACGGCATCGACCTTCAGAGAGACCCAGTCGGCGTGCGCGAGATCCTCCCGCACATCGGCTCGTCCGATGAGGGACGCATTGCTGATGACCGCGATCTTGCATCCTAGCGGCTGAAGCGCGCCGATCTCCTCACCCAGTTGGATGTCGAGCGTGGGCTCACCGTCGGGGACGAACGTCAGGTAATCGATGGTCTCGTCAGCCTCCCGCGCCTTGGTCACGCTCTCCGAAACGGCAGCGACGATCTCCCTGGCGGGGTGGAGTACAGATCGATCCACCCTCATGTCGACCGTTCTTCCCAGCTGGCAGTAGACGCACGAGTAGCTGCAGATCTTCGGCGGGATGTTGTTGATGCCCAGACTGCGTCCTAGTCTCCTCGACGGCACGGGCCCGAAGGCGATCATCGCCCTCACCCCCTAGAGCCAGGGCTCCAGCACGTCGGCCGTAAGTTTCGCCGGATGGCCCGAGTAGCGAATGTAGCCTTCTCGATCAATGACGATCGCGTGCGTCACGGCCGCGACCTCGTAGAGGTCTCGGACAGCGTGCACCGCATCGAGAGAACCCCAGAGCACGTTCGACGTTTGATAGCCGTTGTCGGTCAGGTAGAGCCGAGCGTCTTCTTCGTTCTTGTCGAAGCACAGTACAAGCAACGCTACGCCCTGCTCGGCGTAGGTGTGCTGCAGATCGTGGATCGCGGGGAAGGACTCCGTGCATGTGTGGCACCACGATGCCCAGAACTCGAAGATCACGACCTGTCCGAGGTAGTCGGCGAGCGAGACATCGCACCCGTCAAGGTTCGGCAGGGTGAAGAGCGGAGCGAGAACGGGACCCTCGCCGTCGCTTGCGGCGACCGCAGAAGAGAGACCCAGTGCGGCCAGCACGACGGCAAGGGCAGCTCGGGTCGAGAATGCTCGCCGAGTCTCGCTTTTTTTCTCTCTCACGGCGTCTCCGCGTCGATCCCGACGCTTGCCCTCCCCGCCGGCGCCCGGTCGCACCCAGGCTCCCTGCCGCCACGCCTGGAACGTAGTCTAGCACGAGCAAACCAACATGCCAATGCCTCCGACGCCGGGCCTAGATCTCTGCATTCATGGCCAGGCGGAACCCCATCTGGCGTCGTCCGGCCGGCCATCCATGCCGTCGGGCAGAGACTCGGCATGCGCTGGCGTCGTATCCCCAGCGTCCGCTTCGCACCACGCGATACTCACCCGAGTCAGGCCCCCGCGGGTCGCGCAACGGAGACGACAAGTAGTAGTTTGGATCCCAGTAATCCCAGATCCACTCCCAGACGTTGCCTTCCATATCGTAAAGCCCATAGGCATTCGCTGGGAAACTCCCGACCGGGCTGGTGTACGGAGCTTGTCCGTCGTCGTAGTCGGGATGAAGACCGCGGGTGAGACTCACGTCGTAGCTCTGCGCTCCCGTACTCTCGTAGTTCGCGCGAGTGTGGTCGATCGTCTCGGTGTCGCTCCACGTGAAGCGATGGCCTTCGGCCCCGCCGCGGGCCGCTCTCTCCCACTCGGCATCGGTCGGCAAGCGGTATCCGTCGTCCGCCCAATCGCACGTCCAGGTCTCAAGGTCGTAACACGGTACCCGGCCTTCCATTTCGCTGCGGAAGTTGCAGTAGGCGACCGCGCCATGCCACGTCACCTCGACACACGGGTAGCCCGAGGCCTTCCCTTCTTTGAGCGAGAATCGCCGCCCATCCCAGTCGATCCGGCACTCTTCCAGATCGAGGTGCAGGAGCTTCTTCCGCCCGGCGCCGACGCTGTAGACACCGGCGTCGGTCACTTCGACGCGACCGTTCGCCTGTGCCCACTGCAAGGCGCTGAGCATCTCATCGTTGGTGACCTCGCACGCTCCCATGTAGAACGCGCTAAGGGTCACTGTGTGCACGGGCAACTCGTCATAGCATCCTTCGGCGAACGCGTCGCCCATCTGGAAAGATCCTCCAGGGATCAGGACCATCCCGAGCGGCGCGGCGACGTCGCTGCCCACGGTTCCACCTCCGACAGCCAGGATGAAGCAGGCGAGAGCCAGAGAAAAGCTTGTTCTGGAATGGGAAAACCGCCGCACCGCGCTTCTCATCTCGAGCCACCTCCGGATCGTTGAGTCTCCGTCGACGCGCGCCACAGCATGCGATCATCACTCCTTCAAGGGTGGCGCATCGCGGCCCAAGTGTAACCTCAGCCCGTGGGCGCACACAGCTGGGAGGACCACTCGTTGCAAGCTCAGGGAGGCACGATGGTGAACTGCGACGACACGCCCTGAACGCTGCGATCGCTTCTGAGCACGAAACGCAGGAGGCACTGTGTGGACGAGACGACTGGAACCGACCATGGCTCCGACCCATCGTTGCTTGCCGGCGCGATGGGGGTCCAGTTCCGACCTCCATCGGACGAGAAGTGAATGTCGAGCAGTACCGAGGGGTCCGTGCTGACGTTTCTCGTCTCCCACCAGATACGCTCTCGGTTTCCGGCGATCCAGACCGTTCGCTGGGTGGGAACGAGCACTCGGATTCGCGGCAGTTCATGACACGAGAACGCCACGAGTCCCAACACGCCCAGCGCCGCAACAGCGGCCACGCCGAGCAGCGCGCGACGCACCCTCCCACATCGCCTCTGAATGCCGGTCAGTTCCGTCAGCATCGGGCCCGTCAACGGAAACGCGACGGCCACATTCCCGTTCCAGGGGATCATCCCTTGACAGATGCCCACAAGGCGCCGTCCGGCCAAGAGCGCACTTCCGCTGCAACCCGGCTGAACCGCCACATCGGTGACCACCGGGGGGTTAGGCGAGTCCGGACCGCGCCCCGCAACGTGGCCGAGATGCTCAAACAGGGATCTCACGCCGCAGCCGAGAATCCTGATCTGAGACCCGTGGGGGAGCGGCACCGGCCTCCTTGGCAATCGCACCGCGTTCAGACGGCCGCCCCTCAGCCCGAGAACACGCAGAACCGTCAGATGCTCCGCGGAGAGCACGGACGACGGGAGGATTTCCCAGAGCTCGCACAGCTCACCGTCGATGAGAACCCCCGCAGAACGATCATCCTCGAGCTGCACGACGAGATGACTCGGAACGGCGATGAAGAGCGGACGCGTGCAGAGAACGACACCGACTCCAGAGTCTACGCACGTGGCCGTCTTCACGCAGACGTGTACGACGAATCTCTTCGTCTCGTACAGGGTACCGCGCCGCATCGCTCCTCTAGCCACCTCCGCGCAGCCATCGCAAGATGGCCTCAGAGTGCCCCGCACCTTGCCCTCGCCTCGCTCGTCGCGAGAGCTCATCGAGCGGTCGCCCCCGTTCACGCACCTCGCGAGCCCAACGTCGCGGCGGACGCAGCTCCGGCGGTTCCTTCGCTTGCGTTCGGCCTTTTCGCATGGATGCCGGAACCTCTTCGATTCACGCCTGAGACCCTCTCTCGCTCATCGCCCAGGCCTCGCCGCAGAGATCGGCTCGCCAACCCCTAGACAGACTGCATCCATGACAAGAAGCCGCGCGACGGAGCGGATCGTCGTTCCGCTCTCGGTCGCGGCCAAGCGCGAGTTCGTCGCGCCGATCACGGCAACTCGCTGCGTCCGCATCGGCCTTGCGGCACTCCACGGCCCGGCTCCAACCTGGGCAGCCGAAGCCTCCCTCCCGTGGCATCAACCCACATCCCCCGCTGCTTCACTTGGAGTTGTCGGCCCATCAAGGCAAGGGATCGCGTGAGGAGCCGCGTCGGTCTCAAGTGTAGCGCCCCGAGCCGGGTAAGTGGAGGGCCACCGCGGCCGAACGACGCTGCGTGACCGATTCGCTCGGCCGTGGGTACCGGACGGACGCGCTCAACGCTACGCCGGTGCAAACACTCCCTCGCCGCTGCCCACGTCGACGGCGATGGCCTCTTCTCAGTAGCTCCTGCGCCGCAGGGATCGCATCGCCCGCAAGCCGCCTGGTTCTCTCAGCCCTGGCGCGCACAAAGGCGGTGTGGCGGCGCCATCGCGCAGGCATGTGCGACTGATCTGTCGCTATCCTGGTGAGTGCAGACCTTCGCAGCGCGTCGGTTTGTCCCCACCCGCGGCAGGACGGGTCGTCGTCAGATGTACGGAGAGACGGGCTGACGGTAATGCCCCCCACTGGGTCGACGCGCGCCGATCCACGCGACACCGTGAGTGGACTTCCGTGGACTCGGCTCGCACACTCATGCTGGGGATTGCTGTAGGTGGCGCGGCGCGTGGCGAGCGAGAGGATCGCGTGCCGAGAAAGTTCAAGGGAGGTTCGCATCATGAGCCGAAGCTATCGGATCTGGATGGTGCTTCTCGCCTGTCTGACCGTGACGAGCGTGTCTGTCGCGGCCCTGGTCGACACGTGCACGATCATTGGGAGCGCCTCGCCTCCCCTCCATGAGGCCCAGTTCCATGACACCTTGGCCATTCTCCTCTCGTCCGACGCCGAGGTCCTCGGCCGATCCGGACTCCTTCCCTCGGGTCTGTTCCGAATCGAAACACAGCAGGTGAACAATGTCGCCGCGGTTGTGGTCTTGGCGCCAAGCGGAATCTGGGGCCTTCTCGTCCATCTGGGGCAGATCGAGATCGGCGTGACGGGCGACCAGTTGTGCCCTCTCTCGAATTTCGCAGCCATCAAAGCAGATCTGGCCACATTCCTCGTGGTCGCCGGCATCGCCGACCAGAACAGGGAAACAGTGAATCAGGAGTACGTCCGCTCTCTCGCGTGGCCTTCTGGCAGGGATTCCGCGGGACGGCGCGTCACGATCACGTCGCCGAGCCGGGCAACCCAATGGACGGCGGGAACAGGCGTGCGCTACACGTGGGAAACGGAGTGCATGACGAGCGGCCTATCTGAGATGTTCACGGCGGAGTACTCCGTGGACGGCGGCGTCCGTTGGACCGAGTTTGCCGGTGTGAGCAACGACGGCGACGCCCCTTGGGACATCCCGGCAAGCATCGACTCGGACCGATGCATGCTTCGCTTGACGTCCGACAACTACCCCGAGGTGTTCGACACATCGGACGTCTTCGCGATCCGTCCCTGGCGCAGTATCACGATCACCGTGCCCGCAGCGGGTACGGTTTGGCCGGCCGGCAGTACTCGGCGATACCACTGGGAAACGACCGACAGCATTGCCTGGGGTCGCTCGGAGTTCTTCACCGTCGAGTATTCGGTGGATGGCGGGCAGACGTGGATCGCGTTCGCCGGGGTCAGCAACGACTACAGCGATCCTTGGGACATCCCTGAAGAGATCGACTCCGACAATTGCCTGTTGCGCATGACTTCGCGCAACTACCCGGCGGTGTCTTCCACCTCGGCCCTGTTCGCCATCCGCCCAATGCCCTCGATCAGCATCACGGTGCCGTCCATCTACACGTCCTGGACTGCCGGGACGATGCAGACCATCACCTGGTCCAGTCTGAACGCCGGAACGCCGTTCTCCATAGAGTGCTCCACCGATGGCGGCACCTCGTGGACCGTCCTCTACAACAACACGGCAAACGCGGGGATGCAGGACTGGCCGATTCCCAGCGACATCGATTCCGATGAGTGCATGATTCGGCTGACGTCGATGCAGTACCCGACTGTCACAACCACCTCGGACACCTTCGAGATCCACCCGGAGCCCGCCGGGACGATCGCGATCACCGCGCCAACCGGAAGCACGTCCTGGACTGCCGGGACGACCCAGACCATCACCTGGTCCAGTCAGAACGCCGGAACGCCGTTCCGCGTCGAGTACTCCATCAACGGCGGCAGCACCTGGACCGTCTTCTCCAGCAGCACGGGCAACGACGGAACCGAGCACTGGCCGATCCCCAGCGACATTGACTCCGACGAATGCAGGATCCGGTTGACCTCGATGCAGTACCCGACGGTCACAACCACCTCGGCCACCTTCGAGATCCACCCGGCGGTCAGCCGAAGCATCTCGATCACCGTGCCGACCGGAAGCGCGTCCTGGACTGCCGGGACGACCCAGACCATCACCTGGTCCAGTCAGAACGCCGGAACGCCGTTCCGCGTCGAGTACTCCATCAACGGCGGCAGCACCTGGACCGTCTTCTCCAGCAGCACGGGCAACGACGGAACCGAGCACTGGCCGATCCCCAGCGACATCGACTCCGACGCGTGCAAGATCCGGTTGACCTCGATGCAGTACCCGACGGTCACAACCACCTCGGACACCTTCGAGATCCACCCGGTTGAGTAGCTGCAACCCTTCATCGGTGCGGGTGAGTGGCTTCTCGGCGACGTGGAGCAGAGGCGCGGCCTCTGCTCCACGTCATCTGTGCTTCCCCTTCACGCCAACGTGCAGGCCCTCTCTGCAACTTCCTTCCGGTACGCGGCGCCGTAAGTCATGCGCTACGGACATCGGGGGCTTCGCGGAGCCCTCTCAGCAAAGGGCAGCAAAGGCCACGCCGCCGACATATCGTCACGCCGCCCTAATCCCCGAGCAACTCCGCGGCTCGCGCCGCGAACGCCAAGGCAAACGCGTGGACACAGCGATGGCCCCCCGTGACGACCACGGGCGAGACGGTTTCATCGACGTGGACGCAGTCCTTGGCGAACGTAACGTCGAACGCGCTGAGGAAGTTGGCGATGTGCAGCGTGAGGTCGACGATGCCCTTGTAGTGAGGAGGGGCGCAGACCGAACGGCCGTCCATCAAGCCGCTGTCGAGTAGGAACACGACGCCGAAGGTGACGGCGCCGAGCAGCCGGTCGGTCGCCATGGCCTCCGCGATCAACGCGATGGCCGTCTCGCGCCCCTGGTCGATGTTCCAGGAGCCGTGAGCGTGGCCTGGTCCAAGGATCAGGGCGTCGTAGTCGCCGGCCGCCGCCGCCTCGTAGGTCGTTGCTACGTCCAAGACGTACCGGTCCGGCTCATTGTCGTCGTCCCCACCGGCATACGAGTCCTCCCAGAACAGGTAGGGACCTGTCTCCCAGGCCGCGACGTCCACCCGGAGCCCAGCGGCCTCGAGTTCTCTCAACAAGGGGAAGAACTCGCCCGCCACGGCGTGAAGCGGCGGCAAGATCACAAGAACGGAGATCGGGTCGTCGGATGCCGCGGTCAGCAAGGAGACCGCCAGGAGTCCGCAGATCAGGATCGCGTTTCGTACGGTCCTACGTCTCATCGCACACCTCACATGATGTAGCCGGTGAGCTCGCCTCGACCAGGGCAGCTTCCACGGGGACTATGGGGCCGTCTGCGTGTCAAGGACTTGTCCGTTGCGCATCCGGAAGACGCTCACGGCGACCTCTTCATAGGCGTACGTCTGTGCCCGTACGACACACAGGCCCCAGGCGAAGTCGCGAGCCCCGGAGATCATCTCGCTCGCGCGATGGACCGCGGTCGTCTTGGGGTTCACAACCCCGTACTCGAGGCCGATCAGCGCTCCATAGACGTCATAGAGTTCGATCGCGTAGTGGTTCGCCGTGTTCGTCGGATTCAGGATCGCAAGGTGTGTGTCGTTGTTCGGCCCTCCGCTCGTGTACTGCGCCGTGTAGAAGAACTCGTGCCGCGTGGCGGTCGCGCCCTTCGGAGAGGGGTCATAGCCGGTAAGAGTCGAGGCGACGTATCGCTCCGCGACAACCACTAGATCCTCTGGGTAGTTCAGCCACGTCTGCACCGTACACAGCCCCCATGCCCGCGTACGGTCTCCCGAGATCAGGTCCGCGAGCCAAATGTGGTGGGCGTTCCCGTCGTTGACGATCCCCTCCCTCGAGCCAAGCTCCGTTCCGGAGGGGGAGTAGACCGTCACGGTGTAGCGCACCGCGGTGTCGTGGGGATTCGCGATGTAGAGCCGCGTGCCGCTCTCGACTCCCCCAGCGGGATAGCTCGCATCGTAGTACACGGGATAGAAGGCTTGTGCGGCCCCGACCACGGAGACGAGGACAAGCCCCGACAGAAGAAGCCCTATAGATCTACGTTTCATCTCGACCTCGCTTTCCGTTCCCCGGCGCCGCAAGAGAGGACTCTGCGCCCGGCACAGTCTAGGCGATGAGCTTCGCGCAGGCGAAACGGCTGTGCGCAGCCACCTGGCGCCCTGCGGATAGCTAGGCAACGGGGCGGAGCGGGCGGGGCGTCGGAGTTGCTTGGTGGTCCTCCGACGGCTGGGGAGTCTGCAGGACCGGTGGCCGCAGACTCCTATCCTAGGGACGAAGGCTCTCAGCTCCTGCCCTAATGGAGAGCCCACGGCAGGGCAAACGGGCTGCTTGTTAGGGCGGAGAGGATGGCTGGCGAGGTGGCTCTGCCGTTCCTCGGCAGCTTCGGAGTCCGCTCGGCGGACTCCCCTGGCTCTACGTTGTGTCGGTCCCCGACGGCTGGGGAGTCTGCAGGACCGGTGGCCGCAGACTCCTATCCTAGGGACGAAGGCTCTCAGCTCCTGCCCTAATGGAGAGCCCACGGACGCGTGCCGTGGGCTCTCTATTAGGGCGGGAGGATTCGAACCTCCGAATGGCGGCTCCAAAGGCCGCTGCCTTTCCGCTTGGCGACGCCCTAGTGTGGGATATCGGCCGCCGAGGGCGGTCCCCCGGCGCCGTTGCCAACGACCTCGTGGTACTTCGCCAGGATCGCGCTCTCCAACTCCAGGCGAAACGCATTGTCGATCGGGTGCGCGGTGTCGCGAAAGTCGCCGTCCTTGCCCTCGCGACTCGGCATCGCGACAAACAGCGCCTCTTTGCCCTGGATGATCTTCACGCTGTGAACGATGAACACGTCATCGAACACGACCGAGCAGAACGCTTTGAGGTTCCCCTCGTCGCGCATCGGACGGATCTCGACCTTCGTGATCTCCACGGCTTGAGCCTTTCCACCCTCGACGGTGCCGATCGATCTTAGCGACGTGCCGACGCCGTTTCAATTCTCCGCTGGTTCGCCGGCGAGTTCGATCTCGGTGACGCCGTCTCCGCCAAGGTTCGGCGGCGCGTAGCCGAAGCGGGTAACGAACGAACACGAAGAGAGATAGGAGCGGACGGCATCGCGCAGCGCCCCCGTCCCCTTGCCGTGCAGAATCCGCGCGTTGCGCAAGTCGGCGCGCAGGAGCGCGTCGAGGTATTCCTCGACGCGCCGCAACGCTTCGTTGACCGTCAAGCCCCGCAAGTCGAGTTGCAGCGGCACCTGGCTCGGCCGCGGCCGCCGCATCTGGATCGAAGTCTCGCGCCGACCGTCCTCTTGCGGCGCCCGCCGCGGAGCTTCGAGGTCCTTCGCTTCGGTCGAGACGCGGATGCCCCCGTCAAGGTCGACGACGACTTTCCCGCGAGGGTCGACGTGGACGATCCGTCCCTTCGCGTCGACGCTGCGCACGTGAACGAGCCGCCCGGGCTCGATCTCCTCATCGGACAGCGGCGTCGGTTCGGCGGCCTCGGCGAGCGCTTTCCGTTCCTCGGATGCCTGTTCGCGCAGCTCGACAACCCGACTCAAGGCCTCCTTCGCACGGGCGGCCTCTACGCCATCGGCACGAGCCCGGGCCAGGAGGCTCTCGACGTCGCGCTGCGCGGTCTGCAAGAAGTCCTCGAGCCGCCGCACTTCGCGCGACAGCGCGCGCTCGCGCTCCTGCTCGAACGCGCGCAGCTTGCCTTCGTAGGTCTCGCGCAGCGCTCGCGCCGCAGAGCGGTCTGCTTCCGCCGCCTCGCGATGGCCAATCAACGCCTGCCGCTCGCGGTGCAGTTCGTCGATGATGTCCTCGGCGCGAATCTCGCCGGACGACAGGAACCCGCGCGCCCGGTCGATGAGCTCGGCCGCGAGACCCAGCCTCTCGGCAATGATGAACGCGTTGGAGCGTCCGGGAACGCCTTCCACGACGCGGAAGCTCGGCCCGAGGGTCGCGAGGTCGAACTCCATGGATGCCGTCTTGATCTCGGGATGGCGGATCGCGAAGTACTTGAGCGGGGTCAGATGCGTCGAGACCGCCACGAGGGCCCCGCTGGCCAGGAGCGCTTCGATGATGGCCAGCCCGAGCGCCGCCCCCTCTTGCGGGTCGGTGCCCGCGCCCAACTCGTCGAGGAGAATCAGAGTGTCGGCGCGCGCTTCGCCGAGAATCGAGACCGTGTTCTTCATGTGCGCCGAGAACGTCGACAGGTTCTGCTCGATCGATTGCTCGTCGCCGATGTCGGTTCGGACGGCCGTCACGACACGAATCTCCGAGTCCGGAGACGCCGGAATCGGAATCCCGGCCTGGGTCATGAGCGTCAGAAGGCCCAGCGTCTTGAGCGTGACCGTCTTCCCTCCCGTATTCGGACCGGTGATGACGGTCATGCGCTTTCCGTCGCCAAGCGAGAGCGAGATCGGCACGGCACGGTCGCGAGGAAGCAGGGGATGGCGAGCCCCGCGCAAGGTCAACGCCGTTCCCAGGCGAGGGAACGAGCAGTGATAGGCGACGGCGAACCCGGCGCGTGCAAACAGCCCGTCGAGGTGGGATAGGACCGCGCGATCGCGCAAGAACGACGCTTCCGCTGCGAGGAAGGCCTCGGTAAGTTCACGCAGAATGCGTCGGACCTCCTCCCGAATCGCCTCGGCAAGCTCAGCGACGACGTTGTTCTCGGCCACGAGCCACGTCGGCTCGGCGTAGAGCGTCTGTCCGGTCGCCGATCGGTCGTGGACGACGTAGTCGTTCATCGCCACGACCCCGCTCTTCACGGGAAGGACGAGCCGGCCGCGCCGCCGCGTGATCACCGGTTCGCTCACCAAGTCGGGACTTCGCTCCATGAGTTGTCGGAGCTTGGTCTCGACGCGAGCTTCTGCCGTTCGCCGCTTCTTGTTCAGAGCGTCCAACTCGGCCGTCGCGTCGTCGCGAACGGCCCCGCGCTCATCGATCGCGCGGCGGATTCCCCGCGCGACGTCTTCGCCCCCCCGCAGACGCCCTGCGTGCTCGCCGAGCCGCGGGTATCCCGGTGCGCTCGCAAGTCGCTCCCGAAGGTCGTTCGTCGCGTCGACCGTCTGCAGAACGATGAGGAAGTCCTCGCCGTCCAGCCCGATGCCTTCTTTCGCACGTGCCAAGAGCGGCGCCAGGTCGCGCGCACCGCCGAGCGAGAACCCGCCCAGCTCGCCGAGGAACCGAACGGCCTCGCACACCTCGTCCGCGGCGGCTTCGATCGCCTCGCGTTCGGCTACGGGAACCAGAGCCTCGACAGCCTCCTCGCCCAACGAAGACGACGCGTGGGCGCGGACGAGCGACCGGAGCCGATCGAACTCCAGATCTCGCAGTGCCTTGTCATTGGCGACGTTCACGGCATCCTCCCCGCGCAGCCGACCCTTCGCTCCACGGCGGTTGTAGCTCATGGCCGACGATCCATCAACAGTTCCACGCTTGTCTCCCGACGCGACGTCAAGGAAGATCGGGCCTCCTGCAACGCGCGGGAGGAGGATCACCATGCGGGGGGATCGACCCCTGGGAGCTTACGCGGCACTCGCCTTCGCGATGATCGTCTGGGGGCTCTCTTTCCTCGCGACCAAGGACCTGTTGCCGAGGATCCCCGTGCTTCCGCTTTTGTTCACGCGTTTCGCCATCGCGACGGCGATCGTCGGCGCCATCGGCTTGCACCGCCGTGCGCTCCGGCTCCCGCGTCGCGAGATCGTCGTGCTCGCCGGCATCTCGTTGATCAGTCCCGTCGGATACTACCTCTTCGAGACCTTCGGGGTTGCCGCGACGCAAGCCAGCCACGCTTCGATTCTCATCGCGACGATCCCGATTGCCGTGTACCTTCTCGCGTTCGCTCGACGAACAGAGCGCGCGACGTGGAAGAAGACGCTGGGCATCCTCCTGGCGTTCGGCGGCGTGTTCCTTCTCGTCGGATCGTCCGGCAACGAGGCAGGGGCCAGCCTGATCGGCGACCTCCTCGTCCTCGGCGCCGTCGTCTGCGCCGCCGTGCAGACGATGCTCATCAAGGACGCGCTCCGCCGCGTCTCGCCGCTTCAGCTCACCTTCACGCAGTCGGCCGTCGCGGCGGCCGTGTTCGGCCCCCTTGCGGTACGGGACGGTTTCTCCTGGGTTCCCGAGCTGTCGCCCGTCCATTGGCTCGAGCTGCTTTTCTTGGCCGTCTTGTGCTCGGGCCTCGCGTTCCTGGCCATGCACTACGCACTGCGGCGCCTCTCCGCCACGAGCGTCTCGGTATCGGCCAATCTCGTCCCGGTCGTCACGCTCCTCGCCGAGGGGCTTGCCCTGGGCATCGCCCCGACGCTGCTGAAGATCGCCGGCACCGTCCTGGCGATCGCCGGCGTTGTGCTCACCGAGGTGGGACGCGAAGCCGAACCCCCGGCTCCTCGAGGAGGCGTCGGTTGAGGGCTCGCTCGCTCTTCGCCCGCCTCGCGATCCAGCGCTCCCACGCCCCGCGCGTCGCGGCGCTCGCGGCGCCGGTCATCCTGGGATCGCTCTCCTACACTCTCCTCACCGCCGTCGACACGGTGTTCCTCGGTCGTCTCGGCGACGCCCCACTCGCTGCCTCGGGCATCGCCGGCGTGCTGTTCTTCGCCATCGTCTTCGCCCTCGGCTCCCTGTCCGTCGGCGTCCAGACGTTGACCGCCCGGCGGTTCGGCGAGGGCGACTTCGCGCGCTGCGGCGACGTCCTGCGAGTCGGACTTACCCTTTCCTTGCTGCTCGGGCTTCCCCTCGCAGCGGGCGCGCCGTGGATTGCGCGATGGGCCGCCCCCCTTTTGTCCAACGATCCGCTCGTCGTCCGCCTGGGAACGAAGTACCTCGAGTTCCGCCTCTACGGCGCGCCGTTCACGTTCTTCGGCTGGATGTACGCCGCGTTCTTCGCGGGCATCGGAAAGACGAGACACCAGTTTGAGAGCTCGCTTCTTGTCACCATCGCCAACATCGGCCTCGACTACGGCCTGATCTTCGGACGTCTCGGCCTGCCTCGGCTCGAAGTCACGGGAGCGGCTCTGGCGTCGAGTCTCGCCGTTGCCCTCGGGGCCGCGTACTTCGCGGCCGTCTCCTGGCTGCCGGCCGTTCGCCGCCGGTTCCGCCGACCGCGGGGAGAGGTCCGCAGTCCAGTGGTCGGAGCCATCCTGCGTCTTTCGCTGCCCGTCGGCGCGCAGCGCGTCGTGAGCCACGGAAGTTGGTTCGCCTTCTTCTTCGTCGTGTCGCGCATCGGAACCGTCGAGCTTGCGGCGACGAATGTCCTCCGCTCGATCTACTCGCTCACGATCATGCTCGCCGTGGGGATGGGGACGGCGGCCTCGGCGCTCGTAGGCCAGAACCTCGGTGCCGGTCGCCCGGACGACGCCGAGCGGTATGCCTGGGAGGCCGTGAAGCTGGCCGCGTACGCCATGGGCGCGGTGGGACTTCTGTTCCTGTTTGCCCCGAGTCTGTTGCTGCGCATCTACACAGTTCAGCCCGAGGTTCTCGCCGCCGGGCGAGGCCCCCTGTCCTGGCTGGGCTTCGTCCAGGCGTTTGCCGGCGTCGCCCTGGTCTTGTCCCACGCGCTCCAGGGTGCCGGGAACACGCGCTTCGTCTTCGTTGTCGAGATCCTCGTCTGCGTCGGCCTCTATCTGCCCGTTGTCTACACTCTAGGATTGCGCACGCCGCTCGGCCTCGCCGGCGCCTGGACCGGGGAGTACGTGTACTGGACCACGCTCGCCGTCATCATGGCCGCGAAGTTCCGCCGTGGCACGTGGAAGCGAATCGTGGTCTAGCGCTGCGACGTCGGCTCTCCGCCCAGAAAGGCGCGAACCGCCGACAAGATGGCACGAGCGAGCCCTTTCTGCCGCTCGACGTCGTGAAGGGCTCGGTTCTCGGCCGTGTGGGTCATGAACCCCATCTCGACAAGCGCCGCGGGGATCGAGAGTCGCCACAGGAAGAGCGACGCGCGGCGGACGCCTCGGTCTTTCGACCCCATGACCGCGAGGACGTTCCTTTGCAGCAGCGCGGCGAGTTGCTCGCTTCGGCCGCCGCACGGCGCGGCTTCATCGACGAAGGTCTCGATGCCGCTCACGGACGGGTCGCTGTACGCATTCGCGTGGAGGCTCACGAACAACGCAGCGCCGACTTGGCGAGCCTTGGCGGCGCGATCGGCCAACTCGACGAACCGATCGTTCTCGCGTGTGAGGACAACCCGCAACCCTGGGTCTCGCGAGGCCTCGAGCGCCACGAGACGAGCCACAGAGAGCGTCAAATCTTTCTCCAGATCCCCCGAACGGCTGATCGCCCCCGGATCGCTGCCGCCGTGGCCTGGGTCGATGACCACCACAACCGGCGAAGACCACAGGACGTCTCCGCCGTGGATCCCGGCGTGTCCCCCGGCAACGCCGAGGAGCGCGAGCACAAGGCCGATTCGGATTCGCGTGACCCCCAAGCTTCCCATCCTCCCTGCTCGGACGGAGCGTAGCCGGGGGAGATCCGGCCGGCCTGGGCTTCGGCGCGTCGACGAGACGACATCCGCCCCCACCCAACGTCCGGCGTGTCCTTCCCCTTGCGCCGCCCGTCCCGTGACGCTATTCTCTCAAGAATGAGAATCATTCTCACAGCGGGAGGCACATGACGCTTGCGGACGTCACCGGGCGGGAGTCGGTTCGGATCACGACCATCGATGCCGGATTCGGCCTTCGGCGCCGCTTGGGAAGCATGGGGCTCCATGCCGGGGATGTCGTCACGGTTGTCTCGCGGGCCGCGTTTCGCGGCCCTCTTCTGGTCCAAGCTCACGGCGTCCGGCTCGCCCTCGGGCGGGGCGTCGCCGGCCGCATCGGCGTGATCCCCGTGACCTGTCCGAGCAGGAGTCCCGCGACATGACCACCGATCGGCGCGCCATGCAATCGTCACTCGCTGCCGCCGGCAAACGGCTCACCCCGGAGCGCGAGCTGCTCCTTGACGTGATCGGCCAGCATCCCCACAGCGACGCGATCGAGATCCTTCGCCTGGCGCGCAAGCGACGGCCGAGAATCGGTTTAGCCACGGTCTACCGCACGCTCCGGCTTCTCGAGGAGCTCGAAGTTGTCGAAGCGCGCCGTCTGGGCCAACCCCACAGCCATTACGAGGTGAGGCGCCGCGATCACCTGCACCTTGTGTGCACACGCTGTGGAGCCGTGCTCGATCTGCCATCCCCGTTCGACGTCACCGCCCTCGAACGCGAGCACGATTTCGAGGTCTCGCAGGTACGTCTCGAGCTGGTCGGTCTCTGCGCCAAGTGCCGGAGGGCGGCGAGGCGCGAAGCGGAAACGTCGTGATGAGACGCATCGCCCTCGCCGGGCAGCCGAACTGCGGCAAGAGCACGCTGTTCAACCACTGGGCGGGGACCAAGGCCCACACGTCGAACCTCCCCGGAACCACGGTTGAGTTCTTGGAGAGCGTGGCGCTTATCGACGGCCGCACGGTCAGCGTCGTCGACCTCCCGGGCACCTATGCGCTGACGTCGCTCGACGAGGCCGAAGTCGAGACGCGCAAGGTCCTGCTCGGCTCGTCGATCGATGTCATCGTGAACGTTATGGATGCTTCCCTCCTCGGCCGCGGCCTGGAGCTCACCCTCGAGTTGCTCGAGCTCGGGCGGCCGATGGTCGTCGCGCTGAACATGGCCGACGAAGCCCACCGCAAGGGGGTCGCGATCGATATCGAGGCGCTGTCGGCGCTGCTTGGCGTGCCGGTGGTGTCTACCGTCGCTCGCCGCGGGACGGGCGTGCGTGCCCTGGCTTCGGCCGCTCTCTGCGCCGCGGAGAGCGCACAGGCTCCGCGCCCCATCCCCTACGGGGCGGATGTCGAACGGGCGATCGCCGCCGTCGCCGGGAGCCTCGACGCGGCGGGCCCTCCGCCCCCGGGAGGCTCGAAGCGGCTCGCGTCGATCAAGCTCCTGGAGCGCGACCCGCTCTTTGTCGCGTGGGCCGAGGCGGAGGCTCCCGAGGCCATCGCAACCGCCGAGGACGCGGGCCGCGTCCTCGAGACGACACGGGGCGCCGAGCGCGAGACGGTGATCTCTGCGGAACGTCACGCGCGCGCCATGGACCTTGCAGAGCGTTCTTCTCGCGTCGGGCGCCCGATCGTTTCGTGGAGCGACCGCATCGACGGCGCGCTCATGCACCCTGTTCTGGGGCTGCCCATCCTCGCCGCGATCCTGTACGGCCTCTTCGTCGCCGTGTTCCGCGGCGGCGCGTTCGTCGAGGTGCCGCTGTTCGGCCTGTTCGAGGGATGGTCGGCCGATCTCGACGCCCTCCTGGGCGCCGAGACGGCCGTGGCCGCGATCGCCCGCGGAGCGCTCCTCGGAGTCGGCGGCGCGGTCGGGCTCGTGCTCCCCTACCTTTTGCCGTTCCTGCTTGGAATGACGCTTCTCGAAGACATCGGCTACCTTCCGCGCGTCGGCTACCTGCTCGACGGACTCATGCACCGCGTCGGCCTGCACGGCAAGTCGGTCATCCCGTTCATTCTCGGTTACGGATGCAGCGTTCCGGCCGTCATGGCCACCCGGATTCTCGACTCGCGCCGCGATCGTGTCGTCACGGCAGCGCTGGCCGTCATGGTGCCGTGCGTGGCGCGCGCCACCGTCGTCTTCGGCTTGGTCGGCGCGTTCCTCGGCGGCGGCTGGGCGTTCCTTCTCTTCGTCGTGAACGTCGCGGTCATCGCGGGTGTCGGCCGGCTGCTGACCGTCGTGTGGCCGTCGGCGTCGCCCGGCCTCCTCCTCGAGATCCCGAGCTACAAGACTCCTGGGCTGAAGAGCGTGGCATCGAAGGTCTGGTTCCGCGTGCGCGACTTCCTCCAGTCGGCCGTTCCCTTGCTCGTCCTGGGGAGCATCGCGATGAGCCTTCTCGAGTTCGCGGGAGCCGACGACGTGCTGAACTGGATCGCCAGGCCTTTCACCTGGACTCTCGGTCTTCCGTTCGCCCTCGGAATCCCGCTCATCTTCGGCGTGTTCCGCAAGGAGCTGGCGCTCGTTCTCGTGATGCAGGCCCTGGGGACGGCACAGGTCCTCGACCTCTTGTCGCGCGGCCAGATCGTCACCCTCACCCTGTTCATCCTGTTCTACATCCCCTGCGTCGCCACCGTCGCCGTCCTGAAGCGCGAGTTGGGCTGGCGCCCGACAGCGGCCGTCCTCGCGGGGACGACGGGTCTTGCACTGCTGGTCGGCCTTGCCGCGCGGGGCCTCTTCGCCCTTTGAGCTGGCTTTCGCGGCGTCCGCGGGTATGCTTCCCCGTTGAGGAGGACCATGGCCCGTTGGCAGGATGTCGCAGAACAGGGATGGGCTCCGCGGCGGCGCGTTCCCGTGGAGTCGACGGCCCCCGAAGAGGCTCGCGACCGGCAGCTTGACGCCACCGCGCGAGCGGCGTTCGACCACCTTCGTGCGTATGGCAACTGCGCTCGCGCAACGCTCTGGGCCGTCGCGACGCACCTAGGGATTCCCGCCCCCGACGCGGTTCGCGCGATGCTCGGGCTCTGCGGCGGGATCGCGGGAACCGGCGGAACATGCGGCGGCGTGATCGGCGGCCTCGCGGCGCTCGGCCTGGGACTGGGCTCGGCGGATCTGATGGACGCCGCGGGTCAGCAACTCGTTCGAACGGCCAGCGCCGAGTTTGTCGCGGAGTTTCGCAAGACATTCGGATCGGCCCTCTGTTTCGAGGTTCAGGAAGGTCTCGTCGGATTTCGGAATGACAACCCCTCGAAAGAGCCGGCCTGGAAGGCCGCAGGAGGGTGCGTCGCGTGCGCCCTCGTGTGTGGCGAAGCCGCGCGCTCGGCGGCAAGGATCGTCCTCGATCGCCGCGCGTGCGCAAGCCCCCCGCAGGCTACGCCCGGTCCCGCACCCGCTCCCTAAGCGCAGCAGCTCTTGCGCCCCGCGCGGCGTCCTGCGCCGCACGCAGTTCCCGGTCGAATCCAGCCAACGCGCGCCGCGCCTCTTCATCCCCTGCCTCGGCCGCGCGCCACGCCTCGAGGAACCCGTCCAGCTCTTCGGACACCTCCACCGATGTGTGGAACTGGGCAAACGCCGCGGCGTTCACGCGGACGCTCAGTCCGTCGGCGTATTCGACCTTGAGGTAGATCGCACCCCGCGGCGTTGGATCGTCCGAACGACCTTCCCAGAGGACGTCCAGCACACACCCGTTGCCCCACCTTGCGTCCCGCGCCGTCACGTGTGCCCCGGAGAAGGCTCGCCACCTCGCGAGATCCTCGCCCGCAAAACGGGAGACCTCGGCAGACGGAACCCGATGCGTAGACATGCCTCTCCTTTCCCCACCGCCAGCGCAGACGAGAGAATCGTACGGCGTGCCGATGCGTACGGCGAGCGCCGCGCAGGTGTCATGTCGGAATGGGGCGCGCGTGTCCTACACTCGGAACTCGCACGCCCCTCCGCGCGGGGGCGTCTCGCCGCACCATGGGACGATGAACGGTCGGCGCTTTCGGCAGACGATCCTCGCCGGGCTCGGCGTGATGGCCGGGCTCGCCGTTCTCTCGGGTTGCAGCCTCCTGCCTCACCCTGCGGCGCGCGTCTCGCTCCAGGCCACCCCGGTCGAGGGCACGGCGCCGCTTGAAGTCTGCCTCGAGGTCTTGGTCGCACCGGACCCGGACCTCGTCGTGCGCTGCGAGTGGCTGATCGACGGCGTCGCTTGGCCCTTGGACAATCGCCTGGTTCGAACGACGTTCCACGAGCCGGGAACCCACCGGATCTCGGTCACGGCCTACGTCAGCGACGGAGTCGCCGCAGTTGCCGACACCGAAGTCGTCGTCATCAACACCCCCCCGATCGCCAGTCTGCGTCTCTCCAACGACGCCCCGCTCGTGGGCGAGTGGGTCGTCGCCGACGCGTCGGGATCGTGGGACGCCGACGAGAACCTTGCCAGTTTCGAGTGGCGCTTCGGCGATGGGACCGTCGCCACCGGCGTCGTGACCGGCCACGCGTATACGACGGAAGGCGCATTCACCGTGAGCCTGACGGCCATCGACGCCGCCGGAGCCCGTGCGACGGCCGAGCACCGCGTGATCGTCCACGCAGGCTCGCCTGGTGGAGGGTGCTCGGGCGGCGGCGGCGTGAGCCTTCGCTAGCCGCTCGCGGCCGGCTTCTTCCCGGTGCTCGCAAGGTAGATGGCGAACCTGTCGACGCCGTCGAGGCCGAACAGCGCGTTCACCGCGTCGTCGTCGTAGGCGCCGATCATGCACGCGCCGGCGCCGATCGCCTCGCACGCCAGGCTCAGATTCTGGCCAACGTGTCCTGCATCGAGGTACAGGTAGCGATACCCGCGCTCTCCGTAGCGCCAGGTCATCCGCTCGCGAACCGCAACCCAGACGAACGTCGCGGCGGCGCGCTCGATCATCTCCTGGCCCAAACACGCCGCGGCGAGAGCAGCGGGCCGGACCCCTGGAAGGTCAAGAGCCAAGAGCTTCCCGTCGAGCGGCAGATACTGGTAGGCTCCCGGAGCGAGGCCGGAGATGCGGCCCGCGACGACGATCGTCTCGAAGGCGTGACGTGCCCCGGCGGAGGGCACGTTGCGAAAGGTCACGCGATGAACGCGCGGCTCGACACCCTCCTTTCGCGCGGGTTCGCGGCCTTCCCAGGTGCGCGTGATCCCCTGCGTCGCCCACAGCAAGTACGAGAGATCGGCCAGCGACAGCGGCTGGTCGGAGTAGGTCCGAAGGCTCCGCCGCCCCGAGATCGCATCGCGAAGCGAGAAGGCGCCCAACGCGGCCTCCTGCGCCGCGGGAAGCTCAAGCTCGTCGCCCCCGGCGAGCCGTACTTCCAGCGGCGGCTGGTCCAACCCGAGCTTCTGGTCCGAGGGCCCGAGGCGCACGATCGTCGTCTCCCGCTGGAATCTCTCGCCCGTTTCCATCGCAACTCCCTCCTTGGTGTCGGAACCCCGGCGCATCCGCCGGGGTACGTAGGTGCGGTGGTCCTCCTTCTCTGCCCCACCGCGCCTCCCTATACTGGGACCACGCGAGCGAGAGGACAAGCCATCGAGCTGGGGAGGAGTCCCGCCGAAGATTCAGGGCCGCTCGAGTAAGGAGGCTGGACATGAAGCGTGGATGGCTCATCGTCGGAGTGCTGCTCGCGGTCGCGTCGTTTGCCGCCGCGGCACAAGTCGAAGGTCCATTGGGGTACGTTCGAGACGATCTGCAACTCATTAGTCAACAGAGTCTGCCCGAGTGGTCGGCGCGGTGGACGGGGCCGATCCAAGCCGCCACGATCCTTGCGTGGTTCGCCGACAACGGCTACCCGCGGTTTCTGCGCGACTACAACGGCGACGGCGTGATCGACGAACTCGATACCATCCAACTGGCCGACAACCTCGGCCGCATGCTGATGAAGACCGAGACGATGCGCGGGACGACCGACGCACGCCTGGTGCTCGGACTCGCGCAGTTCGTCGCGGACACGTATCCGGACGAGTTCGTGCTCAAGATCTACGACGCCGGGTTCGGCGCCGAGCTCGCCGCCGAGGGCGCGGGGCCTTTCTCCGAAACCATGGTCCCTGGGATCCTTCTGAGTCTGGAAGGAGAGCCGAACCTGGGCGCCTACGAGTCCGAACTGCTCGAGGCCGAGGGCGTCATCGTCGGCCTGGACGACGTAGCGGACAACAACGCCTACCTCTCCGGACGCTCCTTCCTCTACGAAGAGACGACCGATGGGTACACGCCCGTCGACCTCGCGTGGTCCGAGGAAGACCGCTGGGAGGACGGATTCCAGGGGCAGGTTCTCGAGACGCTCGCGATGCAGAGCGACGCGTTCTACATTGACTACCGCGGCGCATGGACGCTCGTCGAGTTCTTGCTGGCGCTCTCGCCGCTTCGCGAACCCAGCCCCGGAGGACCGGTCTCGCCCTGTCCGGAGGACGCGATCGCGTACGACGTGACCGAGACGACGACGACTTTCGGGCGTGTGCGCATCGAGGAATGCGTCACGCGCGAGACGATCGACGGCGTCGTGCTCGATACCTACGAGTACATCGTGACGAACATCGATTTCGTCTACAACGGCTGCGGCATTTGCCTGTTCTTCATCCCCGATGTCGGAGTCACGACGACGGTCGACATGGACGGGCCGAATCTCTGGATGATGCACGCCGGCTGGGCGGGATGGTGGTGGGGCGCGCCGCTGGGCTCGTGCGGCATTCTCCCGGGGACGACGGCCGTCTTCTCGTTCACCGTCATCGGTCCGACGTTCGACACGTGGCTTACCGGCGCCGTCGGCGCTTGCGCGCCGGCACCGGTCCCGGGTGTCGCGGTCTCCAAGGTGCCGCTGTTGCCCGTCCGCACGACCGGACCGGGTGAGGGAACGCCGGACGACGGCGAGCCCGACGGCGATTGCCCCGACCTCGTCGTCCGCATCCTGGGAGCGAACTGCGTCTACATCGGGCGGGAATTCCAGGTCACCGTCGCCGCGCGCGTCCTGAACATCGGAACCGCAACGGCCGACGCCAATTTCGTGCAGATGACTTCCAGCATGGGCGGCGACACGGAGTTCATCCTCGCCCTCGCGCCGGGGGCGAGCGACGACGTGGAATTCACGATCTCCTTCACAGCCAACCAGTTGCCGCCGTGCCCGCTCGAGTTCACCGTCGAGGCCGACGCCTTCAACTCCGTCACAGAGTGCAACGAGGACAACAACGAGGCCGAGGGCAGCGTGTACTGCCCGAACTGCAAGTAGGCAAGAGACGCTTCGCGGGCGCCGGGACGTGAGGCCGGCGCCCACATCCCGCGGCACCCCGGGGCGGGCGGGCGACGCCC
>JBFMGK010000077.1:0-8543 GCA_040752575.1 Candidatus Bipolaricaulota bacterium
GAGCGCGCCGCCGAGCTTCTGGTCCGCGGACTCTCGCGTGAGGACGATCCGTCCCTGGCGGACGCCTAGAATCCCCACGCAGAGGGGTCGAACAGGCCCAGGTTCTCCGGAGCGAAGGCCGTCTCCGGAATGTCCATGTCGGGTCGGTGTCGGCTCTCGAAGGTGACCGTCGTGCGGTTTCCACTTGCAACGTCGACCGCCAAGAGGGAGTCGCCGACGAGGCGCCCCTCAAACGCGCCGAGCGCGACGACCTCCATCGTCGAGGCGATGCGACCCAGATCGTTGTATGCCTCCATCTTGAGCAGCGTGAAGAACTCACTGTCGACCCAGAGAATCGTCCGAGAGGTCTCCGCAACGATGCCCGGCTTCAACACCGACTCGATGACATACGCCGCGCGCGTCTGACCTCCGACGGCAAGCGACGTCTGTTCGATCAGCTCCGCCGTGTAGTCCGAGCGGCGATCGCCTTGCCCGATGTCCTCGTACGAGAGCGCGCTCCCGGCGAAGCTGCCGCCGCGCTCGTCGTCGGAGATGAGTTCCTTCGGCAAGCCCAGAAGCGGCAGGTAGAGCCAAAGGCGCGCGCTTTCCCCATCGCTTTCGGCCTCGTGGGTCAAGAAGACGGTCCCTGCGACGTCCTCCGGCTCGAGAAAGCAGATCAACGAGCGCTTCGGCTTCGACAGCGATCCGAAGCGATTCGTCACGGTTGTCCCGTCAGCGTACGCGTTGTCGAAGCGGATCACCGCAACGAGACTCCCCTCCGCAACGCGATCGGCCTCGGCCTCCATCCGGTCGAGAACCTCATCAGCCGTGAGCGCGTCGGCGGCGGATCCCGGCAGGGCAAGCACAAACGCGACGAGCGCAAGCGCAACATATCGTCTCTTCATGAGTTCCTCCTCTGGGGTTTCTTAACGACGATCGGCCGGCGCCCATGGGCGCCGGAGAAGAAACGCCGGTTTCCATTCCAGCAGGATGGCCGGGATCAGCGAGATCGCCGAGACGGCGCTCAGCAGCATGGCGAGAGCGATCTGGAGCCCGAACATCCGAACTCCCTTGAACGATGCGAAGACGAGAAGAAAGAAGCCGAGGGAGACCGTCAGCGCGTTCGTGACGATACCCCGCCCCGACGAGCGAATCGTCTCCGCAAGCGCTCGCTCGCCGTCCCCGTCCTTCCGCATCTCCAGGCGGAATCGCGCGATGAAGTGGATCGAGTAGTCCACGCCGATCCCAACCGCAATGGCGGACACCATGAGGGTCATCACGTCGAGCGGCGTCCCCGTGTACGCCATCCAACCCATGCTGACGACCACCGTCAACAGGAGCGGAATGGCGGCGATCAGACCCGCGATCATCGAACCCATCAGGAGCATGACCAAGACGGCCACGGCAGCGCTTGTCGTGGCGAGACCGACCAGTTGGCTCTGCGTCATTCGCGTCATCATCCGATCCATCAACACCGTCGCACCGACCATGCGAGCGCGGACGCCGTCAGCGAAGTTCGCGTCCAGATAGGACTGAACGTCGCGTGCCAATTTCGAAACGTCTCTCGACGATTGCATCGGATAGAGGCCGAGGATCGTTCCGGCCGAGAAGTCACCGAGCGCCATGTCGCCCAGGTCGCCGCCCTGGAACGTGAACAGCAGCAAGAGCTGCGACACGAGGCGCGAGTCGCTCGGAATGGCGTAGTACGAAGCGTCCTCGGCGTGAAACTTCTCGTTCATCTCCCGCACGAGATCCGTCAGCGACATCGTCTTGGTGACGCCGCGCGTGCGTAGAAAGCCCTCGAGGGCAACCATCTGTTGGAGCACGGCCGGATCTTTGAGGCCGTCCCGTCGGCCGGTGTCGATCTCCACTTGGATCTGCATCGCCCCGGAGAAGTGCTCGTCGACGAACTCGAGAATCTGGATGGCCGGGTGATCCTTGCCGAGAAACTCCTCGTTCGACGTCTCGATCCTGAGCATCGGAAGCCCGGCGACCATCGCGACGACGATCGCCGCAGCGACGACCAGCACAAGCCGCCGGCGGCGCATGATCAGTCGCTCGAACGCCAACAGGACGCCGCCGATACGATCGGGCGCGGAGCTCGTCCGTCGTCGCCGCGGCACACCCAGCACCGAGAGCGTCGCGGGAAAGAAGAACAGCGAGAGGAACATCGCCGCGAGCACGCCAAGGGAGGCGACAATCCCGAACTGCTTCTGCGGCAGGAAGAACGAGGACAAGAGCGACAGAAAGCCGGCGGCCGTCGTCAGCGAGGTCATGACGACCGGCCCCTTCATCTCGTGCATCGTCGCGAGGATCGCCTCCTTCTTCGCCGTCCCCTTGCCAAGCTCCTCGTTGTACCGAGTCAGAATGTGGATGCCGTCAGCAATACCGATGGCCAGAAGGAGAACGGGGGCGATGAACGAGACCATCGTCATCGGGAAGCCCAGGAGTCCCATGCACCCCATCATCACCGCAACGGAGAGGAGGACGACGGCAATCGGGAGCACGACGCCGCGTAGGCGGAAGAACGAGAGAAACAGCACAACGACCATCGTCCCCAGCGCAAGCGGGAACAGGAGCTGGAGGTCCGACTGCATCTCTTCGCTCATCAGTGCGTCAAAGTAGGCATCCCCGTAGAAGAAGAACTCGTCGTCGCCGCCTTCCTCGCTGTGAACGATGTCGAGAATCTGCGGCGTGATCGCGTACTCATCAGCTCCGACATCGAGCTCGATGTTGATCGATGCCGCTTGACCGTCAGCGGAGACGACGTGCCCTTCAAGGAGTCGGCTCGCCGACAGGCGCGCGCGGAATGCCTCCAACTCGTCGGCCGTCCCTGGGGCCCGTTTCCCGGGGGCGGCATACCCGACCGACAGCCCACTCTCGGTTCCGGTGATGACCTGCGAGTTCAGAGGGGTTTGGACGGACCGCACGCCGGGGATGGCTTCGATCTCCCGTGCCACGCGCTCGATTCGACCCAGTGTTTCGACGTTCACGACGCCGTTCGGGTTGCGCACCATCACCAAGACGCCGAACGTTCGCCCGTACCGCGCCTCGGCTTCGTCCATCGCCCGGATGATCGGGTCGTCCTTGCTCAAGAACTCGCGGAAGTCCGTCTCCTCCTCGAGCGACAGCGCGGGGACGAGAAACGCTGCCGAGACGAGGATCGAGAGCGCAAGCGCCCACCACGGATGTTCCACGGAAAACCGGAAGATGCGATTCACAACAGGTGTCCTTCCCTACGCATCCAAATCACCACGCACAGAAGCGGGCAACCGTCGGGCCGACGGCAGGTCGGCGGCCACGCGCTCCGCGAGCTTCCGCTCCCACTTCTGCAGCAAGCCGTCTCGCGCGGCGACCCAGCGTGCCGCGAGCCCCGGCAACTCCATCTCGACGAAATCCATGAAGGCACGCATCTCGAGGAGGCGCGTTCGAACTTCCGGCACCGCATCACGCACAAGGAAGTACCCGGCTTCGGAGAGTGTGTTGTGCTGATGAATGTGCGCCGCATTCTCGAAGAGAACCGCCTCAAACAGGCGCGGCCGCACGGCGTAGACGCGCCTTCGCTCTCCGGGAACGTTGGTGCGTTCAACCATCCCCGCGCGGACGAGCAGCCTCGTCGACGTGCTGACGGAGCCCAAGCTGACGCCGAGTGTCCGCGAGATCTCCTCCATCGTGCAGCCCGGCGGCGGTGCAAGAAGCAAGACCCCGACGACACGCCCCGCCATACGCGGCAGGCCGTGGGCCTCGATCATTTCGCCCACTTCCTCAACGAAGCGGGACGCAGGATCGGCCCATCGCTCATCCGTCATGTTCACCTCCGCACCGGAGTGTACAACATACAGAAATTTCACGCAAGACTAAAAACAGAGTCTTGCTCTAGGCCGTACGCTCGTGATCTCGTAGACTGTCCGGGATGAACCCTCTCCCTTCGGAACCCGGGGCGCTGACCTTTCACCCTCTAACGCCAGACCGCTGGTGCGACCTTGAAGCGTTGTTTGGCCTGCACGGAGCTCAGGGCGGATGTTGGTGCATGTGGTGGCGACAGACGGCGAAGGAATTCGCCGCCGGCCGCGGTGAGCCTAACCGGGCCGCGCTTCGGGAAATCGTCGAGCGCGGCGAGGAACCGGGAATCCTTGCCTATGACCGGAATCAGGCCGTCGGTTGGGTCGCGGTTGCCCCGCGCTCTAGCTATGCGCGGCTTGCCCGGTCGCGAACCCTGCGCCCGATCGACGATCAGCCCGTCTGGTCGATTTCCTGCTTCTTCGTCGCCAAGACGCATCGTCGCCGGGGCGTGATGAGGGCGCTCATCGATGCGGCATGTGATGCGGCAAAGGCTCGCGGCGCGGAGGTTGTCGAGGCCTATCCCGTCGTCCCCGGAGACGATCACTACCCGGATGCGTTTGCTTTCACCGGGACGCTCGATGCATTCCTCGACGCCGGGTTCACGATCGCATCTCGCCCGTCCGAACGCCGAGCCGTGGTGCGCCGCCGCGTCGCGGCCCGAGCCGTCTAGCAGTCAGGCACGCGCCGGGCCATCTCATCGGCCCATCGATCGCCGGAGAGCGCGAACGCCCATCCGTCGCCCGTTGAAGAGCGCCCAACTCCAGCCCCAGGGGGCGACGGCGAGACGAAGCGCCTCGGCGCTGCCTCCGCGGGCATGAGCTGCGCGAATCCGCGCGGGACGCCTCCCAGATAGGCGACCTCGCCGGCCATCCCCTTCGAGCCTCCTCCGATGCCAGTTCAGGACCGCTTGGGGGTCGGCGGGAGAGGCCTTCCCGCGCACCTCAAGACCTCCGCGGCAACAGACAAGAACGGGCAGGGTCTTGTGGTTCGGGGGTGGAACTGGGGGAGAGCGCTCATGGCTCGTCCGCGGGACTCCCGCGACGGAGCCGCTTCTGCAGCACGTCGAACTCAACGCCGGGGGCCGACCGCACCTTGCGAAACCCGAAACGCTCGTACAGACGACGGGCGCGGTCGTTCGAGCGGTGGACCCCCAGTTCGATCGTTTCGGCGCGGCCGCGGAACTCGTCCTCGAGGTCGGACAAGACCCGGGACCCGATGCCCTGGCGGCGAAACTCCGGCTCGAGGGCCAGCCCGTGGAGGTGTAGGGTAGAACCGCGCATCTCGATCCAGATGAATCCCACCGTCACGGTACCCTGGCGGATCGCCCGCACCTCTCCCACAGAACGGAACATCTCCTCGAACTCCGTCCAGGTCATCCCCATCGAACGCAGCGTAGGACGAAGGTAGTCGCCGGTCTTCTCGCGCAACAGGGTCAGGAAGCCGGCGACGTCGTCCCCCGCCGTCTTCACATAGCGAAGCCCCTCATCGTTCACTCTCGTCTCCTGCCCCATTCGATGTCCTTCCGCCGCGCCGCCCACGCTAGCTCCGGGAGCTCGGCGTCCCAGATCCACCTGGCAGGACGTCGCCGGACGGCCCAATCCAATCGATGAGCAGCTCGACGAGACGTAGATCCAACTCGCCGGCCAGTCCACGGTCGGCCTGGGTTGCCGCGCCGGAGTGCGGGCGCAGGAGGGCGTTCATGTCGGTGAGGATCGAGACGGATACCTGCCCGTTGCCCGCCGCGACGGCCGCCTGGCGCACCCGTACGGCATCTTCTGGGAACACATTGGGATTCTTATCTCCCTGGACCAGGAGCACGGGCTTGGCGATCTCGGAGAACGCCTCCAGGGGATCGGTCGCCGCAAGATCGCGGAGGAGGGGGAGAGAGAGGAACCCCGAGCGTCGTGCGAAGTCGGCCTCGGTCAACCACGGAAGGGCTGCATGCGCCACCTCGAATCCGACGTCGGCCCACGTTCCTCGGGTTGCGCCAGCAAACCCGAGGAACTGCTGCTCCCGCTCAACGAGGATCTCGATCTCGGCCTCGAGGAGTCCCGCGGCGCGCCCCCGCCAGCGCAGCTCCTCGACAGAGAGTTGCGTGAGGCCGCGTGCCGGCGTCTCAAGCGCGATCACGCCGCGCACCGAGGGACTTGCCGCCACCTGTGCCGCGACCAGGCCGCCCAGCCCCAGCCCCAGGACGAACACCTTGTCCGGATCGACAATCGGGAGGGTGCGCATCCAGACGAGGGCGACGCGGGCATCGCTCGCGAGGTCGGCAAGGGACGTCGCCGCGTAGCTTCCGCCGCTTGACCCGACACCGCGCATGTCGTAGCGAAAGCTGGCGATGCCTGCGAGCGCCAGTTGGTGGGCCAGCAGACGGGAGATCTGCGCGCGCAGACCGCAGGCGTCACCGTTCCGATCGAAGGGGCCGAGATCGGGGAGCAGAAGGACGATCGGCACAAGGCTTGAGGAGAGCGAGGAGAAGGTGAAGACACCGTGCAACGAGTGCCCGGCGTTCACGAACGTGGTCTCTTCTTCGCGGACGCCCGGAGGAAGCGCAAGGTTGGCGAACGTTCTTTCCCACAACGAAAGGCCGCCGGGGAAGAGGTCGCTGCGGTACGCGAACTCCTCGCGAGACGGCCGCTCTACGGCGATGACGTTCCCTTCGTACGAGTAGACGACCCAAGCCTCCTCACCCAGCGTGACTTCGCGACGGAGGGCCGTGCTTCGGACGGCCGGACTCTCGAGGGTCGCCGGTCGAGTTCCATGGGCCTCAATCGCAGTAGCGTCGGCTTCGCGGAGGACCACGCCCGCGATCTGCGAACCGGTCTGAAGATCCCCCTCATCGCCCAGCGCACGCTCGAGGAGGGCAAACGGCGCAGAAAGTTCGGGATCCAACGCCGCAGGCTGCCGACCCTCAAGGTCGAATGGGAGTGCGGGACCGCCCGAGGACGAGAGCCGGACGATCGCTCCGTCGACGCGCGCTTCCGCTCGATCGAGGGTCTCGCCGCGCGTCGTCCTGTCGCGGATCTCGGACGGCACGAGATGTTCGCCGTAGGCGACGACGTATGTGCGATGGGTCTCCGTCAGGCCGTCGGCCCGGACGGCATCCACGAACAGAACCGTTCGTTGACCCTCCCTCCGCACCTCGTAGGCCTCGCGGCCCATGGGAATGCCGGCGCGCAAGACGGTGAACACGCCGGCGTCGACGACCTCGCCGACAAGCAACGCCTCCGGCTCGGCAGCCGCCGCCTCGACGGCGGCGCTCGCCATCTCGAGGCTGTTCGTGCGTTCCTCGACCTCCGCGACGCGCGCTTCGAGGGCGCGGAACGCATCAAGGGCCTGTGCCTGTCCGGTGAGTTGCGTTGCGAGGCTCTCAAGGCGCTCGGCCATCGGAACCAACTGCAGGGCGGTGTCTTCGTCCCGATCCTGTGCGCGAGCCACGGCGTCGCGAAGATCCAAGAGCTCTCGC
Organism: Candidatus Bipolaricaulota bacterium; assembly: GCA_040752575.1. Classification (GTDB taxonomy): domain Bacteria; phylum Bipolaricaulota; class Bipolaricaulia; order UBA7950; family UBA9294; genus CAIOGO01. The sequence goes on from JBFMGK010000077.1 coordinate 7,292, forward strand.
TCGGTTTGGCGCATCGACAACAGCGTCGAAAGGGCTAGAGCCACTGCAGCAAGGGCAACGAGAGCCACGATAATGGCTAGCGGTCTCGAGATTCGGCCGATCATAGGACTCCTCCCACTCTAGAACCCGCCCGAGCACCGGCCAGTATAGGCGATACGGAGGAAGGCCGAAAGCATTGCCGCAGCGGCTCTCGTTGCCGCTATCCTTTCCGAGCGAGGAAGAATGCAGCAAGCACGAGGAGTAAGAATCCGACGAAGTGATTCCAGCGGAGCGGCTCCTTGAGGTAGACGACCGAGAACGCGGCGAAGACGACGAGGGTGATGACCTCCTGGATCGTCTTCAGTTGCGCCGCCGTGAACTGCCCATGCCCCATTCGGTTGGCGGGGACCTGAAGGCAGTACTCGAGGAGGGCGATTCCCCAACTGGCGAGAATCGCGGCCCAGAGCGGGGAGTTCTTGAACTTGAGGTGACCGTACCAGGCAAGCGTCATAAACACATTCGACGCAACGAGGAGGGCGACGGTCTTCATAGGGTCGTGCTCGAAGAAGGGATGCGGGGAACCCGAGGTCCCCCGCATCAAACCTCAGCTCAAGGCCTCACTTCTTGCCCGACGGCTTGCTCGGCTTCTTCGTCGGGGTGGAAGGAGTCTTCTTACCACAGCCGCTGCACATGGCACACGCCCCCTTCCCCGGCGTCTCGTCGCCAGGTGCATCGAGGATAGTGTCCGCCAAACGCTTGTCAAGGCCACGATACGACGCCGAGCCCCTAGTCCCCGCACCCAAGACGACGGAATCGGAACTCGACCTTGGTCCGTCCTTCGGCTTCGATGACGGATACCGTAAGCCGATCAGGGTCGTCGAGGCGGTAGATGATCGACGCCCCGGAAGAGCGATCGGGCGTCCGCGCCGCGAAAACCGCCTTGGCCGCGTGGCGTTCGGCCAGGAAGAACTCCTGAAACCCCTCTCGGTCCTCCCAAGACACGAGCGTCGGATGGAAGTGCTTGACGTGCATCTCGACGCGATCGTCGACCGCTCTCACGACCATGAATTCGAAGAACGACACCTCGTCGCCGCTCGTCCAGCGAAACATGCCCATGAGCGTCCCGGCGTCCGGTGATGACCAGATCTCCTCGCAGCGCCGGTCCTCGCGATCCTCGACCCACGCCCCGCACATCCACGCGAGGTGCTCGACGTCGTCCGACGCAGAGCCGCGTGCCCGCCCGGTGGTCATGGCTTCCTCCTTCCGGCGGGAG
>JBFMGK010000078.1:0-4849 GCA_040752575.1 Candidatus Bipolaricaulota bacterium
TGTACGGCCCTAACTGAATGTAGGCATGAGACGCTTCGGGGGCGCCGGTCTTTGTGGCCGGCGCCCTCTTCCGTCGGCACCGCGGGCCGGGCGGGCGACGCAAAGAGGAAGTCATCGTAGGGAGGCTGCATGGATCGAGCGCTTCGCTGGGCAACGCTGATCGCCGTGGTCGTGCTGGTCGGCGCCGCCCTATCCATCCTGTTTCTGCTCGGGCGTGAGGGCGCCACGCTCCGGGTCACGGGAATCCCGACCGAGATCACGCTGCGGATGGTCGAGCCCGTGCAGCTCGTGATGCCGGACGGAACCCACCTCGAGGCCAGCGTCTCGGGCACGACGGCTCTCCCCGTGGAGCTTTCGCTCGACCTCGCCACCTGCCCAACGTGCGGCGAACCGATGGTTCCGGTTCGCTACCATCTCTTCACGGGGGAAATCGAGTGGGCGTGTCCCCACTGCGATGACGACTAGTCCCTACGGGCCGATCGACCGAGCGCTCCCGTAGAGCCCTTCGAAGTACGCGTCGTACCGCGCCGCGACGTCGGGAAGGCCGATGAACGCGACGTTGGCCTCGACGTTCCGTTCGATCGAGTAGTAGTTCCAGTTTGTCGATCCCAACAGCACGTGCTCCCCGTCGACGACAAGAAGCTTCGCGTGCGTCGTGACGTCGGGGGCGTCGAAGCGGACCGGGATGCCGCGTTGGTACAGGGTGATCGCGCTTTCGAGGTTCTCGGCCGCGGAATCCTCGTAGAACGAGCAGTCGTCGAGGAGCACGCGCACATCGAGCCCGCGCCCGGCCGCCGCGACGAGCGCGTCCACCAGTTGGTTGGACAGGCTGTCGTCGAACGCCGGATACACCGAGACGCGGTACATCGAGACGTGAACCGACCGCCGCGCCGCGCCGATCAGGCCGAGCGCGAACGAGCCGTAGGCGAGCGTCCCGTCGGCATCGGGAAGCGCGACGATCGCGGGCCCGCTGGCGACGGGCGGCGGCTCGGGGAACGAGACCTCAAGGCCCCGCCCCGTTCCCGCCCAGAGGCAATCGAAGAAGACGGCGAACGCCTCGGCCACTCGGGGATCGTCGACTCGGACGTCGGCCTGCGCGTGCTCGGTGAGCGCGTAGTGATTCCAGTTCGTCGACCCGAGGATCACCGTCGCACGATCGACGATCGCGAGCTTGGCGTGCGTCGTCGTATCCATATCGTCGAACCGCGCCTCGACTCCGCGCGCCAGAAGCGCCTCAAGCGCCGGCCGGTTGCGCTCGGTGATCGACGGCGACCACGAGCTGCCGTCCAGCATGACGCGAACGCGGACTCCCCGCTCGCGCGCGTCGCCGAGCGCTTCGACGATCCACCCCTCGGCAACGTCGAAGGTGGACAGAAGAACTTCGATGGACCTCTCCGCAGCGGCGAACGACCGGCCGAGGGCGTCGCGGACTCCGCCCGGCGTCGACGGGCCGAGGAGCGGCCAGACGGACGTCGACTGCGCAGAACCCCACACCGCAAGGGTCGCCGCAGCGACTCCGAGAAGTCCCCTGATCCAGTGGTTTCCACGTTTTCGCATCTTCGGTAGAATCCTAGGCTATGGAGAAACGCATGGTCAAAGAACTTGACAGCCGAGCCTTGCGCTACACGTGCGCCCCTTCGGCATTCGCCTTCCGGACCACCGCCGACCTCAAGCCGCTCGATCGAATCATCGGCCAAGATCGCGCCGTCGCCGCGCTCGAACTCGGCCTCGGCATTCGCGACGCCAAGAGCCGCTACAACATCTACGTCGCCGGCGACCCCGGCACCGGGAAGATGTCGGCGGTTGAGCATTACCTTGGGCAGGCGAGCGCGAGCGAAGCGTCGCCTCCCGATCTGTGTTACGTCCACAACTTCGAGAATCCCTATAGCCCGCGTTGCCTCGAACTACCGGCCGGAAAGGGATGCCAGCTTCGCGCCGACCTCGAAGCCCAGATCAAGCGCCTTCAGCGGGAGATCCCCCGCCTGCTCGAGTCGGACGAGTTCAAAGCCCGCGCCAAGAAGACCAACGAGCGCTTCGGCGAGCGCCGGACGACTCTCTTCGAAGAGATGGAGACGAAGTGCCGCGAGCTGGGGTTCGCCATCCAGCGGACCCCGATTGGGATCAACACGCTGCCGCTGCACGAGAACGGCGAGCCGCTGAGCCAAGAGGAATACGACGCGCTTCCGAAAGAGAAGCGCGACGCGATCCGTGAGCGCCAGGGCGAAGTGCAGGCCGTGATCCAGGAGCAACTCCAGGCCGTCGCTCAACTCGACGAACAGCGCGAGGAGGAGATCAAGTCGCTGGCCAAAGAGGCGGTCCTGTTCATGGTCGAGCCGCACTTCGCGGCCTTGCGCGGGCGCTACGACGGCCTGCCTAGGGTTCTGGCCTATCTCGACGCGGTCAAGAAGGATGTCGTCGATCACCTCGACGACTTCCAGAACAGCGGAGCGAAGAAGCAGGTCCTGCCGTTCCCCATGCCGCAGGCTGCGTCGGATCCGTTCAAGCGCTACACGGTGAACCTGCTCGTCGATCACTGCGCGACGCGGGGTGCGCCGGTGGTCGTGGAGCACAATGCGACGTACCCGAACCTGTTCGGCTCGATCGAGCGGCGCGTTCAGATGGGCGTCGCCGTCACGGACTTCACGATGATCAAGCCCGGTTCGCTGCACCGCGCCAACGGCGGCTACCTCGTGTTGAGCGCCAACAACCTCTTTCGTCTGGGCATCAGTTGGGAGGCGCTGAAGATCGCAATCAAGCGCCGCGAGATCCAGATTGAGGATCCATGGCAGATGCTCGGGTACTCGACAACCGAGGGCCTGCGGCCCGAGCCCATCCCCTTCCGGATCAAGCTCATCATCCTCGGCAGCTCGCTGATCTACGAACTCCTGCACCACTATGACGAGGACTTCGCGAAGCTGTTCAACGTCAAGGTCGATTTCGACTCCGACATGGAACGCACGCCCGAGAACGAGCAGGCGTTCGCGCGCTTCCTCGCCGGCTGCGCCGCCGAGGATCCGACGGTCCTCGCGTTCGACCCGTCGGGCGTCGCCAAGATGGTCGAGGTCTCGGTCGAGCTGGCGGGGGACCAGAAGAAGCTCTCGTGCCAGTTCGGACATCTCGTCTCGATGGCCAAAGAGGCCTCGTACTGGGCGCGCGTCGACGGCGCGAACTCCGTCGCGGGAACCCACGTGCGCCGCGCCGTTGACGAGCGGGATCATCGGCTCGCAAGGATCGACGAGAAGATCCGCGAGATGATCGCCCGCGGTCAGCTCCTGATCGACACCGAGGGCGAGCGCGTCGGGCAACTCAACGGGCTCGCCGTGCTGCAGCTCGGCGACTACGCGTTCGGCAAGCCGTCGCGCATCACGGCGACCGTGCACGCGGGGAAGGGCGGGGTCGTCGACATCGAGCGCGAGGCCAAGCTCGGCGGGAATACCCACTCGAAGGGCATCCTGATCCTCAAGGGGTTCCTCGGCGAGCAGTTCGCGCGCGAGAAGCCCGTGTCGTTCACGGCGAACCTGACGTTCGAGCAGAGTTACTCGATGATCGACGGCGACAGCGCCTCGAGCGCCGAGCTCTACGCGCTGTTGTCGGCGCTGTCCGACGTGCCGCTGCGACAGGGGTTCGCCGTCACCGGCTCGGTGAACCAGCGCGGCGAGATCCAGCCGATCGGCGGCATCAACGAGAAGATCGAAGGGTTCTTCAGCGTGTGCCGCGAGCGCGGGCTTGACGGCCGTCAAGGCGTGCTCGTGCCGGCGGCCAACCTCGATCACTTGATGCTGTCCGAAGACGTCATCGAGGCGGTGGCTGCAGGTCAGTTCCACGTCGTCGCCGTCTCGACGATCGCGGAAGGCCTCGAAGTCCTTTCCGGAATGCCGGCCGGCGAGGCCGGCCCCGACGGAGCGTTTCCCGAGGGAACCGTCTTCGCGCGCGTCGCCGCGCGGCTCGACTCGTTGCGCGAGGCTGCGGAGGAGAAGAAACCCGACGAAAGCAGCAATGCGTCCCGGGCGAAAACGAACGACGATGAGCCCAAGGATGAGAACGGCGGCGCGCCGAGCGACCGCAGCGAGAGGAGCGCTTGAGACGATGTCCAAGATCCAGAGGGTCCTGTTCCCGGTGATGGTCGGTTCGCTGCTTGCGCTGGCCGGGTGCCTGTTCGAGCAGCTGCCGATCGCTCAGTTCACCGCGACGCCGCCGTTCGACTACCCGCCGCTTCTCGTGTCGTTCGACGGCCGCGCGTCGTCGAGCCCCAACGGCCCGATCGTCGCGTACGCCTGGGACTTCGGCGACGGCGAGACGGCGGCGGGTTCGATCGTGACGCACACGTACGCCGAGAAGGGCGTCTACACGGTGACCCTCGAGGTGACGGACGGCTCCGGGAAGAAGGGCGTTCGGACCCGTACCGTGGAAGCCCTGAACCGCGCGCCGGTCGCGCGCTTCGAGGCCAGCGTCTACGCGACGGGCGTGAACCAGCCGGTCTGGTTCGACGCCAGCGCATCGAGCGACCCCGACGGGACGATCGTCGACTACATCTGGTCGTTCGGCGACGGGACGACGGGGGACGGCGTCCTGGTGTCGCACGAGTACACGACCGCCGGCGGGAGCGGGTGGAAGCCCCAGATCACGCTGATCGTCGTCGACGACGACGGCGCGTCGAGTTCGATCTCCCACGAGATCCTCGTCGTCGGTTGCGACTCCTGCGGCGGATAGGCGGCCCTCACCCCGTAGCGTCGCAGCTGGTCTGCGACGTTCATGATCGCGTAGCGTCGCAGCTTGTCTGCGACGTTGATCATCGCGTAGCGTCGCAGCTTATCTGCGACGTTGACGATCGCGTAGCGTCGCAGCTTGT